>NZ_JBEZFJ010000020.1:0-113230 GCF_040649335.1 Micromonospora sp. NPDC048986
GCCTGCTCGGCGGCGTCCCCGTCGAGCAGGCCGAGGATGTCATCACGTTCCAAGAGGGCGATCATCCACTCGTCGACCTTGAGGTCCACCGCTGCTTGATTTCGCCCAACGCAGCCCTGGTCCATACACACGTACAGGAGCGACTTCTGCCCGTAGCGCTCACCGTTCTTTGCCCTCTGACTGCTGCCCCTCCAAGTGACCCGGAGCATGCCGCCGCATGGGCCGCACTCACCGATGCCGTGGGTGACCTTGTGGCGGCGGGCCGCGTCCTTATGTGTCTGCCTGGCAGGGTCGGTCAGCAGGGCAACAACCCGGTCGTGGTCGTCGGGGTCAACGATTTTGGGCCAGGCGGCAGGTAGGTAGCACTCATCAGGGCGACCCCGGTGGTAGATGCGGAGGCTGATGTTGGCCGGTCTCAGGGCAAGCTTCCGCACACTGCTCTTGCCCCACTTGGTGCCGTCCTCGTTGCCTTTGGCCCGGTGTTTGCGCCTGTCTCCCGCCCTGGGGGGCAGAACACCACGGTCGTTCAGGTCATCGGTGATGCGGGCCAGGGACTCACCGCACAGGAGGCGTTCCACGATGTCCCGAACCACGTTCGCCTCGTCCGGGTTCTCCACGTCCTCAAAACCGATGACCTTGCCACGGCTGTCGTGTTGGTACTCGCGGGTCCACCCGTAGAGCACGTCACCGTTCGCTCGGCCTTCCTCGGCGCGCTCCTTCGCCGCGTCGATGATCCGTTCGGCCTTGGTTTCGGACTCCCCGGTGTCGGCCTCGCCCAGCATCCCGGCGACCATCCGACCCGCCGCTGAGCGTAGGTCCAGTTCGGGGCCGTTCTTCGGCAGAATGATCAGCTTTGCGGCACCAAGGGTGTCTATGCCCCCGGCGCGTTCGGTTCGGTTGCGCCATAGCCGGGAGGTATGGACGATGAGGATGCGGCGCTGGACGCCTGTGGGGTTCGGGGCAAGGACTGCCGCCATCAGCGCCTCGTAGTCGGGCCGGGGTGCCATCTTGGTAGCGCTGATGTCGTTGTCGGACCATTCGCCTGCGATCCGGCCGCCTCGGGCGGCGGAGAGTTCTCGCAGCTCACCAAGTTGTCGGGTGACGCCCTTTTCCAGCCCGATTTCGTCCTCGGAGATTCGGGCATACAGGTAGTCCTCGAACATCATGCGGGTAGACTACTGGCCCCTGTGCTCCCCCGCTATTTCCCGGCGGCCCGGGCAAGACCACGGACCCGGCCCACTTCGAGAGCATCATGAACGACCTGGAGTCCAAGGTCTTCGGGCGGCTGCCGGACGAGACCTGGTTCTACCCCGGCCACGGGCGGGACTCCACCCTCGGCGCCGAACGGCCGAACCTCGGCGAGTGGCGCTCCCGAGGTTGGTAACGACGGCCGCTTAGCTGGCCCGGGTCTGCTTGTCGGATCCGGGCCCGTCTTCATTCCGAAGGAACCTCAGGTACTGGAGGCCCGCGAACTTGACCTTCTCGGGCACGTTCGGGTCCTTGAACATCGCGATAATCTCTTCGACGGTCGGTTCGAACTGCTGAACCGGCTCAACCGGTCGGTCTAGTTCTTCCTCTGTGACGTACCCGAGAGCGATAGCCGCATGGACCGGGTTGATGCCGAGCGCAAGACAGACGGCGCGCACCTTCTCGGAGTCGGCCGTTGAGGCGTCTCCGCCTTCCCATCTGGTCAGAGTTCGGCGACTGACGCCTGAGGCTTCGACCAGGTCCTCCTGTCGCCAGCGAAGTCGTTTGCGTCCTTCGACGATGAGGCGCGCGAAGGCGGCACCACGATCCGGATCTGGCATGGGGACACCGTAAGCGCTGATCAGCGCTTGATCACGCGTTAGGTACGTCGTGCGTCGTGCGTCACTCATGACGCATCACCCCGTTGCAAGCGCTCCCCCAGCGTATTCATGGCGTCATCATTCCGTTACTCATCGATAAATACAACTCCCAAGTCCTGCGCGCCGGGGTTGTGCGTCACCCCCGACGCATGGCAGGCTGTGCGTCATGCCCAACGCACAGTTGCGAACCCGACGCGCCACACGTAGCGCACAACGGACCCTCGACTGGCCGCGCATCAAACACCGCTGCCAGGAACTCGGCGCCAGCACCAACATCGAGGCCGCCTTCCTCATGCAGATGTCGCCGAGCACCCTCGACGGGCTCCGCCTCGGCCGCCACGACACCAAGCTCAGCGTCGTCCTTCTGGCCGCCGAAATTCTCGAAATGCCGCTGGACGAGATGTTCACAACCCCGGTCGTTGACGCGCAGGCGGCCTGACATGCCCCGCTACAGCCTCGACGATCCGGCACTCCTGGTCGCCCTGCGCGCGGAGGCCAAAGAGGGTGCGGCGAGCTGGCCCGCCCCGGACGAGGAACAGCTTGCCAACCTGGCTCGACTGCTCGCTCCCCCGAAGGTTGCTCGTACTGCGCCGGTCCGGGCGACCGGCACCGTGGTCGAGCCTCGGAGGGCCGCATGACCGCTGTCGAGGTCTTCCAGTTCCCGGCTACCGGTCAGCAGATCCGGACCCTCATTCGTAACGGTGAGCCGATCTTCTGCGTCGCCGACGTGTGCCGGGGTCTTCAGCACAGCAACCCGTCGGTGGCAATGCGGCTGATCGACGAGGACGACCGGGTCATGGTCGACCTCCGAGAAACGGACAGCCCTAACCTAAACCGGACATCGATCAACCCGCAGATGTGGTTCGTCACCGAGTCCGGGTTCTACGCCCTGGCCCTGGCGAGTCAAGCGCCCGGAGCGAAGGCGTTCAAGCGGTGGATCACCCACGACGTGCTGCCGTCCCTGCGAAAGACGGGACGGTACGCGCTTCCCGCACAGCACGTTCTTCCGACGACGTACGCGCAGGCGCTTCGGGAGTTGGCCGCAACTGTCGAGGAACGAGACTTCGCCCGCGCTGAACTTGAGACCGCCGCACCGAAGGCTGAGGCGTGGGATGTGCTCGCGAGCGCTCACGGTGACTACAGCGTCCGCGAGGCCGCGTTCATCTTGAACCGCGACCCGGCAATCAGCACTGGTCAGCAGCGGCTTTTCCGACTGCTGCGCGAGTGGCGGCTGATCGACTCCAACGACATTCCGTACGCCGACCACGCGTCTCACGTTCGGCTTCGCGCCCGCGCCTACCAGAGCCCCCGGTCGGGTGAGGACCGCGTTTCCGAGCAGGTCCGGATCACAGCGGACGGCCTGCGCTACCTACACAAACGCCTGGGTGGGGCGGACCCGCTGCAAGTCGCCGCCTGACAAAACGAAGCGCCCGCCGGCTGCATCCGACGAGCGCTTCCACGTACCGCCATCACCTGATCCCCCGACGAAGGGCAGGACTAATGACGTCGACCAATGTACCAACGGTCAAGCTGTTACGCCAATCGACCACGCCGATCACTGTGCGCTACGGGCAGGCGAGTGTCAGCTACCTCCTCGGCTCCCCCGCCAAGACGGGCATCGCCCCCGGTAGCGGGGTGGCCGTAACCGGCACTGGACCCGCGAACGACCTGCGGATCTGCCTCAACCGGGCACTGAACCCGCTCGCCGAATCGCAGGCCGTCGTCCGCCGCGTCGCGGCGCTGGCGGAGGTGCCGCTGTGACCGCCGTGATGCCGCCGATGTTGCGGACCGTTGACCAGACCCGCGACCGCCGGCCCCTGCCAACGATGACCGACCCGGCGTGGGACGACTCCCGCACCGTGTGGGACATCGCCCTGTACCAGGAGCGGACCGTGTTCCCGGAGGCGCACGCCCTGGCGCACCCGCGTCCGGTGGTCGACTGCCCGTTCTGCCCGCCGACTGCTGGCGAGGCGCCGGATCGCAGTAACGAAAACTACTGGCGACAGGTGGCGTCATGAGCCGCCGGAGCGACCCAGTGATCGTCACCGTGATCGCCGTTGTCGTGATGCTGGTCGCGCTTGTCGTTGCGATTGCCGGGGGTGGCCAGTGAGCCGCCAGATGGTCGACGTTGCCGTCAAGCGGATGACCGCCCGGTATCAGCGGGCGTTGGCTAACCCCGGCCCCGCCGACGAGGTTCCGAACACGACCCTCCTCCAGCAGCACGGGGCGGCTGAACCGTCGTACTGGCACGAGGTGGTCAAGGACAAGCTGTGGCTTGGGCTGCCAATCGTATTCGCCGGTGCGCTCATCCTGGTCTTCCTGGCCGGTGCGCGATGACCGCCCCGGTTGTTGCCGATCGCGACCTGGAGCAGTTGTCTCCCGCTGCCCGCCAGCGCGCACAGATGGCCCTCGGCGGGGGAACTCCGGTGACGGTGTACCGGGTGCTGGTGTCGCAGCCTCGCCCGGTGTGGCCGGCTGAGGTGCTGCGCCGGATGGCGATCGGATTGCCGACGTCAGGGCTTCTCGTGGCCGAGAGTCCGCACCCGGACCATGAACCGATCGAGACAACGGACCCGGATGAGGCGCACCGGATCATGGACCGCCTGCGGTACGGGTGGCCTGAGCTGCGGGTGCGGATTGTCGCCGCCATTGAGGTGCGGCCGTGATCCGCCCGCTGCTGGTTCTTGTCGTCACCGGCCTGGTGTTCGTCATCGGCTTCTCGCTCGGCTACCAGCGCGGGTTCACCCGTGTCGAGGCCGTCGTTGCCGCCGCTGTTGAGACGGAGACCTCGTCTCTGGCTGCGCAACTCACTGCCGCTGAGGCTGCTCTCGCTGTTGTTGGCGAGGTTGAGCACGACCGGGCTGTTTGCGGCCGGTTGGGTGTCAACCCCTCGTACATCTCCCCGAACTTTTCCTCCCCTCGTGCCGGTGCTGACGTCCCCGTACCCGCACATTCCCTCCCCACCACCTCGCTAGGAGCCACCCATGCCTGAGCAGATCAACCAGCCTGTTGCTTCCTCCGACGAGGACACGCTGGTGTTGCGGATCCCGGCCCAACGGAATGGGCGCGGGTACGCCGGTGCCCGGTCGTACTCCGCCAGCAGCATCGCCACCAATTCGGTGCCTGCCCGTCGGATCCCGGCCCGGTCGCTGCGAGAGGCGCTGGGGCTGTGAACGAGGTGGAGCAGGCCAGTAACCAGCTCGCGGGGTGGTCGCAGCCGGTCCTCGGTGCGTTGATCGTGCTGTTCGTGATCGGCCTGGCCGTCGCGACGGGTGTGCGTATGTGGTGTCGGGCTCGGGGCCACGGCGACGACCCGTACGAGGGCCTGCCGACGTCCGCCGATGACCGGTTGATGGCGAACGCCGAGTGGGTCCAGGTCGGCATGTACGAGAAGGCAGACCAGCCGAACACCACCAACGCGGGCGTGTTCCGATGATTGCGACTGGCACCGACGACGGCATGGCTGTGGCGGTCACCGTCAGCACCCTCGGGATTCTGACATCGCTGGCGTTTCTTGGGTTGGGTTGGTGGGACAGCCGGCGGCAACGAGGCGTGCCGCAGGGCACCGACCCTGAGCAGTGGGCGGAGTCGAAGTTGACTCCTACTCGGGAGTGGCAGGCGGCCCACAACACCGGTGGCGGGTTTGTGAACCCGTCGTACTACTCGCGGATGTCGCACTCACCGGCACGGCACCGGCGCCCTGCGAGCGCCCCGGCGTCGGATGTGCAGGCGTGGCTGGGCGGGGTGTGGCTACTGCTGGTGGGGCCGGTTGACCGGTGGCGGCGTTCGCACCGGCGGGTTGAGCAGTCTGTGGTGCCGGTTGTGGCACCGGCGGAGATGCGGGTTGTTGACCCCGAGGACGCTCCGACCCGAAAGCCGTTCGATGCTCTGATCAACTCGGCGCACGTGCCGCAGGTCTTCCAGCCGCCGGCCGAACCGTTGGCGGAGATCCCCCGCCCGTCGTGGGACTGGATCACCCGCCGAACCACGTACCTCAACCAGCTCGCCCGTGGCGACCACGACGTTACCGAACCGCTGCCCCGGATCCCCGCCGACGCTGAAACCGAGGTGGCGGCGTGATCACGGCATCTGTCGCGCCGATCGAAACGGTGACCGTCACCCCAGGGCAGTTCCTTGCCGCGTTCGCGGTGTGGATCCTCCTGCTCGCGATTGCGATCGGCGGCACCGTGTGGGCGATGCACCAGCCGGCCGAGGCCGATGACGACCCGGAGCAGACGGTGGAGATCCGCCCCCACGGCCGGTACCGGTCGCGCCGACACCGGACCGGCGTCACCCACTCCGACCCGTCGGCGAACACGACCGTTGACCTGGACCGGATTCGGGTGCTGGCCGGCGGTGGTCAGTCGTGAGCGACATTCTGATCAACCTCACCCCGCACCCGATGCACATCTACGGACCTGACTGCCCGGACCGGATTGAGCCTGGATCCGTCGAGCCGATCGCAGTGATCCCGGTTGAACCGGAGGAGTGTCGTACGCGCCTCGGCACCGTGGACCTTGGTCGGGCTGAGGGCGGCATCAACTACGGCGCCGCGAACATTCCGGTGTACATCGTTCGTCACGGGAATACGACGAACCTGCCGGAGCGTCGGCCGGGGGTCTGGTACTTCGTCGCGCTCGTAGTCGCACTGGCGAACCCGCAACGTCACGACCTGCTGGTGGCGTACGAAGCGGTTCGGAACCTGGATGGGGCAATGATCGGCTGCCGTTCGTTGGCTCTGCCGGTCGGCGGTGATCCCCAATGAGCGTTATGGACGCCGCGTTCGGCGAGATGTTCTCGGGTTCTCGGGCCGCCACCGGATTTGGCCTGCTGATGATCGTCGGCGGAGTCGGGGTGTTCCTGCTGTACGGCGCCGAACGGTCCGTTCTTCGGATCTTCCGGCGGGTTCGCCCCCGTCGTCAACGCCCGACCCCGGTCCGGGTCGACGTGGTCCCCGCACCAACTCAGCGGCAGTACGAAACGCACCTACCGCCGATGGTGTGGGGTACCCCGGTTGAGCCGGTGACCGTACTGATCCCCCGGTACACGGATGAGCCTGACGCGACCGCTGTCCTGCCGCGCATCTACGGGCAGGTGGGGCGCCGGTGAGTTTCGACAGCAAGACCTTCGTGGTCGTCACCTGCGACGGTAAGCCGGACTGCAAGCCGTGGATCGACGGCGCCTCCCCGCACTTCGATGGGCTACTCGATGCCCTCGCATGGTTGCGGGACAACGGCTGGTTGGTGGCTGATACCCGTCTGTTGTGCCCGGTGTGTACCCGTGTGGCGGAGTGTGAGGCAACAAGTCACACGTGGTCGGACTGGCTCCCTACGGAAACGAACGGAGTTCGGTACCGGTGGCGGTGGTGCGAACGATGCAACGAGGCAACCGAAACGGATCCGCCGCTTGAGGTGCTGATCCAGCGCGGCCAAGCGGCTCTCGACGCGGAGCAGATTCTCTCCGAGGCTGACCGGACGTTGGGCGGTAACCGGTGAACGCCGCCGACCTGGTCGCCGTCGGGGTGACCCTCATCGTGTTGTCGGGCGGGGCAACGTTGATGGAGTGGCCGTTCCTGCCGGCGGCGCTGCGTGGGTGCGGGCTCGGGCTCCTGATTGCGGGAGTACTGCAAGCGCGGCGGGGTGCCCAGTGAGCGCGGTTGCACGGTTGGCCACGGCCGAGGGGGACGTGGCCCACTGTCACAGGTCGGTGGGGTCGCCGAGTGCTTCGCGCGCCAGGCGGTACCACTCCATCGGCACGACTACAGCTTCGTCTTTGGCGTGCTTGGCAATGACGGTGTGGACACCTTCGTTGCGGGCGAGATCGACGCGTAGTCCGAGCACCTTCCGTGCCGCTTCGACGCCCATCCGTTCGGTCTTCGCCATGTCCGGATCGTACAGGGCTCCTTCAGGACTTCCGTACGGCTCGACCCTGACCGTTAGTACCATCAGTAACTCCTTAAGGTCTAGCTCTGGTAACTCCTTAAGGAACAGGGTAAGCTCATGGGTGTTGGAGGTCAATCAGACCCCAGCCCAGCAGGGCAAATGCCGCTATCAACTGGAGCTGCCATGACGCTCACGATGACCCCGGCCTACCGCACCGTCGTCCGCCTCAACACCGGTACCACCGTCGTTGTCGGCAGCCCCACGGGCTACGACATCGCCGACGACGTGCACGCCGCGCTCTATGACGGCGGCCTGGCCGACGCGGTGGTCACCGTCGACCTCGACGCGATGACCGCAACGATCACCGACGCCGGTGACCTCACCCCGATCGGCACCGCGACCATCACCGCCCTCCGCGTCACCCCGTCGATCGTCGGGGGTGGCTGGTGAAGGCCATCACCGCGAAGATCCGTCGGGCCCTCCACCGCTGCGACCCAATCGAGTGCTGGTGCGAACTGACACCGGCGGACGCCAAGGGCCTCGACACCCGGCCGGTCGCCGAGACGAACTGCTGGGACTGCGGAGTCCTGGCAGGTCAGCGGCACGAGTGGAGTTGCCGCGAGGTCCCGGCTGACCTGTTCATCGCCTTCCTGTCCAGCAAGCGGAGCTGAACCCATGCCTAACAAGATCGAAACCGAGCCGGCCGACCGGTCGTTCGTGGTCTGGTTCGACTCGAACGACTCCCCGTTCAACGTCTTCCACCGCGACGACAAGTACGCCTCGGAGGGCGACGACCTTGAGCGGTGGAACGGCGTCGATCAGCTCGACACCGACGACATGCCTTGGACTTGGGACGGGCTGTGTAAAGAGATGGACGGGCTCGACGGCCCGTACCTGCTGGTGCTCGCCGGGGTGTCGGCATGAGGGGCTTGGGTGACATTGGGCCTCTGCTCCCCGCCCTCGGACCAGCACCGACCGCCCGCCAGCACGTTCTGGATTGTCGCGCCGACCAGCGGTCGCATTGGATCGACTGCGAATGCTGGTGCCACGACGACGCCACAGGCGACGCCGTTGCGGGGTTCTACGACGGGATGCGCACGGCAACAATCGCCGGCTTGATGGAGGAGTTTGGCCCTCAGTCTGGTGACCCGCGATGACGACAACCCCGATCCGCTTCGACCAGGACGCCAACGTCGACTACCGGCGCACCCGCGCCTACTACATGGCATCGGAAGCCGTCATCTGCCCGACCTGCAAGAGCGGATTCGGCCGTCAGTGCCAGTCGACCGGCGGCGGCAACTTCGCCGTCGTGCCGACCCACAAGGCGCGTCTCGCCCGGATCGCCGGATGGTCGACCGAGCAGCGGCACACGTACGGCGAGTTGGTGTGGCAGTACCGCCGTACCCCGTGGGACGCCCCGGCCGAGGTGCGCGCGGAAGCTGAGGCTGCCGCCGCGCCGATCCCGGCCAAGGACACGAAGCAGCCGACCCCGAAGGGGGTGCGGCTCTCCGAGAACCAGGCTGAGGAGATCGAGCGAACCGCGTACAACGGCGGCAAGACGGCGGCACCGACCAGCCACTTCCACGGCGACCACCATGCCCGGCAGACCATTCAGGCGTTGGCAGCGAAGGGCATCCTCGCCAAGGGCGAATTGACCGATGACGGGTACCACCGCGAGTACACGCTGACCCCGTTCGGGTGGGAGGTGTACCGCCAACACCGGCTGATCATTCACCGGCTTTCGGATGAGCAGATCGACGCGTTTATCGCCCAGCAGTCGGGCGGTACCGGTGAGGACTGCGACGACCACATGCCCGCTGCCGACGCCGTGGAGCTGGCCGCATGAACGCCCCGAACACGGAGCAGCCGTTCTCGCCGCTGGTCGCCCAGATCTTGACCGCAAACGCCTCGTACGCAGCCCAGACCTCCTCCGCCCTGATCGACTCCCTCGCCGCAGAGGTCGCAACCCTCCGCGCCCAGCGGGCCGCGATCCGGGAAGGCGTGAGGCAGTTGCTCGACGGCGAATACATGCCGACCCCAGCCGCGATCATCCGGCGCCTGTATCCGACCGCCACGACGGTCGACCTGTACCGCGACAAGACCACTGACTGACAACCCCTTCTGAACCTGCCGCGAAGAGGAGTATCACCTATGGCACTGAAGACACGTAAGCCGACTGGCAAGATCCCGCCGCCCGTTGTCCTTGTCGAAGGTGACGAAGGTGCCGGCAAGTCGTGGTCCGCCGCGATACTGTCCGCCTCCGACAAGGTTGGTCGGACCTTCTGGCTACAGGTCGGCACCGAAGTCACCGCCGACGAGTACGGGCTGATTGAGGGCGTCCGTTACGAGATCATCGAACACGACGGTTCGTGGCGGGCCATCTACGGCGCCGTGGTCGACGCGAAGACCGAAGCTGAGCAGGCTCGGAAACGCGGTGAGAAGCCCACCGTCCTCGTCATCGACCAGATGGGTGCGATCTGGGACCTGCTGTCGGAGTGGGCGTACAACCGGGCCAAGGGGTCCACGTCGAACGTGAAGAAGCTCGCTGCCGATCCGAACGCCGAGATCGACATCACGTCGAACTACTGGAACGACGCCACCGCCCGTTGGCGCAAGCTCATGACGACCGTACTCACCTTCCCCGGCATCGTGGTCCTGCTGGCACGTGGCCGGGAAACGGCGCTGATCGAGAACGGCAAGCCCGTCAATGGGAAGAAGGACTACCGGGTCGAGGGCCAGAAGGGCATGGCGTTCGACGTGCCCGTCTGGGTGCGGATGACCCGCGACGGCAACCCGGTCCTCGTGAAGCGCCGCTCGGTTCACAACGCCGTGCTGCCCAACCAGCGTCCCCGCGCACTCCCGGGGTTCACGCTGGAAAAGTTCATTTTCGAGACGTTGCAGTACGACCCGGCGACCGCCGGGGACCGGGAGGTTGTTCCGCTCGCCGCCGGGGATGACGCCCCACTGTCGGTGGCCGCGTCGGTGATCGATCTGGCGATCACGTCCGCGACAACCGAACGGGAGTTGCGGGCTGCTCACGGCAAGGTGAAGCCGGCGCTCGACAAGGGCGACATCAGCCAGGCTGAGGCCGCGACCCTCTGGGCGCTGGTGAACGACCGGAAGCCACAGGTCGCCCCTGAGGTGACCCCGAACGCGACACCGAACGAGCGCCAGCCGGTTGAGGCCGTCGCCTGATGAACACCACAAGCGGTCAGCTCACCCCGAGCCAGGTAGCGGCACAACTTGCCGCCCTGGCTCGGGAGTTGGACGAGGCGGTCAAGGCGGTCGAACGCGCCGACCTTGACCGCACTCAGAAACGCGCCGAGTTCGACCTTGCCCACGCGAAGGCGTTCCTTGGTGCCGAAGGGTCGATGGACATTCGGAAGTACCAGGCCGTCATCGCAACCCACGACTTGCGGGTGGAGGCGGACGTTGCTGATGCGGCGTTCCGCCACCTCCAACGCCGCATCTCCGCGATCAACACCCGCGTTGAGGTCGGCCGGTCCGTGAACAGCGCACTGAAGACCGAGATGAACCTCGGTGGATTGGACGGCACCCCGTGAACCGAGCTGACACCGCGCGGGCTATCGCCGCCTGCGAAACCATCGCGAAGCGCCTCCGTGCCGCCCTTGTCGCCGACGCTGAGAACGAGTTCCGCGAGCAGGGCACTGTGCCGACGTGGCGCTTGCCCGGCATCACCGTGTCCGGGTCGACCACGCACCCGTCTGTGGCGATCGTGGACGAGGCCGCGTTCCTCGCCTGGGTGGCCGAGCGGTACCCGACCGAGGTTGAGACGGTTGTTATCACCCGGGCCCGACCGGCGTGGCAGTCGTCATTCCTTACCGGTGTTGCGTCTCGTGGTGAGCCGGCCTGCGACGACCAGGGCGAAACGGTCCCTGGTCTCGAATGGCGCCCCGGTGGCGATTTCGGCGGTATTTCGCTGCGGGTCGACGCGACCACGAAGGCGCTCATCGGTACCCACGCTGATGAGATCGTGGCCGGTCTTCGTCCGCTGGAATTGCCGTCGGAGGTGTCGTTGTGAAGCGCGGCGCCCCGTTGAAGACGTACACGCCGCTTGCTCGGAAGACCCGGTTGCGTCAGGTGTCGGAGAAGCGCGCCGCTACCCCGGTGAAGCGTGCCCGTGTTGCCCCGGCGGTCTCGCCCGGCGTGCGTACGGTGCTACTGGACCGGTCCGGCGGGTGGTGCGAAATGGCCCTCACCGGTTGCCTCGGTACCGGCACGGACCCTGCTCACCGGCTCGCCCGGAAAGCTGGTGGTCGGAAGGGTGCTGCGAAGGCCGCGAACGACCGTCCGTCGAACGCCTTGTGGGCGTGTCGACGGTGTCACGACTGGTCGGAAGCGCGGCCGGCGGAGTCGTACGAACTGGGGCTGATGCTCCGCGAAGGCCAGGAGCCGACGCTGGAGCCCGTGGTTCGCCGTGGCGTGCTGGTGTACCTCGCGGACGACGGCGCTGTGCTGCCGTTCAAGGCGGTGGCGGCATGAGCCCCTTGCGCGTGCTGGTCACCTCTTCTCGTACCTGGTCCAACCGTGACGCGGTCCACGACGCCCTCGACATCGTTGCTTTCGCCGCCCGTGACGCCGGTTTCCCCGGTCTGACCGTTGTCGAAGGCGCCTGCCCCACGGGCGGGGACGCGATGGCGTACGAGTGGGTCAGGGGCCGCCGCCGCCGTGGCTGGCCCGTGACGTCGGAACGACACCCCGCGAAGTGGCGTCTCCACGGGCGCGGCGCGGGGCCGCTACGGAACGGCAACATGGTCGACCTCGGCGCCGGCCTGTGTTTGGCGTTCATCGACGCCTGCTCCGACCCGAGGTGCCGCCGCGTCGAAGGTCACGGATCCCACGGCGCCGCCGGCTGCTCCGACCTCGCCGAGGCCGCCGGGATTCGCGTTCACCAGTTCCTTGGTTCATCCGTCGTGCCGACGCCGGACGCCGACGATACCGACGCACTTATCGAAGCGGTCTTGGCCGCCGCGAACCTGACTACCGCCAAGGAGACGTCCCGATGAAGGCCATCACACTGCGCGTTGAGTGGGCTTACGCCGTGGCCCACCTCGGCAAGACGGTGGAGAACCGGGTCTGGTACCCGCCGAAGGGTTTCACCGGTGACCTTGCCATCCACGTCGGCTCGACCCGCAGCCACACGGCGTCGGAGTTCATCGCCGGCCTCGGCCTGGCCTTGCCCGACACCCTGCCAACCAGCGTCGTCGTCGCGGTGGTGCACGTTGACGGCCACCACATCGAGTCGGAGTGCGACCGGTTCGGCGGCTGTTCCCCGTGGGCGATGTTTGCCGAACCGGGGGCCAAGCCCCTGTACCACTGGGAGTTGTCCCACAACCGGCCCCTGACCCCGGTACCCGCCGGTGGAGCACTGGGGTTGTGGGAGCTGTCCCCTGCGGTGGACCTCGCGGTACACGCCCAGCTCGCCACGGCGGTGGCCTTGTGACGACCGCAACCGGAATCCGGATCACCGTGATCGGCACGCCGAAGCCAAAGGGCAGCCTCAAGCACATCGGCCGAGGCCGCCTGGTCGAGCAGGTCACCGGGTCTACCCCGTGGCGGCAAACCGTGGCGTGGGCCGCCCGCAGCCAGCACCACGGCGACCCGATTGCTGACCCTGCCGTAGTGCTGTTCGAGGTGCGCGTGGCCCTGCCGAAATCGGCCCCGAAGCGCCGCATCATCTGGCCCGCCACCCGATCCTCCGGAGACATCGACAAGCATGCCAGGAACATTCTCGACGCCCTCGTTGACGGCGGGATCCTCGCCGACGACTCGCGGGTGGTTGACCTCCGAGGCCGTAAGCGGCACTGCCTGCCCGGTGAACAGCCCGGCGCGGTGATCTGCGTACGGCCCGCTACTGACACCGACCTGACGGGAGACCTCTCATGACCATCACCGACACGCACGCCACCGACCGGTTCGACGCCGCCACCCAGGAACACATCAACCTGATCCGGGACGAGATCCAGGACAACCTGGAACGGGTCGCGACCAGCACCGACCCAACCGAGTTGCGGGGACTCGCAACCAGCCTCGGTTGGCAGGCTGCTGCCCTCCTTGAGGGGCTAACGATGGGGTCGATCGAGCGGGTGTCGCTGCGTGCCCAACTCAAGGCTGCCAGCAAGCAGGCGTCGTAATGCGTCGCATCCAGTGGACCCGGTACGCCGGCCAGCCGCTCCCGCCGAACACGAAGCTCATCACGCGGCCTGGCAAGTACGGCAACCCATGGAAGGTCGGCGACGGCGCCACGCGCGAAGACGTTGTGGCCCGGTTCGAGTCCTACCTTGCCGACCGGTCGCAGCACCCCGAGGTTGCCTACCCGTCCGACGACGAAATCGTCCGCGACCTCGACGGCTACGACCTCGCCTGCGCCTGCAACCACCACGGCCCCTGCCACGGCGACGCCCTGATTCGCCACATCCACACCCTGAACCTTCTCGCCACCACTGGAGGTGCCCGATGACCGCCACCCGCCCTGCCGCTAACCGTCCCATGATCGACCTCGACGCCGGCTCCGCCCACCAGTACGGGTACCGGAACCCACTGACTCTCGACGGGCCCGGGTTCACCACCCCCAAGGCGACCACCGAGGACCACTCCGACGACCGCGTTCCGGCGAACACCACCGGCGGCACCCGATGAGCCACCGTGGCGCGTTCAGTTTCGTGTCCGACCACCGGTCAGCGCCCGTTGACGACTGGCGGGAGCGGGCCGCTTGTGGTGGCGGCAAGGAAGATCCCGAGCTGTTCTTCGCCGTCGGTAGCAGCGGCCCCGCCCTCATCCAGAACGAGCAAGCCAAGGCCGTGTGCCGCCGGTGTGACGTGATCGACGAGTGCCTTCAGTGGGCGCTTGAAGGTGGAGTCGATGACGGTGTCTGGGGCGGTATGGATGAGGAGGAACGCCGGGCGGTCAAGCGTCGTGGTGGCCTTCGTGTCCTCGGGAGCCAGGCGGCATGAGCACCCTAACCTCTACCCCGCTGTACGGGTACACGGAGCAGGGCAAAATTCCCCACTACCTGCGCGACGGTCGGAAGCTGACCCTGTGCGGGCCGGCGGTGTCATACATCCCAACGGTCCAGCCCGTGTTCCCTGCGGCGGTGTGCCAGAACTGCACCAACCTTGCCGACACGGGCACCGAGTACGTCACCGCCGATCAGGTGGCCCCCGAGGTTGAGGGTGTCTGCCCGGAATGCAACGGCACCGTCGTCCTCAACGACCTGGCGATGATCCAACCGCACGGGGAGTACCGGATCGGCCGGAACGGCCCGTACTGGTCCAAGGACCCGTGCGCCGGTGCCGGGCACGCCCCGGAGGTGACCGAATGAAGGCGCCCATCGACCTCCACCCCGACGACGCCATCACCAGACTCATGCTTCGCGACCTTCTCGTTCACTACCGTCACCGCGCCAACCTGAGCCAGCGGGCCCTCGGACGCAAACTCGACCTCACGCAAACAACGATTGCCCGCCACGAAGCTGGGCAGTCATGGATGCTGTTCACCCTGTACCGGTGGGCGCCCGCCGTAGGTGGGCGGCTTCTCCTGCGACCGGTTGGGTTGCCCGACGCCCCCGATGAAGTACAGGCGCTCGCAGCAATGCGCCCCGCTGACCTAACCCGAGGACACGAGTACACCCGAGCGGCCCTCGCTGCTGAACTGACCGCAGCACGGATCGCTCTCGGTGTGACCCGCGAAGAACTTGGCGAGGTTCTTGACTGCGCCGAGAGCGGGATTCGTGAACTTGAGGCGGCCCGAGGCGACACCCTCCTCGGCAC
Source organism: Micromonospora sp. NPDC048986 (assembly GCF_040649335.1). Lineage (NCBI taxonomy): Bacteria > Bacillati > Actinomycetota > Actinomycetes > Micromonosporales > Micromonosporaceae > Micromonospora > Micromonospora sp. NPDC048986. The sequence continues at coordinate 15,520 of NZ_JBEZFJ010000020.1, forward strand.
CGTCCAACGGCACTGCCGCGCACTCGGCGGGGCGCTGTGGATCGGTCTGGAACCACTACCCGTCGAGCAGATGGCGGCAGCCTGATGGCTATCGGATGCGGCACCCACAACCGAGGTCTCGCCGGGTGCCTCGACTGCCGGCGGGTCGACTCGGCCTACCGGCGTCGCCGCGACCGCATGATCAGCGCCGGTATCTGGAAGCACCGAGTCCCCGCAGACACCGTTTTTGCGCACGTCGGTGAGCTACAGGCGCAAGGAATGAGCCTCGCCGCCATTGCCCGCGCGGCGAACATCGCCCCCCGAACACTGTGGTCAGCGATGCACACCCCGCGCCTTTGGCTTCAAGGGTCGACCGGTCACGCCATCCTCGGCGTCACCCCCCAACCAAGCCTGCCGGCCGGGTTCGTCCACAGCGTCGGCGCTACCCGTCGGATACGGGCGCTCGTTGCGATTGGCTACAGCCTCAGTGGCATAGCCCGCGCGCTCAACAAGTGGGTTCAACCGGTACTGGACCTCGCGTGGGCGAAACGCCCAACCGTCACCGAGGACACGCACCAACTTGTTGCCGACCTATACGAGCGACTGTCTGACAACCCCGGGACCTCAGTTCGGGCGCGTAACACCGCCCGGAGGAACGGGTGGGTGCCGCCGGTGGCGTGGGATGACAACATCGACGACCCGGACGCTGAACCGTACGAGGTTGGGCCAGCTCCCGACGCGCTCGTTGATGACGTTGCAATCGACTGTGCCCTAGCCGGCGAACAGGTTCACCTGTCGCCTCTGGAGGAACACCACGCCGTACACGTCGGCCATGACCGTGGCATGAGCATCACGCGGATCAGCATCCGGTTGGGGATGTCCAGGGACAAGGTTTGCAGGCTCGCGGGCACTCCTCTTCCCGGCATCTACGAACTGGTGGCCTGATGTCGACCACAGCTCACCGTCCTGCGCCCCGCCCGTTGTGCGAGGGGCGGATCCCGGAGTACTGGGAGACCGGCGACGACGGAAACCGACTCGCTCTCATGTTGTGCCGTGTTTGCCCCGCCCGCACGGACACCACCTGCGCAGCAGGCACACCTGACCCTCGCCCCCACGGCGTCATCCGCGCCGGTGTCGCCTACTCCGAAGCCGGCTACCCCCTCGGCATCTGCGGATGCGGCTACCCATTCCTCACGGGCCACGGCGGACCAAACACCCTGTGCCACCACTGCGACCCGCCGATGTCCTGGTTCCGGCTCACGATCACCACCTGGGCTGAGGAGAAGGGCTACGGGGCGAAACGCATCGCCCGGCAACTTGGCTACCACCCCACCTCCGTCCGCAACGCAATGGACAAGTGGGGCATCACCCGCAACGACACAACTTCCGAACGAAAGGCGGCCTGAAATGGCAGGAGACACGACGATCACCGTGATCGGGAACCTGACCGACGATCCGGAACTTCGGTTCACCCCGTCGGGTGCGGCGGTGGCGAAGTTCCGCATCGCGAGCACCCCGAGTCACTTCGACAAGCAGCAGCAGAAGTTCGTTGACGACGAGCCCCTGTTCCTTGCGTGCAACATCTGGCGGCAGGCGGCTGAGCACGTCGCCGAGTCGTTGCAGCGCGGAGCACGGGTGATCGTCTCGGGTCGGCTGCGTCAGCGGTCGTACGAGACCCGCGAGGGTGAGAAGCGCACCGTCATCGAGCTGGAGGTCGACGAGATCGGCCCATCGCTGCGGTACGCCACGGCGAAGGTCCAGAAGATGGCCCGGTCCAGCGGCAACACCTCGGCGGGCACCACGCCTCAGGGTGGCGGGTTCGATGACCCCTGGGCATCTCAGGGGACGGGTAACGGACAGGCCGGCTCCTTCGACTCTGAACCTCCTTTCTGATGGGCGCCGTGACGCGCCGCCGCGCCTTGGCCGGGTTCGCCGGCCTCCTCGCGTTGCCGGTACTGGCCGCTTGCGGTCCGGCCGACGAAGAGGACTGCGACGCCGACGACCTGCTTGAGGGCGACGAGGACTGCGACCTCGGCGGTGGCAAGAAGTCCAAGAGCAAGTCGAAGTCCAAGTCGAAGGGCTCGGGTTCTTCCCGTAGTCGCCGCTGACCTGCTGTTTCCGGCGCGGTCCCGCTCCCTGGCGGGCCGCGCCGGACCCATCCCCCACCCATCATCGACGGAGGTGATTGCGATGGCCGCCCGAGCCGAAGGACCAAGTCGCGCCGAGGACCTGCACTACAACGGCATCCACACCCAGTGCAAGGCGGCCCCGTGGGGAGCGCGAGCCAGCGACGACACCCACCGCCGGTGCACCAAGGCCGGCACTGTTGAGCAAGTCCACGGACACGACTTCGACGGACCGTTGTGGGACGCGTGTGGCTGCGTCGACTGGGCGGTGAGCCCGTGATTACCGACGCCGAACTCCGCCACGGCTACACCCTCGCCGACGTCAGCCGCCTATCTCGGGTTGCTACCCGCATGGCTGGCACCTTCGCCGCCGACTACACCGACCTGACATCGTGGGCTTGGTCCGCGATTGTTGAGTACCTGTACGCCGCCGACCACTGGCCTCCGGAGCACCGCCTCATTGAGGCCGGGAAGCGAGCCGTGTGGGATTCCGTGCGGGTCGAGCAGCGGGAGCACGGCGGGTCGTCACGGGCGAACTATGAGCCAGGTTCGATGGCTGCCTTCCAACGGTACTGGTGGGCGTACAACGCCGTCGTATCCTCCCCCGAGGACGCGATTGTGGAACGAACAGCATTGCGCCAGGTGCTGCCCCTGCTAACCACATACCAACATCAGGCTCTTTCGGCTGTCGCCGCACACGACGGGGATGTGGATGCCGCCGCCGCCGCGTTGGGCGTCAACCGGTCGGTCGTCACAACCAGGTTGCAGGCCGCCCGTAAACGCGTCCTCGGCGCCTGGCATGAGGGCGGCACACCGCCACGCGGTATATGGCGGCGCTCTAGCCCCGGATCGGGTCGACCTCACGTCGACCGCACCGCCCCGGAACACCTCGGGGGTCACTGCGGACGCGGCCACCTGTTTGACCGCCAGAACACGGCGGTACGAGCCAATGGGAAACGTGAGTGCCGCCGGTGTGTGGCGGACGCTGCCGGTCGCCGCCGCCGCGCTCAGACTGCCCGGACCTTGGTCGGTGCCGCGTGAGCACCCTGCCTCTGAATGACGACGACATCCACCTGCTCGAACTTCTCGCTGACGGTCACACCCGAGCGGCGATCGGCCTCCGCCTCAACCGGACTACCGGGGCGGTCACGATGGCGGTAAGCCGCCTGTACGCAGTCCTGGGTGTGACGAACGGGGCTGGGGCCGTTGCGACCGCGATCGAACGGGGGCTTATCCCGGCGAAGCGGCGTCCCCGTTACGGGCCCAACGATGTGGTGGCGTGCCCAAGTGACTCGGCTCGCCGCCGGCACCTGGCCCACGGCTACGGGTGCATCGTCTGCGGTGTCGACGGCGAGCCGGCCGCCGCGACCTGGGCCAGCCGGACACGGGCGGACGCAGCATGACGACCGCATCTTGTCGCAGGAAGTGCCGACCGAATGACGCGGTCGAGAACACCGGTGTCACTGGAAGGACTCCACTGGCTGGTGTCGTGCCGTTCGGACAGATGCCAGACCCCAGTGGCGCCCGGTATGTGCCTGATCTGAGCCGCCAATGGCCGCTTGGGCGCCAAAAAGCTGTCACCCCTCTCGGCTCTCCTGGGCTTCAGATCCAGCCCGCGTCCACCGGAGGTGCCTGATGACCTGTCCCACCCTGCGCCTTGTTGCCGACCCGCCAACTCTGCGTTGCAACGCTGGAGTCACCCCATGCGGGCAGCCGGGGCGCCCGTACTTGTGCGGAATCCGGTGCAACCCCCACTCCCCGGCGGCAACACGGGCACGGTTGGACGCGGAACAGCGGCACCAGACAGAGGGTCCGATGCCGCGAGTAGGTGAAGCAGTGTGAGGCGGTCAGTCGTCGGGGTTGCCGGGCTTACCTGGGGCGGGCGGTCGCTCCGGGAGCTTCGCGCCGGGCATGCGCAGGAACCAGGCCATGAACTGTCGGAGGACTGCCGATCGGTTGCGGGTGCCGACGCGTTCGCCGAAGGGGTCCCACAGCTCGTCACCAGCAGAGATCACCCTGCGGGGTGTGGTGTGTCGGTCGCCGTCGGTCATGCCGATCACGGTAAGGCGTGGATATCCCCTCGCGCAAACCGGACAACTTGTGTGGCTATCCACAAGGAGATACGGTGTGGATAGCCACGTGGATAGCCACGAAGATCTTTCATGGATGGGAGGCACACGTGCCCAACAAGACCTTCTACATCCCCGAACAGGACACCCCTCTCTGGGCGGCAGCTCAACGAGTCGCCACCCGCAACAAGGTCAGCCTGTACCGGCTCCTTGTCGGCGCCCTCGAATCGCACCTGCCTGCGGTCGCCGCCGAACCCGCTCCGCAAGACCGGTGGGCGAACATCGCCGCCGACCAGCAGGCCGCTTGACCCGACACACCTCGCGCAGCACCAGCACTCGAACGGAGAACGACGTGGCCAACCTTGGAGGTGTCGGGTGATCCCCCGTAGTGAGCCCCCCGCCGACATGCGCAACTTCGTCCGGGTGTCGATCGACCTTCCCACGCACCCCAAGCTGACGGCGATTGACGACCCAGCCGCCGGCTGGGCGTACGTCACGTCGATGTGCCACTCCGGAGGCTCGTACACCGACGGACACTTCCACGTGAACACGGTGCTCCGCATCGCCAACGTCGACAAGGCAGTTGCCATAGCACTTGCCGAGCAGGGGCTATGGCACATGCCAGGGCATGACTGTGACCGGTGCGACCAGCCGAAGCAGGGGCAGGCGGTCATCCACGACTACCTCCAGCACAACCGGTCGGCTGCCTCGGTGCAGGAGTTGGCCGACAAGCGACGCAACGCGGGCAAGAAGGGTGCCAGTGCCCGATGGGGGAAGGACAAGAACGAGCCGTCCGCGAAGAAGCCGCAGGTGCCTGGGCAGCGCAAGCCGAAGCAAGATCCGGCCGAGATGGCAAATGCTATGGCAAGTGCCATGGCAAATGGTCAGCAAAACCTATGGCAAACCGATGGCAAACCGATGGCAGAGGAGAGGAGAGGAGAGGAGAACCTACAGACACCTTCGGTGTCTGCCGCGACGGCTTCGCCGCCGACGGCTCCTTCCTCTGAGCCGCGCACCGAAACGCAACGCTCCAAGGTCATCACCGATGCCTACTACGAGGTCGAACCGATGAGCAACTGGAACGCCGTCAACGGCGTCGTCCGGAAGGCCATCCGCTCGAACAAGTTCACCGACGACGAGATCCGGGACGCCGTACTGCGACTAGCGAAAGAAGGTCGCGGGGTCAGCGTCGAAACCCTCCGGATCGAACTTGTTGGGCTCACTCCTCGATCAACCCACATGAACGGCGCCGGTTACCGCGCCCAGAAGGTCAATCACGACGAGCCAGGAGCGCACAAGGCGTCCTGGGACAGGAGGCGCCAGCATGCCCAACAGCAGCAGTAGCCCTAACGTGTTCGAGCTACTCGCTCGCCGGGGCATCAACCCGAACCACAGCATCGACCCCGAACCACCGTTCGACCCGATCGCGTGGCGACTCGAGCACTACGGTGCCCTTCTCGCCGCCGAAGTTCCGGTGACCTTTGCCAGCGCCCAGCCGGACCACCCTCAGGTTCGGGCGTGGCTCGAGCGGCACATCGCCGACCCGGCCACCGACCCGTGGCTGGTTCTGTCCGGAAACACCGGCACGGGCAAAACCCACCTGGCCTACGGAGTTCTTCGGCACCTCGTGGGGATTGCTGCGCGAGCGAACCGCAACTACCGGTGGCTTGTGGTCACCCACCCGGACCTGAACGCGATGCTGCGACCGAAGCCGGACGAGTCTCACACCTACGCCCTCGATCGGTATCTCGAGGTTGACTTCCTCATCCTCGACGATGTTGGCGCAGGGAAGGGCTCCGGGTTCACTGAGGAGAACATCACCCGCCTTGTTGACTACCGGTGGTCAAACCGGCTTGCCACGGTGTACACGACGAACCTCGACGCAGACTCGCTCGAGCCGATCGTGGGCGAACGGGTCCTGTCCCGGCTCGCTGACGCGACCCTCGTGGAACTGGACGGGCCGGACCGCCGGTTCAACCGGGAGATTCCCGCGTGACCGACAACGAGCAGCGACCGCAGCAGTTCAACCTTGAGGCCGAGCAAGCCTTGGTCGGCTGCCTGATGGTCAGCGACAGGGAATTTACCGAGGTTGAACTCCTCCTCGGCAAAGGTGACGGGTTTTACCGGCAGCAGCACGCCACGATCTACCGGGCCCTGCTCGAGCTTCGAAACCGGCAGGAACCCACTGACCCGATCACCGTCGCGGCGCACCTCCTCGGCACCGGGGAACTCTCGAGAGTGGGAGGCGCCCCATACCTTCACGAGTGTGTGGCCGCCGTACCCGTAGCCGCGCAAGCCGGTCATTTCGCCCGCATTATCGCCTCATACGCTGCCCTGCGGTTTCTCGAGCGCGAAGGGCGACGCATCACCCAAGCCGCCCTGACCGCACATCACTCCGACGCTGACACTCTGCTCGAGCAGGCCCGAGGCTGGCTCGCCGACCTGACGGTGACAACTTCGAAACGCGGCGACGCCCTGTGGTGGGAAGCCGCCAGCCGCGCATACGACGAGATTGAGCTACTTGCCGAGGCAAACGAAGGCCCAGTCGGTGTTCCCACTGGTCTTCACGACGTAGATGAAGTTCTTGAGGGACTACGCCCCGGCCAACTCACCCTGGTTGCCGCCCGGCCTCGTGTCGGGAAGTCGGTCCTGCTGCTGAACATCGCCCAGCATGCGGCGATGACTCTCAACAAGCGCGTCGTCTTGTTCTCACTCGAGATGTCCGAGTCCGAAGTCGCCACCCGCATGTTCTCCGCGAGCACCGGCGTGCCGCTGACCCGGATCCGGGTGGCAAAAACGCTGGAGGACAACGACTGGGTGAAGCTCGCCAACCACTTGGCTGACACCACCGACGCCCCCCTGCACATCGACGCGTCACCCCGAGCATCGCTGGCGTATATCCGGGCCAGCGCTCGGCGGATTCTCGAGGAAAACGGGTCACTCGATCTTGTCATCGTTGACTACCTACAGCTCATGCCCCCGACCAACCCTCGAGCGTCACGGCAGGAACAGGTTGGGGACATCTCGAGGGGCTTGAAGCTGTTGGCGAAAGAACTCGGGGTGCCGGTTGTCGCGGCGTGCCAGCTCAACCGTGGTCCGGAACAGCGGACCGACAAGAAGCCACAGCTTGGTGATCTTCGCGAGTCAGGTTCGCTCGAGCAGGACGCTGACCAAGTCATCCTGCTGCACCGCGAGGACGCCGACGACCCGGAGTCACCAAAGGCCGGCGAGTGCAACGTGATCATTGCGAAGAACCGGCACGGCCGCCAAGACACCCTCATCGTCGCCGCCCAGTTGCACCGCTCCCGTTTCGTCTCCACCGCCATTGTCTGACCTCAAGGAGGCCAACATGAGCAATCTGACCTGGCAAGACCTCAAGGCTGCCGACCCCCGCATTGTCCTCCTTGAGCGAGCCGCCGTCCTTGCCACGATGACCGGCAGCAACCCGGACGTGGTCTACACCGACGCGAAGCCGTTCCTCGCCACTCTTGTCGGTTGGCGCCGTGGCCTCCCCGCCCTGGTCGAGCGCCCGTCCGCGTTGCAGCACCGGTTCGCCCAGGCCATTACCGGCACCGTGTTCGGTGCTGACGATGAACTCCTCGGCTCGAGCCAGGCGTACGAGGTTGCCGTGGTGTGGCTGTATGACGCGGTCTGCACGGCTGCGTTGAGGCGTACCGCGTGATGGCCGGTCGCGAGGTGTGCTGCGGTGAGACGCCTGCCGGTGTGGCTGGGCAGCCGTTCGTGAACGCGTGTGGACTCTGCCCGTTGTCCCCGACGTATTGGGCTACGGCTGAGAGGTCGATTCGGCTCACCCCGGAGCAGGTCGCCTCGGAGGTGTGCCTGACGTGCCGGGAACCGACCACCAACCGCGATCGGTATGGGGCGCCGCGTTGCGAGAGCTGCTGCACATGGCTGCGTGTTACGTGATGGATGCCTGCTTGACCTGGTTCGCCCACGGCTTCCACCTCACCGACGAGCGCCCACCACACCCCAGCCCTGCCCTGCCCCACGGACGGAGGTAGCACCGTGAAGACGTACGCCGACGGTGCTGTTGAGGTACACCACGCCGACTGCCTCGACGTCCTCCGGGCCATGCCCGACGCGTCGGTCGACTCCGTTGTCTGCGATCCACCGTACGGGCTCGCCGACCACCACCCCCGCGTCATCGAGGCCGCGCTAAGGGCGTGGCTGAACGGCGACCGTGAGCACGTACCGGATGGCAAGGGGTTCATGGGCCGGGAGTGGGACCGGTTCGTTCCGCCGCCGGCTGTATGGGATGAGTGCTTGCGGGTGTTAAAGCCGGGCGGTCACCTGCTGGCGTTCGCTGCGCCGCGCACCGCCGATTTGATGACGATGTCGATCCGCCTAGCCGGGTTCGAGATCCGCGACAGCATCAACTGGGTTTTTGCCCAGGGGTTCCCCAAGGGTCAGGACCTCGGCAAGTCCATCGACCGAATGCGCGCCGACCGCGCCGACGTTCTACAGGTCACTGCCTGGCTGAATGCCGCCCGCTTGGCTGCCGGTGTTACCCACAAGCAGATCGATACCGAGTTCGGCTTCAACGGGATGGCGTCGCACTGGACAACCCTGAAGGGCAAAGCCGCGATCATCCCCACCGACGAGCAGTGGGACCGACTCCAGCTCCTCCTCGGGTTCGGTGACGAAATGACCGCCGAGGTGCGGCGCCTAAACGCACGCAAGGGGTCAGTTGGGGAGAACTTCGCCGCCCGTGAGGTGATCGGCTCTCGTCATGCCGGTCTTTCCTCCGGGAACGGATCCATCTTCCTTCGGGGCGCCTCTGGTCGCGACGAGCGTGGACATGTAGCGGTTACGTCCGCTGCGTCGGAAGCAGCTCACCGCTGGCAGGGCTGGAACACCACCCTTAAGCCAGCACATGAGCCGATCGTGGTGGCACGCAAGTCCACCGGGTTCAACTCCGTTGTCGCTAACGTCCTCGAACACGACACCGGGGGGCTCAACATTGACGGCTGCCGGATTCCCGGTCGGGACCGCACCGACTATGGTCTCGGCATCGCCACCAGGTCCCGTGGGGCGACGTTCGGCGCACCCTCACTTTCGGCCGACTTCGACTCCGACAAGGGTCGCTGGCCCACCAACGTTGTGATGAGTCACGCTCCGCTGGGCGACGTCGACGGCCAGGTCGACGGGGATGCCTGCGTTGCAGGGTGCGTTCCGGGTTGCCCCGTCGCCGAGGTTGACCAGCAGAGCGGTACCACAACCAGCCGCTCCGCCCAACCACGGTCCGGTAAAGCTGGCGCCGGGTGGCGAACCACGCACACCGGGGCCGAGTACGACGACGCGGGCGGCGCATCCCGGTTCCTGCCGGTGTTCCGGTTCGAGACGAAAGCATCGAGCGGTGAACGGCCTCGCGGCGTGGACGGGACCCGGCACGTCAGCGTGAAGCCCCTCGGTCTGATCCGTTGGTTGGTTCGACTTGTCACCCCGCCTGGCGGAACCGTCGTCGACCCGTTCCTCGGCAGCGGGACCACCGCCGAGGCATGCGTAATCGAGGGCTTCCGGTGTATCGGCATGGAGAACCACGCCCCGTACCTGTCCCTGATCGATGCCCGTTTGTCGAAGCCCCTGCAACCCGCCCTGGACCTGTTCGGCGGTGCCGCGTGACCACCCCCGCCCGTACCCCTGACCTGTTTGCAGCCTGAGGAGGCACCAATGGACAAGTCGCAACGCCCCCCGTGCCCCACCTGTGCCGCCCCCGTCTGCAATCTTCAGGGCACTCCTGACCGGATCGTGGCCGTGTACCCGTGTGGGTGTTGGCTGACATGGGAGGACGCCCAGGATCTCGCTGATGAGACTGGGCAGGTGATCCGGTGACCGGCACCGCGCGCAGGTGTAGTTACCTTGCCTGTCCTGCCCGGTACGACGCCGTGGCGATCGAAACCGGCGGTGAGTCGGCAAAGGGCTGGCGGCGGTGGAACTCCCTCGGTATGCGTATGTGTCCCGACCACGCCCCGCTGTGGCGGGCTGGCGACGACCTCGGGCCACACATGCCGACGCTCGACATGTCCGCACCTACCCCGGTCATTCGATGCGCATGTGGGTGGGAGCAGGACACGACGGGGTTGTCCGGCGGGAAGGCCGCTGAGGCGTACCTTGTGCATCTTGTCCTGGTCGAGCTTGCCTGCCGCGTGCGACCGGAAGGCGCCGAGGTTCGCGGTCGGGAGTACGCCAGTGAGCACGAGTTCGGGGAACCACAGGGTGTTCGGCGCTTCGAGACGGAAACCAACCGGCGACTGTCCGAGCAGCGTGTAGCGCACTGGGTGGGTGCGGGGATCCCGTCGCGGTTGGTTGAGCGTCTGGTGTGGGTCGGCCCGTGGCAGGAGGCCACATGACCAGCGAGCACCCGTACACGAAGCTACGCGAGTACGACCGGTGCGTTGCCGGCCTGATGTCGGACCCGGAGGTGACCGGGGACCTGCTGTTGATCGGCATGTGGCTGGCCCGCGCCACCATCCTCAACACCCCCGAGCCCTCAAAGACGGGTTGGCAGCTCACGGACATGGCGGCAGCGCTGTTCCCGATGAAGACCAAGCCGGCCATGTTCTCGCTCGGCGAATGGAGCCGTCCTCAAGTCACCGGCCCGGACGCGTGGCACGTCTTCGAGGTCCTGAAGAAGGACATCCGCCGGTACGACCCGTGGGTTGACCAGCCTGGCCCCAGGTGGGCGCGCACCCTATGTGCTGGTCCGATGGTTCGCCGCGCCACGTGCGGCAAGCCGTCCGTTGCCGCCGGGTTCCTCACCGACCCGGAGACCGGAAGGAAAAAGTTGCGCGGCGGGTGCCGTAAGCACGAGCAGTGGTTCATCGCCGAAGTGCAAGCCAACCGTGAGGCGTGCGAGGCCGTCGAGGTGCCTCAACCGCCCGCGAACATCGGCGGTCGGCTGGCACCCCACATCCGGGACATTGACTGGGCTGCTCTGTGGCGTGGCATCGACCCGAACTGGGTGATCCCACCCGAGGTCCGCACGTGGGAACGCCCGTCGCTCCGACTGCTGCTCGCACCGGACATGGCGTCGCAGCCGGCGCCCACCGCTGCACCGACAAGACCCCGACCGAAATTCGCGCTGATTCCCGGCGCACTGACCTGACCACTCTGCCTGAGGAGGCAACCATGACCGACCACAACACTACCGCGAACCTGGCGACCATCGACCAGAACTACGCCCTTGCAACCGAACTCCTCGCCGGCCCGATCGAGCACGCCACGCAACTACTCGCCGAGGATCCGACCGACACCACGCGTGCTTGGGTCTCTGTCACCGTCGGCATTACTGACGCCCCCGGGGCCTCTGACGCGGATGCGACGGCGTACGTGGTCGACATGCTCGCGGCGGCTGTCATCCGACTTGCCAAGGCGACGCCGTGAACGCAGCCGCCCTGTACCTGATGCCCCACCCGGACCTGGCCACCTGCACCCCGTGTGCGGTTCTTCGTGCCGCCGCCGCTCGTTGGCCGGTCGGCACCCCGGTCCAGCGCAGCAGTAGCGGTCGCCTCGGCCAGATCGGCGTCTGCAAGGCTCCGCTGCCGACGACCAGCCCGCACCAACTGCGTGTCTCCGACGACCCGCCGGTGGCGCAGGTGATCGCCAACCAACACGGGATGCCGACCGTGTTTGTCAAGTGGTTCGAAGGCACCGGGGCGAACTGGGTACACCCCGACAGCCTGACCGAGGCCAGCCTCTAACCGTGTCCGATGATGCCCTGTTCCTCACTGACCAGCCCCGGCAACTCCGACGCTGCCGGGGCTGCGGACGACCCGTTCCGGTCGGCCCAACCTACGACGGATACGGCGAGTCCTGCGCAGGGGACCGGGGCCTCATCCCACGGGCGGTCCGCATCCCGACACCGCGCACCGCACCACCTGACGACGAACCCAACCTGCTCGACCTCATCAACAACGGAGACAACATGCCGACCATGACCGACACCGACCTCGTCGAACTCCTTGCCGAAGCAGTTCACGACCAATGGATGGCGACCAAGCACGCTCAGGGCGTCACCTCCCGCCGCTCCGAAACCGGGGAGGAGCTGATGCGCCCGTACAACCACCTGTCCGAACCGCAGCGGGACCTTGACCGGAACAGCGTTCTGGCGGTTCTCACGGCCGCCGGGCATCTCGGTTACCACCTGACCCGAGCCGATCATGGACGCTAGTGCCAGACGCCAACTGTTCCGCGCCCTTGCCCAGGCCAGGTGGGCTGTGACGATGGGCGGCGCCGGGCACTGGCACATCCGCACCCCCAGCGGACGACTCGTTACCACGATCTCCGGGTCCCCGTCGGATTACCGGGGCGCGCGGAACATGCTCAGGGACCTGCGGGCGGCCGGGTTCCGGGGCTGGCCACCGGACCGCAGGCGAAAGAAACGCAGCGGTGGGTGAGTTCGAGCGGCAAGCGGAAGGCGCGGTGGCATCTTCCCCGATTGCCGCCGCGCCTTCCTCGGCGTTAGACGTAGCAGCGCCAGCTGTAGGGGTTGCTGCTCAACGGGACCGCGTACGCGAAGTTGCCGAACTGCCGCATGCACACGAGGTTCATGTTGATGCCGTGCCAGGTTTGGGTTGATGCCCGGTAGCACCGCCATGACCAGGCGTCGTGTGGGGCGACGGTGGTTGCGTTGAAGGCGCTGCCGTACGTCGCCTGGCAGTAGCCCTGGATGTCGGCGCTGCCGACTTGGCCCGCCGATGCGGGTGATGCGGTGATGGCCACGCTGGTGACGGCGAGGCCGGCGGTGATGGCGAGGGAGAGCAGGATGCGTCGGATCACGGGTGCTCCTATCTCGTACTGATGTCCGACCGAGCGTAGCGGCGTGATTTCGTTCCGTACTGTCGGTGAGCCGATAGCGCCAACAACCACCAACCACGGCGCGAACCACCGGCCAGCGGACACACCCAAAGATCCAAACGACCACCAGGAGTACCCGACAAGCCATCTACTGCCAACCACGGGTCGATTGGCAACCTGCCCGCGTCAGCGAAACATGAGACCTGGGTCAGCCGCGCGCCCGCAGCACCCGGCTGACCCAGACGAGAGCCCCGCCATCCCCCAATTGTGGCGGGGCTCTCGCTGTGTCCAGACTCAGCTACGCGAATGAACCCCGGCGGCTATGTTATGGGCTGACCAGGTAGAATGTGGAGTGTGCCCACCGCCCGGAAAGGTCGCCGACTCGTCAACCTTCTCATCTCATGGGCGGCTGTCGCAGTGATCGACGCCTTGGCCGCGAAAGAGGGCTTCTTCAACGCCGACGGCACACCAAATCGGTCCGAAATGATCCGAAACATGCTGGCTTACGCCGAACGGTATCGGCCGATGGGATGGCGACCGTGACTGAATCCGACATTGACTACCGGCCCGCTGATTACGTCCGGGTAGAGATCCGTCGCGGCGACGAAACCACCGTGTACGAACTCGCAGCCGACCCCGGCGACCCGATCAGCATCTCCCGGAAGCTCGACGTGCACACCCGAGACGTCAGCGATGGCGTCCTCACCCGAACCGAAGCAGGGCCGGCGTACTTGACCATGAACCTGAACGGCCGGATGACCACCGGCACCGTGACGCGCACCGGCCCACCCGCATAGCGAAGGGGCGCCTACCCTCCCCGGACAGACGCCCCCACTACTCGCAACGATCTCGCCCGTACCTCCACAGTGCCGAACGTGATCACCGCTAGCGTACGCCGACGAGCGCGAACGGAGATCACCCCGATGGCTATCACCTGCCCCGCCGAATGTGCCTGCCACACCGGCCCATACACCCGCTGCTCTATCCCCGGAGGATGCGGCACTGCCGGATGCGGACGCGACCAAGCCGGCTCATGCCCCGCCTGCCACCGCCGCGACCCCGACTACGGCCTCGTCTGCGAACCCTGCCGCAACTGGTTACCGCTGGCCCTCTACAGCGTCGGCGAGAAATACACCCGCCTCCCCTACGCCCTCGTGCCCGCAAACAGCCCCAACGGAGACAAGGTCGCCGGCAGTCGCGAACCAGCCGCCCCGCTGAACCTTGACGCCGAAGACCTCCTCACCCGCGTCGTCCGCAACGGCGGCATCCCGGTCGACTCCACCCCAGACACCATGGTCCCGGTGACCGCCCTCACCCCGGTCAACGTCAACGCCGACACGTTCGACGTCCGCGAATGGCACGAAGAGGACGGCGACCAGGTCACCCTGCACCGCGAGGGCCAGCACGTCCGCAGGCAACTCGTACTCCAACAGCGCCAGGTTGTGACCGGACTCGACGGGCAACCACTCCTCCGCCCCGCCAACGACCAGATCGGCTACCTCCCCGTCGCCCAGGTCCTCGACGGGTGGGTACGCGACTGGATCGACGCCCGGCAGATGCGCGAACACCGCCCCACGCCCACCGTCCCCCACCTCATCGACTGGCTCGGCCACCGGCTCGACTGGGCGTGCGACAACTACGAACCCATCGGCGACTTCACCGACAGCATTCGCTCCGTACGCGGCGCCGAAATGGCCGTCCTCGGCGAATTCGACCCACCCGCACCGTCCTGCGACGGTGTCGAATGCTCCCGTTGCGACCGACGGCAACTCTTCCGCGCCCAGGACGGCTCCGGGGACATCGTCTGCCGCAACGAAAACTGCCGCAAGGTGTACCGGCAAGCCGAGTACGAGGAATGGACACGGGAACTCGCGAACCGCGAACGTGGGCGACGTACCCCGGAAGACATCAAAGAGCTCCTACGTTCTCGGACACCAGCTCAGGTGATGTGACGGCGTGTCGCACACACCAACTTGCCAAACGATCACGTCCGCCTTACTCTCGCGGTGAAGAAATCTGCCCAACGCCCCAGCGCCGATCACGGTCTGGGGCATTGCGCTATACCGGGGGTGACAATGCCCTCCGGAGACGACGTCGGTGTCCCGCGCGCATTCGCCGCCGAACGCCTCAAAGTCTCCCCCCACACAATCTCCATGTGGGTCAAAGACGGCTGGACCGACCGCGACGGCAACCACCACACGGTGCGGGTAGTCAGGTACACCGCGAGAGGCCGGTACTACCGGTGGGGTGACCTCGTGCAGGCCGAGTCCGACACCCGGAACAACCCGAACTCGCGGCGCGGCATCACCTACGAACGCCGCCCCGCTTCCGGTCCCGGCTCATGGGCGGACATCAGCCGCAAACCCGATCGGAGGCAAGTGCACGCATGAGCGCCCCACTGAAGCTCACCGCGAAGCAACTCCACGACCTCGGCTACTTCCTCGCGGCGGTCACCAAAGCCACGAACGACTACAACGTTCGGCTCGACGCGTACGGGCCCTTCCAAGTCCAGATCGGGGAAGGCGGGCCAACCCTCGCCGCCCGCTGGGACGATGACACCGGTGACTACGTCATCGACGACGTGAGTGGCAACTGAGCCCCACGAGGTGTTCCTAGCCCGCTGGTCGTGGGCCACCCGCACCTACCCGGCGCACCCCCAACGGGAGGCACCGATGCTGTCCCGCGCCCTCACCTACCTGAGGCTCCTGATCACCATGCCGCTGATCGTGAAACGAACGGAGACCATCATGGCCACCACCGCAGAACAGATCACCGAACTCGGGAACAAGTTCGACGCCCTCGGCGCCGTCACTACTGACATCCTCGCCGACTTCCGCGCCTTCCGGGACGCCATGCTCGCCGACCTGGAAAACCCGACCGAAGCGGAACAGGCCGCGATCGACGAGGCCAACGCGAAACTCGACGCCCACATTGCTCGGCTCGGCGAACTGGAGGTGGAGGTCGGCGACGCCGACGGCTCCGATACCCCGCCGGTTGAGCCGGTCGAGCCGGGCACCGACAACGTCCGCTGACACCCCGATCGTTCCCGGCCCAGCGTGATGCTCCCCAGCGTCGCCGGGCCGGGAACCCACCACCCAAAGCCAACATCATCCCTGATGCCAAGGCGGTGACCATGCTCGATGATGCGAAGCGTGCTGCCGCCCCAAAGTGCACCAAGAGACGCGCCGACGGTCAGCATTGCAAGGCCAACGCGATTCGGGGCACTGACTCCTGCCGCCGGCACGCGGGCAAATCACTGGCCGTGGTGCGAGCGCAGGTCGCGGTACGGGATGAGGTGCTTCGGTGGGGTCTCGGTGACGCCACGGTCGATCCGGGCGAGCTGCTGTTGCGGCTGGTAACACAGGCCGCGATCCGTGCCGACGCGTACGCCGCCGACCTGTCCCGAATTGTGGCCGAGACTGACGGGGACCTCCGAAAGGCGCTCACCGGCGACA
This sequence comes from Micromonospora sp. NPDC048986, assembly GCF_040649335.1. Classification (NCBI taxonomy): domain Bacteria; kingdom Bacillati; phylum Actinomycetota; class Actinomycetes; order Micromonosporales; family Micromonosporaceae; genus Micromonospora; species Micromonospora sp. NPDC048986. Next base: position 31,966 of record NZ_JBEZFJ010000020.1, read on the forward strand.
GCTACACCGTTACCGCTGAGGGTGATCCGGTGAAGACCGGTGAGTATGTGCGGGCGATCACGAAGCTTGAGGCCGATGAGCGCGATCGGGCCGCGAACTTCGCTGCGAAGGCTGTTGCTGCTGGTTTGGCGGAGCGGCAGGTTCGGTTGGCGGAACGCCAAGGTGAACTGATCTTCTCGGTGATCCGGGCGATCCTCGATGACCTAAACCTGTCGCCGGAGCAGCAGGCGGTGGCGTCAGAGGCGGCATCGCGGCATCTGAGGTCGGTGAGTTGACGGGAGGCGTTCGGTGACGATCGCCCCGGTTTCGCCGTGGGAGGCTGCGGCCCGGTTGTTCGAGGCGCCTCGGTTTCGGGATTGTCCGTGGGGGTCTCCGGGTGAGTTGGCTCGGGCGGTTGATCCGACAACGATCCAAACGCCGGCTTTGAGCCTGATCGATTCTGCGTTGGTGGAGGTTGAGGCCGGCGAGTGCGACCGGCTCATCATCTCAATGCCACCCCAAGAGGGGAAATCTACCCGAGTTACCAAAATCGGACCCTTGTGGGCGCTGACGAAGAATCCGAACCGGCGCATTGTCGTCGTCTCCTACAGCGCCGACCTCGCTAACGAGTTCGGCCGCGACATCCGTTCCCACATCACCAACAACCAAGGCCAAGACGGCACCCTCGACCTCGGCCTGAGGATCGCCCCCGACAACGGGTCCGTCTCAAGCTGGCGCATCGCCGGCCACCGAGGCGGAGTCCGATCCATCGGCCTGAGTGGCGGCATCACCGGCCGCCCCGCCGACTGGCTGTTCATCGACGACCCGATCGCGAACCGGGAACGCGCCGAGTCAGAGGCGTACCGGCGGCAGGCCAAGAGCTTCTGGACGTCGACCGGCTCAACACGTCTCGCCCCCGGCGCTCCTGTGGTTCTGATCCTCACCCGCTGGCACGAAGACGACCTCGCCGGCTGGCTTCTCGGTCGTGAGGACGGGCACCGGTGGCGGGTCATCAACATCCCCGCCCAGGCCGACCACAACCCGGCCAAGGGCGAGGTTGATCCTCTCGGTCGCGAGCCGGGCGAGTACATGAGGTCCGCTCGGATCAACGAACGCACAGGCTTGCCCCGGTCAACCGCCGAATGGGAGCAGGTCCGCATCCAGGCCGGGTCTCGCGACTGGCAGGCCCTGTACCAAGGCCACCCGTCGCCACCTGAGGGCGGCATGCTCAAGCGGGACTGGTGGCAGTTCTACGAGCAACCGCAATGGTTGGAACGCCCCGACGGTTCTCGGATCGCGCACTCGTTCGACGAGATCCTGACCTCGTGGGACATGACGTTCAAAGACACGGACGGCACCGACTACGTGTGCGGGCAGGTCTGGGCGCGGCGCGGCGCGCACGCATATCTGCTCGACCAGGTCCACCGGCGGATGACGTTCGTCGAAACCTGCCAAGCAGTCCGGATGCTCGCCGCACGGTGGCCGCAGTCGGCGGCGAAGCTGGTGGAGGACAAGGCCAACGGCACAGCCGTCATCAACTTCCTGTCCCGCACCGTCCCTGGTCTGATCCCGGTCGAGCCAGACGGGTCAAAGTCGGCGCGAGCTGCGGCGGTGTCCCCGTTTATTGAGGCCGGCAACGTCTTCCTGCCCGCGCCCGAGTTGGCGCCCTGGGTCGACGACGTGATCGAGGAAGCCGCCGCCTTTCCGAACGGCGCCCACGACGACCGCGTTGACGCCATGTCTCAGGCGCTGAACCGGCTACTGCTGAATCCGCTGTTGCTCGGTGACGACGTCTACGTGGATGAAGAGGACGACGGGTTCGGTATCTCCTCGATCTGATGACCAGCGGGGAGGCCGTGATGTTGGCACTCACCGAAGCTCAGACCCGTGACGCGATGGACCTGTCTCAGCTCGCCGAGGCTGGTGACCTGCGTGGCCAGGTCGAGCACTTGATCACCCAGTTGTCGCAGCAGACGAACAACAACGAACTGCTTCAGGAGTCGGTTGCCGACTTGCAGCGGGCCTTGTTCGAGCCTGGTTGGATCCAGCTCACCGGGTACGGCGAGCATGAGTTCAGCCCTGAGGGTTTGCGGCAGATGCGCGCTATCTGCCGTTTGTACGCGATCAAGAACCCGTTGATCAAGCGCGGTCTGGGGCTTCGGTCGTCGTACGTGTGGGGTCAGGGTGTTGAGATCGCCGCCCGCGCGAATGGCAAGAAGACTGGCGAGCAGGACGTCCAAGCGGTCGTCAACGCCTTCCTGACCGACCCTGGGAACGAGCGGACGCTGACCGGTGCGCAGGCACGGAACCAGTTGGAAACGTTCGGGTTCGGGTGCGACGGCGGGTTCTTCGTCGCCTTGTTCACCCGCCCGACAACCGGGCATGTGCAGGCTCGGGTACTGCCAGCGGATGAGATCGCCGAGATCATCTGCGACCCGGAGGACTCAGCCACCCCCTGGTTCTACCACCGCCGGTGGGTGTACGACGGGCGCGACGACCGGGGGAACCTGATCCGGGAGAACCGGGAAATTCTGTACCCGGCGATCGACTACCGCCCCAAGAACCGACCCGCCACCTACGGGGGCCGGAAGGTCGACTGGGCCGCACCGGTCCTACACGCGTCGGTGAATCAGCCACTGAACTGGCAGTGGGGTATCCCGGACGCGTACGCGGCAATCGACTGGGCCAAGGCGTACAAGGAGTTCCTGGAGGACTGGGCCCGCCTGATGCGGTCCCTGTCTCGGTACGCGTGGAAAGCCAGCGCCCCCGGACGTAAGAACGCGGCCGTCAAGACGAGGCTTGCCCAGCCGGCTACGCGTGACCCGGTTACCGGGGAAGCGAACCTGGCTGGCGCGACCGCCATCATGTCCCCGGATGTGACTCTCGAAGCGGTCGGTAAGTCCGGTGCCACCCTCGACTCCGACTCCGGGCGCCCGCTCGCCGCGATGGTCGCTGCCGCACTCGACATGCCAGTCACGATGATCCTTGGCGACCCTGGTGTGACCGGGGCGCGTGCCACCGCTGAAACGCTCGACCGTCCGACGGTCAACGCGATGAATCAGCGGCGTGACCTGTGGGCCACGGTCATGGGCCGCATCCTCCGGTATGTGATCACCGAGTCGGTGCGGGCAACGAAAGGCCCCCTGCGGGGGGCGATCAGCGTGGACCCGTACACCGGCCGCGAAGTGCTCACTCTTGAGGGTGACACCGATCCGACGATCGACATTGCCTGGCCGAAAATCGATGACGTTGACCCGCTCACCTTGGTTGACGCGATCGTCAACGCCGACAGCACCGGCACCCTCCCACCGGAGCAGGTACTACGCCTCCTCCTGACCGCGCTCGGTGTGCGGCACGTTGAAGATCTCGTCGAGGCGATGCTCGACGACGACGGCACCTTCAAGTGGCCCACCCGTCAGGGTGGGTCCGTGCTCGGTGACGCGTTCCGGCAGGGGCGGGATCCGGCTGACACCGGACCGGGGCGGATGACCCCCGACGACGGGCACGACGAACCCCCGGACGATCCGGCCACCGAGGGCGTCAAGCAGTTGGCGTTCGACTTCCCTGTCCCGCAACGCTCGCGGCGGAGGAACCGCAGGGGGTGACTGGGTGCCCATCACCCGCCACACCCTCCGACTCATCCGCGACCTCCGGGCCACGGTCGGCACCCTTGCCGACACCACCGTCAGAGACCTCACCACGGCGTGGGTGGCGGCATGGGACCGGATCAGCCCTGACTGGCAGGCCGCCATCACCGACCTGGTCACGTGGGCTGAGGCTACCGGCAGGTGGCCCAATCAGCGGGAGATAGCTCAGCACGGGAGCGTCCGGCAGGCGCTCGGCGCCGCCGCTGTCGAACTTGACGCGCTCGCCGCCGCAACAACAACCAGTGTCACCAACGGAGCTGCTGTCACGGTCGCGGCGACAGCGGCGGCGGAACCGGCCATCATCGCCTCCCAGGTGCCCTCCGCAGCGCAAGCAGCGTTCGCTGCACAGGCGGCGGCGGTGATCCTGCCGTCCGCGCTTGACGCGATCACCACACGGGTGCAGCAGGCGATCGTGACCCAAACCCGACCGCTGTCCGGTGAGGCGCAGGCCGCGATGCGCCACGAACTGATACGCGGGATCCGGGTTGGCGCGAACCCGATGGTTGTGGCTCGGCGGATGGTCGAACGCGTCAACGGGCAGTTCGAGGGCGGCTTGGTACGGGCAACGGTCATCGCCCGAACGGAGCTACTAGACAGTTACCGCACCGCGTCCCGGTACGCGCACGCCGCTAACGCGGATGTGCTTGAAGGGTGGACGTGGCTGGCGACAGTCACAGGCCCTTCCGCTCGGCGAACATGTTCGTCGTGCTGGGCCATGCACGGGACCGTGCATGCCCTATCCGAATCAGGACCGGACGACCACCAACAAGGTAGGTGTAGTCGCGCCCCACGGGTGAAGCCGTGGTCAGACCTCGGGTTCGACCACACTGAACCCGCTGATGCCACCCCCGACGCCCGCGAGTTGTTCGACGCGCTCTCCGACGCCGACCAGGTCGCGATCATGGGCGCCGACCGGCTCGCCCTACTCCGCTCCGGGCGCATCACCTGGGACGACATCCCAATGGCCCGCGACAACCCCGGATGGCGGCGCTCCTACACACCCCGCCCAGTCGCCGACCTTCGACGAATCGCGGACCGGCGCGGCAACTAACCACCACTACCCCGGAACACGGGAGGCCCCACCATGTCCAAGCGCCGTCCGCGCCCGCACCGGTCGACGCCACTGGTGCGCGCCACCCCCACCCCCTACTCCAACGAGGCGTTCCGAACAGCGGTCGCCGAGTCCGCCCCAGCCGCCGTCGCTGAACCCTCAACCCACCGTGCCGACGTCCGTGAAGCCACTCTTGGCGGCGCCACCGTCACCTCCCCCGGCCGGATCCTCATCCGACTCATCCGGGCCGGCTGGTCACTGAACTCCAACTACTGGCCCGCTGAGGTGCTGCGCCGAGACGGACCGACCGCGTGGCCGAAAGGCACCCTCGCCTACATCGACCACGCCCCCGAGGGCGAGGAAGAGGCGTACCCGTCGGGCTCCATCCGGAACCTTGCCGCTGTCCTCACCACCGACGCCCGCTGGGACGACGCCGAGCAGGCCCTGTTTGCTGAGGCCCGCCTGTTTCATCCTTGGCGGGAAACAATCACCGACATGGCCGACGCGATCGGCATGTCCATCCGGGCGTGGGTGACGTGCAGCGCCGGTGAGGCGGAAGGCCGCGAAGGCGAAATCATCGACTCGATCCCCCAAGGTCGTTCGGTCGACTTCGTCACCGTGCCCGCTGCTGGCGGCGGCATCGTCTCCGTCCTCGAAGCAGTCGGGCATCGGCCTGTAGCCGAGGCGCGCAACGCCGGCCACTGGTTCGAGTCTCGGATCCACTCCTCGTTCACCGAGGTCGCCGATCGCATGTTCGGCGAGGGCTACCTGACCCGCGACGAACGGATCATCCTCTCGAACGCTGTCGGTGACGCCCTGGCCGCGTTCGCCGCCCGCATCGAGTTGGCCGCGCCGCACCTGTACGAACGCGACCCGTGGCAGGAGCCCGAGGTGCCCGCCCTGGCCCAGACCAGCGAGGCAGCCCCCGATGGCGCCCCCAACGAGGGTGCGGAGCCGACCGACGACGGCACCGCCCCCCACCCCACCGAAGACGTGACGGACGGTGTCCCGCCGACCGCACCCAACCCACCCACAGAACAGGAGCCCGACATGTCGGGAACCGACACCGGCACGCCGGTGCAGGCGGGGACGGCAACGGTCGCCGACGCCCCCGTCACCAACCCCACCGCCGAAGCGGCGCCGACCGCTGACGCCATCACCGCCGCTGTGCAGGCCGCGCTCGCTACCGCGCTCGCCCCGATGCAGCAGCAGCTCGCCGACGCGACCGCCCGCGCGAACCAGCGTGACGCCGAGAACCAGGCCATGCGGAACACCAACCGCGCCAACGAGGCCGTTGCCGCCGCGCTCCGCGCCCCCGCCCTGGCTGACGTCACCGCCCAGATCGGGCCGCGTGTCACCAGCCGGGTCCTCGCCGCGATCCCGACCGCCGACAACGGTGCCGTGGACGAAAACGCCCTCGGTGAGGCCATCGCCCAGGCAGTCACCGACGAGGCCGCCTTCGTCCGCAACCTCCGTGCAGAGGCACTGGAATCCGCCGGTGTCGGCAGCGTCTACGGCCTCGGCGCCAGCACCGTCGAAGAGGCGCCGCAGGACGGTCTCAACGAGGCCCTGAACGGACTGTTCAACACCATCGGGATGAGCGAAGCGCAGACCGCCGTGGCAATGAAGGGACGTGGCTGAGATGGCTCTCAACACGGAAATCATGTGGACCGAGTCCCTGTCTCTGGTCTGCACCGCCCCCGCTACGCCCGCCTCCGGTGACCCGGTTCTGTGCGGGCAGATCCCCGGCGTCGCTCTGACCGACGAAGACACGGCCGACGGTCTCACCACCGTCGCGCTCAACGGCGTGTTCCGCCTGCCGGTGAAGGGTGAGACGACCACGAACAACGCGGTCGTGGCCGGCGACATCATCTACTACGACGCCGGGGTCCTGAACAAGGACAACACTAACGGTGTCCGCTTCGGATACGCCCTCGGTGGCGTGAACTCCGGTGCGACCACCACGATCCCTGTCCGCATCGGCTACTGAGGAGACCGCCGAGATGACGAACGCTCTGCTCGACGGCGGCCCCCTGACCGCTCTGGGGACGCTCAACACGTACACCGGTGGCAGCGAGTCCGCCGGCACCGACAGCATCTTCTCGAACGATGGCCGCCAGCTCTTCGGCGGCAACCGGCAGACCCGGCGCAGCAACCAGCGGGACTACCGTGCCCGGCTGACCCAGGTCGCGAACATGTACCAGGGTGTGCTGCGCGGTGACCGCCGTGCCGCAATCGCCTTCCAGGAGGCCATGTCGCGCAGCGACTTCAACTTCCTGTTCGGCGACATCATCGACCGGCAGCTTCTGTCGGCGTACCAGACCCGGCCGGTGCAGTGGCCGTCGTTCGCGAAGCGTGGCCGGGTGCGGGACTTCCGCACCGTCAAGCGGTTCACTCTTGACGGCGGCGAGGCGGCGCTGAACAAGGTCAAGGAACTGGCGCCGTACAAGGTCCGTCAGGTCACCGACGGCGGCTACGAGTACAGCGTGGTCAAGTACGGCGACAAGATCGCGATCTCGTGGGAGACGCTGATCAACGACGACCTCGACGCCCTGTCGGACCTCCCGACCCGGCTCGGGAACGCCGCCCGGCGCACCGAGGAGAAGTTCGCCGCCGAACTGTTCACCAGCTCCGCCGGCCCGAACGGCACGTTCTTCTCCGAGGCCAACCGGAACGTCATCACCGACGCGGTCATCGGGTCGGACATCACCCCGAACCCGGCCCTGTCGATCACCGCCCTTCAGCAGGCCATGCAGGTCATGGGCCAGCAGAAGGACTCCGACGGCGGCCCGATCTACGTCGAAGGTACGACCCTGGTCGTTCCCCCGGCGCTGGAAGTCGTCGCGAACAACATCATCAACGCCACCGAGATCGTGGCCGCGTCCGGCGGCGGCGACGGGACCGGCAACGACCAGCTCCGGGTGACGAACTGGATGCGCAACCGGGTCAGCGTCGTGGTAAACCCGTGGCTGCCGATCATCAACACCACCAACGGCAACAGCGCCTGGTACCTGTTCGCGAACCCGAACGTGGGCCGCCCCGCGATGGAGATCGGCTTCCTGATCGGGCACGAGACCCCGGAACTGTGGGTCAAGTCCCCGGACGCCATGCGCGTCGGTGGTGGACCGGTCGCCCCGGAAGAGGGCGACTTCGACCACGACAGCGTCGAGTACCGGGTTCGCATGGTCCTTGGTGGGACGCTGATGGACGCAAAGAGCGCGGTCGCCAGCACGGGCGCGAACGCCTGATGGCCCGCCGCCGGCTGAATCCGAACCCGCAGTTCAGTCCGGACGGGCCGCACCTGTCGGCGATCCTCCACGCGTTGTACGACCTTCACGACCTGCTCGACGAACGGCTACCCAAAGCCGGCACCGGCGAGCCGGAACAGGTGAAGGAACCGGCCCCTCCGGCGGCCCCGACTAAGGCGGTTCCGATCTCGGAACCTGCCCCGGTCGTGGCCCCGGAGGTCACCGCCAACGACGAAGAGGACGAGGAGGGCGGGCTGGTCGCAGTGACCGAGCCCGCCCCTGCGGCCAGCCCCGCACTACCCAGCCCGCCACCTCGGGCTGGTCGCGGCGCCGGACTCGAACCGTGGCGGGAGTTCGCCGCCGCAGCGGAGGTCGCCATCCCCGACGGTGCCCGCCGGGACGACATCATCACCGCCTGCGAACGCGCGGGCGTCATCGATCCAGCTCAGTAGGAGCACGACATGGGACCACTGACCACCAAGGGACAGCCCCTGGGGCTGGCCACCCTCGACGCGGACGGCACCCTTGCCGCCGACCAGATCCCCGGCGGACTTGCCAACATCACCGGCCAGGCCATCGCGGTCGCTGACACGGTCGCTCTGACCTCGACCGCCGCGTCTGGTGGTGACGCCCCCACCGAAGCGGAGTACAACGCTCTACGGACGGATGTGACGAACATCCGAACAAAGCTCAACGCGCTCCTCGCGGCGCTGCGTACCGCCGGCGTGATCGACACCTAGGAGTAGGGCATGCCGCTCAACGACGCCGGCCGGGCGGCATGTCTGCTCGGTGGTCTCACCAACGCAATCCAGTACGTGTCCGTCCATGACGCCATCCCTGGCGATACCGGCACGGATGAGGTTACCGGCGGTTCGTACGCCCGGGTGGTGGTTGACTGGCACCCCCCTGCGGGTGGGGCCGCTACCAATGACGGCGCCCTGACGCACAACATGCCCGCCGGTAGCACCGCTGTGGCGTACGGGCTGTGGTCCGCACTTTCGGGCGGCACGTACTACGGGTGGTCGCCGATCAAGCCCGACCAGTACGGGTACGGCAGTGTCGACGCCGCCGGGGTGACAGCGGACGCGATCCAGTCAGCAGCGCACGGCCTCAGCAATGGGGACCGGGTAGCGCTGTTCGGTGTCCTCGGTGCCAGCCTGCCGACGGGACTCATCGAGAACACCCTGTACTACGTGGTGCAGGCTGCCACGGACACGTTCAAGGTGTCTTTGACTCTCGGAGGGTCCCCGGTTGGGATCACCGGCCAGGGCGAACTGTTCTGGATGCGGTGCATCCCGGAGACGTTCGCCAGCGCGGGGCAGCTCGTCACCGCTGATGAGGCGCTGGTCCTCGACGCCACAGGCATCTGATCATGCAGTGGCCTCTTCTCGACGCGTCCGGGGCGCAGGGCACCGCCGACATCAGTACCTCGAACGGGTTCGTAACCGTCACAGCGTCGGCAACACCTCACACCCCAGGGCCGTGGGTCGAGATGGTTACCTCCACGGGCCGCGACTACGCCGAGATCACCCTGATCCTGTTGGAATCCATCGCCACGTCGGCAACTAACACCAGCACCCTCGTCGACATTGGGATCGGTGCCAGCGGCTCCGAGACACCCCTGGTGTCGAGCATTGGCATCGGGCACAGCGGTGCAGGCAAAACCATCCGCATCCCGATCATTGTTCCCGCCGGCAGCCGAATCACGACACGTCTGCGGTCAATCGTGGTGTCCAAGGCAGCCGAGTTGGCAGTCATCCTCGGTGGCGGCTCCGGGTGGAACCCACCCGAGGCCGGGTCTGTAGCGGTCACGTACGGGGCGGACACGGCCACGTCGGCAGGCACCAACCTGACGTTGCCGCCCGGCAATCACATCAAGGGTGCGTGGACGCAGATCACCGCGAGCACGACCGCCCCGATCAGGTGGCTGGTGCCGCTCCTAGTTGGGAACTCCACCGACGTGGCGTGGGCGGCTAACCACCGGGGCTTGCTCGACATTGGTGTTGGCGGATCAGGCGCCGAGGCGGTCATCATCCCGAACCTCGGGTATGGGGCGTTCAACAACGAGGCGCTGCTGTACTACCCGGTCACCGTCCCGGTCTCGATCCCGTCGGGCACTCGCCTTGTGGCCCGCTATCAGGCAGCGCTGGTCAGCGAAGGCCCCGGCGTGATCCTCGTCGGTGTTGGTTAGGGGGCGGCGGTGGCGTTGGAGATCGAATACGACGGGGATCAAGCCGCGACGATCAGCACCGAACACACCCTCGCCACGATCACCGGCGCTGACACACGAGTACTCGTGGTGGACCTGTCCCCCATGGTTGCCGGCGACAGCGTCACCCTCCGGATCAAAACAGCGGTCCGGGCAGGTGGCACGGAACGGGTGGCGTACACCGCCATTTTCGCGGGGGCCACCGCTGTGCCGATTGCTTTCTCCCCACCGGTGCCGATGCCGACCGGTGGAACCGTGACGTTGCAGCAGACCGCCGGCACGGGGCGCACGTACCCGTGGGCTGTCTACGCGTTCGGGTGACCCGGTGAGCTACACCCGGCGTCTGGCCGCGTACCTGCCCCGTGAGGCGGTTGCCGCCCTTGCAGGATCAGGACGGGTGCCGATCGCGGCCCTCGCGCACGCCGCAACTACCAAGGTCACCGCCGCGCACGGTCGGCTTCCGTTCGGTGTCCTGGCGACGGCTACCGCCGCGAGGGTGTCGCAGGGATCCTCACGGATCCCTCTCGCGGTGTTCGCGGGCAGCACTTCCACCAAGGTTGTTACCGGCGGTGGCCTCGTTCCCCTCACCGGATTCGCCCGCGCGAGTAGCGCGGCTAGGCGTAGCAGCACAGGGGTTGTCCCTGTCGCAGTGTTCGCCACCGGCACTGGCGCAGGCACCACCACTCCGACCAGTGGGCCGGCGGCGCGCGGAACCGTTCGACTGGTATCGGCCAGCAGTCTCCGGACTCCGACCCGATCGGTGGTGAGGATCCGATGACCGCGCCCCGGACCTACTGGGTGGGCTCCATGTTCGTTGCCGAGTGGACTTTGCGAGACACCACCGGTGACCCGCTGACCGGGGCAACCGTCACCGGTGAGGTACGGCTTCCCGACGGCGCCACGGCGCCGATGACGGTCGAGACTGTTGACAACGTCTACACGGCCACCTACCAAGCTGCGGCAGCCGGCACGCACGGGTTCGCCCTGGCCGCGTCCGGTACCGGGGTTGACGCCTACGAGGGCACGTTCATCGTGGGTCGCTCCCAGGTTGGCGCACCGCCGATCACCCTGGATCCGACCGCCGACATCGGCATGATTCGGCTCCTGATCACGGACACCAACGAGATTGAGCCGCTGTTCGAGGACCCGCAAATCGACGCCTTCCTGTCGATCGAGGGCGGGATCAAGAAAGCCGCTGCCCTCGGCCTGGAGACTGTTGCCGTCTCCGAGGTGTTGATCTCCAAGAAGTTGCGGACCTCCGATGGTCTCACCACCGACGGACCCGCCGTCGCCGCCGAACTCCGAGCACGGGCAAAAGCGCTGCGGGACCAGGCAGCAACCGAATTGGACGAGGGCGCTGACTTCGGCTTCGACGTAATCGACTTTGACCCGTACGCCGCGTACCGGCGGTGATGAGAATGCCGCTCCGAAACACCCGCGTCATCCACCCTGCTTTCGAGGCCCATCACAGGCCGGTCAGTGAGTCCGGCATGACTGCCGAATGCCGCATCACCCGCCCATCGTCCGGGCCAGCGACGTGGGATGACGCAACCGGGCAGAACACCTACCCGGCGCCGATGGTGGTGTACGAGGGAATCTGCCGGGTGCATCGCGGCGGTCCCGCTGGTGGCTCCGAAGCGAGCGCCCGGACCGTTGCGGACAGGGTGCTTGCCCTCGGGCAGTACGACGTCACCATCTCGACCGCCGCCGACCTAGTGAAGGTCAACGACATCGTCACCATCACCGCCTGCCAAGGCGACCCGGACCTGATCGGTCTACCGCTGCAGGTGACCGGCGCACGCAGGTCGGCGCTCACGTGGGAGCGGGTCCTCGCCGTACAGATGCAGCAGCCCACGACCCGCTGACGGGAGGCTGCCGTGGACGACCTTGACCGGCTCGCTGCCGACTTTGAGTCTGCCGGGGACGAACTTGGCGCAGCAGTGCACAAGCTTGTTCGGGTCAGCACGTTGCAGGCCGAGGCGCTAGGCAAGGCGGGAGCGAACGTTCGAACCGGCGCCATGCGCGCGTCGATTACCTCCGACTTCGATGGTGGTCCCGGTGACGACGTGATCCGAGGCGAGACCGGGCCGACGGTTTCGTACGCGCACTTTCCGCACGACGGAACTTCGCGAATCGCCCCAAACCCATTCATGGACAGGGCGGCGGATGTAGTCGAACCGCAGTTCCACGCCGGAGCCGCCGCCATCGCATCAACAGTCGGGCCCGGTCGTGGCTGACACCGACATCGGATGGGCGCACGCCGAGGGCATCGCCGCGCTCCTCGACCCACTGCCGTACCCCGTCTACATCGGCGAGATCACCGCCGAGGATGACGAACTGGAGTATCCGTACGTTGTCCTGTGGCCCCCACCAGCGGACCGCCTGACGATCACCATGGCCGGGTACGGCGGTGAGGGCACCACAACTACGCAGATCACCGCCGCCGGTCGCAGTACCCGCGAGGTCATCAGCGCCCTTGACCGAGTCGGCGCCGCCTTGCACCGCAGACGGCCAACCATCCCAGGCAGGGTGTGCGGCCTCATCACGCAACCCCTGGGGGCCGGGAACATCCCGGACCCGCAACGCGACGAGCAGGTGTCCACCCCTGAGCGTCCAATCTTCTACTCATTCGTGCGAGTCACGTTCAACTCCAGCGCCGCACCCCAGGAGCCCTGATGGCTGAGATTCCCGTCCGCAACCCGACTTTCCAGGGCCTCAACCTGTCCTTGCAGGCCGCCGCCGCAAACGACACCGCGAAGTGTGGCCCCGGGTACTCGCTCCTCGTGAACAACGGTTCCGGCGGCGAAATCGACGTGACGATCGCGGTGCCCGGTAACACCTCCTACGGTGTCGCCGCCCCCGACAAGGTCTTCGCCGTGCCAGCGGGCCAACTGTGGGAGATCCCGCTCCTCGCCGTGTACGCGGACCCGACCGACGGGCTGGCGCACATCACCTGGGAATCGACCACGACGGTGACCCGCGTCGTGGTGCGCCACTAACCACCCACACCCCGACTACCCGAGCCGGCCGCGCGTCGCGCGCCGGCTACTTCCGCATGCCTTGAAGGAGTCGCCGTGTACCGCCGTTGGATCTGGTGCCGAGACACCAGCACCGGTCACCACATCGATGTGGATGAGCGGTCGCTGCCTCGGCTACTCAAAGCCCGCGCTGTTGAGGTCATCCCGAACTACCCGGTGAACGAGGGGCCGAACCAGTCGCCCCGACCGGCGAAGCCGAACGGTGGCCTGCTCGGTACCCCGCCGCAAACGGCTGCGCCAGCAGTACAGCAAGGCGCCTCCCCCGGTGAACCGGAGACCGACAACGGCGACGGTGCCCGCAGAACCCGCAACAACAAGGCCACGGCTGCGCCGACGGCCACCAGTGAAGGAGTACCCCAGTGACGCAGCCGGTCTCGATCCCAGCGGACGGTAACCTCCGGGTCACCTACGTGGCGACGCTCGCCGACCCGACCACCCCCACCCTCGCCGAACTGAACGCTGGTACCAGTAAAGACTTCAGTTGCTACATCACCGGTGACGGTTTCGCCACCAGCCTTGATGAGCAGGTTGTTGCCGACAACCGGCTGTGTTCCCGTGCCACGTACGAGCGACCGGGCCGCTGGCAGAAGACCATGACTACCACGTACGTCCACAACCCGGCGTCGCCGACGAACAACGTCATGTACCTGACCTTGACCTACCTTGTGACGGGGTTCGTCGTCGCGAGGTGGGGTGTGCCGTACGAGCAGCCGTGGGCGGAGGACGACCTCGCGGACGTGTACCCGATCCAGGCGGGGAAGCCGATGAAGAACCCTCCGGCGGAGAACGCGGTCCTGACGGTGACGCAGAAGCTGTTCATCACCGGTGAGGCGATCGACGACGCGGTGGTAGCTGCCTGATGTCCGAGATCCCTGGGGAGGGTGTTGTGGTCGAGCAGCCGACGACGGTCAGCATCAAGGACAAAATTCGTTCGGCTCGGCGTCCGACCCGCAGTGTTGATCTGTGTCTTGAGACCGAGTTGCAGGACCGGTTCGAGGTGTTGGAGCAGCAACTTGCCGAGGCGTCGGCGGCAACGAGTCGGGACAAGCGGCTTGGTTCGGGTGCGGAGGTTCGGCAGCTTGCCGAGCAGATCGAAGCCCTGCGGGCCGAGATGCAGGACTACGTCATCACGTTCAAGTTGCAAGCGGTCGGGCAGCGCAGGTGGAATGACCTGCTGCGGGAGCACCCGCCCCGTGAAGGCAACGAAGAAGATCAGGTTGTTGGGCACAACATCGACACGTTCTACGACGCCGCCATCCAAGCGTGCGCCGTTGACCCGGTGTTGGACGACGACGACTGGCGGGTACTCCTGGGTGATACCGAGGAGAGGAAAGCCGAACTCGTTGCCGCCGGCAAGGTAGACGAGGTCGAGGAAGGGAAACTCACCGCGAAGCAGTTCAACGACCTGTACCAGGCTGTGTTGGCGTTGAACGTGCGACGGATTTCCCTCCCAAACTCGTACGCCGCCTCTCGGATTCTCCGGCCCTCCGAGAACGAGTAGCGGCGGCAATCAAACTTGGTGTCGCCCCCCGTGTGCTCGACGGGTGGGTGCCGGAACGGGTCACGGACTACGAGTACGACGACCAGGGCCGTTTGGTGCGGTCGCGTGAGTGGGTGCAGTCGGAGTGGGACGAGGAACAACGCGGCCTGGTCCTCGCCCACGCGGACTGGGAGGCGTCCCGTTGTCCGGTCTGCGGTGGGGACCCGGAAGTGTGCCAGTCCCCGGATGCGGACGCCGATAACCCGTTCGGGAAGTGGGTGTATTGGCCGAAGCTACCTCGGGTGTGTCATGTCGGTACAGCTACCCGTAAATGGCAGGCCAAGGTCAAAGCGGATGACCATCGGGCGTTGATTCCGCAGCTTGTCAAGCAGCGCCGTGGAGATCCGGCACCCCGTATCGACTGGTAACGCAGGGGGTGACCCCGGTGGCCCGTCGCCGTGTTGCTGTTGAGTTCGTTGCCGAAGTGGGCGGGTTCCGCCGGGACATGAAGGGCGGCGCCGACGACGTCCGCCGGCTGCGGGATGAGTCCCGTGGTGCCCAAACGGAGGTTGCCCGGCTTGGGGTGGCGTCGCAGCGGGCGGCACAGGATGTTGCCCGTGGTACTTCCGCCCAGTTGCGTAACGCCCGAGGCCAGTTCGCTTCCGCTGGTGCTGCCGGCGGGCAGGCGTTCGGTGACGGGTTCGTCCGTGGTGCCGATGGGCGTCTGCGTGACGCCCGTGGCCGGTTCGTTGCCGAGGGGCGTCGTCTTGGTGCGGCTGCCGGCGGTAGCGCGGCAGCGGGTGTGGCCGGTGGCCTGTCCCGTATCAGCCCTGCACCGCTGCTGGGGTTGGCCGGTGGGGCGGCAGCCGCGTCCGCCGCACTCCAAGGTGTCCCGCCGGTTATTGCCGCGATCGGTGGTGCCCTCGCCGCGATCCCCGGTTTGGCCGCTGGCGCCCTTGGGGCTCTTGGCACTCTCGCCCTCGGCGGAATGGGTATCGGCGACGCCATCGGCGACGTGTTCGACCCGCCGTCGTCCGGTGGGGGCGGTGGTGGTGGGGGCGGTGCGTCACAGGCCGCTTCGAACGCGAGGGCGCTCGAAGCAGCGGAACGGAACCTGACCCGCGCCCAGCGGGATTCCCGCCTCGCCCAGCAGGAAGTGACCAGGGCCCGCCGTGATGCCACCCGGCAACTCCGGGACATGGGTATCGCTCTCGGCCGGATCAGCCTCGACGAACGCGATGCCGCCCTGTCGGTGCGTGAGGCGAAAGCCGAACTCGACAAGCTGATCTCACAGGACCGGCTTGACCCGGCATCGGTGACCGGCCTCGAACTGGAGCGGGCGCAGCTTGCCTATGAGCAGGCCAAGCAGTCGGTGAAGGAAGTCGGGGCGCAGGCAAAGGATCTGCGTCAGGACCAGGCCGAAGCCGCCAAAGCTGGGGTTGAGGGATCCGAGCTGGTGCAGGCGGCGTTGCGGCGGCAAGCCGACGCAGCCGACCAGGTCCGGGACGCCACTGACGCCGTCACCGCAGCGCAGGAGGCGATGGCTGCGGGTGCCGCCGGTGGTGGCGGTGGGGCTGCTGCGGCGGCGACCGCGTACGACAAGCTCAGCAAGAACGCGAAGAAGTTCGTGGACGAGATCAAGCGGTTGCGCCCGGATCTGGTCGGGTTGCAGCAACTCGCCCAGGACCGGGTCTTCGCCGGCTTGGACCGTGAGCTGCGGCAGACCGCTGAGGTGGCGCTGCCGTTCGCCCGGAAGCAGGTCATCAGGTTCGGCGACACCTGGAACCAAACGTTCCGTGAACTGTTCAAAGTTGGCCGCGACCCGCAGTTCCTCGCCGGGCTGGATGTGGCGTTCGACTCGTCCGACCGGTTCTTCGACAAGGTCAACGCCCGGATCGGTCCCACATCCAAGTCCCTCAGCCGCATGTTTATCGGCTCCGCGCCGTTCGTGGACCAGTTCGGCGACAGTCTCCTGTCGTACCTTGACGACTTCAACACCTGGATCGACCAGGCAGCCGCGAACGGTGACCTTGAACGGTTCTTCGCCGACGCCGCCAGCCAGGCTGATGCGCTACTCGACATCGGCAAAGAGATCTTCGTGTTGGTCGGTCGGATCGGCGGGATGCAGCAAGGATCAACGCTCTTCCGGGACATGGCCGATGCGCTGGAGCGGTTCAACGACAGTGCGTCAACCACCCGCGACGTGGCCGGGATTATCGAGACCGGCAACGCCGCGATCCGAGGCGCCGTTGACGTCCTGACCGTCCTCGGCGCGACCCTACGAGACACCCTCGCCGACCCCGGCACCCGAGACGCCGTCGAACTGTTCTTCAACGTCCTCACCGCTGGCGCCGAGGTTGTGCAGGACGTTGCCGGGGCGTTCACCGCCCTACCCGACGGGTTACAGTCCGTCCTCCTTGCCGGTGCGGCGCTCGCACTGTTGTGGGGCAAACTCAACACCGTCGGCGGGAAACTCGCCACGGTGACTGACCGGGCGACCGGCGCTCTGGACCGGATGGGCCCGGCGGGCGAACGCGCCGGACGTGGCCTGTCTCGAACGGTTGACTACGCCGGCAAGGCCGCGACCGCCCTGATCGGGTTGCAGGTCGCTGGGGTGGTCCTCGACCAGTTCGACGACTCGGCTGTGAAGGTCGACGCGTTGAACCGGTCGCTGCGGGAACTCGCCCTCAGCGGCGAAGTCGGCGGGGAACTAACCCGCCAATTCGGCACCGACTTGGAACGGCTGAACGAGGCCGCCGCTGGTGCTAGTGACGGCTGGTTCCCGAAGCTCGGGAGGGCAATCGAGGGGATCATCCCGCCGGTCAAGTCGCTGAACGAGTTGATGACCGGGGGATCGTTCACCGGGTCGGCGGACCGATTCAGGGCGCTTGACGCCGAACTGTTGAGCGTGGCCGAGTCAACGAAGAACCTTGACGGGGTGTCGCGGGCGTACAACGAGATCCTGTTGAAGTCTGGGCTCAACGTCGCCTCCTTGAACAAGTTGTTGCCTGCTACGGCGCAGTGGATGAAGGACGCCCAGGCCGAAGCGCATGGTCTGACCCGTGAACAGAACCTGCTCAACGGGTCTATGGAGCAGGCGATTGAGGTCACGGGCGGGTACGCGCAGGCGTGGCGTGCCCTGCATGGTGTGCAGCTCACCGCCGATGAGCAGATGCTTGCCACGCAGGAGGCGATCGACGCGGTAGCGGAGTCGTTCCGGGAGAACGGCAGGGAGATCGAAGGGAACTCCGCTGCGGCGTTGGAGAACCGGATCGCGGTTGGTCGTGCCGCTGAGGCTGCCGCTGAGGCCGCATCGAAGAAGTACGAAGAAACCCGGTCGGTTAAGGACGCGAACGCGGTGTACGACGGGTACATCACCCAGTTGCGGAAGACGTTGTCTCAGTCTGGGTTGACCAAAGCCCAGGTTGACAGGCTGGTTGGTGCTTACGCGGAGATGCCGAAGGACGTGACGACGAAGGTCACGGCGAACACAACGCAGGCGCTGTCGGCGATTCAGCAGCTCAACCAGCGGAAGATCCCGAACAAGACGTTCTACATCAACGGCGTCTACCGCGAGTTGCGTATCTCGGGGCAGAACTCTGCTGGTGGGGTCGCGAACCGGTGGGGTGGGGTGTACGAACACGCCCAAACGGGGCTTGTGAATCTCCGCGAAGCAGGTGTCTACTCCCCCGCCGCTGTCGCCCGGTACGCGTTCGCGGAGCCCGCCACCGGCGGGGAGGCGTTTATTCCCCGGTTCGGTGATCGGGAACGGTCGGTGGGTATCGGCAGGCAGGCAATGGAGTGGTACGGGTACGACGTGCAACCCAAGGGTGCGCTGCAAGCCGTGTGGAAGGCGGCGATGCAGATGGCCCGACCGGCGCCAGCTTCCCCGGACTCCCCGGTATACACACCTGCGCACTTTGCACAGGCGGTCAGGGCTGCGGTGTCCGGGCTGACCGTGACGCTCGACGGCCGCACCGTTGGGCACATCACCGGACGTGAGGCTGACGTGTTCTACCGAACCTGAGGGGGTGGCCGTGTCGTACGACCTGCAATTCGTGTCCTCGATCTCGGCCACCCCCACGGTGCGGCTCGATCTTCGGGCAGCACCATGGGCACCGCAAGGGGCAACCACGTTCGGAATGGCCGAGCTGCGGCGCGCCGTCGTGTCGACGTTGATGGTTGACGGGGACCGGTACCCCGCCGCCGCGTACACCAACCGGACCATCACCCTGGTCCTGCAAATCTGGGACGTCAGTGACGACGACACCGCCGCCGCGTTGCAAGCCCTGTTCCGCGAACTGGACCGACCTCGCAACATCCTCCGGTACCGGCCTGGTACCTCCGTGGGGGTGCACTTCCGCACCTTCCGAACCACCCCTGATGCGGTCACCTGGGATCCGGTTCAGCGGGTAGTGACCGCGCAGGTCCCGGCGGAACCGTTCGCTCTTGGGCTTCGGGTTGACCTGCCGCCGGTGATCGTCTACAACGACCCGGCGGAGGGAACGACTCTCAACTCCAACCCGTTCTTTACTACGTCGTTGAGCGCGTCGGGGTGGACTGGTACGGGTGGAACAGTCGCCCGTGATCCGGGCCAAGCACACGAGGGCACCGGGTCTCTGCTTCTCACTCCGGATGGTGTGACGGCTACTGTGACCGCCCAATCGGAACTGGTCCCGGTGACAGCTGGGGTGGTGTATCGGGCGTCGGCGTGGCAGCGGTGCGCCGCCGCCCGGTCGGTGTCGGTTGGGATCGGTTGGTACACCGCAGCCGGGGCGTTCGTGTCGTCAACCCTTGTGGCTACGTCGCTCGCGGCGACCACGTGGACTGAGGTGGAGGCGTACGGCACCGCCCCGCCGACCGCGACCCAGGCGCGGCTGATCGGTGGGTCGATGGGGTCAACCCCGCCCGGCTCGCACCTGCTGTGGATCGACGAGGCGAGGATCCGGCGCTCCGGTGGTCCGGGCGGCATGTGCTTCGACATCAGCGGCGTTCTCGGCGACGTCGAGACCCCGCTGATGTTTGAACACGGCGCCACCGCCCTGATCAGCTCGGCAGCACCAAAAACGATGATCGGCATCCGGCGGCGTGGCACCGTCACGGACACCGTCGTCGCGGTCGGCGCGGAAGAACTGACCGGACTGGGCGCCGACACCACCCTCCAAACCCACGACGGCGCGATGTCCGGCGGCGGGGACAACTACCTGCGGGTGTCGTTCTCGACCACACCGGCAATGACGCACAGGGGCGGCATCAACTGGACCGGCACCGCCATGAGGGGCACCTACCGGGTGCTCGCTCGGGTCCGCCGCTCCGACGCCACCTCGGTCATCCGGATGCGGGTGTCGTCCGGCGGTGGAGCGGTCGTCGGAGACCCGGTCGTGGTGCCGCTGTCGACGACTACCCGCCTCGTGGACCTGGGCCTCATGGCCGTCCCGTCCTGTGCTGACCCCGTGGTCGACGGGTACTCCGGTGTTGAGATGGACATGCTCGGCGGAGTCGGCTTCGGCGCCGAGCGGGTGTCCGGGTCCGGCACCCTTGACGTGGACTACCTGCTGGTCGTGCCCGCCGACGACGCCCTCATGGTCGTCGACTGGCCCGACGGCGGCGCTGGCACCGACCCGAGGGTGCGTCTCGACGGCACCGCCGGCATGGGCTACGTCCTCACCTCCGGGGGTGCGGTACGTCGCGCTGACCAGACGGTGCAGATCGCCGGAGCCGGGGCCATCTACGCCCTCCCGGGGCAGGTCAACCGGATCACCTGGGCGAGGTCCGTCGACACCGCCCTGGCGTCAGCCGACAGCCTCAACGACACCACGACGATCACCGTCTCGTACTGGCCGAGACACCTCTACGTGGCGCCGGTGGGTTCATGAGCCTCCCGATCCCACTGACAATCCGCTTGGTCACCAGTCGCGGCGACCGGCACATCACCGCCGACGCCCGCGACCTCGTGATGCGGTGGACAGACCCCGGCGGGTACGCGTCATGCCGGGTGCCGCTTGACCGGCCCCTGTCCATCCAACCGGACGAGATCGCCTACTACGGCACTGTCACCGTGTACGACGCCCGCACCGGCATGGTGATGTGGGACGGGCGCATGGAAGACCCTGGTCGGTCGGCCGGTGCTGACGGGCAGGTGTGGGAACTGACCGCTGTCGGCGGGCAGGCACACACACGGGACCGCACTGTTCCGATCGGGTACGCGGACCGGGACATGGGTTCCCTGCTGCGGCAGGACAACGCCACCCCGGGTGCGTCGGCATCGGTGGGAACCGACCCCGGCGACAGCGCCGGGTTACGCCAAGCCCTCGTGTTGCAGTTCCCGTCCGGGACACCGATGGTGTCCGGGACGCGTGTCGTCATGCGGTACTGGCGTTTCGCGCTCGCCGGGCAGAAACCGGCCAGGATCAGCTACACGTGGGACGCCGGCCGCACCAACACGGACTACGTCATCCAAACCGTCGCCCGTACCGACGGCGTGTTGGGTGTGGGCGAGATTGCCACGTCGGCAACCCTCAGTACCTCCGGTGGTAGTGCCAGCGCAGTGGTCGGAACGGACTGGTTCAACGGCAGAAACACCATCGAGTGGCGGGTTCAGTACAGCGGCGGGGCGGCGACCGAAGGCGCTGACACAGCGTGGGTGGCGGTCTCGTCGATAGTGCTCATCGCTATGCGGTACAACGCCTCCGGGGTTGAGGTGACCAGCGGTTACACCACCGACTACGTACTGGCGCACCAGGTGGTCAACGACCTACTCGGCCGCCTGCTGAACCAGTTCGACGGCCCGTCTGCGGTGGTAGCGACGACCAGCCACCAGATCCAGCAGCTCACCTACCCGGACGGCACTGACCCTGGGCAAGTACTCGCGGACCTGATGGCGTTGGAGCCGAATTTCACGTGGCGCGTGTGGGAGCGCGGCCCTAACGGCAAGTACCGGTTTGAGTGGACGCTGATCCCGACAGCGGTGCAGTACGAGGCCGACCTGACCGACGGGTACGACGCCCCCGGTAGCGCGGACGGGCTCTACAACCGGGTCACCGTGCGATGGCGCGACGCAACCGGCCGCACGCAGATCACCACCCGGTCAGCCACCGTCCCGGTGCTCGACGCCGCCGGTTTGATCCGGCAGGGGCAGATCGACCTGGGTGCCGAGGTCGGCTCCCTCGCGGACGCTCAGCGAGCCGGGGACGCATGGTTGGCCGATCGCAGCCAACCCGCCAACGCAGGCCGGTTGCGGATTGCCCGGCCGATCCAGGACCTGATCTCCGGTCGCATGGTCCAGCCGTGGGAGATCCGACCCGGCCTGATCCGGGTGCGCGGCATCCTGCCCAGGGTCGACGCCCTCAACGCCACATCCCGCGACGGTGTGACGGTCTTTCGGATCGTTGCGTCGGAGTTCCGGGCATCTGACGCGTCAGCCACGTTGGAACTGGACAGCTACGCGGCCTCAACCGCGCGTGCCTTGGCGGACCTGCGGCGACAAGCCCAATCCACCCGCCGCTAACCAATCTTGATCGATCGAGAGGACTCCTGTGCCCCGGATCCGTACCCTGCTCGCCGCCCTGACCGCCGTAGCGGTCACCCTGACTGTCGCCGGGTCGATGCCAGCGGTCGCCGCACCGGCCCCGCTCGACACCAGCCAGCACCTACGGATCCTGGCGATCGGCGACAGCATCACCCGAGGTGTTGGCAGTCCAACGACGGACGGGTACCGGGCATACCTGACCAGCTACCTGGTTGACGTGGGTCAGTACACGACCACGGACATGGTCGGTGGTCTGGTCGATGGCCTCGGCCCGCAGCCGCAACATGAGGGTCACGGTGGGTGGCGGATCGACCAGCTCACCGCAGAGGCGGCCGGCTGGGTGACCACCTACGACCCGGATGTGGTGCTGGTGATGGGCGGGACCAATGACGCCCTACAGGGGGCAAGCGCCACCACGATGGGCAACAGGTTGCGCGGGCTCCTGGCCGCGATCCTGACCACCGACCCCACCGTGCGGGTCATCGTCGCCGACCTCATCCCGCCCTATGGGAGCGACCAGAAGGACACGGCGTCGCTGCTCAGCCGGCAGTTCAACGCCCAGATCCAGGCCATTGCCGACGCGGCCAGCCCGCGGGTCTCGGTGGCCCGGATGACCCGCGCCGTGCCGAGCCGGCTCCTGGCCGACGGCGTGCACCCGGACGACGAGGGCTACGAGCGGATGGCGTGGGTCTGGTGGCAGTGCCTCGGCCCGATCCTCACCGCCGACGGCATCACTCGCACTGGTCGGGATCCGCTGCCGCAGCCGGTGCCTCAGACCGAGCTGTGCACTGGGTGACCACAGTCGGGGCACACCACGTCATCAGCACGTAGCCCGTACTCACACAACGGGCATGAAGTGGTCGACGCCGACCGTTGGTACCAGCGCCGAATCGCCGCAAGCGCAGTAACGAAACGGAATCGGGTCACCGCATCACGATAGCCATGGCCGGCAACCGGGTCTGCTCACTGTTGGGCAGTCGACAAGGAAGGTATCCGAATGGGCCGCTGGACTGACCTCGCGCAGTGGCGGGGGTCCACCATCAATTCGGGTGACGGTGACGGAAAGCCGGGTGAGGCGGCTGATCGGTTGGCCGAGCACCGGGGCGTCATCGTGCACATCGCGCAGGGCACCTATGAGGGCACGATCTCGTGGCAGCGCAACCCGTCCGCTGATGTGTCGTCGCACTTCGTGGTTGCGAAGGACGGGCGGATCGCCCAGGTCGTTGACACCGCCGAGCGGGCATGGACGCAGCGGGACGGCAACAGTTCCTGGCTGAGCATTGAGAACGAGGGTTTCGTTGCGGATGGCGGGCTAACGGCCGCGCAGGTGACCGCGAACGCGAAGATCCTTGCCCGCGCTCACCGCGAGCATGGCATCCCGCTCCAACTCGCGACCAGCCCCACAGGGCGGGGCCTCGGCCACCACAGCATGGGTGCCGAGTCCGGCTACAACTGGGGGCACTCCGAATGCCCCGGCACGAAGATCAAAGCACAGAAGCCGGAAATCCTCCGACAGGCCAAAGCCATTGTCAGCGGAGCAACTGAGACTGAGGAGGAACCAGACATGACCCCTGCACAGGATGGATCGCTGTCCATCGCGTGGGAGGACGCCGAGGCGTGGACCCTCGGCCTGGATACAACCCCGGAACGGAAGCGCCCCCACTGGGGCACACGTGAGGCAAAGAAGCAGACCGCGTTGCTGCTCGAAGTCAAAGCGAACCTCGCCCAGCTCGCCGGCCGGGACTGGGTCGACGAGACTGCGATCGTTGCCGCCGTGGTGCAGGGTTTCGGGCCGCAGCTCATCAACGCGGTCCGGTCCGAGTTGGGCGACATCGACGACGACCGTGTGGTTGACGCGGTCGAGCGCGGCCTGCGGACCGTCCTGGGCGGTCTCGATGGTGCCACCCCGACGGGCGGGTAATGCCGCCGGTACTAGTCACCCGTGGACGGCAACCGTTCGAGGTGACGTTCTTGGTCGCGGCCGGCATCTGCGGTCTTGCCCTGCTCCTGGGCGACACACGCCCGGCGTCAGTCGCCGCATCGATGCCCGTGTGGCTGCAATCGACGTGGGAAGTCGGGCTGCTGGTGTGCGGCGTGGTCGGCTTGGTCGGAATCTGGTGGCGGGGCGCATTGGTATCGGCGCTCGCCGTCGAACTGGGTGCCCTGTTCCTCCTCGGCGCGCTAACCGCCATGTACACGATCGCCCTGTTCAGCGTCTCCGCCGGACAAGCCACAGCGGCAGGCGCTTTCGTCTCGGCGGTCGCGGTGGCGTCGTGGTGGAGGTCCGGGCAGATCATCCGTGACCTGCGCCGTCTGTACCGGGTCTCCGCTGAGGGAGGCGCCTGATGTTGACCGCGCCATCACCTCCGGCGGGACCGCCGTGGGTGCAGATCCTCCTGTCGGCCGTGGGTATCCTCGGTGGCCTCGGTGGGGCCGCCGCGATCGCAACCGTGTGGTTGCAGCGGAAGAAGTTCCGGGCCGACGCCGCTGACGTCATCACCGACACAGCCCTGACCCTGGTCGAACCGCTCAAGACCCGAGTCAGTGAGTTGCAGTCTGAGGTACGTGATGCCCGTCATCAGGCCAAAGCCGCGAACGCAGAGGTAGCCGAGCTGCGGTCTGCGGTACGGGAGATGACACGGATACTGGCCCGTTGGCATGCGGCGATCTTCGCCCCTGACGCCACCATCGACCGGTTGCGGGTTATGGCATCAACCGACCCGACCCCGTCGAGTAACGGTGTCGCCCACCACGACGGTGACCGCGACTAGGTCATTGCCGTGACCAGGTTCCGCCGCGCCGAACCCACCCCTTCCCCGTGGGCTGACCGGTCGAGTCGTACTCGGCGGGAACCTCATCCCACGCCTCACCGGTAGCGGCCATCACCTGGGTAGCGACCTGCCGCGCTTCCGTCTCCGACGGGTAGACGCGGGAGCCAACGTTTGTGTCTGTGTGCTCGACGACCCACCTGCCGTCGGGCAGCAACCCGAGGCTGACGTGCTGGCACTGCCAGTGCGACACGGTCCCGGACCGCCACCGCTGTACCCGGCGGAGCCCTGGCAGTAACCACGGCTGTACGGGTTCACCGGTCGTCACCTCGGCACCGTACCCCCACCAGGCCGGCGAGCGATGCCGGCCTTCATTCGCGCGCCCGGTTCTACACCCAACGGGCGCTTCCTCACATTCCAAGATCCCCTGGGAGACATCTCGTGCACGACGTACCCGAGCTGCCCGTCTACGGCTTCGAGCCGGACCTCGGCGGCCTCCTGAGCCTGGTCATCACCATCCTGCTGCCGATCGTCGTCGGCCTCGTCACCCGCCAGTCGACGTCGGCCGGCGTCAAGGCGACCCTGCTGCTGTTCCTCGCGGCCGTGACGACCGTCCTGAAGGCGTGGCTCCAGGCCACCCAGATGGACGTGCCTTTCGAGGCGGTGCCGCTGATCTACACCACCCTCATCAACTTCGGGATCGCGGTTGCCGTGCACTTCGGCTTCTACAAGCCGACCGGTGTTGCCGGCGCCGCGCAGGGCACGCTGAACACCGACAAGTCACCCGAACGGGTCTGACCCATGTTCGCCGCCCTGCTCCTGGTCGCAGCCGTGATCCTCGCGATCCTTCACGCGGTTGGTGTCGGTGGGCGAGTCAACCTCGGCTGGCTCGCTATCGCCTGCGTCATCGCTGCTGCTTTTACGATCCCTGCGCTCAACGCGCTCACCTGAGCCCTCCCCAGGGATCGGCGTCACCACCCGACGGGTGACGCCAACAAGCCGGCCCGGTCCTCCTTGCCTTCGTGGCGGGGAGGGCCGGGCCGGTCTTTGTTGTGTCGGTGACCTGCGTTGCGGGCTTGCTCCACCTGCTCGCGGCCGTGGCCAGCAACCCGAGGCGATCACGCCGACAGGACGAGACTGCCCCGAGTGGTCGGGCGGGGCAACCACCAACAGTCGGGCTGTGGATAACTCGACGGGCTGTGGATAACTCCCAGATCAGACTCGGCTGTGGTATCGCGACGTCGGCGCGAGGCGCGGCGCTGTTGCGGTTCCGGGCACATCTGCTAGCGTCAGACCAGTCCCCACGTTCGTGGGGGTGATCCACTCGTCCCATCCACGAGGACTTGTGTTTCGCACCATTCCCCACGCTAGTGGGGGTGCTCCATTGCTCCTCCAGGGGTGCAAGTGCTCCCCGCGTAGGCGGGGCTAAACGCAAACAGGCCCACCCCTCAGGGGTGGGCCTGTTGCTTTTGTATCCACGTTCAGGCGAGCGCCGCCGCTTCGATCGTCTCGTAGCGGCTCTCAACTCGGCTCCAAGCCACCCGGAACAACTCGGTCATCTCCTCGTGGTCGGGCATCTCAGCGCCGCGCGGGTGAGTGAACTGGCTGGTCGCGGGCTCCCAGGTCGCACCCTCGGGCAGCAGGTCGTTGACCTCGTTGTTGTACTCGACCATCAGTGCCTCGTAGATGGCGTCTTCGGTGGCCGGGGTGTACTCGCCACCGTTGAGGAATCCTCGGATGCCGTTGGCCTGCTCGTCGGCACCGAACTCGGCGCCGTAGGTGGTGCTGGTCCAGGTCATGTCGATCTCCTTGGCAGTAATGAGGGCGTTTCTCGTTGCGTCGGCGCTACACGTCGAGCCGGGCACCCATCGCCGACTCCCATGCGATGCGGGCAGCAGCCAACGCATGCTCGGCGGCCTCGACGTCCTTGTCCAGTGCGAGCCACTGTGGTTCGAGTGCCTCATGGGCAGCTGCTGCGGCGTCGTATTCGGCCGAGTGCACCTCAGCGTCGTTCATTGCCTTTTCGGCGGCGGCGGCCGGTCCGTTGCGGAACGCAATTCGTGCCTGCCGTGCGGCGGTCGCACGGTCCTGCGCGGCGGTCACGGCCTTTTCGGCGGCGGCGATCACGATCTCGGGGTGGCTACTGAAGTCGTAGCCGCGTTCGCTGGCCAGGGTGCGCAACTCGGCAGCGGTGAAGTCCACGAAATCCGGTCCGTCGACCTCGTGGTCGTAGGTGTACCCACCGCTGGCAATAGGGGTGCTGGCGCTCTCCATGCTGGAAACCACGGTGTGCTCCTTGAACGCGACGATACGGGCGGCGGGTTTGCCGTTGCGGGTAAGGATGACGTCGGTGCCCTGCTGGGCGGCGGTAACGAGTTCGCCGAGCCGCTTACGGGCCTCTTCAATGCCGACGTTCTTGCTGGTCATGACTCAAACCTTAAGGTATCCATGCTGGACCGTCAAGACAAACCTTAAGGTTTGTACTCAGGCGGCCGTTGGCAACTCGCGAAGACTTACCGGCATTGGCGGCACCACCGGGTAGGGGGCCACACGCCCAGTCCGGACCCGCACCGACCACGCCAACAACCTGCACCCACCATCCGTACATCGGGCGCACGTGCCCGGCGCCCACGTCGACTCCACCGTCTGATGCTGCTGCCACGTCAACTCGGCAGCCAAAGCCATCCCCCACGCGTCTGCGACGGTCACCGCTCGACCTGCCGGAGGATCGCCGCCACCCGCACCAGCAGCACCATGCACGGGATGGTGCAATCACTCGACTTGTAAGCGCACTCAATCGCGTGACCGGTTACCCACGCCTGTTCCGGGCTGTCGGCGTGGACCCGCTCAACACAGATGTACGCGCGATCCCACACCGGAACCCGGTCCTCACCACACCACTCACCGGGAGCGAGACGCAGCACCGTTCCGGGCGGAAGTATCGGCAGCTCGCTCATATGCGCCGCCCGAAGCCGAGTCGGAACCAACGGCCCCGGTTGCCCTCCATGCGCTCCACCGGAGACGGACTGACCGGGACGACAACAGTCGGCGGGGGAACCTCAGGGTGCTCCTCGGTCGGGTCCGTCACCCACGCCGGCAGCTCACCGTGGCTGCGGTCACCGCGCCAACCAGCGTGCTGCGGATACATTGTTGCCGCCCCGGTCTGGTCCAGGGGCTCCGCGTCGTCGTCGCGGCCCCCCATCAGGCACCCGCCCGGTCAGCAAGGATCAGGCGCCCTACCCGGATGAGTAGTGAGCGGGCGTCTCGGCGGGTCGGGCACGGGTGCCGTTCGGCGCAGCAGGTGCACCACACGTCGCCGTCGGCGGGGAGGTGTTCGCGCATGACTTGGTGCGCTTCGTCAATCCAGTCTTGCCGCACGCCCGCCCCCTCGCTGGGATGCGGCGGCCGGGCTCTTGCTTCCCCTCAGCGCCGACCGCCGCACCCGCTTATGCGGTGGCCCCGGTACGGGGAATCGAGGCCACCACGTTCACCGTCCGCCGGTATCATACCGGCGGCCTACGTCCACTGTCTCACCAATCGACCATGGTCACAAGCCAACTTGGACAGAAAAAACCGAGGTCAGAGCATGTGCCCCAACCTCGGTTTGATCGAAAACTGTCAGATGTGGTCAAACGCCCCCGAGGTTGTCCCGGACCGGAACGCCTCCCACGAATCACGAGACAAAACCAGCACCGGACCGTCCGGGCCATCCTCGCTCTCAGCCAGCGCCACCCGGCCGGAGCCGTCGTTTGCCGCCGACACGTACAGGCACCCGTCGCTGTTGCTGCTGTCCGGCGACTTCATCCAGTGCCTGAATGCCGGGCCGGCGGTGGTGTTACGGAACTGCGGGTCGGACATGAAATCCCCTTCGGATCAGGACGCGGCCAACTCGGCTGCGGCCTCGCGGATGAACGCCGCACTGTCCTCGTCTGACAGGGCAGCGGCACGCAGCCGCGTATGCAACTGCGCGTACCCCTCAACCGACGACTCGTCGGTAACCAGGAAATCATCGCTGGTCGTGTCGATCGCCACGATGCGCGGGTCCTCCGGGTCGGGGTACGTCATCAGGGAGTAAGGGGTATTCGAGACGGGGCCGTCCGCAACCCGAGCACTGACGGGCAAAACTTGGATGCTGACCTTCGGCAACTCGGTCAGCTTCAACACGTAGTCGAGCTGGGCAGCCATAACCGCGTCCGGGACGGATGGGCGGCGAATCGCCTGCTCCTCCACCACGAGGTTGTAGGTGACACCCTCGGTGATGACCTGCTGCCGGCGCACTCGACCGGCGACGATCACATGCACGTCCACGGTCGTCGGGTGCGGTTGCCCCACCCGGGCGCGTTGCTGGGCGTAGTCAGGGTGCTGCACCAGACCCGGCCAAAGGTGAATGCCGTACTCGGCGATCCAGGACGTGCCGTCCTCAACTTTGGCCCATGCGCGCTGCCGGGCACCGAGCGGCATCGTTTCCCACCACCCAGGCACCGACCCTGCTATGGCCAGGCCAACAATCTCGGACCACAGGTCAGATCCTTCGGCCACGCCGAGTGCGCCCAGGAGTCTCGGGATGGCGTCCGGTGACGGTTTCCGGGCCAACTCCGGTTTCGACGTCAGATGCGCCTCGGGATGCTCCATGCGACTGATCAGGGCAGTCGACACACCGGCAGCGGACGCAAGCATCCGGTGACTCATCCCCCGGTCGGTGCGGAGCGCGATGAGCGCGGCGGCAAGTCGCCTACTGCGTGCGAGCGCGTTAGCCACGGTGATCCTCCTGTCGGTTCGGATTGTGCCACCTCAGATGGCCGAAACGCGGCGTCTAGATGGTCGGGTGCGTGCGGGTTACGCTCGGGTCCTGGGTTCGACTGCGGGTCGAGCAAGACCGGCGGGCCCCGTACTCGTCGTCGGGGCCCGCCGGTCACTGCCGAGACTTTGACGCCCGCAGCACCCACGTACTCGCCGGGCACTCCGCCGGACGACCGGTGTCACCCCGCCGCCGCACCTGACACACCAACCTCCGCAACTCCCCCGCCCGGCCGGCTTGGATCAACGGCCATGCGTACACACCCATCCGCTCGGCGGCAATGTCGTACGGGGCCATGTGCAGGTTCGTCTGCTGCTCCCCGTAGGCGACCAACTGGCCGTCTTCGTCTCGGATGGCCCACAGCCACGGCTCCCGCTCCTGGCTCACCTGCGCCGCCTACGACGCCTCGTGCCGGTCAGCTCCCGCCACAGTCGCGCCCACGTCCGCCCGTCGACCAGGGCCAGGCCGAACACACCAGCTACCCCGGCGAGCCCCGCACCGGCGGGATCCCATCCGTCAAGGCGACCAGCGGAAGCCCAGACCAGGGCGCCGAACACGACCAGGAGCACCACGGCGACCTGCGCGGCAGGGTGCCGCCGGAACCACGCCCACGCCCCGTACCGCACCGGGGCGGCCACCCGAGCCGGATAGGCCACTGCCCGCTGTTGGGGAACACGCTCCCCCTTTGCCGACTGCACCCACCCCGGCTCGCGGACCTGCCGGTGCTCAACCGCCCGCCACACCTCGATCCTCTTCGGGTTCTCGGTGTTGTGAATGTAGTTGTACACCGGGCGTTGAGGTGACTGGCCGGGCACGAGGACCGCACCGTTACGGATGTACCACTCCTCTTTCGCGTCCAACTCAGCTTGGGTCCAGTAGCCTTCCTCAATCGTCCACGACCCGCCGAAGATCACATCCCCGAATGGCTGCGTCTCCCGGTGCTGGTCCTCACGTTGCTTGACCGTCTGCGCTGTCTGGCCGATGTAGCCGACCACCGGCGGGCCGGGAACGACCCGACCGGCGCTGTCGACGGGGAGCGTCGGGATGCCGTAGACCGCGCTACGGCGGCGAACGACCATCCGACCAGGACCACTGCCTTGAGGTGGCGCATCCACCCGATATGTGGTCACCGGTCGTCAGCCCGGTCACTGAGGTAGTCGTTGACCCTGCCCTCCCAGAACGTGTTGAACAGGGAATTCAGGCAGTCGTACAGATCGCTTGTCTCTTCGGTCCCGCCCGTTGCGCGAGAGAGGGCGCCGAACTTCTGCACGATCGTGGCCGCGTGTCTCACAGGCAGCAGGACGGTAATTGCGTCGGGCATCTCGTTCTCGTCGAGGGCGATGCTGGTGATCCGAGGTGTGGTCATGGCTGGGCTCCTTCTGCTGGTTGCTTGATTCCTTGCTGCGCGCTAACCGGCTGCCGCACCTCGTAGATGCCGTTTTTGATCCGACGCAGGCTGCCGTCGGCAAGGAGATCGGTAAGCGCCTTGTTCATCGTTCCGTCCGCCATCTGACCTTGGATCGCAGCAGCGATGGTTGCCCTCTCGACAACCCCCCGACTGTCGGCACCCGCGCGGGCGGCAGCCAACACCGCGTCACGCGCCTTGGGGGTCGCGGCGGGCACCTGTGTGGTGCCGCCAGATGGGGCCCTCTGTCCCGGCACTGGTGGCACAGGCGACGCCGAAGCCATCTCGATCAGCTCCAACGCCTTTCCGCCAGACAGCAAGTCGGCGTCCGACCGGCCGGCGGCAATCAGTCGCATTGCCCGCTCTGCCCGATCCCCCCACAGCGGTCCGGATACAAGTTGGGCATCACGTCCGAACGACGCGGGAGACAGCGTGGACTGCCCGTGAGTGTCGGTGAGCCAGACCTGCATGTCATCGCCGGTGTAGTCGGCCCTGCCGTACACGTCGCGACCATTGATGCCCTGGGCGAACATCAACCCGGCAGTCGTTTCTCCCGCAGCGCAGGTGTTCGCCCCCCACACCGACGGCAGGGCAGTCGGGTCAACGGGGCAGTCCCCGTCAACAGCGGACCGGCCAGCAACGTCAGTCATCGCCCGGAAAATCAGAGTCTGGCCGGCTTTCAGTTGCTCCTTGATGTACGTCGACCCACCAAGGTTGTACGCCGCCGGGATCTGGGTGATCAGGCGCATCTTGATGCCACACTTCCGCCCCTGCCCAACAAGCTTCTCAACCAGTTCCAGGATGACCGGGTCGTCGATGTACGACTGAACCTCATCCAAGGTGATGACCAGCAGCGGCATCGCCTTCGTCGGTCGCCACGTCTTGATGTTGTTGGCCGCAAGCTCGTCGTTGCGGCGGTACATCTCCTTCAACGCGGCCAGGAGCATGAGTTTGATCTCGGACGCGTCGCGGGCGAACCAGTCGACGGCGTCCTTCAACGCCCCGTACGACTGACCGCCCTGCGGGTCACCAACCCAGTCCAGGACCAGGCCGTTCGAGTGCAGGGAAGCGAGAAGGAGTTGGGCAACCAGTTCGGACTTCCCGGATCCGGTGCACCCGGAGATCAGGTCATGGGCGGCGCCGGTCTTCGTCCACCACTGGTAGAAAATGTCAAGACCGTCATCGAACCGGCCGATGCGGGACCGGCCGCGCGGCCAGTCGTTCGCGACGTCAGGGCCGGGCCACAGTTTCGTCTCCGCGAGGAGGTTGTCGGGTTGGACCCGGAGCCACCCAACGCTGAGGTCTGATTCGTCGGCGGTGAAACTGACGTCGGCGTAGGTGCACGCGTAGGCGGCGGCGATACGACCAAGGAGGGTCGGCCTGCTCTCCCGCATGTTGATCGTCCCGGGGACCTTCGCTACGACTTTCGCCGACCAGTTCGGCAACTGGGTGCGGACACTGGCCCGGACCTCGCACGCCGGAAGCTGGTTGTAGTCGACCAGTTCGGTGTGGGCGAGGGGCCCACCGGCGCAGCCGATGATGGTTGCCCAGGTGGCGAGGGCGCGAAGCCGCACCGGGTCGGGAGCCTCTACCGGCTGCTCGTCCGGGGTCTCAACCTTCAGGTCCGTGGCCGGTATCTCGCGGCTGCGGCGCGCTTCAGCGCGATCCCACCAGCACTTCGCTCCGACTGCCCACCGGATCAAACCGGCAGCGGCGATGATCCGACCTGCCCACGTTGACAGGTCCGTACCCGTTAGGGCAGTCGCCCACAGCCCGGCCTCGCCGGCAAGAAGCGCGGCCCGGCGGGACTCATTGATGATGTGACGCACCCGCCGCCCATCGCGTTGCCCCTTCTCAATCCGGTTCCGTTTGATCGCCCGAGCCGTCAACGCCCGCTTCGTCGTGTAGTAGGCGCCGCCGGCAAGCACGGGGGTCGCCAACAGCGGGGCGGTCGCGGATACGTTCGCCAGGTCCGTGATCAGGTCCGTCAACGCACCTGCGGTGGGAACCGCCCACGGTAGGGCGGCCCGCCCGTACATCTTGTAGGTGGCCTCGGCAACGGTTGCCAGCCGCGCCCCCTCCTTCGGAGGCATCAGCTTGTCACTGTGGTAGCGGCAGAACCGGTCAGGTGTTTCCGGCAGCAGCCAATCGAACTCCGGGCACCGTTCCTTGCCCCCACCGTTGACAACCCGCATCTTCGGGCACTGGTGGCGTACGTGCTTGGTGCGCTGGTCGTCGGCGTCAACGGGCACCTCGTAAGGCATCCGCCGACGCCGACCCTCATCGTCGATGAACCAGGCTTGCATCTTGGCCGCACCCTCCGGGGTGGGCGTCTTCGCGGTCTTGCCCCCGGCGCCGAAAGGCAGTGGCGCGGGGGCCGGCGGCGTCACTACCACGGCATCCTCCTTCGGTTAGCTGTTGACGCGATCGAACGCGCGGGCGACGTTCCCGAGGAGCGGGGATACCTCGGCGTTGCAAGAGTTGGCGCTGGCCTGCGCGGCGGCAGCGGCCTCAGCGGCGGCTGCGGTGTACTGCACCACCTGCGACCGGCCGGACATCTGCACGTTGCTGAGGGTCTGCTCGCCGAGCTGGTTGATCCGGTTCCGGATCTGCGACAACTGGGCGACGAACGAGGCAACGGCGGTGTCGAGCGACCGTTGGATGGCGCGGGCTTCACCGGCGCCGGATACGACACCGGTGACTTCCTGCTGTGCGAGTGCGTTTCCCATGGTTCCTCCTGGTGCTTCGATTGCTGCTGGTGGTGCGGGGTCTGCGATGGGGTCGCCGAGGGTGGCGTCTACCCGGATCGGGCCACGGTCCTCGGAGTTGTGGGTGTTGCCGTCGGCGCCTGTGCTGGTGGCGCGGTACCCGAAGGGGTCAGTTGGTGGTGGTGCGGTGCGCCCGGCGTAGACGTACTCGTCGGAGTCGTGAACAACGGTGATCGGTTCGTCGTCTTCGTCGGGGCCGGCGCTCTGGTCGTCTGCCGGTTTCCTCGGGCGGGGTGTGACGGGCAGGTCGGTGTCCGGGGTGTTGGTGTTGTCGCCCGGCGCGTCCGAGTCGGTGCGCCACTGGTCAACCAGCCGGCGTGCGGCGTCATCGAAGCGGTCCCGCCACGACTCCGCCGCCGCCCCGGCTGCCTGGTCGGCGCCCTTACGGATCTGCTCCGTCTCCCGTTGCACCTGCCGGTCCACCAGGTACTCCCGCACCCGGTTTGTTACGTACCGGCGCATCAGCTTGGTGGTCGACGCCGGTTCGAAACCCGCGTCGACCAGCCGCTGCCGCCGGTCTTGGGCTGCCGGGGACTCTTCGCCGCGTTTGGCGTAACCCCACTCCTCCACCGCTTCCGCGCGGGCGGCTGGGTCACGGGTGAGGATCCCGTAGAGGGCCAGCACCGTTACCAGGAACGAGATGGGGTCCACCGGTCACATCCCCAGGAAGGAGCGGAAGCCGGACAGGATGCCGTCGAACGGGGTGAGGATGCCGTCGTAGATCTGGCCGAGGGTGCCCCCGGACAGGCGCATGAACGACGGGGTGAGGCAGATGAGGATGAACGCGGTCCAGTCGGGCCGCCGGTCGGCGATGTCGACGCCGATGAACAGCAGCATAATGAGGGAGGCGATGCCTGCCCCGCCTGCGCCGATGCCCATGGCGTCACCGAAGCCGGTGGTGATTCCGACGCCGCCGAGGACGGCGAGGCACCACGCGATCCAACTGTAGATCTTGGATACCTTCTGGTTCTTGAGCCGCTTGCTGATGAGCCACTGGGCGGCGAGAGCGACGGCGATCAGGCCGGCGCCAATACCAACTTCGAACACGCGAATCACCCCTTTCCGAGGATGTGGTTGACGAGAAGAACTACACCGACCGCTGAGGTCAGGACGCAGACGGCGTTGATCCGTCGTCGGGTGCGCGAGTACCTGCGCGGCCCAAGCGCCCGCTCGGTCAGCACATCGACCACGAACCCCGAGACCGCCAGAACAGCGCCGAGCCCGGCCACGACGATCAGCCCCTTCCGGTGATGAAGTCGGCGGCCAGTAGGGACGCCAGGACGAGGTAGAACCCCCACCGTCGAGTGGGTCGAGCAGCGATGTACCGCAGCGGTCCCTGTAGGACCGACGGGGCGATGAGGACCAGGCCGAACATCAGCAGCCGGTCGGTGGCGTTGGAGATCCTCCATAGGAGGAACAGGGCGTCAGAGCAGCCCGGTATGCGCTTCGGATCAATCGCGGACAGCGCCCACGAGGCCCGCAGAGACAGCGGACGGGCAGTCCACAGCCACCACCGGCGCGCCCCAGCCTTGATAGTCAGGACCGGGTTGCCAACACGGTCCGTGAGCCTTACCCTCGCGCGTGCGCGCGTCGACACAGCCGGGCTGTCGAGCTTCGGAACCCTCCCGTTCCGGGGGGATCGAATTTCACGCTCCGTAACCAGTGTGGTCATGCCCGGACCTCCTCTCGAATCTCATCGATCGCGTTCATGACGGCCTCGATGGCGTCGTCGAGGCGGTTGGCCCGCCACGCCTCCGACACCAGCCAGGCGCAGGCACGCCAGAGCCGTTGCCGAGGTGTGGGGGCGTCGTTGACCTGTGCTTGATGCCACGCCCCACGCCGGTTCGCTGACCGTTCCGCCCGTTTGGTGGCCATTACTCCACCTCCGTTTCGGCCGGCAACATCCACCGGAACAGCACCTGACCACGGCCTTTGCCGTACTGGTCGACCTCACGCGCTTCCAAGTGGTACAAGTGGATCTCTTCCCGCTTGGCGCGATCCCGCAGAGCAGCACCCCGCAAATGCCGGTTGAGCAGGTCAGACATGACCTCCGCGTTGTCGAAATCCAGCCCAGTCAGGAACGGGTTCAACTCGCGAACCTCACGCCCCGACTTGAAGGCTTTGATCTCGTAAATCTTGGCTGCCATCTCCGACTCTCTGGTGGTGTTTTCGCAGGTCAGGGTGGGTGTCACGGCTTGGTGATCGGCTTGAACGCGTCGGCGGACTGAACCCGGCGGTCGTACCGGTAGTGCATCCCCCGCAGCGCCAGGAACAGCACCAGCGACGCCAGGATCGTGCTGGTAGCGCGCTCGATGTGGTCCTCGGCGACCACGGCAGTGGCGAACGCGGCGATGACAACACCGATGGTCAGGACACCGCCGATGAGGCACGGCCACTGCCACGGGTTCACCAGGCGGTACTGGGTGACGTCGGCCGGGTCCTTGTCCTGGTTGACGAGGGTCACCTGAGCCGGGGTGTTGTCGATGAGGGCAAGTCCCAGGGGTCCGGGACGGAGGGCCACCTCGCGGGACGGTGGCTCCTCGATGAGCAGCGTGATAGCGGGCATGGTGTCGGACGGCTGCCAAGCCGTCGGGTTGTCGGTGATGGTCATGACGGGGTCTCCTCAACGTTGATGTGGCGTCCGTTCGTGCCGGACGTGACTGGCTTCCTCGGCTCCGGCAGGGCGGACAGGATGTCCGGACTCACGGCCAGTGCCCGCTGTGCTTCCTCGGCCCGCTCGCGCTCCTTGAACCAGCGCCCAACGGTCTTCTCCGCGACGGACAACTTCCGGGCGATCGTCGAGTAGGTCGCGTCGTCTTCGTCGCGCATCTTGAACGCCCTGAGCTGCGGCGGAGTCCACTTCGGTGTCCGGTCAGATGTCCGGCTCCGAGTACGGCTACGGGGGGTCTGCCTGTCCGGTCGGGTGACGGTCACGGTGTCCCCCGCCACGTCCGGACCCTGAATCGCCTTCGTGTCCGGACGGGTGTCGGTCAGGGTGTCCCGACCCGGTTTCCGGTCAAGGGCGGACAGCATGTCCAGCGTCAGGTGCGGACCCATGTCCGGTACCGCAACCCCGTTGGTGTCCGCCGTCATGTCCGGGCGGGTGTCCGCCCCAATGGCCGACTGGTGTCCGGTCGCGGTGTCCAGCGCCCACGGGGACAACCCGTCGACCGCCTTCTTCTTCACCCCGTCGCGGGCCTGGTACAGGGTGGCGAGGTGCTTCTGCACGTCCGCCATCACTGACCGATCAGTGGCCATGTTCAGGTACTCGTTCATCAGCTCGACCTGCCGCGCCAGGCGACGCTCAGCCCGCTGGAGACGCCACCCGGTGACACCGCCCGTTTCGAGCTGGTGCAGCCGGTAGGCGATCCGCGCGAAGGTAGCGATACGGCGGGCGCGGTCAACGTCGGACACTGTCCGGTCACTGGCCTCCACCCACCCGAGGCGTGCAAACAGACGCTCAGGGGTGAACGCCCAGTTGAGCTTGAGGCGCTTCACCGGCGGGTACTTCGTCGGGTTCTTGTGGTGCAGGATGTCGCGCTCCTCGCGCAGTTCCTCGATCCACATGTAGGCGGCGACTCCGGCGGCGAACAGGCGGAACAGTCGCTCGTCGAGGGTGTTCGCGTGGATCGCGGCGATCGTCGCCGACGCGGCGGCGAGACCGAAGACGGTGCGGGGCGCGGTGCCGAGGCTGCCGTGGCGGTACAGGTGCCGGCGGGCCCGGCGGGTCGCGGTGATGATCTGCATCTCGACGAACGAGAACAGGATCACCCGGATTGGCCAGGCGACGCGGATGACGTCAACGAAGAAGCCCCACATGCCTTCGGCGAGGACGGCGGTGGCGATCAAGGCGGTGATCCGGGTAATGCCCCGGTCAACGGCGCCGATCTCGTCGCGGTTTTCGTCGTCCTTGGTGGTGGCCTGGCGGCGGCGCTTGCTGATGATGCTCGCCGCGAGGAGTGCCACGAGGAGGAGCGCGGTGCCGGCCATGACGTGCTGGCTGATGGTCGCGCTGATCCAGTCGGTGACGTCGAGGGGCGACCAGCCGTCATCGCTCGGCACCGGTGTGGTGGCCGAGTCTCTGAGGTCGCCCAGGTCTGGGCTCAGCAGGTGTCCGCTCGGGGTCATATCGACACGGTACATGCTGTAGGCACCGCCTGTCCATACAGCCGGCTGGACAGGGAGCGTGATACATGATGTCCTTACAGGTGATGCAGTCCAACCAAGATCGGGGGTTATCGTGATCGGCATGCCGCAGGCCGACAGTGACCAGCCCGCCTACGTCCGCGTCGCAGACACACTCCGACGCGAG
This sequence comes from Micromonospora sp. NPDC048986, assembly GCF_040649335.1. Classification (NCBI taxonomy): domain Bacteria; kingdom Bacillati; phylum Actinomycetota; class Actinomycetes; order Micromonosporales; family Micromonosporaceae; genus Micromonospora; species Micromonospora sp. NPDC048986. Next base: position 70,197 of record NZ_JBEZFJ010000020.1, read on the forward strand.
ATCCGTGCGGGCATACTCGGCGTCGGCACGCTGCTGCCATCGGAGGTCAACATCGCCAAGGCGATGAACGTCTCCCGGAACTCCGTCCGGCCCGCCCTCGACATCCTCCGCAGGGAAGGACTCGTCCGCACCGAAGTCGGTCGCGGCACGTTCGTCCGCCCACCAGTGCCAGCGCGGCGCATCTCGATGAACCAGTACCGGGAAGACGCAGCCACCGCAGCGAGAACTACTTACCCCCCACCACCGGCCGCCGCCGATTCCACCCTGGCCCCACATCTGCCGACCGTGGAGCTAACCGAGGTCCCCGCCGACGCCGGGCTGGCCGACCTGTTCCGGATCCCCGAGGGAACCCCACTTCAGCGGCGATACGTCATCCACCGGGTCAACGGAACACCGGTTCAGGTGACAACCTCGTACTACCTGCTCGACATGGTCCAGGGCACCTGGGTCGCCACCCCGGAGAGTGAGCCGTCACCAGGTGGGGCGATCGGGCACCTGTGGTCGCTCGATGTCCAAGTGAAGAAGGTCCGGCCGGTGGTTACATCCCGGCCACCAACAACCGACGAAGCAGCAGTGCTGCGGACCGAACGGGACGTGCTCGCCATCACCCGGCAAATGCTCGACGGGTCCGGGCGTGTCGTCGAAGTGGCGCGAGAGATCGTCATCTCGTCGGCGGGTGTCGAGTTGGAGTACGAGATCGACCTCTGACCCGGTTACGCCACCTCTTGGATCGTTTGGAGGATGAGTCGCGGGAGGGCGTCGATCGCCGAGGCCAGGAACTGTTCGATCGGCACTGCGGTCCGGCTCCGGTCAACATCGATGTGGGTAGCCCATTCAGCGGGCTGATACCGGGCGAGCATCGACAAGGTAAAGGTGACCGCCCACCACGCCATCAGCGGATGCTGGCTGGTGGTGTTCGCGCCCACTACGGGAACGAACACACCCGTCGCAACTCTGCCCCTTTCAAAGAGGTGCATCATCGAGCCGAGGTGTTCGTTTCGCTGCTCCCACGTGGCTTCCCTGCCCTGTGGGGCTTCCCAGTGCATGGGGAGGTTCGCCCACCCGTCCTGCGTGGTGCCGTACGCGGGTGGTCCGTCGGGGTGGTCGGTTGTTCGCACGTAGCTGCTGTACCCGGACGCCGTCGGGTACGCGGCCATGAACTCGCGGAGGCTTTGCCCGGATGCCTCGGCTGCCAACCACGGCGGGAAGTGGGACACGAGTGCGCTTGCGAGCGGGTGCGGTTGGAAGCTGCGGTCGCCGTGCACGCGGAGGACGGTGCGCCGGGATCGTTCGTCATCGACGATTGGTTGCGTGCGGTTCTCGGGCACGGTGTCCCAGAGTTGGGCAAGGCGTACAGCGTCGTCTTTACCCCAGATGGGCGAGCCGAGTATGTGCGACAACCGAACGAAGCTGCCCTTGTTGCCGTCGGCGTAGACCTTGATGTCCGGCAGGGGGTCACGTAGTTCAACCGGCAGGATCCCGTGACTACTCATTTCCCAGCCGCCGGCCGCGCTGGTGTCTGCCGCCGCTGCGGCGATGGCCCGACCTGCCTGGCTGAGCCCGTAGAACACGAGCAGTGGACGGGTCGCGGGCCCGACGACTGCTGCCGCTCGGAACATCTGCTCGGCTTGTTCGAGAGCGAACACGTACGTCTCGCGGCGTTTCCGGTTCCCTGCTGCGGCGGCAGGTGGGTCGGAGCGGGTGGCACGGAGACGGGACCACACATTTCCGGTGATGCTGTTGAGGGTCATGTGAGTCTCCGGTTGGGCGGTGGGTGGTGCGCTGATCCTGCCGCATGCCCGGGTGTTGACGCAGTCCGGACACCAGCTTCCGGGGTCACAACTCCGCCGGTTCGGTTGGGAAAGTGTCGTGACCTGCGGGTACGGTCCCGGGTCGTGGAAATCCTCGCTGTCCTCCGAGGCGGCCCCGGTGACAGTCAACCCGTAACCGCCCATGGTCGTGAGTTGGTGTGGCGGGGGTGCCTGTACGAGTTCACCGGTGACCGGGCGAAGCGTCTCGGGGTGGAGCGGCAGGTGTTCGAACACGCAGCTGACTGTTGTGAGCCGTTCGGGCGGGGGTCCGAAGACAGGTGTGAATAGCACGAAAGCCGGCCCCTCGACGTGAGGTGGCCGGCTTCCGCGTTGTCAGGTGGTCAGTTGCCGGGGCCGGAAGGTGGGCCAGGTGTCGACGGCCCGGACGGCGGGTGGATCCCGGTGTTGCGGCTGAATAGCCGGGGGCGGCGCGGTCGGCCCTTCCCGATCGTCACCTCACGGGCGATTGCTGGCGGGTGGGCTCGCGCGCAGTTCGGGCACAGGTCCAGATCCGGGCCACCAATGGCACCCGGTGCTGGGCGAACCTCCCACCCCCGTTCGGCTGCTTTCGCCCGCACCTCCTCCGGGGTGCTGGTACTCGCGGCTGTTTTTCGGGTGCAGTAGTCGCAGTGCAGGGTGTAGGTGGTTCTGCTGTTGAGCATCGCCGTTCCTGGGGTGTTGGGGGTCAGGGTGTGCGGCGTTTGCCCTTGTCGGTCGCCGGGTCGTACTTGCCTTCAAGGAACAGCAGGAAACCTCGCAAGTTCCCCTCGCGGATCCTCATGGAGTTGTCGGCGTACCCGCCGGTTTCGTGTGCGGCCAGGAACTCTTCGGCGAACGCACGCAGGTCGGCGATCTGTCCTGCGTTGAGTTTCGGTGTGGCGATGGTGGCCTCCTTCGGTGGTCCGGTGTTGCACGGTACGGCCCGGTGTCGAGCCGCATTGGTCAATGCCGCCCGGCCCACCTGAATCGCCCGTGGATGTCGAACGCCCCAGCGCCAACAGTGAAGTCGTCCTTGTTGATGACCTCGTAGTCCTTGCGGCTGGTCCAACCGGTTTCGCCCCGGTCATCAACCGTGCGGCGGCAGCATGGGGTGCGCCACACCGTGCAGTCCGTGTACCGGGCGGTGACTTCTACTCCACAGAGGTCGTACACCTGGCCGCAGGTGCAGCGGACGGGGATGAGCATGTCCCGGATCTGATCGGCGAGCATGTCGATTTCAAGGCGGTCATACATGGTCGGTCTCCTGTCGCACGACGTCGCTCGCCTGTACGCAGCCCACGATGCGCTGCTCGTTGGCGGGGTCGAGAAGGTACAGGACGCTGTCCGGGACACCGTCGGCGTCGTACACCTGGTAGGTGCCGGCGGGAAGCGTGATGCCGCCGCCGTTGGGTCCGATCGCGGTCGTATCGGCGGCCAGGGTTACGTAGCGGTCAGCCATGGTCGGCTCCACGCGCCGACTGTGTCCAGTCCCGTCCCTGCTTGACACCCTGCTGGGCGATCAGCACCAGGGCGGCCCCAAGTAGCTTCGCGGCACGGTCGGGGTCGTTTCGGTAGAGCGCACTAGCAGTGGCTGCGAGTTGATCCGGGGATTCGCCGTCTCCGAGGTCCATGCGGATCCCTTCGGCGACCATCTCGATCTGCTCTACGAGCCCTTCAAATCCGGCCATGGGTGTCTCCTCAGGTTGTCTGGTTGGCGGGAGCACAGTCGGTCTCGACCGCCGAGCCGTAGATGTTGCAACCGACCCGCAGAACGGCCCGGTCGCATCGGGTGCAGGTGTACCGCTCCTGGGTGATCCCGTCCGCGATGACGGTGTGACCGCGTTCCTCGGCCAGCCGCACGGGCTCACGTTCCCAGGCGGCGTCGTCGAGCAGGAGAGTGGTGGGCTGTTGGTTTCCGACCGGCATTGGGCTACTTCCCTGCGTTCGCGGTGGCGTCGAGGTCGGCGAGCACCTGTCGTCCGGCGTCGGTGAGTCGCCACGGCTGGGAGGCGTACATCGACGGTCCCTTCGCCGGACCAACCTCGATCAGCTTCGCGGCACGTAACTTGGCGATGTCGGTCGTGACTCGGCGTTGCGCACCGGGCATCCATTTCCACACGTCGTAGTCGGGCTTCTTGACGTCCCAGGTGCGGTGGTGGTCGACCTGGCCGGCGGCGACGCCTCGCAGGAGGGCGACACGGGTGGGGGTCATGTTCAGGTCGGCCATGGTCACGCCTCAGCGGTCATGTCGATGGCGGCAACCCACCGCTGCCCGTCGTTCGTGTCCCATTCGCTAGTGGTTGCCCACCCGTACTCGGTCAGGGTCCGGTCGGCGGCGTCGGTCGGTTCCTCTCCCCGCTGTACGGGCACGGGGTAGGAGGCGAACTGGAAGCCGTGGTTGGTGAGACGGAGGTGGCTGCCTCGCGGGTTGGTGGTCAGGATGGCAGTAGCCACGGTCAGATCTCCTTCGCTGCGTCTTCAAGGGCAGCCAGGATCCGGTGCCCGTGCTGCTCGCCGACGTCCCCGTACTCGAACATGCGGGCGAACTCGGCGACCGCCTGCTCGCGGGTCCAATCGGACGGGAGCGACAGGTCCCACACGTACGGGTCTTCGTCGCGTACGGAGTCCAGTGGCTCGACCAGCGGGCCACCATCGAGGAACTGCTGCCTGGTGGCGTCGATCCGCGTGGTGGTCGTTTCGAGCCACCAGTGCGGGTGCTCGTCGTACTGGCCCCGGACCGCGCGAGTGGAAACACCGTTGGCGCCGAGGACGTAGGCGAGGACGGCACTGGTTCCGAGGCACGCGCCCTCGCAGTCGGGGATCACCTGGCTAACGAGGTCGGCGGCTCTCTCGGTGAGGTCCCGGATGGCCTGTTCCGTGCGGGTAGTCAGCAGGGCGGTCATGGTCAGCGTTCCTCTCGCAGCAGCCCGGCCCGGATCAGGTCGTCGGCGATAGACACAGACACGCCCCAGTTGTGGCGACACTGCAACACCTGCACCGCCTGCTCCCGCACGAGACCGGGGCGGTACTCGCAGCCGACAAGCAGGCCGGCGGCGGCTAGGTCCTGAGCGGCACCTTCGGCCCTGTCGCGGACCTTGAATTTGCCGCCGATGTGCGGCTCGATGATGTCGGCGGCACGGGACAGAACATCGGTGATCTGGTCAGCGGTGGCCATCACGTCACTTCCCTTCGGCTACGCGCTGAGCTTCTACGGCGATACTGACCGCCTGCGACGCTACGAGCGCGGCCACCGTCACACCCTCGCCGGCTGCCCGGTCCTGTAGGTCAGCCCGGGTCAGCAGGACCTGCTCAACCGATGAGCCTGGGGTGAGCACCGCATCCGGGGTAACGAGTCGGGGCCCGTCGGCGGTGGCGGCGAGCACGCTGCGCGGGGTGTTGGCGGCGAAAGCAACGAATGTGGTCGCTGGTCACGCGGTCCGTTTGAGCCATGTCGTTCACTTCCCTTCGGCTACGCGTGCCGCGTTGGCCATGTCGTCGACAGCAAACGGTACGAAGGTGTTCGGCACGGGGAACACCTTCCAACATTCAGGGCCGTCGCCTAACGTCTCTCGTTCCCGCCCGATACGGCTGAGGTGTCCGCGAAGGCGGACCTTCTCGTCAAGGTTGATCAATCGGTTGCACCCAGAACACCGGGCAGCGCCGTAGCGTCCGACGCTTGGCTGAGTTCTGCCGCGTCGCCTAGCTCGCGGGCGGTGAATGGGTAGCAAGACGTGAAACGGGGCTGCGAGATACCGAACCATCTCGGTAGAGAATTCCGATCTTCCAGACTCCGCTACCCCAAGTCGCACATTGCAGCCGTGGCAGATGAGCCCACGCACCGCCCTCCAACCCCTCTCGTGCTGGTGATCATGGTCGATGATGGGGTTCTCATGCGGTCGTTGGCAGACACCGCAGCGTCCCTCGGACCACTTCACGAGCTGTCGGTATTCGTCGCAACTCAGCGAGAAGCGCTCATGGCGCCCGTTGTGGTCTCCGTGGTCCCAGGGGGTACCTGTCGGCCACTCCCGCTCCGTCATCAAGCTTCCCTTCAGGTGATGCTCTCTATACGTCAACGTTACCGCGCCAGCGTTGCAACGTCAAGCAAGTTCAGATGGAGCCACAAGTAGACCCTGAGCTGCTTTTACTTACCTTCGCCCGCGCGCCAGCCCTGCCCGCGACGGGACTCTTCGTACTCGGCGATGGTTGCTTCCCACCACCACGGCGTCCGGTCGTCGTACTTCCCATCCGCCTCCGGAGCGTGACTTGGCAGCACCTTCCCTGCCTCGCGCTCCTTCTTCGCCTTCGACACGTACCCGCGCCACGTCGGCGGGGAGATCCCTAGCCGCTCGGCTACCTGCGGAACGGTCAGCTTGGCACCACGGTTCTTCCTCGGCATAACGGACAGGTTACCGCCCGAGAGTTGCAACGCCGCATTACTTGCGCTCACCTCGGGGTCTCCCTTGTCTCGACGGGAAGGGACAGGAACAGTCAGCGATGGAACAGAGACAGCAACCGGTCGATTAGGCGAGGCTGCCTCACTCGCCCGCCCCGCTTCGTCAGCCACCACAACCCGGCCTGGGTTGGGGTGTCGACAACCTCCACCAACCCACGCTCGCGCAGTGCCTCGATCTGGTCGGTGACGTTCCGGTACGGGTGCTGCATTCCGAGCGCGTTCCGCAGGTACCACCAGGTGCTGCCGTCAGTGTCCTGCCAGATCTCGGCCAGGTTGACGGCGTCGAGGAGTTCGGTGGTGGTCGGGGCTGTCGTGTCGGTGGTCGGCATGTCGGTCCTCCGGTACTGGGCGGGTCAGGGTTCGAGGTTGCGGGTGATGCAGAGCTTCGCAACCGACGCCAACTCCCCGGCCAGACCGCTCGACATTCCGTGCTCGGTCATCAGCAGGTCGGCGGTCACGGCCGCGTCGGGGTTGTCCATCCGCACCAGGACGGCGGTCGCGAGCTGGTCCCGGTCGTAAACGCGTCCGTTGATCTCGATCGTGCTCATCTCGGCCTCCTCAGTGCTAGTTGGTGAGGTGGTCAGCCGCGACGTTCCGGCGCCACCGGCTCCGGTACACCACCCCAGAGAACGGGGCAGGCGTTGTGGTGGTGGGTTCGACAGACGGGGCAGGCAAGGATCTTCGGAAGCTCGTTCACGGTTCTCCTCGGTGCTGGCTTGGGGATGGTGTGGTGCCCTCGGCTGGTTTCGAACCGGCACCTCACGGCTTGGCGAGGGCTGGCGCTCAGGAACGCCCGTACGCCTCGTCCAGCTCGGCCGCCAACGTCCGGACGATGCGCGGCGCCTCATCGGTCAGGTCGTTCCAGATCGCCTCGGCCAGCGCCCCGGCGCCCATGGTGTTGTTCGGGTTCACCTTGCGGATGATGTCGGCAACGACCTCACCGCAGCCAACGCAGGTCGGGTCGTCGGGGTCGAGGAGGGTAGCGATTGCTACGCCCAGGTCATGCGGGGCTGTGTTGTTCGGATAGCGGCGGATCACGGCGGCGATCCGGTCGATCGGGTGGGTGCTCATCTTGGGTCTCCTTCGTCGGTGCGGGTTTGGGTTTTGCGGGGCGGACCGGGGTTGAACCGGTGTCCTGCGCACCATCGGGGAGGTGCGCTGCTCTACCAACTGAGCTACAGCCCCAGGGTTAGGCGTCCTCATGGACGCGGGTGGTCAGATTTCCAGCACTGCGATGTCTTCACAGTCGTCGCACATCACCACCATCACCGTCTCGTTGTTCACGTCCTGCGCGTACGGGTCGATGATGAGCCGACCCGGCTTGCCGCACGAGCAGGTCTCGTCCACGATCTCGGCGTCGATCACGTCGTCGGTGCGGGCCAGGTCGCTCATGTCGGGTCTCCCTGTCGGGTAGTCGGGCCGGGCGGGGTCAGCGGGTCAGTACTTGAAGATGACCGTTCTGTGCGTGCGGCCGACCGGTTCGACGTGACCGGTGTCGCGCCACTTGACGTAACCGGTGTCGCGCCACTTGACGTAAATCGTGTCGCCGTCGACCTCCACTACGTCGCCGACGATCGTCTTTACTTCGTCACCGACGATCGTCTTACCCTCGGCGGTCTTCGGGTTGCTCATCTCAGGCCTTCCTGTCGGTTAGTTGGGTTAGCGGATCGCATCGAGTCGGACAACGTCCTCGGCGGTGGCGTCCTGGGCTGGGTCGTTGGTAACGATGTACATGCTGATACCGCAGTAGGTGGCCTGGTCACCGGCAAGCACGAGGTGCAGAACAGTCAGGGGCGAACAGACGACGCAGAGGCCCCCGGTGCGGCCTTGCGGCTGGTTGGTGGCCTGGCAGTCCCCGCAGATCGGGACCGTGGTCTTGCGTGCCATCTCGGGCTCCTCTCGGGCTATCAGGTCAGGCGGGGATCGGGGCGTACCGAACCGAGGCGCGTTGCACGTTGCTGAGCCGGTGACCGGTCGCGGTCCGCAGGGTCATCGTCGCGTCCAAGCTCACCTCCGTGACCTCCATGAGCATGCCCCGGTACGCGGTGCGGGAGCCGGAGTAGTACACCCAGTCGTCGGCGCGGAGGATCTGGCCGTGGCGGTCGGTGGTGATCGGGACACCGTTGCTGGTCGGCATTTCGGCTCCTTCCCGGCTTGGTGGGTCAGGTAGCGGGGCGGTGCTGGCGGAGCACGTCGGCGGGGCTCAGGAACTGGTCCGCGTAGCCGCTCGCGTCGTCGGAGCTGATCCCAGCAGCGATCCACGGGGCGGCCTCGTTGGGTGTGAACCCCCGGTTGGCCCACTTCGCGGCCTCAAGGGAGGTCAAACCGAGGGCGGCGTAACCGGGCCCGAACTGGGCGAGCTGACCGGCGTTGTTCTTGAAGGTGGCGATACGGAAGCCGGGGTTGCGGGCCATGTCGATCCGTCCTTTCAGCTCGGGCATCCCAAGAGCAGGGGCCGTACGGGCGGTGCAGTTACGAAAGGTCAGATGTCGAAGTGCTCGGCGACGTACCAAATGCCCGGCACCGGCTGCCCGTTGTTGCGCCGGGCGGCGTCCGTCTCAGCCTCGGCAAGAGTGGCGTGCTCGGCGACGATCACTTCCGGGTTGGTGTTCCGGGCCTGGTCGATGGCCCGCCGCAGGTAGTTCTGGTTGACGCACGCCCGGTTCATCTGCGCCTCGTAGTAAGCGACCACCTCCGTCACGTTGTGGAGGCGGAACACCTTGAACGGCTTTTGGGTGTCGGTGAGTTCCTGCCCTTGGGTCTTGGCGGTAGTGGTCTGCATCTCGACTCCCTCGGCACGTCCCTTGCTGACACCCAAAACATTACCGAAGAGTGATGGAGATGTCAATACCCAAGGGTCATGCTTACGCTTGAGTCTCCCGAGCCAGCTTGCGGTGCCGCGACACCGCCTTGTTCACCGCAGCCTCCGAAACACCCAGCTCAGCGGCCACCTTCGCATACGACAGCGACCGGGTAGCTTCCTCCACCGCCTCATCCGCGACAGCCGACAGGATCCGCTTCGCGTCATCGATCAGCCCCCGAGCCGCCCGCGCTCGCGCCACCGGCGACATCTTCGGCAACGCACCGATCATCTTGGCCAACTCAGACGTGTTCATCGGCTTCTTCTCCATGACCGTAGGGTAGGTGGTTCCAGGTTTCGTGCCGCAATGGCGCCTCGCTCGAAGTCATCGGATTTCCAGGATCTTGCCGACCTTGATCAGGTCATCCATGCCTGGTGCGGTCAGCACCTTCACCGTGGCCCGGTTCACCTTCACCACCTCGTACCATCCGAATTTGGTGCGGATGAACCGGGCGCCGCTCAGATTGGACAGGTCAACTGGCTGCAACTCCGGTCGCGCCGCCTGGTCACGAAGACCGTTCAACTCCCGGCCCAGACGTTCCACCGCTGCTCCGAGTTGAGCGCCGCGCCGGATCTGCGCGTCGACTCGAATCCCGTGCTGCTTGCCGCGCATCCGGGAGGTGCCGGCAGCTCGGTCGAAGTTCGCGGCCATTGCCTGCCGCACCTGGTCAAGCTCGGCTTCCTTCGCGCGAACCTGATCAGCAATCGAAACCGTGGCGTCCGCGCGCATCTCACACCCCTTCGGGTGCCGGGTAGCGGACCAGGGATGCCCACACCAGCGGATTGCGGCCAGTAGCCGTGAATCCATGCCGGGCGTAGAACCGGTGCAGCACCCGCAGGGAGGTGCCGTACTCGCTCGTCGGCCCCAGGGCGAGAGTCACCCCGTTCCGGTCGGCCCAGTCAGTGAGCGCCAACATGATCGCGCTTCCGTAGCCGGCCTTCTTCTGGGCGGTGGCGATGTACTCGACGTACACGTGGTGGCCGAGTTGGGCAAGACGAAGAACACAGCCGCTCTCCTCGACGTCGACCCGGATCCGCCCGTCCCAGGCATTCAATACCTGGGACACGCTGGCCTTGACCGTCAAGACGTCCTGGTTCGCCGACCGACTTTCCGCCCCCTGCTTCGTCTCAGTCACAGCACACGCTGCCCGGTCGTGTCCCGGTAGAGCGTTTCGTAGGCGGCGATGTGCTCGTCGTGAGTCGTGCACATCGCCTGAAGCCACGCCGATTCAGTCAGCTCTCCCTGGTCTCGCCGCACGGTCAGGTCCCGGAAGGTGGCAATCATCTTTTCGTCGGCGACCGCGCGGCGCTCGCCCTGCTGGCTCTCCGCTCGCCTCCGGTGAGGTGGTTGCGGTAGTGGTCGGCGAGGAGCTGGAAGACGGTGTTGTCGTCGTAGTACTCGGAGATGTTGCGGGCCTCGTTGGCGTACCGCTTGCACATCGAGTCCGTGACGTTGCCTGCCGGGTCGAGGATGGCGAGGTGGTTGCCGAGGGTGTCAAAGACGATGGAGCCGGCGAGGCCGGCAACGATCCAGCGGCGGGACCCGTCGGCGGGGTGCTGGGTTTTGGTGTTGGTGAGCTGGTCCACAATGCCTCCTAGGTGCGCTAACACAACACCCAAGACATTACCTTACAGTCATGCCTATGTCAATACTCAAGGGTCATGAACAAGGGGGGCGCCGACCTCGACCCGTAGGCCAACGTCGGCGCCCTCTCACGCTTTACCGTCCGTGCTGCGCGTGCTTGTGCGGTACTGGGAACTCCCGCCCATCCCGGTACACGGTGTACGTGTGCTGGCCGACGGCGATGATGGCCCACCCCGACCCTTCACCGCGCACGTCGACAATCAGCGGATCGCCGACACGGACACCGAAGGCGGCTTCGCGGGGATCGATGGTCTGGTCGAGCGTGGGTGCGGTCATGACATCTCCTTGGTCTCGGCTTGCTCGCGGTCGATGCGGGTCGGGCAGTTCTGCGGGCACGGGTCGTCCCCGCACACACACGCCGGGGTCGGCTCCAACACCAACTCGCGGCGGCGGGGCGGCTGGCCGTATGTGGCCCGCCCCGAACGCATCTCCCCCGGACTCACGGATGCTCCCGGTCGACGTGGTTGCCGGCGTGGTTGATGACGTCTCGGGCGTAGTCGACCCGGCCCGGTTCTGTGGTCCAGTCGCAGCCCTCACAGGCGGCAGTAGCGGACCCTTCGGCCTGGTCGATGAACACCTCGACGTGCACGGTCCGGGAGTCGTTGGCGACCAGGATCCGGCTCACCGAGTGCCGCCCTGCGGGGTGCTGGTTTCCGTAGCCGGCGCGGGGGCAGGTGTGGGCGGGGCCGGCGGGCGGGTGTTGCCGTGGTACTCGACCAGCTCCCCGTCCTCATACCCCCACCGGCTTGGCCCGGACTTCACCCGGTACCGGTCGGCGAAGTAGCTCACCGGGTCCGCTGCCTCGGAACAGCAACAGCACCGACGCCGTTGCGCTGAGCCGGCGGTTGCGCTTCGGACCGCAGTGCCGCCGCGATCGCGTCGACACACGGCCGGCACTGGGCGGTGTTACCGCACGTACAGGTAGCGTTGGCCATGACTGGCCTCCTCTCTGAGGGGTTGGTTGGTGGGGTGCGGCCGTTTGCTTGTCGAGGGCACTGAGGCCGCACCCCGCGCAATGTCAGGTAGTCGGGCTGGTCAGCGGATGATGAACGGGCCGGTAATGTCGTCGACCTGTTCGCCGACGGTGGCGTTGCCGGTGCGGATGTTGGTTGTGGTGCCCGGCTCGGCCGGCGGCGGCTGGTGCCGGTCCCGGTCCTGCTTGCTGCGCCGGAGCACCTGCCCGACTTGGATGTGGTGGTCGCCGGTGTCCGCGTAGTTCTCGCCCATCAGATGTCGTCTCCGCTGAGCGCCTGGGCAACAGCAGCCTTGTCTGTGTCGGGGGCGTCCTGCTCGGCGAGGACGAGGGCGAGATCCCTGCCGGACCAGTCGTTGATGACGGTGTCGTACAGGCGGTTCTGTGCGGGTGTGAGGTTCGCGGTCGGGTCGGGCATGTGTGCCTCCTGCTGTTTGGCTGGGTTGGTTGCGTGGCCCGTACTCAGGAACGGGAGGCGGCCCGCGCATCGACGATCGTGACGTCGTCGGCGCGGAACGTCCGGGGGCCGTGAGGGGTGTCGACGGTGACGGTCCGACGGGTGTCAGCGGTGATCAGGTTTTCGAGTGCTGCCGCGTCGGCGTCGGTGACCTCGGAGAGGTGAACCGGGTCCCCGTTGGTGAGGGTGAGCGTCACGCTGTAGCTGGCATCCATGGGTGCCTCCTGCTGTTGTTGGGCTGGCCGTGTTGACCCCGCGTGCGCCCAGGTAATGAGCTGGGCGCCACAGCGACGACACGGTCAGCCGTAGGTTGTCCACCGCTTCACCTCGTAGAGGGCGACCTCAGCCGGCGCAACCCACTCCCGGAAGTACCGCCAACCACCGACAGGGGTGCGCGGGTACCGGGCCCCGTTCCAGAAGATCGGCCGAGGCAGGGCGATGGCGCGGTAGAACCGGTACCGCACCCAAGCAGCCACGCGGGTCACCAGTCGTACCCGTACTGGGAGACGACCACGGCGGCACGGGTCGCGGCGGAACGGGACGGCCGGCGGCGCAGGGTCACGCTCTCGTCGTCGAGGACGATCGGGGCGGCGTTCATGCGGCGGTTGATGCGGGCGTCACGGCGAGCGGCGGCGTTACGGAACATGACAATCTCCCAAGAGTCAGGGCAAAGCTGGCAGTTTTTGGGTAGACCTCCGGCAGAGCCAGAGGGTGAAGCTGGGTTTTGTGGTGCGGTTACTGCTGCGGGCGCATGCCCGGTGTCGGCTGGGACTCCCGAGCCGACCAACCGGCCACCAGGCCGGCGATCTGCTGAACCGCCGACGCGTCGAGGGTGAGGCGTTGCCCCGTCCACTCGTCCGCGACGGTCATCGTCGGCGCCGGGGCCCCGTGAGGCAGCTCGGCGGTGAGTTGGTACCGGCGACCCTCGTCCCCGGTGACGGTCACGGTCGTGGTGCACACCCCGTTGCAGGGGCGGCGGGTGCACCAGTGGGCGTGCTGCTCCCCCACCGCACCACGAAGCATCGCGAACAGGGCAGCCTCAGCGGTGAGGGTGCTCATAATGCGAACGCTTCCACCGCGAGTTGCCACACGAACTGACCCGCCTCGGCGACCAGAGCAGCCAGGAGCGGCACCTGCTCCTGCGTCAACGGCAACTCACCGGTGCTGGTGACACACACCCCGGCAGGGCTCGCCCACCCGTCCTCGCCGTACTGCTGGTCGACGGAGACGAGGACTTCGCCGACCTGGCCGATGATCCTGCGGTGGTAGCCGGCGCCGGTGTACTTGGCGCAGCACTCGTCCTGGCGGCACCAGTGCGGGTGCTCGACCTTCTCGGCGCTGAGCATGTCGGCGTCCTCCGGGATCAGGGTCCGGGTAGCGAAGTTGACCAGCACGACACTCATGCCGTCACCGCCTGCGTGTCGTAGCGACCGTTGTTGACCCCGTACGACACCCGAGACCGGTACGTCGAGGCGTTGAACTGGTTACCACCGATGACCCGCTTCGTGCCGTCGATGAGAGTGACCGTGACCGTGCCGGTGTTGTGGTTCCGGCGAACCCGACGAATCTGCTCCTGCGTCATGCCGCCCACCCCTCGGGGATGAACAGGTCACGCAACTCGCCGACCTGCTCAGTGGAGATGCCGTAACCCCAGTAGGTGCGAACCTGGGTGGTGGTGCCGGTCTCCAACAGCCCGGTCAGCTTGTCGACGGTCGGGTCGGTCAGCGGGACGGGGACGAAGTCGAGCGTCGGCTTACGGGGCGGCTCGAACGCCGCGACAGCGGTCTTCACAGGCCAGCCTCCTTGGTCACGCACGACACCAACCCGGTCGGGATGGGCATCTCCCAGTCGCCATCAACGGCAACGAGGGTCGGCGGGTGGATTCCCGCGTCAGTCAGGTGGGTTCGCTTCTCGACGATCGCCCGGACCTGGTGCAGTTCGCCCCAGCAGTCGATGATGTCGCCGACGGTCAGTTCCGTGCCGGGCTTGAGCAGCGTGCGCATCACGCCACCTCCCGGACCACGAGGTACGAGTACCGGCGTACAGCGGTCTGGACCCCGTCCACGGTGATGAGGACATCCCCGTCGTCGGTGTCGACGTCGGTGACCTGTTCCCAGATGACCTCGTCGGCGTACCGCTTCGCGGCGGCGATCGTGGCGACGAGGGATCCGTCGTCGAAGTGGGAGGCGATCTCGAACCGGCCGCGCATGGTGAGCAGGTCAGCCCCGGTGATCGATTTCATCGGGTCACCTCCTCAACGTCCGCGTACCAAACACCCAGGTCCGTCAGGCCGTAGGCGACGTTCTCCCACTCGTTGACCCGCCGGAACCCGCGCCCCGCGATCACCGAATCGGCGAACACGGGCGGGGTGGTGTCGGCCGGGCGCGGCAGCGGGATGTTGCCGCTGTCGGTGCTGTACGACGTGAGGGCGAGGTTGCGGGAGCCGACCTCGATCGACACGATCGCCGTCCGGGCGCTCATCGGGCCACCTCCGAGCAGTCCGTCTCGACCCCACCGACCGAAGCCATCCAGGTGTGGTCGCTGAACAGGCCGTTGCACATGAGGCACCGGGATCCGGCGAGAACGCTGGCGGTGAAGTCCACGGTGTGCCGGTAGTAGGCGGACTCGTCCGCGTACTGGGTGGGGACGTCGATACCGGGGGCGGTGCTGATCGCGCCGGTCAGGGAGCCCTTCATCGGGTCACCGCCAGTTCGAGTTGCGCCCGGTCGGCGGCCTCGGCGGCGGCGTGCATGTCCCGGAACTCTCGGAAGGAGCTGGCCTGTTGGGTGGCGATGTTCGCCCGGATCCCGGCGATCATGTCGTCGTCGGCGCCCACCTCGACGGTGGTACGGATCTGGTCGAGAACCCGGTTCAGGTCCGCGACCCGGCGGGCCGCGCCACGGTCCTTGCGGCGCATTGCCGCGTGGAGTTGGTCGGTGGCCTTGTCGTTCAGGTCGGCGATGACCTGTCCGACGGTGCGTCCCGACGCGAACGCCTTGTACGCGTTCCGGGCCGCCTTCCTGGCCTTGTCTTCGGTCGGCCACGGGCCGGAGGTGAGTTGGTCGACGCGGGCGCCGGTCGAGCCATAGGCCACGACCGTCATGTAGGCGCCGGGTCGGACGTGCTGGATGGTGATGTCGACTTGGCCGCTTCGGTGGGTCTCGGACCCACCGACGGCGAGGGAAGTACCCTGCATGTCGGTGCCCTTTCGGGGGTTCCGATGGGCCCCCGTACCGGCGTATCCGCCAAGACTCTCCGGTGCGGGGGTTTCCTTTTGTCTTGCTGCATCCCTATCGAGCAAGGGGACTAGACCGAAGATAGCCGTCTTGCACCGGCAGCGCAAGGGGGCTTGCGCAACGTGTAGACTCCTTGCCATGACAGAGCCCCAACACCCCCACCCGGAGGTGAACAGCCTCCTGAACATCACCGACCCCGCAGAGCGCGTAAAGCAGGCCACGACCCTGATCGAGACCTACCAAGCGCTGATCAACGACGACATCGGCCCGATCCGCCGCGAAGCACTCAAGGAGCTGATCTCCTCCGGGCTGAATCAGACCGAGGTCGGCGAGAAAGTCGGTATGACCAGGGCTCGGATCGGCCAGATCCTCTCCTCCGGGCCCCGCCCAGAGCGGGCATTCCTCGGAACCGGCAACGTCCTCACCATTGCCGTCGGCGGCAAGGAAGAGAGTGGACGTACAGACGGCAGCGCGTCGGCCATGATGTCCCGAGGAGCTTCCGACGCCTACGGCATCCTTGCCGAACTGGCCCGATCCCTTGGTCTCAAGCCCCAGCCCGTCGAGATCGTGGCCCCACCCGGCCACGTGGACCTCAACCGGCCCGGCCTGATCGTCCTGTGCGGCCCACGCCTGCTGCCGTTCGTCGGCCAGGTCCTCGGCGCCGACCCCAAGTACGGCTTCGTTGAGGACGCCACAGGCAACTACCTCATCGACCGGGAAACGGGCACCGAGTACCGCTCGCCGGCCGACTCCGGTGTCAGTACCGACTACGCCTACGTTGGGCGTCTTCCCCGTCCCGACGGGAAGGGCACCTTCCTCTACCTGGCAGGCATCCACGCCGCCGGCACGAAGGGCGCAGCCCGGTACGTCGAAGCGAACCTCGAAAGCCTGTGGAAGGACCACAAGACTCGCCGGTTCTCCGGGCTTGTCGAGTGCCGTTACGACGCGAAGATGAACATCATCGAGGCCACCCCCCTGACCAAGTTCCACCGTCACGAGGGAGTCAACTGATGCGCGTCCTGGTCGCCAGTGAGCCAGGCTCACAAAGCCGCGAGAACGAAGACTGGGTGCTCGCCACCCCACACGTCGTCGCCGTACTCGACGGCGCTACCGCCCGCACCGACACCGGCTGCATCCACGGAGTGAAGTGGTACGCAACCAAACTCGGTGCTGCGGTAGTCAGCCACTCTGGCGACACGCCGCTCACCGACGCGCTCGCTAAGGCCATCGCCGACGTGGCAGCTATGCACCCCGGCTGCGACCTCACCCACCCCGGCACACCATCTGCCGCCGCCGGAGTGGTGCGCATCGACGACGACACGATCAAGTACATGGTCCTTGGGGACGTTACGGTGATTGCCGAGGTCGACGGGGTCATCCGCACCATCAGCGACGACCGCGTCAGCCAGACCGCCGCCGCCGAGCGAGCCGAAGCCGACCGGTACCCAATCGGGTCACCCGAGAAGCAAGCCGCGATGCTGCGGATGAAGCACGTTGAGCTGGCTGCGAAGAACCGTGACGCCGGTTACTGGGTGGCCGAGACTAACCCGGAGGCGGCCCAGCACGCTCTGACGGGCGATTTCAGTCTGGCCAGCGTGACCCGGTTGGCTGTGCTGACCGACGGCGCGGCGCGGGCGCTCACCTTCGGGTTGCTGCCCGCCGCTGACGTTCTCGACTTGCTCGACAAGTCCGGGCCAGCCGCCCTCATCGACCAGGTACGGGCAGCCGAACAGGAAGACCCGACCGGGCTCCGGTGGGCGCGCAACAAGCGGTCCGACGACGCCACAGCCGTCTATGTCAAGTTCTGAGTCGAGCCTGCTGCAACGGCAGGTACGCGTTCATTCGTACGAATGCGATGAGACAATGCTCTAGATAGGACAACCGGGGCTAGCGCGCCACACGCTGCCCCGGTTCACGTCCTGGCTCCCCTGACAAGGAAGGACCATCTCCCATGATGGTAGCTCACGGCAAGTCCCCCTTGCGTCTCGACGGGTGGTTGATCTCCGCTGACGCGTTTCCGCAGGTGGATAGGCTATACCGAATTTCGGTTTGCCTCATCCCGGTGTTGTTCGTCGGGGTGGTCGCATGATCAAGCGTGCCCCGAGGCCCGTGCGTCGCTTTACGGTGCTCAGTGACGACGTGCTTCGCGACCCCAACCTGACCTACCGAGCGGCCGGAGTGCTGCACGACATCCTGTCTCGACCGGACAACTGGACTGCGACTGCGGAAAGCCTCGCAGCGGCCAGGCCGGGCAAGGAGGGCGTGAAGGCTCTCCGGACTGCCCTCCGGGAGTTGGAGGCGGTGGGGTACCTCAAGCGGGAGCGGATCCGGTTGGATGACGGCCGCTTCACGTGGGTACAAACGGTCTTCGATGCCCCCGTTTCGGACACCAAAACCGAGGATTCTGACGTTTCCGCAGGTCAGACCACAAGTCCGAAACCGCCGGGTGGTTTTCCGCCGGATGGAAACGGCCCTTCTAAAGAAGTACCTAGAAGAAGTACCTATCTGTCTGAAGTGCAGTGCACCGCCGCCTCCGGCGTCGGCGACGACGGCCACGAAGACGACTACGAGGCACCGAAACCGAACGACTGGCGCTCCGAAGACCGCGCCGAGTTCAAGGCACTGCTCGGCGAAACGATCGACTCCGCAGGTGTTAGCGGCTGGAACCAGGGCCGGTTTCCCGTCGATGCGGTCTATGACGCCCTACGACAGGGAGCGCGCGGCAGGAAGCGCGTGGAGTGGCCAGGGCGGTACCTCAGCACCATCGATGGCACAGACCCGATTTCCGGCGTGGCGAGCTGGTTGGACAACCAGGGCTTCGAGTTGGTCTCGTGAGGCACGAACGTGTCTAGGGGCAGGAGATACCCCAAGGTTCCCCTGGCACGGCGACGCAAGGCGCTTGCCGTCCGTCGCTGCTGCTACTGCGGCAATGTCGACGGCCCGTTCTGGTTGGAACACAAGGTTCCCCGCTCGCGCGGCGGCACGAACGACCTCGCGAACCTGGACTGTACCTGTGCCGAGTGCAACTACGAGAAGGGGGACCAGCTCATCGAAGAGTGGCAGGCGAGCCGTGTCGCTCGTGGGCTCCCCTGGCCTCCCCCGGTCACTGAAATTGATGTTGAGTATTCCGATGAGGATGGGGTCTACCCGTCCGATGTCCAGCACGTCGCCCCCTACCCCATGGCACCTGCCATGGCAAACGGATAGCAAGTGCTATGGCAAGTGCCATCAAGTTGCTCCTTGCTGGCGCGAGCAACGAAGCAAACCCGAAGCAAACCCGAAGCAACTTGCTTGACGGCATCTCGATCTCGATCGGAGCCAGATGACCACCGAATCCCTGAACGTAGCCACCGGCCCGAACGGGCACGACTACACTCGTGATCTTGCAATGGCTCTGGGTGATATGCCTAGAATTCCTCGGGTTTCAGCAGAGCGATGGCTGATCGGAGCAATGTTCGCGTTTCCTCCCGCGATCAACCACGCTTCATGGCTGTTGACCTACGAGGACTTCTGCGATGACCATCAGGCGATCGCACGAGAAATCTTCCTCATGAACGCGGAAGGCATCGCCGTCACCCCTTGCAGCCTGGCCCGTCGCCTTAATCCAGACGTCCTAACTGCCGTCGGCGGTCAAGACTACCTGCACAAACTGCACATAGATCTTCCGGCATCAGACGATCTGATGCGACAGGTCCATGTGTGGGCGAGCGCCATCGCCGACGCAGAATTCGCCCGCTGGGTCGAAGGGCAGGCGGCTCTTCTGCTTTCGGTAGCCGCTCGCGGTAGCCGAGCTGCGATCGCCCGCGCCTGGGGCGACATCCATGCACAACTGATCGCACGCGGACCTGACCACCGCACCGAGTTCGAGGTACTGCGAGCAAACGATGGGCGAACCGCGCTGACCGCTCTCTATCGGTGGTACGACACCGCCGACAGGTTGCTGTACGTCGGCATCACAGGAAATACCGACGCCCGTCAGTCGTCGCACGCTCGGCGATCTTCGTGGTCAGAGTTCGCCGTTCGCGGAACCATCGAACGGTTCCCGTCTCGCCCGGAGGCTGAGGCCGCCGAACGGAAGGCGATCGAGTCCGAGCAGCCGCTGTTCAACGGGACCTACAACGACACCCCGGAGGCCCGCGCCCGCCTGGTGGCGTACCTGATTGAGCACGGTCGTACCGACTTGCTCGCCCCGGCCGTGTCGCGCGGCTAACCGATCCAACTAACAGGAGATGCCCATGTCTGAGACCAGTCCAACAACCAGTGAACGGTTTTACGCCTCCCTCGGGATGCCGGTACCGGCGCCTCTGACACCAGCAGAGGCCGCCGAGTTCGAGCGGGAGATGGACGAAGTCGACCAGCAGGTGAGCCGAAGGTATGCGACACGCGAGCACGTCGCGCCGGAGCCGCCCGTTACGCCGTGACTTACGCGTGAGTCACGCCAACATTCCGACCCTGCCCGGCACCGAATCCCGTTCCCGGCGCCCCAAGACCAAGGAGACCCGTGTGACCAACCTCGACAACCCCCCGATTCCGCCTCTCACCTACGCCACCGACTGGATCCCGGAGGGCCGCTACATGGCGCCGATCGTGGACGGTGTCGACGCTTACTGGGTGGTTGCACACCGCGCCCAGGGAGACCTCGACATCACCACCCCGACCCGCGTGACCGGCAAGCCCGTGCCGGAGCATGTCGCCGCCATGTTCATTGAGCGCCTGGTGACGTTCCCAGACTGGGTGTTGCAGACGTACGGCCGGTACACGCAGATGTGCGGGTCTTGCGACTCCCCGATCGGTGAGGAAGGCAGCGATGCGTTCATGCTCGGCGCCCACCGCTCCTGTCTGAAGGACTTCAGTGCCACCGTGCGGGTCAATGTTCAGTCCGCCCGGCGGCAGGTCCATGACCGGCTGTTCGAGCCGTTGGGAGCAGCATGGGCAAGCGCACCAGTTGATCGCCGCGTCCGTGCCTTGATTCATGCCGGCCCGATCACCATGGAAAAGCTCGATGCGACAGCGGCGCGTGCCGAGGCCGGGTTACCTGCGGTCGGCATGCCGACCCCGCCCCACATCATCAGGGACAGGGACGATCCCCGGATCCCGGCCTGGGCCGAAAAGGTCGAGGCGCGGCTGTCGGCGCTCACCGGTGACCAACTCCGGACCGCGTTCTACTGGGTCGACCAGGGAAACCTGCGTCACATGGCGGCGGACCTGGCGACGGCAGGGAACGTCCAACGCCACGTCATCGACGTTGGCGTGCTGGCGAAGGCCTCCGACCGGCTGGCGAACCTCGCGGTCGACAGCACGGTGCTTTATGCGCACGTGGCGTTAGAGCCGCGTGCAACCCTGTGGGCGACCACCCAGCCAGACAATCGAGAGGTGTGAACTGTGGGACACCGAACAGCGGAGGCACGAATCTACGCAGATGTGTCGGCCAACAACGACGAACGCGACAAGCAGGACCGGGCCGCGTGGGCTGCCTTTCTTGTCGCTGTCCAGGAGATCGCGAACCGGGATGAGTACGCCGAACTTGGTATCCAGGTCAGCGACTACGGGACGTACTGATGGAAACCCCAGACATCGCGGCTGACCTGATTACGTGGCTCCGCGCCCAACTTGACGAGGACGAGCGGTTAGCCAAGGCGGTACCGATGGTTCGGTGGCATCACGACGTCATCCCGGACAGGAGTGGGCCGGACCACGTTCTGCTCATCGGTGACCGTGTGGTGTCGGCGGGGTACGCGGAGGATGACCCGCTTCGGCCCGAAGAGGTCGGTCACATCGTGCGACACCAGCCGAGCCGGGCGTTGGCCGAGGTCGACTCCAAGCGTCGAATTCTGGCCATGGTTCAGCGCTGGCTTGACGCCGGATACCCAACCATGGACGCGGCGCTTTGGTTGCTGGCGTTGCCGTACGCCGACCGGCCCGGCTATCGCGACGAGTGGCGTCCGTGAGTCACGGCCCGCGCTGGCTCGTCACGCCGTGACTCACGTGTAAGTCACACCGAAGTCACGCCGCCACCAACCCTTGACAGGAGACACCCATGATCCCTCAGTCGTACCCACTCTGGGTCGCGAAGATCGAAGACTCCGAACCCCAGGTCGGCTACGTCATCGGCTGGCACCTTCCCGCGCCCCTCGGCGACGTCGACCGGGACGCTGCCACCGTTGCCGAACCCGTCGTGGTGCTTGTAGACGAAAAGACCCGACAGCAGTACTGGACGGGGTTCCTGGGCTCGGAGAACCCGTTCTACGGGGACACAATGGATCAAGCGCTTGAGGCTGCCGCGCAGTACATCAACCGTCAACACCGCAGGAACGACGGGCAGGTGTCTGTCACCGGGAGTTGATGCTGTTCAGGTGGTCAAACAGCGACCTGAGGGATTCTGCCACTCGTCGCGGTACCCGCGATCACGAGATGGCGACGCCGCACGCGTCTGCCAACCTGGCCTGCACGCTGGCCGGCAGCCCATCGACATCTGCCGGCCAGCGGTCGAGTCCGACTAGCTGGGGCGGTAACAGCGCCAGGCGTAGGGGTTGTTGCTAAGCAGTTGGGCGAAGACCGGGCCGCCCCACTTGTATGTACACGCGGTGGTCATGTCAATGCTGTACAGGACGCCTCCCGAGAAGCACCTCCATGACCAAGCGTCTTGGGGGGCAATCAGGGTTGGATATGCAGAGGGTCGGTACGCCGCGTCGCAGTAGGACTCAAGGTCGACACCTCCGAGGAGGGTGGCCGCTTGGGCGGGCTGGGGTGCAGCAACGAGGGTGATTGCGGAGACGGCGACTCCTGCTACGGCGGCGACGAGTCGGTGGGTCCACCTTGATTGCGGGCGGTGTTTCATACACTGCTCCTTTCTTCACGAAGGACGTGCCGAACTGACCGTAGTTGCTTGCGCACGTTTTGTGGTGTCTGATTGGTGACACGACTCCCCGGTGGGAGAAGCAACGCATGCTCACTTAAGCAACCGCGACCTTGTTGCCTTTGCCGGCACCCCTCGATGGACCGCACCCCTACCAGCAGGGAGTAAGCATGCGACTGGATCAGATTCTGATCATCCGCCAGACGTGGAGGCAGGCGGGCCGCCCACTGTGCGCCCACGCGGAGCGGACGAAGGAACAAGACACCTTCGGCGGCAAGACCGGGGACTGGGTGTGCGTGACCTGCGGTACGAGCTGGCCTATGAACACTCCTACGCCCGCACCTGAGGGCAGCGAGCTGCCGTCCGGCGCCTAACTGTCGTCGTCGCGCGGGTGACTACGGTGATTGCTGCCACCCACCGGACAACATCGGAGGCTCTGATGACTACCACCGCCGACCCCGCCGACTCCTCCACAGTTGACCACGTTGCCGCCCGCACGAACGCCGCTGAGGCGGCGAAGCAGGCGTACCTCGACGCGCACCCCGAACCCGAGAACATCTCGTTCCCCTGCCCCCGGTGCAAGGCACCAGCCGGTCAGCCGTGCGTGTGGCCGACCCGACGCCAACCACCGGGCGGCAGGTACCACGCCCAACGGATGGACAAGATGATTCGGGCGTTCAACGACCGGCAGTACCAGTCGGTGCTCGCGTTCGACGCCGCCTACGACGAGTACAGCGACAGGTACGGTCTCGACACCTGATCGTCGGGCGTTTCCGGCTTGTCCGGCGGGGCCGTGGTCCTCGACTGGGGTGGTTAGCCTGCGGTGATGCTTGAAGATCGAAACCAGTTCGCACCTGTGCCGAGTTGTCCATGACCTGGATGCCGTTGCGGGATCGTTGGCAACTTGACGACACCACCACCGCCCTGATCAACAACCTGGCGAACCGGCTTGAACGTGAAGCCCACGCTGCGCATCACCGAACGAACTGCTGCCCCGAAGGTGCCGTCGTCCCGGAAAACTGCCGGCACGGCGGCCACCGGTACACCATGTCGGTAGACGAAGTGCTCGGGGCGCTCGTTGCCGGCGGCTGGCTACCGCGAGCTGCACTGGTTACACGACCTACTCCGCCCGAGCTGCCTCGGCCGGCATCGACACCCGACCCAGCCGAGGTTCCCCGCAGCACCGTTGCCGATGCCCGGTTGCAGTTCGCCGAGAAAGCGAAAGCCGCCTACCTTGATGCGACCCCCCAGCCAACGGAGATCGACGTGTCGTGCCCCCGGTGCAAGGCTCAGGTTGGTCAGCCGTGCGCGTGGCCGAGACGACCCGCCCGCGCGGGGACGTTCCATGCTCCACGGCTGGACCGTGTGATCGCGGTGGTTCATGCCCGGCAGGTCGGGGCGATGCGCGCCTTCGACGCCGCATGGGACGCCTGGGGTGCCCGCCGATGATGCGGCTTCCTTTCCCGTGGGACGGGTCTGCGGTTCGATGAACACCTACCCGTTGCCCGGCCGACTGGGTTGTTGACGTTGATCTACGCCAAGGAGAATCCGTGGACGCACCCGAATGCTGTGAGTGGCGTGGCCTGTTCTACCCCGACGGCCAGAAACGCTGCTTCCAACACGCTTCTGCGGCCGACAGGAGGTTGGTTGCCGAGACCACCGCACGCGCCGAGGAGGCGGGCGTGCTGGATAAGCAGGGCGACTGGCCGTACGGCCCGAACATTGATGTGCGGTCCCGCCTGGCCCTGTTGGAGTGGGCGGAGTACTACGAGTTGCGGCGGGCGAACACGTACTGCCGGGGGTTGCACTGGTTGCTGAAGGGCCGGTGCGGGGTGCAGGTGTGTAATCAACGCCTCGGGTCGTGGATGGATCACGTGACCCGGTGGACGTACAAGGGTAAGCCGGCGGTGATGATCGCCCAGCCGTACGGGGTCCGTAGCGGCGACTTTGCTTCCTTGGCGGAGGTCGAAGCCGAGGACACCCTCAACATGTGGATCAAGGGTGGGGGTTGGTACGGGTGGGGAACCGTGGCGGTTGAGGTGTGGCGCAAGGACGCCCACGACGAATGGCACGCGGAGGCGTACGCCAAGCGGCAGGCCGAGAAGCAAGCCGCAGCGAAGCAGGGGTAAGTGAGCGCGCCTCGATTGGAAGGTCGGGTATCTCCCCTGTGGTGCCCGACCTTCCACCAGTACCCGCACCACCTCATTGACCTCAGGGCCGACTGGGACACCGTGTGCTGCCTGCGGCTGCCCACGCCACGGACGTTGGCCCGGTACCGGCTCACCCCGGACCGGTACCGGGAGCTTCGCGTCAAGCAGGAAGGGGTGTGTGCCATCTGCGGGAAGGGAACCTGGAACAGACCCCTGGTGATCGACCATGACCATGTGTGCTGCTTGGGGCGCAACAAACGCCGCACCTGCGGGGTGTGCGTACGAGGTCTGTTGTGCCCCGGCTGCAACGGCTGTTTGGGCGAGTTCGAGTTGTGGGGGCGCCTACCCGGACTGAACGACGGCGGCCAATGGGAAGCGGCGGCACGCACCTACCTTGACCGTGCTGGGTGCGACCCGACTGCCCCGCACCGGCGGCATGTGCTCGCCGACCATCACCGCGCTAACACCGCGACCTGGCCTCGGCCGTGCGGGTGTTTCCTGTGCGCACCGGTCAGCCCCGGCCCTTCGGCACGCGCAGCAGCCAGGAAAACGGCACCACTGCCGGGTAGTTGATCGTCACATGGGGATGCGGGTGTACTGACCCCCGATGACCTTCGCGATCTTCTCGCAGTCGGCAGGCGTGTCACACGAAGTGGTCCAGTTCTCCCCCACAGTCATAACCACATCAGCCACCCCCGCGAGGAGCTGGTGTTTCTTCGCCGGCTCCCCGGCCGCGTCGGCTTTGGTGGCGTAGATGCTCACGACCACCTCCGCGTCGCCGATGTAGCACGACCCTCGGGCAACAGCGCCGATGACGCCTTCGGTGGGGTCGTATCCGCCGCAGTTGATCCCACCGGTTTCGAGGGCGCCGACAAGGGCTTGCGGGGTGTCGTACCGGGTCGCGGCCGGAGTCTTGCTCGCGGAGGCGGCTTGGGTGGTTCCGGAGGTTGCTGGCGTACTAGAGCTACCCGAGTCGCAACCGGCGACCGCCCCGGCGAGTAGGAGCACAGCAACAGCGGTGAGGTGTCGTTTTGTCACTGTCGCAGTCTGCTGCGGGGTGATCACACCGGGGATGGGTCGTTCGGGCCGGGCAGGTGTCGGGTCGCAGACAGCCAGAGGCGGATTAGTACGCCTTCGAGCGGTGCACAACCTCGATCACAACAACAACCAACTCCCCGTCGATGATGTCGTACTTGACCCGGTAGTCCCCGACACGGATCCGCCACACACCCTGGGTCAACACAAGGCGGGAACCGGGCGGGTGAGGATCCTCGGCAAGCTTCCCCACCGCTGCGAGGATCCGCTTACGGATCGGTTTGTCGACGCTGGCGAGGTCTTTCTCCGCTGGTGGTTCCCACCGAACTGCCCAGGTCACCCGTACCGCCGGGTCATCTCTTCGTGGGACACCGACTCGTAGGTTCCGGCGGCGACCTGCGCCCGAATCCGGCTCACCTTCTCGGTCAGTTCGGGGTGGCTGTCGATGTCGTCCAAGAAGTCGATCAGTTCCTCACGGATCGCCTGCTGCGTGGCCGTGGACGGGGCCGGCACGGACCGAAGCAGGCCGAGGATGGTGTCTCGTGCGCGTTGCGGGTCGAGTTTGATGAGGTCCGTGACGACCTGCACAACCGCTTCAACTGCCTGTTGGTCGGCGGCCTGCTCGGGCGGGACGACGGCGGCGACGCGCTGCCCGGCGCGGGTGAGGTACACGACCTGGCCGTCAACGGCACGGTCGACGGCTTCGACGGGGGCGGTCCCGTGTTCGGGGACCTCGTACTCGTCGGGCTCGTATGCGTGGGCTGCGGTCATGTCCGGATGCTAACCGACGGCGGTGGGTTAGTTGCCCGGTTTCGGCGTGTTGTTGCAGGTGGCGAGCTTGTTGGGCGTGTCGGGACTACGTCACTGGCGCATCAGGTTCGGTCTTGCGCGGTTCGTAGTCCGAACGTTTCGGCATCCGTGCCCCAGGTCGCTTCAAGAACGCGCGTACGAGTCGGGCGATGACCTCGGCTCGGTTCCGGTCGCCGACGAGGTTGCCTAGCTCTTCCCAGTCGGGGTCGTCGATGCCGACTTGGCGTCTTGGCGTGGTGTGTCGGTCGACTGACCGGTCTTCCGTCATGGGTTGAGTATCGCATGGTGGACACCCACACATAGTGATCATGACCCATGCTTGGTAGACTTGGTGGACGTCCACCAACCCATACTGACCAGCCCCAGGAGGCGCATATGGCAAGCACCTCGACTGCCGCCAGTCCGGGCGGGTTGAACTTCGAACCTGAGGCCGCGACCGACGACGACTGGTGTTGCCGCAACTGCTCGGGCACGTACGACGAGGAGAGCGGCGAACACCTGGACGACCGCGAGTGCTGCTGCACCTGTCTCGGCTGCGAGTACGGGCCACGTGACGGGATGCTGATGTTCCCCGAGAGAGGGGCGCAGTGAACGACCAGCCAATGGGTGACGACGACACCGCAACCGCTACTGCCGCGTTGCGAGACCTGCTCGCCGAGACCGAGGCCACCCGACGCCACGGCGTTTCACTGGACGGGTACCGGAGCCCTGCTACCCGTGAGGTCTGCTACGCGGTAGCGGACGCGATGCTGCCCCTGTTCGCCGCCGACTGGAACTACGGCGTCGTATGGAACCCGGAGAAGCCGGGCGAGATCTTCGAGTGCGACGACCAGGACCACGCACGCGAGTGGAAGCGAGATCTACACGGATCCGGGCCGGCTGTGCGGATGCTCGCCGTCCGCCTTGCCGACCAGTCGTGGCAGCCGGTTCCCGAGAAGGTGAAGCCGTGACTACGCGGTACTTCCTGCGCTCCCCCAACGAAGCTGAGTTCATCGAGGTTTCCAAGGAGCGATACGTGGCTGCTGAGCGGGCGGCAGGGTTCCGGAACACCCTCGGGCAGCCGGACGAGCCGGCAACGAGCGCTTTCAACGCGGCAGACGGCACCCGTGGGACGACCGTTTTCGACCTGGCCGCAGCCATGCAGGCCGGGACGGTGTACATGGCTCGGGGTTCGACGCCGTGACCTGGGCGGTGTACACCTCCTGGGACCCGATCCCTGGTGAGACTGGTCTGGTTGAGACGGCCCAGACCTTTCCGGACTGGGCGACAGCTCGTAACGCCGCCCTTCATCTGACCTGTTGCAGCGGCACTCGCTACGTGTCCATTCAGGGACCGCAGGATGTGGTCGCGGCGGAGTATGACCGGTACACGAACTACTGGCGTGAGTACCAGTGGGTGTTCGGCCCGTGTGGCGCCGAGCGTGAGCCCGACGGGGACGTGTGTACCGGCGCGCTGCGTGGTCGGCTCGGGGCGCCGCAACTGCGCTGCAAGGTGTGCGGGGGATGGACAGGGACGCTCAGCCGCCCGGAGTGGTACGACCTACTGATAGGGGCCGACCGTGGCTGACGCCGTGGACCTGCGGCACCTTGCCCTGATTTTCGACCAGGGCCGGAAGGGTGCCGAGCAGGTCGGTGACGCCGGTCTTGCTCAAGCCTTGTGGTTCATGACTGAGGCCGCTGTCGGCTACCACCAGAACTTCGACGGCGGTGTGTGGAACCTCGAAGAGGACTTCGCGCAGCTCGTGAAACGGATCGGCCTGTGATGGACTCCCATCCGCAGGCTATCGAGGAGCCGTGGCAGACCTTCGACATCCTTCGGGCTGCCGCCGCGACGCTCCGGAAAGCCGGTAGCGCTGCGACGCCCGGCCCGTGGCGCACCCACGACACATACCTGAACACGGGCGGTTACACCGCGACCGTGTTGTCCGGGCCTCCGGGTCAGTCAGACCTGCGGGCGTGGCTACCGACGCTCTCCGGTAAGCCTTGGGATGAGAGGCGCAACGTCTGGAACGACGCGGCGTGGATAGCTCTCGTAGATCCCGACCTCGGCGAACTGCTAGCCGCATGGTTGGAGTCCGCTGCCCATGACGCCGAGGCCAACGGTGCGGACCCACACGCGATGGCTGTTGCCCACTTCCTACTCAGGGAGGACAACCGTGACTGACGTGACCAACACCGAACTACCCGATGGCCTGCTGGAATACTTCGCGGCCAGGGAGCGGCAACGTGCCGAAACCATCAACAAAGCCCTGGCCACACTCAGCCCATATGAACGCCGTCTTGTTCGTGAGGCTGCGGTTATGGGTTACGTCCGGGGTGCGATGGCCGGGAAACATCGGGAGGACGTCCCTGGGGATGGCGCGATCCTCGCCGAGGTGCTTGGTGCGTGTATCACCATGGGCGACCTGTACCCGTACCTTGCTGCCGCTTCTGAGGGTTGTCGACGCCGGGTGACGAAGTCTCGGCGGTGGCCCGGTGAGTAACGCCGACGGCTGGGGTCACTACGACGGGTGCCCGATGGCACGCCCGGAGATGTGCGACGGTCCCGAGGACTGCGCCTGCCGGGATCTGGCGGTCGAGTACGAGGCCGAACATGGGGCGAGCCCGTGGGTTTGGTACGACGCTCAGGAGGCGACGCGATGAAGGAGCCGTGGTTCGGGATGCTGCTCGACTGGCAGTGGGACCCGCAAACCGAACGCCACACCACCTGGCACAACGGGCGAGCACACCACATCGTGAAGGTCGACCGGAGTACCGCCGACGCGAACGGCGGCGGCATGCAACCTGGGTGGCAGATCTGGGACGACAACCCGAACCGGGACGAGAACCGGTGGAACGGGTTCGGGCCCGGACTCGGCCGAACCGTGGGGTGGGCGAAACGCTGCGCCGAGGCGTGGATCATCTGCCCGTACAACGACATGATGCAGTACCCGCAGTTGTCGCACGCGATCCGTGGCGGGTCAGCCCACTATGAGGGGTTGTCGATTCGGACCGAGGACGAGCTGCGGCGGTTCGCGGCGTACGACCGGGACCGACTGGCCGGGTTGATCCTGCCGGTGTTTCTCGGCTCGGGCGGCACTACCTCGATTCGGTGGCGGGCGCATCACCCGGACGGGCGGCTGATCTCCGGCGGGGACTCGTGGTCGGATGCGGTAACCGACCTGCGGGCGGCCGTTGTCGGCGCGGTGCTGTAGCGATGGCTGAGGCGACAGCGTTGCCTGCGTGCGGGATGACCCACGCCGAGCACCAGGCGGTGTGGCAGACGTGGCGGGACGACTGCGGGCACTGCGGGTACACCCAGCAGGATCCGGACCAGTGCCGGCGTGGTCACCCCGATGATGGGGTCGACTGGTGCGGGGCATGCGGGCACGACCGGGCCAGGGACATGGTTGACCGGGCTTTGGCGGGGATTGCCGATGCCCTGCGGATGCTGCACCCGATCACCGAGAACATCCGGCGGTTCAACCAGCGGGCGAGGGTGCAACGCATGTATCGGGCGTACGGGCAAAAGCGGGGGCACCGGTGATCACGACTCTGGCCGGGTGGTGGTCGCACGACGAATGCCGGCCTACCGCCGGCTGTCAAGGGCGTCCGCCGATCTGGTGCAACGACTGCGGTGTCTGGGATGAGCCCCTGGATTGGCGGCCGGTGACCTTGCCGTACGGGACACCGGAGTTGGAGTCTCACGGCCCGGCGGCGGTACGTGCTGAGATGCTGGACCGTCCTGATGATCGGGTGCGTCGGTGGATGGTCCGGGGTGCCCTTGGTGGGTGTGACGGGTGCGCCCAGTGGTATCGCAGGCAGGCACGGCTGTCCCGAATGCACCGGGCGTACGGTCGGAGACGGCGGTGAGGATCCTCTGCTGGTTCGGTCGGCACCGCTGGTCGTGCTATCTCATCCGACCGGACGGGCCGCAACTCGCGTTCCTCACCCACTGCCTTCGGTGTAGGGCGCAAAGAGTGACGTACGTGGGCACCCCCGAACCGCCTTGGCAGACACCAGTGGAGATGGAGGCGAAGCATGGCTGAGATCGAAATCCCGTACGTTGGCGGACCGCTCGGCTTAGCGAACGAACGGGATCTGCTCGCGGATTGGGAACTTGCCGACGGCACTGTTGAGGGCGTCTACGTGCACGAGCACCGGCCCGCCGCCATCCATTCCGACGCTGACCCGAACGAGGTTCACCGGTACGTGCTGTCCCGGCGGCGCGGGAAGTGGGAGTTCATTTACGAACCCGACCTGTCGGTCACGCTGGGCGATCTTGAAGCCGAGAAGGACGACACCCCTGACTCCCACTGGGTCGGCGACCGTGGGCAAACCTGGGGGCGGAAGTCCCTGTATGAGGATGTGCCCCAGCTGGCGGACCCGACCGACGCCGAGGTGCAAGACCTTGCCCAAATTTTCGCCCACCACCTCGGATTGTCCGCCAACTCCTACGGCCTGGCCCGGCTGATTCTCGACGCCGGCTACCGGAAGGTTGGCCAATGACTGGCAAGACTCCGAACGCGGACCCGCCTCCGCCCTGCGCAAACAAGGTACGGCTACGTGACCAGGAAGCAGCGGAGCGGTTCGCGGCGAAGCAGACCGAGCGGCATGGGCCAGCAGAGGCGTATCTGTGCGAGGACTGCAAGGGGTGGCACGTTCGCGATGTGACGAAACGCCGGAAGAAGCAGAAGGTAAAGAAGAAGGCGACTGATCCCGATTTTCGACGGAAGGTCCGGATCGCGTACTTGGCGAATCCGGTGAACAAGGCTCGCCGGAAGGCGGCGTACCGGGCAAATGTGAAAGCACGTAAAAAGGCGGAACGCGAAACTGCGCAGCACCCGGACGGCCCGGACCGCAAAGCCGACGAGGAGTAGAGCGGTGAGGCTCACCTACTTCGAGGGCTTCGCCGCTGCGCTTCTCGCCCAGCACCCGAATATCCGCCGGGTCCAGACTTTGGCCGAGGCGGGTATCACCGACAAGCCTCACGGGCTACGGGTCGACATCACCGGTGGCGGGTCGGTGCTGTTGCAGTTCGTGCGCACGTCCCCGTCCGACGGTGAGCGTCTGGACCGACCGGACACGTTCGACCCCACGTCCCTGCCACCGCTGACCCTTCCCGCCCCGTTCACCGGCCCTCTGAGGGTTGCCGACCTGGAACGGGACCTGGTTGCCCTCATTCGGCAGGCCGGGCACCCGGAGGTTGCCGAGGTTGAGACGTTCGCCGACTGGGGGCGGTCGTCCAAGCCCGCTGGGGTGCGGGTTAGGTTCAATGACGGGGCGGTGGTGTTCGTACTCTTCTGGCGCGTACTGGCCGCCGGCAGCAACCGCCCCGGCGCTGATTACGAGCTACCCGCCGGGGTGTGAGGGGTGACCTCGACGGCCAGCCGGTGCTGATGGAGTCCGCCGAGGCCACCGTCCTGGAACGTACGGGCACGGTCAGACACGACACCCGGTTGCCGGGGCAAGTAAGCTCATCCTGGTCACCCCGTCGGGGGGTGGCAAACAACTCGTTCCTGTAGGAGGAACCGATGGCGTTGAGCCGTTTGGCGCAGCAGTTCGCCGACGAGATCCGCAACCACGACTGGTCCGACGCCCCGTACCGGGCGGACAAGGCCGGTCACAAACGGGAACACGACACCAGCCGTGGCAGGCACAACGTCCCTCAGCTCGCGCCCGAGGAAACCGACACCATCCGGTTGAACGTCATGTGGGTAACCGCCCAGGTGCTCGCGTACAACGACCCGAACTTCGACGTGTATGAGTTCGCCGAGGCGTGCGGGGTGGACACGACAACGCCCTCTGGTCGGCCGAGGAGCGGTCACATCACGGCCGGTCTGCGAGGGGCCGCCTACCCGGGTAGCGGGTACGCTCGCCCCGGCAGCGACGAGGCATAGCAGTGACGGCGCCGGAACCAGTTCGGGTGCGGGCTGCTGTGTTCGGCTCGGACCGGTTCTGGCGTCACCTCAACCGCCTCGCGGACGACGCCGGGCATGAGGGTCACGTCCGGTGGCTCACTGGGCGCCTGGAACCGGACAACGCGTACACGCTGTGGTGCCAGCGGTGCGACACGGCCGTGATCGAGCTGGTCGTTGACCGGGAGCCAGCACCGGCGCCGTGACGAACCCGGCGCCTCGGCGCGTCGCCGTAGACCACCCCGCCGCGATGATCGAGACTGCGGGTATGCACGCACCTGACCCTGACTTGCCCCGCATGTACGTCACCATCCCAGGGGTGGAAGACCTGCACGCGGTGGTCGTGATGCTCCACGCGGCCGGCGCCGAGAGCACGGGCCAGCGTCGCGAGTTCGTTATCACGGCCCCGCTGACACCTGAGCAGGCAAGTGCGGCGTGGATGCTTGCCGGGCATACCGACAACGACGCCCCCATGGCTGTGCGCGTGGAACCCGAGGGTGACCTCGCTGCGGCACTCGACACCATGTGCCCCGGCGTGTGGGACGAGAACACCTGGACGGGGCCGGACGATGACCGGCTTGATAGCAACCGGTGGTGGGTTGAACAGCAGGCCGCTCGGGGCAAGCTTCGCCGGCAGGCTCACCTCCAACCAGCACCGGTTGCTATGCCGACCCCGGACGCTCCCCCGGCACCGCCGGCAGTCGAGGTACGCGAGGACGGGACGTGCTGCGGGACCGGTGGCCGGTGGGCGCCGAAGGAAGGCGAACCGGTCGTCAACGGCTGCCAGCTCTGCCCGAACTCGATGACGTACTGGCGGACAACCTCCACCGCTACTCGGTGATCACTTCGACTTCCTCAGGGATATGCCACAGCGGGTAACCTTCCCGCTCGCACTCCACGGTGATACGTACGGGCCTGCCCACGTGAAACCCTGCCCAGAGATCAACGGCATCCCGTAACGGTGGAGACGTTCGGTCCAGCAGGCACACAATGTCCTCACCCGCAAGGACTCCGTTAACAACCATGGTGCGGCCGTGCGCGTCAACGCCTTCGGCTTTGGGGGCGAACCGGTAAGCACCGAAGACGTGGTCCTTGGCACCGGTCCCACCTGCCGCTATCTGCATCAGGAGCAGCGTCATGTTGGCGAGCGTGCCTTGCTGGGGCCGGTCGTCACGGATCCTGACCGTGACCTTGGTTAGCTCGCGGAGCGCGTACGGTCCTTCTAGTCGAATTCGCAGCTCAGCTTGTTCGCTGTTGTCCTTCGCGACGCACACGAAGTCGAGTTGCGGGGTGAGCCGGTCCCATTGGCGTTCACGTTCGGATGCCTCCGCTACGTCGGCGGATCTTGTCGCCGCTTTGTTGGCTGAGTGCGCTGCCCTCCAAGCGAGGATCCCGGTGGCGGTGGTTGCGACGGCGGACACGATCCCGGTGATCGCTTCGATGTTCACCGGGGCATTCTGCCGAGGGCGACGGGTGGCGGGGTGTCCGGCAGGGTGTCAGCTACCCGACTCCGGGTGGCGCACGACGTAGCCCCGTCCGACAACTACCCAACCGTTGCCTTCAGGCGTGCTCTCAAGCTCCAGGTCCCCACCTTCGGTGAGTCGTGCCTGCGGGCGTAGAACCTGGATCTCGGCGAAGTTATCGCCGGACCATGTGACCGCAGTTGCTCGCCGGGGGCCGAACCGGCGGTTCAGGGTCGCGCGACTCTCGCCCGTCTCATCGCACAGCACCTCATCTGGCACACCAAGCACTCGCGCGCGCAGCATCCCCGCCCACTTTGCGGCTTCGGCCTGCCGGTGCTTGCGGGCGAGGCGTGTGGCGTCGGCGAGCGCCTTGCGTTGCTCGTCGTCGTCGGGGGTCCAGGCTGTGCGAATCACGCCGGGCACGTTATCACCTCTGTCTCATCCGATACGCAATACTGTCTCACTTGACACATCGCATGGCCGCCTATACTGTCTCACTAGACACAGTTTTGAGCAACCTGAGGGAGTCGACATGCCGGCCACCGCGACCCCGAACCTGGTGATCGGAACTCACCGCGAGACCAACGACCGTTACACCGGAGTCCTGCGAGTCGGGCGCCGCATCGTTGCCGAGTGCGGACACATCCACACCAACCGCGACAACACCTACCCCACGAGCGGCCTGTCCGCTCGTGACTGCATGAAGGACATCGTGGCTGCCGCGAAGCGTCCGGCTTTGGCGGTCGAGCGGGCCACCAAGATTCGAAACGGCTGGATGAACCCCGGGCCGTGGGAAACAACCGCCGCCATTGTGGAACAACTGAAGGTTCGGTGTGCCGCCAACGCTGTGGCCTACGAAACGCTGGTGGCTGAGGTTCGCGAGATGCTGGCCCAGTTCCCCGCCGAGCCGCCCCGCAAGCTCACTGCGCCCGAGCCGGTCGAACAGGAGATCGGCGAGATGCCGGACTGGATGCTCTGATGAACCGCAGCATCGAGCGCCAGGACGCTTCAGGCCACATGCCCCCTCGGCGTGTTCCTGCGCGGTGAACATCGCTGCGTGGACCGGTGACCTTGCCGCTGAGGTGCGTGCCCGGATGCGCGAGGACGGCTGGTCGTGCACTGAACCAGGTGGCATCGACCGGTGCCCCGACTGCCGAAAGACAGGGGAGGTTGAACGATGACCGAAGACGACGAAAAGCACGCCGCTCGGGTGCTAGCCAACTACGGCCCAGCGACCGCCGCCCGTCTCGCCGAGATGTACAAGGCAATCGACGGGCAGGACGGTTGGATCCGCAACGCCTACTCCGGTTACGCCCTCCACGCGATCCGCATACACGGCGACCTGACCAGCATCGTGGTCGGTGATGAGACCGGTTGGCGGTGGCAGGTGTGGCGGACCAACAAGGGGCCGCTGCGTCCGTTTGAGGAGCCTCCGGCACCGTCCGCTGCGGAGGCTGTACGCCTGGCCAACGAGTTCATGACCGGTATCCGCCGGTGATTACAGACCCGGCGTCAACAGGCACCTTCCCGAAGTATCTGCGCCACCTGGTCGATTTCTGCTGCGACGCGAACGGTCTCGGCTGCGGCCATCACATCGATGCCCACGGGTACGGCACTCATTGCTCCGTGCCTAGGTGCCCCTGTGCCGTGTGGCGTGACCACACCTCTTGCTGCCACCGGCGCGACGACGCTCACGGAGAAGCTGAGGTCGAGTACCTGACGCGCGAGATTGAGCGTCTTCAGGCGGCGCAGTGCGGCAAGACGACCGCGCTCCCCCAACCCACCGAACCGAAGGAGTAGCCCATGAGCGAAGACCCCGCCCAGCAGTATCGGCCGGTCAAGAACACTGAAGGTGTCTGCACCGTCTGCGATGAGGCGCACCCTCTCACCAATCGGCACAGCCAACCGGCCGTCACAAACCGGCACGGGGTGACCCACAAGCGGTTCCTGCTGCGGGTCCACGGCCCCCGGAACAACCGGTGCCCGGGTAGCCACACCGAGCCGAA
Source organism: Micromonospora sp. NPDC048986 (assembly GCF_040649335.1). Classification (NCBI taxonomy): domain Bacteria; kingdom Bacillati; phylum Actinomycetota; class Actinomycetes; order Micromonosporales; family Micromonosporaceae; genus Micromonospora; species Micromonospora sp. NPDC048986. Next base: position 105,827 of record NZ_JBEZFJ010000020.1, read on the forward strand.
GCCGTGGCTCGAAGCGTCCGGCCTGCCGGCCTGGGACGCGATGACCGACCTCGACCGGGGCGCTGCCCTCATGCACGTCCACAAGCGGCGCCGGGAGGGCGCCTCGTACGCCCGCGAGCACTATCCGGTGCGCTATTCCGACCACCCGCTGCTGATCATCTTGGTCGCCGAGGACATTCGTACGGCCTGCCGGCACGCCGCGATTGTGGCCGGCAACGTGGCCGACGGCCTCACCGACGACGAGTACGGCCGTCTGTACGACCTGGCCCTCGACTACAAGCCCGGCAAGCCGATCTCGAAGGAGTCCTGATGCCCGTCGTCATCACCGGTGCCAGCGACGACCTGATCGAGGTCGACGGTGACATCAGCGCGGAGTTCACCTACAAGGACGAGGACCAGGGTGACCTGCTCGCGTTTTCCGACGGCACCCTGATCCGAATCACGTTCATCCACGGCATCTGGCGCATCACCCCGGCAGCCAAGGGCTCCGGCAACCTGACCATCGAGCTGCAAAACGAGGACGAGGACACCGACACCGCAACCCTGGACGGCGACGTCCGCTGGGTTGTCCACGGTCAGAGTTACGCCAAGTCGCAGGCGTGATCGACGTGTGGCACTCAACTCACAGCAGGAAGGCAACTCCGGAACAGCAGGCCGCCATCGACGCCTACCCGTACCGGTTCCGGGTGACGTACTCCTACACGGCCAACAGTGGCAGCGGGAGGGCGGACGTTCAGATCGGCTCGGAGAACCCGTCACCGGCGCTCGATGACTCCAACCTTGCGCAGAAGATCCACGTCATGACTGCGTCCGCTATGCGGGAGATCGTTCCGAACTTCGACCCGCGTTCACTGACCATCGAAATCATGAGCATCGAACCAACCCCCTGATCGGCGTACCGCTGTGCCGAACCTTGCTTTCCCGGCACAGCGGTAGCTACTCAGACCACCGGCTAGCCCTCTTTGGAGACGAAGTATGCCGACCTACACCGTCATCTCCCAGGTAGACCACTACCCGACCGGTACCACCATCTCCCCCATCGCCGTCATCCGAGGCAAGACAAACGCCTACGGCCACAGCCTTCACGTGGCGACCATCGACGCAGCCAACCCGGACACGGCCATGACCACAGCCACCAGCCAGTCATACACGGCCCAGCCCGATTCGGACTGGGACAACATCTGCTCGAATCAGTGGACGGCGATCGGTGTCGCCGACAACGGCGTGTGCCCGAGTTGGTCGGTCCGTGCTGTTGTTCCCGGCGCGCACAAGGTAGAAGGCCGGTTCGAGTCGATGCTGTCCCACCGCTGGGTCGTCGACGTTGACGATCCGACGGTACGCACCGTCAACGAGGCCACCAAGTACGCGTACCGGCAGACCGCCGACCTGTACAACGACGCGTGGTACTGATGGGCGCCCTCACGTTCGACCCGAACCCAACCCTGCTGTTCCGCGCCGACCTGTCCGACTTGGCCGAGCAGTACGGCCGGTACGCCCGCAGCCTCGACAAGTCGCTGCCTGGTTGGCACACGGGGGACCTGCACCGGCTGGCTCCGGCGCTTCGTCGTGAGGCGTTGATGCGGCGGTCGGCGAAGGTTCGCCGCGAGTTGCCGCCGGAGCCGATGGGGTGTCGGTGGTGCGGCGAGTCGAGACGCGGCCACGGCCAGTCGTACGTAGCGGGTCGCGGGTACCACGGGTACACCGAACCGACACGGGCACAGGTCAACGCCCGGTTGCGGGTCAAGCTCGCCGCCAACCGCAAACCCACCCCCACCACCAAGGAGGCGTGATGCCTGACGGCTTCTGGCTCGGCTTCGCCAGCGGCGCCCTGCTCGCCCCGGCCGCGCTTGCCGTGAAGTCGGTGTGGCGTAGGTACGGGTGGCGGATCCGCTGGTCCGGCCGGATCATCCCGCCACCAACGGTCGGCCGCTGGCAGGTGTGGGCTGTGTCCGCGTACCACGGTGTACCTGACCGGATGGTGGGCCGGTACCGGCTGCGGTGGTCGGCCCGGATCGTGGCGTGGGGGCAGACCCGTCAAACACCCCGGACCACATACCAGCAGTTCGACGTGCGCCGCGCCGCCGCTGTTGCTTCCACCGCGAAGGAGATTGCTGATGCCTGATGGTTTCTGGCTTGGAGTTGCCGCCGTTCCGGCCGCGATCGGCGCCCTGGTCATCGTGGGTGGGCTGATCTGGTTGGTGGTCATCATGGTGCCGGAGGGCATCTGGTGGACGGTCAAGCGCCTGCCGCTCGGTGACGACTGGTCGCGCGAACTGGCGGCGGCCCTGATCGGCTCGGCTCGCCGCGCCTACACCCTCCGCATCCCGTTCGGGGTGCGCCTGACCCTGACCCTCGGCGAGTCCGGCGAGGGCAAGGACCAGGTACTCCGCCAACTGCACCTCGGCCGTAAGGCCGCATCTCGATCGGTCGAGGAAGCGTGATGGGTGCCTTCCGAAGCCACTTCTTCCGGGGTTGGATTCCGGTTAACCGGATCGGTGTCCTCGCGAACCTGTACGGCGGTGCAGGCAAGTTCTGCACCCTGGTAGCCGGCCGCCGGTGGTCGATCCTGCTGGTCCGTCGTGACCGGTCGATGCCGGCAGTACCAGTCGGTGAGCGGCCAACGCTGCATGAAGCGATCAGCGAGGTCGACGACCGCCACAGAACACCAGCCACAACCAAGGAGGCGCAATGCCCATCCGCCGATATCTAGCCCGATATGCACCCGGTGGGTCCGTGCCCCCAGACGCCAACCTGGACCACGACCCAGTCCGGGAGAACGCCGACCCGAACGGCAACCGCGCCCAGCGACGTAAGGCCAAGAAACTACGACTCGATCCAACACTCACATCTAGCGAGGAGACCTCATGACCGACACCAAGACCGCAACGCCCACCGACGTCGGCCTGCGGGACCTGATCGCAGCCAAGTTTGCCGAGTTCATGCACGAGGAAGGGGCTGCTCACCGGTCCATTGACTTCGCCGACGACCTCCTGAGTGCTCTCGCCCCCATGCCGGCAGCAGGTGAGCACCTGCGTGGCCCGTGGCGGGCTATCGTCGCCGACGACCACGGCTTCATCCTTGACAGCCTCGATGACCTCAACGGTGATGACGAGGTGAAGATTTCGATCCGGCGCGGTTCCGCGCTGCCCACCGCCGGTGACGACTCGGACGACGACGATGAACGGCTGCCCGGCTCCTGCTCTTCAGGTGACCTCATCGAGCTGTGGGACCACCTCTACGTGGAGGACGGCGACCCGTCCACGGACGCCCCGGCCCGGTGGGTGCAGGCGCAGGCCATGGCCGACGGGCTCAACGCCGCCGGCAACCGGCTGCCCGAGCCAACCGGTTTCATCTGGACGGTAACCCCGTGACCGGCGACGACATGTTCCGCCGGTTGGAAGCGGCCGAGCGGGTGTGTGCTCTCCTCGGCATCAGCGTCTCCCGCTCCGACACTGACCGGGACAAGGCGGTGACGCAGGCGTGGATGGACTGGCACCGCGACTACGGGCACCTGACCCAGGACCCGACCGACGCAGAGGTTGTGGCGTTGGCGTCCCGCCGTGACATCACCCGCAATATGACCCTGCTCCGGCTGGACCAGGACGGCGGCGCCGGATTCCACCCCAAGTCGGGAGACGTCGATGACTGATACCGACGTGATGGTGACGGAACAGGTTAAATGCGACCGCGAGGCCGGCGCCGACCTGTTCGCTCTGGTCCGCCGCTCGACCGCCTGGCTCGACGACACCAACGGCCGCGACGAAGCCGAGGTCCGCCTCCGGATCCTGAAGGTAATGGAGGAAGCCGGCGAGGTCGCCCAGGCTGTCATCGGCGCGGCCGGGCAGAACCCCCGCAAGGGGCAGACCCACACCGTGGACGACGTGGCCTGCGAACTGGTCGACGTTGCGGTCACTGCACTGGTGGCCCTGCACTCGTTCCGGTACGTGGACGTGGCGGCGGCAGTCGGCGCCACGGTGGAGCGGGTCGGGCGTCGCCTCGATGAGCTGGGCGTGGCCCCGTGACCGACCGCCGAGTTCGTCGGATCCTGCTCGGCGCGTACATCGCCATCGGGTACGCCCTGTTCGTTGGCCTGTGGTGGTGGCGCCCACCGACCGGGTGTCCGGTGACCCGGATGCTGGCGTTCGAGCGGTGCCCGGACGGGCGACTCGTGAGCTTTCTGTACGGAGCGGCGGCGATGGGTGGGGCGGCTCTGATCGTCATCGGCGCCCACTCAGTTCGTCGCTGGTTCGCTGGCCGGTCGGTCCGGAATGTGTGACACCGCCGCTCTCGACGGGGCGTGCTTCTCCGTCTACCTCCACGGCGACGACCGGTGGTTGACCCGCCAGATGACCACCGAGGAGCGGGAGGCGTTCGCTGACGCCTGCGACCGGCACCGGTTGACGTGGCCGGCGGACGACCAGGGTGTCCCGTTCGACCGGTGGTGGCGGGACACCGAAACTGTCGGTGGCACCGGTTAGCCTGTAGCTGCGCTCGGCCGCTTGACGGTCGGCGTCCAAACGTAAGCGGCCCGCCCCCACCGAATTGGGGCGGGCCGCTTCTTTACCTGATCCTGCCCGGTTGCGCCACGTATGGCCATATGGCCTCAGGTGCCTCACCTTCCGTAGTGCCCTACCGTCCGACACGTGATCTATCCCCGGCAGCCCGAGATCGGCCATCGCGTGTTGGCTGACCTGCTCCGAGGCAAGATCCTAAATGGAGATTTGGCACCCGGTGAACCCTTCCCGAGCGACCGCCAACTTCAAGGCGAGTACTCCCTCGGCCGCGACACCGTCCGAGATGCGGTCGCGATCCTGCGAGCAGAGGGCCTGATCGTCGTACGCAGAGGCAAGACTTCGACCGTGCGTCGGATATTTGACAAGCAGCCCATCGACCTCACCGACGTGGCGTCGATCGAATCAAGGATGCCCACCCCGGACGAGCGCGACGACCAGTACATCGATGAGGGTGTGCCCGTGTTCGTGGTCCGGCGTACCGGGAAGCCGGAGCCGGAACTGTTCGCCGCTGACCGGTGGTACATCGGGCCATCAGTGGCTAACGACTGATCCTTTTCGGGGTTACGGGCCATGAAAGTCTTTCACGACCAGCGCTAATGGCCACATGTGGAAGTTGCAACCGGACGGCGGTCCGGCAGGGTGGGCTACTTACTCCAGACCAGGCCGGCTACGGAGGGCACATCCCATGGCTACTCAGACGATCCGCAACCCTGCCGCGACCAAGGCCACAACCAGCACGGTTAGGTCGACCTCAGAACAACCGTTCGGACAGGTGCGCATCTCCCCTGTCCGGTAGGTGCCCCCGCCAACAAGCCAAGATCGGTGACCGGGGCGGCGATAGGCCGGAACGTTACCGGCGCGTCACTCTCGTCAACACGAAATAGTCTTGCAACTTGCATCACAGGTCACGCCTCATGGGGGAGGAACAGTGGCATCAGCGACCGCACGCACAGCACGACACACGCTCCTGCTCCTCGGCGCCACCGCAGCGGCCTACGCCGCCCTGAGCCTCGCCACCGACACCGCAGCACACGCCGACGAACAGCCGACCACTGTGGTCGGCACCGTACTTGGCGACGTGATGGGAACAGTCGACGCGATCCTGCCGGTCGAGCTGCCTCAGCCTGCAACACCGGCCGAGCAGCCCAACCCGGCTCCACCGGTGACACCCGAACCGTTGCAGCCAATCCTCAACACCGTTGACGCCGTTCTGGATCCGCCCGTGACCGCCGTCGAAACCATCGTCGGGGACGTGGTCGACGCGGTCACCCCTGTGCTGCCGCCGCTACCCGAGGTGCCGCAGCTACCGGAGGTCCCGACGGCACCGCCCACAGCCCCCCGGTCGCCCGACACCCCGAGCACCGAAACGGGCACGGACGACCCGGGAACAACACCGGCAACGGGTGACCCGGTAACGGCACCGACCCAAGCCCCGGCATCAACTCCCGCCACGGGCCCGGTCGTTGAGCCGACCATTGGGGTACCGATGCTGCCCGCCGGCACCACATCGGCCACAGAACCTGGGTCGGATCTTCCAGACCTCCGGGCCTCGCATCGCCCCTCACCGTGCGACCAGCGGACGGCCGCGACCACCGTCGCACCCGCGCCCCGACTGGCCCCGCAAACACCAGCGGCGATGACCCCACGGCACCACCACAGGCCGACACCAACTCCGGTTGGACCCGACACCTGGCACACCCAAGGCGGCACCACTGTAGGCGGATCAACCGCCAGTAACATCAATATCGACGTCGACACCCTCACCGGCGCCTGGTGGCTCACGTACTGGCCATCGTGGCTACCGGGGTGCGGTGATAGCCAACCGCTCACCAGGGCACCTGGCCCCGCCGCACCGCCTGGGTGACCTGTCGCGCCCCCGGCAACCCGCCCCACCACCGGGGCCCGGGTTGCACCGCCGCACCGCCACCACCCGGCGACTGTGGCGGGGAGGTCGACGCCCCTTCCCCGGCTCGCTCCTCCGATGTCCCCCTCCCTTAGTGAGATCGGAGCTAACAGCACCATGGCAGCGTACGGATTCACCGACCGACCCAACCTCATCAACGACAGCGAAGACAGCGGCGCATGGGCGCTGAACCAAGAACGGACCGAGATTGCCGAGTTGCTGAAGGACCGGCACGCTGCTCGGGGTCCAGGGCGCGCGTTCGACATCGTTCTTGGCTTCATCGGCCTGGTCACCACTGGGTGGATGGTCTTCGCGTACTCCCATTCCGACTCGACGGCGGCTCCGGTGTACCGAAATTTGGTGCTGGTCGGCGCCATCTTCTGCGCTGTTGGTGTCGCCGTGCGGATCAACGAGTGCAACAGCAACCGGCGGGCGGCAGGGGCTGACCGGATCGAGGCGTACAGGCACCGTCGGCTGCTTGAGACCATCCGAGGCGCAGATGTGGCCGGCACTAGCCCGGAGCGGCAACGTGACTGGACCGAGTTCGCCGAGCTATTCGAGCGACGCGCCAAGGTGGTCCCGATCGATCGACTCTCCTCGCCTCGGAGTGGGAACGGCGGCGCTTAGGTTCGGCTCCCGTCGACCGGCAACGATCTGCACGGATGCTGGGTCAAACCCTGGCCCACGTCGGGTGGGGAGAATGATCACCCGCACCCGTAGCGCCTGCATGATCGCCCGCTGCTGTTGAACGGTGTACCCCATCCACCGTTCCCGGGCCTTGCTGCCGACGGAGGAAAGGACCAGTTCCAGGTGAGGAGTTTGACGCTGTGCTTTTGCCCGAGCCTCAAGGTCCAGGACAGCGGGTCGGAGCTTCCCGGTGATGCGGCGGAGTTGTTCGCGGCTGATCACCCCGTCCGCGAAGTCATCCGCAGCGGCGTCCATCTTTGCCCGTAACGCACCGGCTTGTTTTAGTAGGTCGGCCTGCTC
>NZ_JBEZFJ010000021.1:0-101713 GCF_040649335.1 Micromonospora sp. NPDC048986
AAATCATAATTGGCACTGGCTTTACAAGCACCCTGTTGAGTTCTCAAAGAACAACCACACACCGACCAGAAGCCCCACCACGTGGAACCCCAACCCGGGGCTTTTCCGTACCCCGTCCCCAGCGCTATCAGCGCCAGGCACTTTTACTACGTTACCCGCTCGTTTCCACCGTGTCAAACCGATATTTCGCGGTTCGTCATGCTTCAACCGATAATGCGGGCACCATGTCGCAACCGGCTTGCGCCGCTCTCGTCATGGATTCGGCAGGCCGGCCGTCGCGATTTCCCGCGACCCGCCCGGTGCCCTGCCGGTTCGTAACCATACCCGGTCGGTTTCGCGGCGCCAAATCCGCCTCGCGGCGATTCTGGCGGCACCTCCCGGGTGGGGCTCCGGTGGGCGTGCCCACCCGACCCCCAGGCCGTTGACCTGCGCTCCGGCCGCTTTCGGCTTTCGCCTGTTTCGTCCGTTCCGCGCTGGCAGAGAGAAAGTTACGCGTCCGGCGGGATGATCGTCAAATCCGCCGGACGCGTCCCCCGTCACATCGTCGACAGATGGCTATTCACCCAGCTCAACGCCGGCGAAGGAGCGCTTTCCCCGGCGCAGCACCAGGTATCGCCCATGCAGCAGGTCGGCCGGCGACACCTCGGCGTCCACAGCGGTCACCCGGTTGTTGTTGACGTAGGCCCCGCCTTCGGCGATCACCCGCCGAGCCTCCTTGAGGCCACTCACCAGACCGGAGTCGCGCAGCAGACCCGCCACATCCGGCAATTCGCCGGTGAGGCGTACGAGACCCGCCTCGGTCAGGGCGGCGCGCAGGGTCTCCGGCGCCAGCTCGTCCAACGATCCGCGGCCGAAGAGCGCCTGGCTGGCGGCGATCGCCTGTCGGGTCTCGTCGGCACCGTGCACCAGGGTGGTCAGCTCCTCGGCGAGCGCCCGCTGCGCCAACCGGGCCGCCGGTCGTTCGGCTGTCGCCTTCGCCAGCTCCTCCAACTCGTCGCGGGTCCGGAAGCTGAAGTACCGCAGGTAGCGGTCCACCTCCTGGTCCTCGACGTTGAGCCAGAACTGGTAGAACGCGTACGGGCTGGTCATCGTGGGGTCGAGCCAGACGGCGCCCCCCTCGCTCTTGCCGAACTTCGTGCCGTCGGCCTTGGTGACGAGGGGCGTCGTGAACGCCTGGACCGGCCCCGCGCCGCGTCGGCGGACGTAGTCGACGCCGGCGGTGATGTTGCCCCACTGGTCGGAGCCACCGAACTGGAGCTGACAGCCATGCCGGCGGTGCAGTTCGAAGAAGTCGTTGCCCTGAAGCAGCTGGTAGCTGAACTCGGTGAAGCTGATGCCGGTCTCCAGCCGGGCCCGCACCACCTCCCGCGCGAGCATCTTGTTCACCGGGAAGTGTTTGCCCACGTCGCGGAGAAACTCGACGATCGACATCTCGCCGGTCCAGTCCAGGTTGTTGACCACCTGGGCCGCGTTGTCCCCGGTGTACGACACGAACGGCGCCAGCTGGTCACGGATGCGCTCGACCCAGCCGGCGATCACCTCGGGCGGGTTGAGGGTCCGCTCGGCGCTCTCCTTCGGGTCACCGATCTGCCCTGTCGCCCCACCGACCAGCAGCAACGGGCGGTGGCCGGCGAGTTGCAGCCGGCGGGCCGTGGTGACCTGCATGAGGTTGCCGACGTGCAGGCTCGGGGCGGTGGGGTCGAAGCCCACGTAATAGGTGGCGGCCGTCCCGCCGTCGAGCAGCTCGCGCAGCTCGTCGAGGCCGGTCGAGTCCTGGATCAGGCCACGCCAGAGCAGGTCGTCGGTCAGGGAGTCCCGCCCGGGCGGCGGAGGGCTGCTGTCGGTCACGGTCACCGATTCTCCCCCATCGCCGGCACCAACCCGTACCGGGTTTGGCGCAACCCGCCCCGGCTAGGCTTGCGCCCGTTGATCAAGGAGGGCCTTGCCATGGAGATTCCGGATCTGACGGGCGGTCTCGTCGCCCTGCTCGGCCTCAAGTTCGAGGATGCCAGCGCCGACCGGGTGGTCATCAGCTGGCAGGTCCGCCCCGAGCTGCACCAGCCGTTCGGCATCCAGCACGGCGGGGTGTACTGCTCGGTCGTGGAGACCGCGGCCAGCGTGGGTGGCGCCCTCTGGCTGGCCGACCGGGGCAGAGTGGTCGGGGTGTCGAACCAGACCGACTTCCTGCGGGCCGTCCGGGACGGGGAGCTGAGGGCTGTCGGCACGCCGGTGCACCGGGGCCGCAGCCAGCAGCTCTGGCAGGTGGAGATCACCGACGCCGACGAGCGGCTGGTCGCCCGTGGTCAGGTCCGGCTGCAGAACCTCTCGCCCGCCTGAGCGGCGGCATCAGCCGGACCGGTCAACTGCGGGCCTCGTCCAGCATCGGCTCCGCGGCCTGGTCGGTGTCGGCGTCGCCGTCGGCTTCGTCGGGTACGCGGCTGAGCCGTACCTCGGTGATCGCCCGGTGGTCGATGCCGGCCACCACCAGCACCCAACCGTCGAGCGTGACGTCCTCCCCCGCGACGGTGGGGATGTGCCCGAGCCGGGTCAGCACCAGCCCGGCGACCGTGGTGTAGTCACCGGCCGGGCGCGACGGCAGCTCCACGCCGATGTCCGGCAGGTCGTGCACCGGGAAGGTGCCGGGCAGCACCAGCGCACCGTCGGGGTCGCGCCGCACCGATCGCACATCCCGGTCGGTCTCGTCGTAGATCTCGCCGACGATCTCCTCCAGGATGTCCTCCAGCGTCACGATGCCGTCGACGGCGCCGCGCTCGTCCACGACGAGCGCGATGTGCTGACGCTCGGCCTTGAACTGGCGCAGCGCGTCCACCACCGGTAGCGAGTCGGGCAGCAGCATCGGCGGTCGGGCGATCTCGTCGACCGGCCGGTCGTCGGGCACGCCCACCAGGTCACGCAGGTGGATCACTCCGGCCGTGTCGTCCAGCCCGCCGTGGCGCACGACTGGCGCCCGGGAGTGCCCGGTGGCGGCCAGCACGAGCCGCGCGGCCTCCGCTGTGGTCCCGCTGTCGAGCGTGAAGACCTGCAACCGGGGTACGAGGACAGCCCGCAGCCGCCGGTCGGCGATCTCCACGGCACCCGCGATGATGGTGCGCTGCTCCTTGGTGAAGCCGTGGTTGCCGGCGACGATGTCACGCAGCTCGTCCGGGCCGATCTCCTCCGGCTCGTGTTTGGGGTTGAGCCCGACCAGGCGGACCACCACGTCGCTGGTGGCGCCGAGCGCCCAGACGGCCGGCCGGGTGAGGCTGGCCAGCAGGTCGAGCGGGCGGGCCACCAGCAGCGCCCAGCGCTCGGCGGACTGCATGGCGATCCGCTTGGGCGCCAGCTCGCCGAAGACCAGGGTGACGAAGGTCAGCGCGAGGGTGACCGCCACGATGGCCACCGTCTCGGCGGCGCCGCCGAACACCCCGAGCAGCGGCACCAGGGGTTTTGCCAGCGAGACCGCCGCGGCGGCGGAGGCCAGGAAGCCGGCGAGGGTGATGCCGATCTGGATGGTGGCCAGGAAGCGGTTCGGGTCCTTGGCGAGCCGGGCCAGCACCCGCCCGGCCCGGCTGGTGCGCTCCAGCCGCTGGATCTGGCTGTCGCGCAGCGACACCAACGCCATCTCGCTGCCCGCGAAGAGCGCGTTGATCACGACCAGGACTCCGACCAGGGCCAGTTGGCTCCCGTAGCTCTGCACGCCCGGTTCGCTCCCTCGTGGTGGTGGCACCGGCCGCTACACGCGGCACCCGCCGGTCGGCGAGCCCGCCCGGCGTAGGCGTGTCTTTGCCCCGTCCGGTGCCGGCCGAATCCTGCCCGGGCGACGCTACGCCGAATCGGGCGAGGTGACGCTACGCCGAATCGGCGTCGGTGAGGCTACGCCGGCTGGGGCGACGGTGACGCTACGCCGACTGGGGCGTCGGCGACGTCGGCAGGTCGAGGACGTACGAGTCGCCCTCCGGGCGGAAGCCGAGCCGGTGGTAGTAGGGGGCCACCATCCGGGGCGGGCTGACCACCCGGTGGAAGCCCCTTTCGGTGAACAGGTGGCTGCGCCGGTAGACGAACTCGCCCGGGGTGAAGTCACGGAACTTCGGGGTCACGTAGTCCAGGTCGATCTGGGCGACACCGTGCGCCTCGGCGTGTGACAGCACCACGCCGACCACCTCGTCGGCCGTGACCACGAGGAACGCCGAGCGCCCCGACGCGTCCGGGTCCCAGTGGAAGCCGGGGTTGAACCGGGCGATGTCGGCGGCGTGCACCCGCAGCGTGTGCGCGAGGAACTGGTCACCGACGCCGACCTCCACCACCTGGTAGGTCTTCTCGTCGTGCCGGGTGGCGAGCATCCCGCGCAGGTACCAGATGTTGATCACCGCGAGCACGACGTTGAGCCCGACGCCGGGCCAGACCTCGATCGCGGCGTTGTAGCCGATCAGCACGAAGCAGCCGACGAGGTTGAGTGCCCGCAACCGCAGGATGCGCGACTGCAGCAGCGACCAGACCAGCACCGCGGAGCCGGCCCAGCCGACGAGATCCAACCAGTTCACGCCGCGAGACTAGTGCCCGCCCAGGTCAGGGCCGTCGGCGGGCAGCTCCAGCAGCCACTCCTCGACGTCTTCGCCGCGGCCGTTGGCGTACCCCGAGTCTTCGCCGACCACCACGAACCCGCACTTGCGCAGCACCGCGAGGGAGGCGGCGTTGTCCTTGGCGGCGCGGGCGTGCACCGGCCGGGGCAGTTCGCGCAGCAGGGCGGCCAGGGCCGCGGTGGCGTGGCCCCGACCCCAGCGCGCCCTGTCGATCCAGTAGCTGACCTCGGTCTGCCCCTCGGCCGGGAAGGCGGTCACGTAGCCGACCACCTCGCCGTCGACCTCGGCGGTGCGGACCAGGTTCGCCGGGTTGGTGAGCACCCGGGCCCAGTGTGCGGCGAACTCCCGACGGTCAGACGGGTCCTTGGGGCCGAAAGCGGCCATCCGGTTGGCCTCCGGGTCCTGCTGGTGCAGGAAGAACTCGACGAGGTCGTCCTCACGGACCGGGCGCAGCAGCAGATCGGAGGTCATCGGCCGAGGGTACGCAACGGGGGGGACAGCGGTGCCGAGTCAGCCGGCGACGGCTACGACCGCCAGCACGGCGGCGCCCACGGAGCTCGCCACCGACAGCAGTCGACGCCACGGCACCCGCGCGTCGACCACCGGCAGGGCCCGCCACCGGGTCGCCGCCAGGGCCACCCCCGCCGCCGACAGGCAGGCGCCGAGCGGCCACAGCCAGGCCGGCACCACGGACCAGTCCCCCAACCGGTGCCCCAACCCCAGATAGGCGAACGCCCAGACCGCCGCCGCCAGCAGCGTCACCTGGTCCAGTTGGCGACGGCGGGCGGTGCCGAGCAGGGAGATGCCGCCGAGGAAGGTGAAGGCCACCGCGAGGCCGGCGCCGATCCACGGCAGCACCATCGACGTCGCCGAGTCGGCCTCCTTCGGTGGCACCCCGAGCAGGCGCAGCCCGATCGGCTCGACGCCCTTGTCGGTGTTGCCGAGCACCACCACCGCCCGGCCGGTCGCCCGTTCGAGGCCGACGTAGGACCGGAACCCGCCGGTAGCGCCGTTGTGCCAGACCACCTCTCGGTCGCCGTGCCGGGTGGTGAACCATCCGTACCCGATGCGGGTGTCGTCGTCCTCGCGGTAGCGGGCGGTGGCGGCGTCGGCACCTGGTGCGGTGCCGGCGAGGACTGCGGCGAGCAGCCGGCCGAGGTCCTGCGCCGTGGACCAGGGGCCGGTGCCGGCCGGCGCGTAACCGGCTCCCGCCCACGGATCGAGCGGCCGGCCGCTGGCCCGGCTGCCCTGGGCGCGATCGGCCGGCAGGTCGTCGTCGCGGGTGGCGACGATGGTGGCCGTCATCCCGAGCGGCAGTAGCAGGCGGTCGTGCAGCAGCTCGGGGTACGCGACGCCGGCCTTCGCGGCGAGCGCGTGGCCGAGCACGGATGGCCCGAGGTTGGAGTAGTGGACCTCGCCGCGCTCGTCGTCCTCGGTGCTGACCCGGTCGGCGGCGCTGCGGATGGCGTCGACGCCCTGCCCGGCGTAGGGGTTTCCGCCGGAGACGTTGGACCAGAGGATGCGGGCCCATCCCAGCGGGGAGCCGGGGGCGAGCCGGGGCAGGCCGGCGCGGTGGCTGGCGAGTTCGGCGAGCGTGACGTCACGGGCGGGACCGGTGACCTCGGGCCAGGTGCTGCCGAGCCGGTCGTCGGGGCCGACGACGCCGGCGGCGACCTGGTCAGCGAGGAGCATGCCGGTGAGTGCCTTGGTGACCGAGCCGATCTCGAACGGGGTGCCCGGCTCCACTGGTCGACCGGCGAGGTCCCGGTCACCCAGTCCGGCGGTGCGGATCCGGCCGTTCTCGACCAGGGCGACGGCGAGTCCGCGCAGCCCTGGCGGGTCGGGCGTGGCGGACCGTACGGCAGCGGCCAGGTCGCGATCGCCGGTGGTCTGCGCGCCGAGTCGGGGCACCCGGGGCATCAACGCTACCCCGACCAGGCCGGCGATCAGCGCGACGACGAGGACGGTGACGGTCGGCCGGCGCATGGTGGTTCCTCCGTGGGGGTCGTCGGATGGGCGGCCTAGCCGCGTCTGGTCAGCGGCCGGCGGCGGTGAGGATGGCCAGCAGCGGCACCACGCGTTCGGCGGGGACCGCGTACCGGCCTCGGCCGGTGCTGCGCAGCCAACCGGCGGCGGTGATCTGGCGCAGGTGGTGATGCAGTTGGCCGGTGGTGCCCAACTCCTCGATCTCGGCCAGCTCGCTGGTGCTGTGCCGGCCGCCGATGATCTCCCGCAGTAGCCGCAGCCGCACCGGGTGGGCCAACGCGGAGAGGATGCTGGACAGCTCCGTCCAGTCGACGGCGAGCAGGTCGTCGACGGTGCGGCCGTACTGCCAGTCGTAGTGCTGGTCGCCGACGCGGACGGTGCCGGTGTAGAGCACCGCGCCCGACCCGTCCGTTGGCAGGCGCTGTTTGAGGCCGTCGAGCGCCCAGAAGGTGCCCTCGGGCGCGGGTGGCGGCGGCGGAGCGGCGGCGAGCCGTTCGCTCAACGCGGCAACCTGTGCCTCCAGCGCGGCGAGTCGATCCTCCACGGTATCCATGCCATCGATAATACGAACATACGTAATTACGTGCAAGCGTCGAGTCGATAGGCCGCCGGAACCGGCGCGTCCGCCCCTGCGGCGCGGCCGAGCGGTCGACAATGACCTGACCGACCCAGGGAGCGCCGATGAACCGACCTGTCGTGGTGGGCGTTGACGGATCGCCGTCCAGCCTCGTCGCCGCCGAACACGCGGCGCGGGCCGCCGTGCTCCGGTCCCGACCGCTGCTCCTGGTGCACGGCTACCTGCATCCGTCCGGCTACGGCGTGCCGCTCAACCCGTACGACCTCGGGGTGCCGGCGCCGCCCGAGGAGGCGCAGCAGATGTTGGAGCGCACGGCGGCCGAGCTGACCGGCCGATGGACCGGCCTCGCCGTCGAGGTGCGTCAGGTCCTCGGAGGCCCGGCGGCCACCATGATCGAGGAGTCCCGCCGGGCGGAGCTGGTGGTGGTGGGCAGCCGGGGCCTGGGCGGGTTCACCGGTCTGCTGCTCGGCTCGGTCGGCGCGCAGGTGGCCGCGCACGCCCACTGCCCAGTGCTGGTGGTCCGCCCGGACGAGCAGCCGATCCCGGTCGACGGCCCGGTGCTGGTCGGCGTGGACGGGTCCGAGTCGTCCCGGCTCGCCGCGGGCCTGGGCGCCGACGAGGCGAGGCTGCGGGACGTGCCGCTGGTGCTGGTGCACGTCGGTCCTTCGAACGAGGACCGGAGGGTGCCGGACGAGATCGAGGAGTCGCAGGCCGTGTACCAGGCCGAGGCGGTGACACTCCTCGCCGACGCCTCAGCCGCGGTGCGCGCCGCACACCCCGACCTTGTGGTGCGGGAGCATCCGGTTCGGGCGGACGGCGCGGCCCAGGGGCTCATCGAGGCCAGCGGCACGGCGTCGCTGCTGGTCGTGGGCACCCGGGGCCGGGCCGGGTTCGCCGGTCTGCTGCTCGGCTCGGTCAGTCAGGCGACGATCCAGCACGCGCACTGCCCGGTGCTGGTCGCCCACCCGGTCAGCTGACCGGCTCGCCGTCACCTCTGCCCAGCATCTGCAGGAAGTCGGTGGTGAGGGCGAACGGGTCGGCCGGACCGGTGGCCGGTGGCCGGCGCTCGATCTGGTCGGCCAACTCGCCGGCGGCGCGCCGGATCCGAGCGCGCAACGCGCCATCGGCGGTGCCGTCGGACCAGTCCTCCGGGGCGGCGAAGACCGCTGTCGGGACGACCACCGACCGGAGGTAGGCGAACATCGGGCGGACGGCGTGTTCCAGTGCCAGCGAATGCCGGGCGGTGCCGCCGGTCGCGCCGATCAGCACCGGCCTGTCGACCATCGACTCGGAATCCAAGACGTCGAAGAAGGACTTGAACAGCCCGTTGTACGAGGCGCTGAAGATCGGGGTGACGGCGATGAGCCCGTCCGCCCCGGTCACCGTGTCGATGACCTCGCGAAGCGCTGCCGGCGCAAACCCGGTGAGCATGTTGTTCACCACGTCGTGGGCGTACTCGCGCAGGTCGACGACGTGCAGCTCCACGTCGGAGCCGCGCCGGACCAACTCGTCGCGGGTGGCCGCGGCGAGCTGGTCGGCGAGCAGCCGGGTCGACGAGGGCTGACTCAGCCCCGCCGAGACCACGGCCAGGGTGCGGCGGGTCATCGGGTCGCCCCCTCCGGCGCCTTGCCCGTCACGTCGTCGACGGCGTGCACGGTGCTGTCAGTGGCACCGCCCGCGGCGACGACCAGCGAGGCGTGCGTCGGCGCCGCCGGCACGTGCGCCGGACGCAGCGCCGCGAACTCCTTGCGCAGCACCGGCACGACCTCCTCGCCGAGCAGGTCGAGCTGCTCCAGCACTGTCTTCAGCGGCAACCCGGCGTGGTCCATCAGGAACAGCTGCCGTTGGTAGTCACCGACGTACTCCCGGAAGCCGAGCGTGCGGTCGATGACCTGTTGCGGGCTGCCCACGGTCAGCGGGGTCTCCCGGGTGAACTCCTCCAACGACGGCCCGTGCCCGTAGACCGGGGCGTTGTCGAAGTAGGGCCGGAACTCCCGGACCGCGTCCTGCGAGTTGCGGCGCATGAACACCTGCCCACCGAGGCCGACGATGGCCTGGTCGGCGGAGCCGTGGCCGTAGTGCGCGTACCGCTGGCGGTAGAGCGCGATCATCCGCTGGGTGTGCTCCTTGGGCCAGAAGATGTGGTTGGCGAAGAAGCCGTCGCCGTAGTACGCGGCCTGCTCGGCGATCTCCGGGCTGCGGATCGAGCCGTGCCAGACGAACGGGGGCACGCCGTCGAGCGGGCGCGGCGTCGAGGTGAACGACTGCAACGGGGTGCGGTACTTGCCCTTCCAGTCGACCACGTCCTCGCGCCACAGCCGGTGCAGCAGGTCGTAGTTCTCGATGGCCAGGGGGATGCCGGCGCGGATGTCCTTGCCGAACCACGGGTAGACCGGGCCGGTGTTGCCGCGGCCCATCATGAGGTCCACCCGGCCGCCGGAGAGGTGCTGGAGCATCGCGTAGTCCTCGGCGATCTTCACCGGGTCGTTGGTGGTGATCAGCGTGGTGGCGGTGGACAGCAGCAGCCGCTCGGTGCGCGCCGCGATGTAGCCGAGCATTGTGGTCGGTGACGACGGCACGAACGGCGGGTTGTGGTGCTCGCCGGTGGCGAAGACGTCCAGGCCGACCTCCTCGGCCTTCAACGCGATGGCGACCATCGCCTTGATCCGCTCATGCTCGGTCGGCTCCCGACCGGTGGTCGGATCGACAGTGACGTCACCGACGGTGAAGATTCCGAACTGCATGACCAGCTCCTCGCGTGTCAACCGGGTGCCGTCGTGGTACCCGGACGCAGCTCTCAACTTATTTGACGACGCAACTATTCCGCCGGCGGGACGCCCCGCAGTGGCGCCGGTCACCCCCCGCAACCGGACATCGGGTCGGGAACTCCCACCGCGTGGGCCCGGTCAGCCGCCCGCCACCGAGGGCAGCACCTGCACCTCCGCGCCGTCCTTGACCGGGGTGGCCAGACCGCCGGAGTGCCGGCAGTCTTCCCCGTCGACGAAGACGTTGACGTAGCGGCGCAACTCGCCACGCTCGTCGCGGATGCGCCGGGCCAGCCGGGGGTGCGCGGCGGCCATCTCGTCGAGGACCGCCCGTAGCGTCCCGGCGGCGGTGACACTCAGCCGACTCGCGCCCCCGGCCTCGCCGCGCAGCGGGCCGGGCAGCAGCACGGTGACCACGCTCAGACCTCCGCGGCGCGAACGCAGAGCACGTCGGGCAGGTGCGCCGCGACCAACGACCAGGAGTCGCCCTCGTCGCGGCTGGCGAAGACCGAGCCGGAGCGGGTGCCGAAGTAGACGCCAGCGGGGGTGGCGTCGTCGGCGCACATCGCATCGCGTAGCACCGCCGGATAGAACGGGCCCTCGGGCAGCCCGACCGACAGCGGCTCCCACTTGCCGCCCCCGTCGGCGGAACGGAACACCCGGCAGCGGTGGTCGGTCGGGTACCGCTCGCCGTCGGCCACCAACGGGAAGGTCCACACCGTGCCGCCGCGCCCCGGGTGGGCCACCATCGGGAAGCCGAAGTCGCTGGGCAGCCCATCGGCGATCGAGGACCAGGTGCGGCCGTCGTCATCGGAGCGGTAGACGCCGTGGTGGTTCTGCGCGTACAGCCGCTCGGGGTTGCCGGCGTCCCGGGCGACCTTGTGCACGCACTGGCCGAACTCCGGCCACTCGTCGGGCAGGAAGTAGGCGCGGATGCCGGTGTTGCCCGGCGCCCAACTCGCCCCGGCGTCCTCCGAGCGGTAGACCCCGCCGGTGGACATGGCGACAAGCAGCCGAGCCGGGTCACGGGGGTGGGGCAGCACGGTGTGCACCGCCTGACCACCGAAGCCGCCCTCCCACTGCGGGCGGTGCGGGTGGTCCCAGAGGGCCCGGACCAGCTCGAAGCTGCGGCCACCGTCGGTGGACTTGAACAACGCCGAGGGCTCCGTGCCCGCCCAGACGACGTCCGGCTCGTCCGGGCCGGCCGGCATCAACTGCCAGACCCGCCCGAGGGAGACGCCGGTGTCGGCCGGAAACGCGACAGGCGCCTGGTCGGGCTCGTCCCAGGAAGCGCCGAGGTCGTCGCTGGTGGCGACGCTGGGGCCGAAGTGTAAGCTGGTCATGCCGGCCAGCAGCCGCGGGGTGGAACGCCGGGTGTCGACAGCGACCGCGTAGACACCGGTCATCGGAAAGTGCGGACCGGTGATCTCCCAACTGCGCCGGTCGTCGGTGCTGGTGGCGAGAAACAATCCCTTGGCCGTGCCGATCGCGAGCAGTCTTGCCATGACGTCCTCCGAACCGTCGGTGAGCAGGTCCGGTGATTATGGCCACACCCCCCGACAGACTTCCGTGCCCACACGCGGACGGCGCGCTCAGCGCCGGATGCGGGGCACGTGCCGGCGGTACGCGCTGACCGTGGGGTCGCCGTCGAGCCAGAACCGCCAGGGCAGATCGTGGGCGCCGGTCACGCCGACCCGGGGGCCCGCCACCACCGTCTCCGGCGGCACCGGCCGGGCCGGCGGACGCAGGCGGACCGGGCCGTCGCCGAGCAGGTACGCCCCGTACGCCTCGCGGTCGATGCCGAGCGCGGAGCAGAGCCGGGCGGGCCCGCGGGCCAGGTCCACGTCCCGCCGGATGGCCGGCCGGCGCTCCCGTGCCGTGGGCAGCCCGTCGACCACCTCGCCGGCGCGCAGCAGCACGGCGGATGCCTCCCCCTCGACCCCGGTGACCACGTTCATGCACCAGTGCATCCCGTAGGTGAAGTAGACGTAGGCGTGCCCGGCGGGGCCGAACATCACGGCGTTGCGCGGGGTGCGGCCCCGATGGGCGTGCGAGGCGGGATCACCGCCACTTCCCGCGTACGCCTCGACCTCGGTGATCCGGACGGTGACCCCGCCGACGTGCAGCCGGCAGCCCAACAGCCCGCGCGCCGCCGGCAGCAGTGGACCGGCGAGAAGGTCCGCCAGCGCCACCAGGTCGGCGGCGGTGCTGCGGTCACCGGACGACAGGGTCATGTCCCCGACGGTACCCATCGCGCCACCGGCCGGGCGCGCTGACCTTTCCGCGCCGCCCGAACAAGACTCACGTCGCACATCGGACAGCCGGCCGAACTGTGAAACCCGAGCGCCGGTTCGGGAGTGTTCCCGATGTCGTCGCAGGGAGCGACGACACACACGGGAGGAAACCACCATGACCGTACGGAGCATCCGGCGACCACTGATCGCCACCGGTCTCGTCGCGGCGGCCGCGACCCTGGCCTTCACCCCGTCGGCCAGCGCGAGCGTCCCGCTGCGGGCCGCGGCGCAGGCCGACGACGCGTCTGTGACCGCGTTCGTGGTGGGCGCCACGGGCAAGATCGAGGCGAAGGGCGCGGCGGCGATCGTGCCGGTCACCGTCACCTGCTCGAAGGCCATCGACTTCGACCTCACGGTCAAGGTCGCGCAGGCGGTCGGCCAGACGATGCGCGCGGGCACGACGGTTCGCAGGGTCACCTGCGCGGAGGGCACCCAGCAGGTGCGGATCGCGGTGATCCCGGTCGAGCGTCCGTTCGCAGCGGGCGTCGCGTTCGGCGTGCTGACCGCGAGCCCCTGTGACCCGTACTGCACGCCCATGCACGACGAGCGCCAGCTCAACCTGGCGTTCTGAGGTGTCGCCTGGCGGCACGGGCATGCCCGTGCCGCCAGGCTTCAACGTTTCGTTGACAATTTGACGTTCATAAGGTGTGCTCGGGGTATGACGACCGAGGACATCTTCACCGCGCCGGACCCGGGCCGAGCCCGCGCCCACCGCACCCACGAGGCGTTGCAACGAATCAGCGAGCGGCACGCCGGCACCGACACGCGGCGGGGCCGGTGGGCCCACCCGTACGTGCTCGACCCGTGGGAGGCGGTCGCCCTGGTCACCGCGCTGGCCGCTGGCGGGGCCGAGCGCGAACCCGCGGAAGAGCCGATCGACGCCGCCGACCTGACCGCCGCGCTGACCCTGCTGCCCCACGTCCGCGCCGAGCTCGACGCCCTGGAGGCCGGCCTGCTGACGCTGGCCCGCGACCGGGGGCTGACCTGGCAGGCGATCGCCTACGGGCTGGGGTTGGGCAGCGCACAGGCGGCCCGGCAGCGCTACGAGCGGGTCGCCGCCCGCTCGGCCGAGCAGACCCCCTGATCCGGCACGTCCTAAACCGACGCCCGGATCGGCACGCCGCGCCTGCGACGGCTGCGGGGCGGGCACACTGTGCGCACGACGAGGAGGCACCCATGGAGCGCGCGGAGATGCTGGCGTACTGCCTGGCCAAGCCGGGAGCGTGGCTGGACCAGCCGTGGGAGGGCGACGAGGTGGTGAAGGTGGGCGGCCGGATCTTCGCGTTCCTCGGCAGCGACAACGGCAAGCCGACGGTCGGCATCAAGTGCGGCGCGACCCGGGAGGTGGCCGACGAGTGGCTGCACCGACACCCCGACGACGCCAGCGTGATGGCCTACATCGGCCGGTCCGGGTGGAACACGCTGCGCCTGGACGGCGGAATCGACGACGAGGAGCTGACCGAGGCGGTCGACTCGTCGTACGACATGGTGGTGGCGAAGCTCCCCAAGCGGGAGCGCCCGACGGCCTGAACCGCCGCGGCGCCGGCGGCCAGCGCCGACGCCACGGCACAGCTCAGCGCGGAACGACAGGCTCGGTGGCCCACTCCCGCCAACCGGCCAGCCGGTCCGCCGCGGCGGCGAGCTGGTCGGCGACCGGGCCAGGGCCGGTGGAACCAGGTGTGGTCCGGGCCGCGAGAGCCGAACGGACCGAGAGCACATCCCGCACCGACGGGTCGAGGTGCCCGCTGATCGCGGTCAGGTCCTCGTCGGAGACGTCGTTCAGCTCGCACTCCCGAGCCGCGCAGAGTGCCACCAACTGGCCGGTGATCTCGTGCGCGTCGCGGAACGGCACGTTGCGCCGGACCAGCCAGTCGGCGACCTCGGTGGCGAGGGAGAAGCCGACCGGAGCGGCGGCGACGAGGCGGTCCACCCGGACCGTCATCGTGGAGATCATTCCCGCCAGGGCCGGAAGCAGCAGCTCCAGGGTGTCGACCGCGTCGAAGGCCGGCTCCTTGTCCTCCTGCATGTCCCGGTCGTAGGTCATCGGCAGGCCCTTGAGCATGGTGAGCACCGTCACCAGGCCGCCGACCAGGCGCCCGGACTTGCCCCGGGCCAGCTCGGCGATGTCCGCGTTCTTCTTCTGCGGCATGATCGACGAGCCGGTGGCGAAGGAGTCGTCCAGCTCCACCCAGCCGAACTCGTGCGAGGTCCAGAGCACCACCTCCTCACCGAGCCGGGACAAGTGCACCCCGATCAGGGCGGTGGTGAAGAGGAACTCGGCCACGAAGTCCCGGTCGGCGACGGCGTCCATCGAGTTGGCGAACGACGTACGGAAGCCCAGTTCCTTCGCCACCGCCACCGGGTCCAGTGGGAGCCCGGACCCGGCCAGGGCGCCCGCGCCGAGCGGGCTGATCGCCGCCCGGTGGTCCCAGTCGCGCAGCCGCTCGAGGTCACGCAGCAGCGGCTGGACGTGGGCGAGCAGCCAGTGCCCGAAGGTGACCGGCTGGGCGTGCTGGAGGTGGGTCATGCCCGGCGCGGCGGTGTCGACGTGCCGCTCGGCCTGCTCGACCAGCGCATCCGCCAGCTCGACCAGGCGGCTGGCCACGCCCCGGGCGTGGTCGCGCAGGTAGAGCCGCAGGTCGGTGGCGACCTGGTCGTTGCGGGACCGGCCGGCGCGCAGCTTGCCACCGAGGCTGCCGAGACGCTCCAGCAGACCGCGCTCCAGCGCGGTGTGCACGTCCTCGTCGTCGATGGTGGGGCGGAACGTTCCGGAGGCGCAGGCGGCCTCCAGGTCGTCCAGCGCGGCCAGCATCCGGCCCAGCTCCTCCGGATCGAGCAGGCCCGCGCCAGCGAGGACCCGGGCGTGCGCCCGGGACCCGGCGATGTCGTACGGGGCCAGGCGCCAGTCGAACTGCACGCTCACCGACAGTCGGGCGAGCGCCTCGGCGGGGCCGCCCGCGAACCGGCCACCCCAGAGGCTCGTCCGGTTGGTGGCGGCGCTGTTCTCAGTCAGGCTCTTGTCGTCCACGTCGCCCATCATTGCGTTGGTTGCCTTTCGCTCGCGACTGCGGGGCCCGCCTGCCGCGCCTGCTCAGTCTCCGCGCTCACAGATGTCACTGGCCGCCACCGCCCAGCCGGGCGTGCCGAGCGGCGGCCATCCGGCTCGGCAGCCCCCACGGCTGCACGAAGCCCTCGGCCAGGGACTGGTCGAAGGTGTCGCCGCAGTCCGGGGCACGCCGCCGGATCGCGACGGAGGTGTCCAACCCGCCGGAGTACGCGAGCACGACCCGCTCGGTCATGACGTGATGTTCCCTTCAGCGGTGTCTTCCCGGCGGGCCCAGCCGGCGAGCTTGTCTCCGAGTGCGGCGCCGCCGACGGCCTCACGGGCCACCACGAGGATGGTGTCGTCGCCGGCGATGGTGCCGACGATCTCGGGCAGGCCCGCCCGGTCCAACGCGCTCGCCAGGTACTGGGCCGCACCCGGCGGTGTCCGCAGCACGGCGATGTTGCCGCTGGAGTCGACCCCGTTGAGCAGTTCGCGCAGCAGCCGCACCAGCCGGGCCGGCGCGGCCTCGGCGTCGCGCAACGGTCGCTGCCCGTCCTCGGGGATCAGGTAGACGGCCGGACCGTCGCCGCCGCGCACCTTGACCGCGCCCAACTCCTCCAGGTCCCGCGAGAGGGTGGCCTGGGTGACGCCGACCCCGTCGGCGGCGAGCAGGTCGGCCAGCTCGGTCTGCGACCGGATCGACCGGTCGCGGATCAGCTCCACGATCCGGGCGTGCCGGGCCGCGCGAGTCAGCGGCGCTGTCATCGCTGCCCTCCGGTGCCGGCGTCGCCGGTCGCCTGGCCTCCCGTGCCGGTGCCCAGCAGGAACGTCAGCAGCGCCTTCTGCGCGTGCAGCCGGTTCTCCGCCTGGTCGAAGACCGCGCTCTGCGGGCCGTCGAGCACCTCGTCGGTGATCTCCTCACCACGGTGTGCGGGCAGGCAGTGCAGCACTATCGCGTCCGGTGCGGCCTGACCGAGCAGCTCCTTGTTGACCTGGTACGGCAGGAACGGGGTGATCCGGTCCAACCCGTCGGACTCCTGCCCCATCGACGTCCAGGTGTCGGTGGCCAGCACGTCGGCGTCGCGTACCGCCTGGGTCGGGTCGGTCAGCACCCGCACCGACCCGCCGGTCCGCGCGGCGATCTGGGCGGCCCGTTCCACCACTGCCGTGTCGGGCGCGAAACCGGCCGGGCCGGCGATCCGCACGTGCATCCCGGCGGTCGCCCCGGCCAGTAGGTACGACTGCGCCATGTTGTTCGCGCCGTCCCCCACGTACGCCAGGGTGCGGCCGGCCGTGCCACCGCACCGCTCCCGGATGGTGAGCAGGTCGGCCAGCAGTTGGCACGGGTGGAACCCGTCGGTGAGCGCGTTGACCACCGGCACCGTCGCGCCCGCCGCCACCTCGGCGATCCGCTCGTCACCGTGGGTCCGCAGCACGATCGCCGCGACGTAGCGGGACAGCACGCGCCCCGCGTCGGCGAGCGACTCACCGCGACCGAAGTGGGTGACCTGGGTGTCCACCACCAGTGGGTGTCCGCCCAGCTCGGCGATCCCGGCGTCGAACGAGATCCTGGTCCGCAGGCTCTGCTTGTCGAAGAGCACCGCCACCGAGCGGGGGCCGACCAGCGGCCGGTGGCCGAACCGGTCCGCCTTCATCAGCGCCGCCAGGTCGAGGACCGCTGACTGTTCGACCGGCGAAAGGTCGTCGTCGCGCAGGAAGTGCCGGGTCATCGAGTCGTCCCCGCCGTGGTGGTCACTGTGGCTGGTGCGATCTGCGCGCCGGCAGCGGCCGGGGCGGTCGCGTCCAGTGCGGCCGGCAGCGCGGCAAGGAAGGTGTCCGCCTGGGCGGCGGTGAGGATCAGCGGCGGAGCCAACCGGACCACACCCGGCTGCACCGGGTTGACCAGGAAGCCGGCTTCCCGCAGCGCCTCGGCCAGCACCGACGACACCGGCGCGGTGAGCGCCACACCGAGCAGCAGCCCGGACCCGCGTACCTCGGCGATCAGCGGGTGGCCCAGCGCCTCGATGCCGTGGCGCAACCGCTCGCCGACCCGCTTGACGTTGTCGAGCAGGCCCTCGTTGGCGATGGTCGCCACCACGGCGAGCGCCGCCGCGCAACTGACCGGGTTGCCGCCGAACGTGGTGCCGTGCGAGCCGGGCGTGAGCAGGTCCGCGGCGGGACCGAAGGCC
This sequence comes from Micromonospora sp. NPDC048986, assembly GCF_040649335.1. Classification (NCBI taxonomy): domain Bacteria; kingdom Bacillati; phylum Actinomycetota; class Actinomycetes; order Micromonosporales; family Micromonosporaceae; genus Micromonospora; species Micromonospora sp. NPDC048986. The sequence continues at coordinate 17,438 of NZ_JBEZFJ010000021.1, forward strand.
AGCGTCGCACCGATGGGCAGCCCACCACCCAGCCCCTTGGCCAGGGTGACCACGTCCGGCTCCACACCCTCGGCCTGGTGCGCGAACCAGTGCCCGGTACGCCCGACGCCGGTCTGCACCTCGTCGAGGACCAGCAGCGCGCCGTGCCGGGCGGTGATCCGTCGCGCCGCGGCGAGGTAGCCGGCCGGCGGGACCCGGACGCCGTTCTCACCCTGCACGGGTTCCAGGATCACCATGGCGGTGGCCTCAGAGACGGCCGCGTCGAGGGCGGCGACATCGCCGTAGTCGACGTGGGTCACCTCGCCGGGCAGCGGCCGGAACGGGTCGGCCTTGGCCGGTTGGCCGGTCAGCGCGAGGGCGCCCATGGTGCGGCCGTGGAAACCGCCAGTGGTGGCCACCACCTGGGTGCGGCCGGTACGCCGGGAGAGTTTGAACGCCGCCTCGTTCGCCTCGGCGCCCGAGTTGGCGAAGAACACCCGGCCCGGTCGGCCGGCGAGCGCCAACAGCAGCTCGGCGAGGGCGACCGGCGGCTCGGCGACATAGAGGTTGGAGACGTGTCCAAGGGTCGCTACCTGCTTCGACACCGCCGTCACCACCGCCGGGTGGGCGTGACCGAGGGCGTTGACCGCGATGCCACCCACCAGGTCCAGGTACTCCCGGCCGGCGTCGTCGACCACGACGGCGCCGTGACCGGAGACCAACGCCATCGGCGGCGTGCCGTAGTTGTCCATCATGGAGTTCTTCCACCGCTGCGCCAACGTGCTCATGTCGCGTCCGTCCCGTCTCCCGGCACCACCATCGTTCCGAACCCTTCCGAGGTGAACACCTCAAGCAACGTGGAGTGCGCCACCCGGCCGTCGACGACGTGCGCGGCGGGCACTCCCCCACGCACCGCCCGAAGGCAGGCCTCCATCTTCGGCACCATCCCCGACTCCAGGCTGGGCAGCAGCTTGGCCAGGTCGTCCGCGGCGATCTCGGAGACCAGGCTGGTGGTGTCCGGCCAGTCCGCGTACAGGCCGGCCACGTCGGTGAGCACTACCAGCTTGCGGGCCCGCAACGCGATGGCCAGCGCGGCGGCGGCGGTGTCCGCGTTGAGGTTGTGCAGCACACCCTCCACGTCCGGCGCCACAGTGGAGATCACCGGGATCCGGCCGGCCTCGATCAGGTCGGTCACCGCTGACACGTCGACCGACTCGACGTCCCCGACCTGGCCCACGTCGACCGGCACCCCGTCCACGTACGCCGGACGCCGCACCGCTGTGAACAGCCGGGCGTCCTCGCCGGAGAGGCCGACGGCGTACGGACCATGCGAGTTGATCAAACCGACCAGCTCCCGGCCCACCTGACCGACGAGCACCATCCGGACCACGTCCATCGCCTCGGCGGTGGTCACCCGCAGACCACCGCGGAACTCGCTGGCGATGCCGAGGCGACCCAGCATGGCGGAGATCTGCGGACCGCCGCCGTGCACCACCACGGGCTTCAGGCCGGCGTAGCGCAGGAAGACCATGTCGGCGGCGAACGCCCGCTGCAACTCCGGGTCGGTCATCGCGTTGCCGCCGTACTTGACCACTACCGTCGAGCCGCTGAAGCGCGCCAACCAGGGCAACGCCTCGATCAACGTCTCCGCCTTCACCTGGGCGCGAGCCAGATCGCTGCTGAGACTCACAGTGCCGGCCTTTCGTTCGCGACTGCGGAACTCCGCCGCGCTGCGTTCCTCGCGCCTCACGTCGAGTACGCCGAGTTCTCGTGCACGTACCCGTGGGACAGGTCGTTGGTCCAGATCGTGGCGGCCGACGCACCAGCGTGCAGGTCGATCCGGATGGTCACGTCCCGCCCGGTCAGGTCGACCTTGGAGCGGTCCTCGGCGGCGGCGCCGCCCCGGCACACCCACACCCCGTTGACCGCCACGTCCACCTCGTCCGGCTCGAACGCGGCGGCGGTGGTGCCGACGGCGGCCAGGATCCGACCCCAGTTGGGGTCGTTGCCGAACAGCGCCGTCTTGACCAGGTTGTTGCGGGCCACCGTGCGACCCACCTCGACCGCCTCGTCCTCGTCCGCCGCGCCGACCACGTCGATGGCGATCTGCTTGGTGGCGCCCTCGGCGTCGGCCACCAACTGCTGGGCCAGGTCGTGGCAGGCCGCGGTGACGGCGGCGGTCAGTTCGGCCGGCGTCGGCTCGATGCCGCTCGCGCCGCTGGACAGCAGCAACACGGTGTCGTTCGTGGACATGCAGCCGTCGGAGTCGACCCGCTCGAAGCTGACCCGGGTGGCCGCCCGCAACGCCTCGTCCAGCGTCGCCGGCCCGGCCACCGCGTCGGTGGTCAACACGCAGAGCATGGTGGCCATCCCGGGGGCGAGCATCCCGGCGCCCTTGGCCATGCCGCCGACCGTCCAGCCGCTCCCCCGGGTCACAGTGGTCTTCGGCCGGGTGTCCGTGGTCATGATCGCCTCGGCGGCGGCCGGGCCACCGTCGCGGGACAGCCCACGGATCGCCGAGCGGACGCCCGGCAGCAGCTTCGGCATCGGCAGCCGCTCACCGATCAGGCCGGTCGAGCAGACGGCGACCTCACCGGCGCCGAGGATCAACCGAGGGCTGACCGCTGTCAGCGCGGCGGCGGTGTGCTCGGCGGTGGCGTGCGTGTCCTGGAAGCCGGCCGGACCGGTGCAGGCGTTGGCGCCACCGGAGTTGAGCACCACGGCACGGACCACATCGCCCTGCACCACCTGCTGGGTCCAGAGCACCGGCGCGGCCTTGACCCGGTTGGTGGTGAAGACACCGGCCACACCGGCGTCCGGGCCGTCGTTGACCACCAGGGCCACGTCCGGGCCGCCGCTGGTCTTGAGGCCGGCGGCCACACCGGCCGCCCGGAACCCCCGGGGGGTGGTGACGCTCACGGGGTGACGCCCCACATCGACAGGCCCGTCGTCTCCGGCAGGCCGAGCATCAGGTTGGCGTTCTGTACGGCCTGACCGGCCGCGCCCTTGCCCAGGTTGTCCAACGCGCTGAGCACGATCAGACGACCCGAGTCGACGTCGACTGTGGCCTGAAGGTGACACGAGTTGGAGCCCAGGGTCGCGGCGGTGTGCGGCCAGCGGCCCTCCGGCAGCACGTGCACGAACGGCGCGTCCGCGTACGCCCGGGCCAGCACCTCCTGCGGGTCGACGCCGCGCGCCGGCACCGCGGTGACGGTGGCCAGGATGCCGCGCGGCATCGGCGCCAGGACCGGGGTGAACGACAGGCCGGTCGCGCCGGTGGCCTGCTTGATCTCCGGGACGTGCTGGTGGGTGCCCACCCGGTACGGCGACAGGTCGCCCATCACCTCGCTGGCCAACAGGTGCGCCTTGGCCGCCCGGCCGGCGCCGGAGGTGCCGGAGGCGGCGACCACCACCACGTCGGCGGGGTTGGCCGCGCCGTCGGCGATCAGCGGCGCGAGCGCCAGGGTGATCGCGGCGGCGTAGCAGCCGGTGTTCGCCACCCGGGTGGCGGCGGCGATCAGCTCCCGCTGGCCGGGCAACTCGGGCAGGCCGTAGGTCCACTGCCCGGCGTGCGTGCCGCCGTAGTACTGCGCCCAGGCGTACGGGTCGGCCAGCCGGTGGTCGGCGCCCAGGTCGACGATCCGCACCTCGGCCGGAAGCTGGGCCGCGAGAGCCGCCGACTGGCCGTGCGGCAGGGCCAGGAAGACCAGGTCCGCGTCGGCCAGGATCGTCGGATCGGTCTCGCCGAGCACCAGGCCGAGCCCGGTGAGCTGCGGGTGCACCACGTCGACGCGGTGTCCGGCCTGGCTGTGTGCGGTGGCGGCGACAAGGTCGAACTCCGGGTGCCCGGCGATCAGGCGCAGCAGTTCACCCCCGGCGTACCCGCTCGCTCCGGCGACCGCGACTCGGATCCCCATACCCACCTCCGCATGACTATGCAGCGAAGGCTAGCAGCACTACGTGGTGACTGCAATTTTATGTGGAGCACTGCATGAAAGTACGACCGGTTGGAGCGCTGGGATGGCTGTCGAAGAAGTACGGCAACCAACGCTGACAGAACGCGCCGAACGGCCGGACCGCCGGACAGACCCGCCGACTGAGGCCGGACACTGACACCACGTCCCGCCGGTCGGTCTGGTGGAACAGGCCGATGGTGACGTCGAAGACGCCGCGCCGCACGGCGGCCTGGACACCCGCGGCGAGGATGTCCGCATCCAACTCGTCGACGCTGGCGTCCCGCCTGAGCAACTCGCCGGCCACGGCCGGCAACAGGTTGTTGCTGACGACCGTGATCAGTTTCGGATTCGGTACGAGGTCGATGACTGACGACGAGTAGCCCGAGACGTTGACGAAGGCCTCGGTGAAGGGCAGCAGGATCTTCGCCGTGCTCCAGGCCTCGACCAGTTCCGACGCCGACAGCGACACCTCGTCGACCAGGTACAGATGGGTGGCGAGGACGGCGTACCGGACACGCGGATCACCGGCCAGCAACTGCGCGACCCGGAACTCCTCAGCGCTGAAGCAGAACCGGGCGAGCATGTAGACGCGGGCCAACTCGCGCGCCTCGGCGGTCGTCAACAACACCTCGGCCGACCCCGCGCGCGGCGAGGGGACGCCCGACGACGACCGGCGCGAACGCCCGCCCTCCTCGTCCACGGCGCCGATCGCATCGTGGAGCGTCGAGAGAATACGGTCGGCCGGCAGCGGTGGAGCATCCGGGCCACCCCGACACAGGTGAACGAGGTCCGGCCAGTGCGCCGACAAGCGGCTCATGACATCCCGGCACGCCTCGGCGTGGGACCGACCCCGTCGTGACGCGAGCCGCTCGATGCCGCGCAGCAGGTGCTCGGCCGGCGAGCCGGGAGTGGTCTCCTCGCGTAGCCGAACGACAGCGGCCGGCAGGCTCCGCTCGGCCGTCAGCCCGAAGTAGCCGTCGAGGGTGTCGAGGTCGGCCGCGCCGAAGCGCACCGCCACCGGCTTCCCCACCACCACCCGCTTCCAGTAGTGCGCGCTGAGGGCGGCGGGATCCGCCAGCAGCGCGCCGAGATCGCCGGACTCCGGCGACGGTCGCCCCGGCGGCAGCACACGCCGCAGCAGCGCGCGAACGAAATCGTCGTTGCGCGCGGTCACCTCGGCGGAAGCGGCCTGGAACCAGACCTCGGACGCCAGCTTGGCGGTCTGCCTCTCCTCGTTCACGGATTCGAGGTAGGTGTCCAGCTTCTCCTTCTCCGGGTGTGCCGGGCGTTCGCCCAGCGAGGAGGCCGCCAGCCGGAGGTACATCCCGAACAACTCGCCGGTGACCTCGCGGCCCGCGGCGCCGAGGTCGAAGAGGTCGTCGGCCAGCACGGAGCCGAGGGCACCGAACACACACCCGGTGGTCAGCGACGCGTCGTCGCCGACGTCAGCGGCCGCGACGCACAGGTCGACGATGAAGCGCCGCAGGGACAGCGCGGCGGCGTTCCCGTCGGTCGAACCCCAGATCGGGCCGGCGGGGCGGGACGCGACCGCCGTCGACAGGAGCCGCCGCAAAGCGACCAGCACGTCGTGCAGTTCCTCGGCGAGTTCGCTGACCGGCCGGCGCTGCGGCGCCGACTGCGCGCGCAGGAGCGCAGCGAGGTCGTACCGCGTGACGATGTCCCGGATGTGCTCCGGCGTCATCTCCCGGATCACGATCCGCGCCCGCTTGCGCACCTCCTCCCGCAGGTCGGTGTAGAGCGGCATGTTGAGGGCGCCCTGCAGGTCGTACTGCATGCGCAGAACGAGTCGCTGCGCGAGGGGCGTGTCGTCGTCGGCGGCCGTGGCCAGCGTGGCGCGGCGCAGTCGGTCGAGGGAGACCCCCGCGCTCAGCCGCTCGTACCAGGCGCGAAAGCCCTCGTCGCGCAGGAGATGCCGGTCCGGGTCGACGACGAGGCCGGGCCGGGACGCGGCGGCCGCGAGCGCCGCGACGACCCGGGGCATCTCGTCGGCGAGAAGCTCCAGGAAGGGACGCCCGTCCCCGGTCGCCAACAGGAACCGGTCGAGAGCCGACCCGGAGAGGTCGCTGGCGCCGAGGAAGCCGGTGCCCTCGTCGGTCCGGTGGAACGCCGCCATGATCGCACTGCGTGGCCCGCCCGCGGACGTACGGTACCGGTGATGGACCAGCCGACTCGCGGCGAAGATCGTGTGACAGGGGGTCGCGATGTCCTGAAGATGGACGACTCTCGGACGGCCGTCGTCGAAGAAGCGGGCCTGGGCGGCGAGCGCCTCGTCCACCCGGGCCTGAGAGGGAAAGATGCAGCTGTCCTCGTCGCTCCACGCGGTCCCGTCGTCGTCGACGAAGCACTGCCGCAGGAGCCGATTCGTGCGGGGCAGGTAGGTGAGCCCCTGCCCCGAGGGCCCTCGACCGGTGCCCATCGTCCAGGTGACGATCACCTTGAACTCGTCCATGAAAGGGCTGTTGTCGACGTGCAGGGTGTTGTCGCGCGCCACGACGTCGAGTGGCTGCGTGTCCTTCGCCCGCAGGTCGATGATCTTCACGGGTCCGCCGAGGGCGTGCGCGACGAGCGCGACCAGCAGCGGATGAGCGAACGCCTCCCGGAATTCCGGATGCTCGACCAGGGAGCCCGCGTCAGCGACGTTCAGGTAGTTGTGCAGCGAGCCACGGCTGCCCCTGGTGTCGATCGCCGAGTCGTACGCCCGCCGCGCGCTGTCGAACCGCTCGGGTGCGACGAGCCCGGCGAAGCTGAGCGCACCCTCGGCCGCGAGGTTCCCGCTCAGCGACGTGAAGGTGTCCCGGAGGAGCGGACCGGCCGGCTCCGCCCGGCACGCACCGTCGACGATCGCCTCGATCTCGCGTCGGAACCTCGCGGCTTCCCGCTCCCGCCGCAGTTGCCGATACGACGCAGGGCTGGCCAACTCGTCAGCCGGGACGAGCGGCGCGTACCGAGGACTCATATCGCCGGACTCCCGACCACCAACGTCGACTGGGTGAGATCCGGGTAGTGCTCCAGGCGGGCCAGCGCCCGTCGGACCTCTTCCACGGCGCTGACGTTCCCGCACTGACCGTACGCCTGTTCGAGTTGGTCCAGGATCGTCCGGACGGAACGGAAGTTGCCGAGGGACTCCTCGACCCGCCAGGCCCGCTCCAACCAGGTGCAGCCCTCCTCGACCTCACCCGACCGGAGGCCGGTCGCGCCGAGCAGACGCAGGGCCAACGCCCGGCCGTAGTCGTTGCCGCGCTCCTCGCACATGGCGAGGCTGCGCAGGCCGAGCCCTCGGGCCCAGGCCCAGTGGCCCAGTTCGTTCAAAGCTCGGGCCGCGTCGTACAGCCCACGGGCCTCGCGGACGACATTGTTGCCGTTGCGGGATTGCCGGGCCGCCCGCAGCCCCCAGCGCAGCGCGTCCCGATAGTCACCCGACCGGAGACAGAGCTCGGCCATGGCGTGATGCGACGACGCCCGACCGGAACCGTCGCCGGACGCCGCCTCCAGCGCCATGGAGGCGCGCAATTGCTCCTTCGCCGGCTCAAGCTGGCCGATGTCCGCGTAGGCACGCCCCAGGGCGCGTCGGGACAGCGCCTCCATCGCCGGGTCACCGCCGGCCGCCGCGGCAACAGCTTCCCGCTGGACGGAAAGCGTTCTCGTGACGTCCTGACGCCAGTACAGGAACGTGTTGAATGCCCGTGCGAACCGGGTGATGAAGGCGAAGTCGTCGTCGGCCCGGGCCTGCTCGATGAGGTAGGTCATGGCCGCGGTGATCGACTCGAACCAGGAGAGGGCCTGCGCCACCGTGAAGCTGGCCGACCCGGCGACGGTCAGCAGCTCCTGGTCCACCGGCAGGGAGTCCCGGTGTGGATCGATGGCGCGATCGGCGGCGTAGCTCAACGCCAGGTAGACGGTGCGGATGCGGCGCGCGGTCAGCTCCTGCTCGGCGGGGTCCAGCACCTGACCGAGCGTCTCCGCGAGATAGGCCTTCATCAGGTCGTGGAAGCGGTAACGGCCGGGGCTGATCTCGTCGATGAGGGATGCCAGGCACAGGGCCTGGAGAGTGCGGTCACACACCCGCCGTGGCTGGTCGAGGACGAGGCAGAGCACCGCCACCGAGCATTCGTTGCTGGGCAGCATGGACGCGACGTAGAGGACCTTCGTCGTTGCCGCGTCGAGGTCGTCGAGCGACCAGGAGATGACGCGACCGACCTCGATGCCCAGGCCGGCGTCATCGAGGAAGCGAAGTGGGCTCTGCTCCTCCTCGATTCCCCTCGCGGCGTCGTCGATTGTCCAGGTGCTCTGGATGGCGAGCTTCGCCGAGACGATGGCCAACGCCAACGGATGCCCCTCCAGAAGCTGCACGATGCGTTGGGCGGCGGCCTGCTCCCGTTCGACGCGGACGAACCCGACACGTTCGGCGATCAGCTCCACCCCCTCGTCGAGGGTGAGCAACGGAAGTTTGATCACCCGGGCGTCGTGACGAACGCTCATCTCCGGGATCGCCCGGCGGCTGGTGACCACCAGCACCGACCCGAAGCCCGGCACCAGGTCGCGAACCTGCTCGTAGGAACCGACGTTGTCCACGATCACGAGGCACCGCCGGCCGGCGGTGACGGCGCGGAAGACACCGCCCCACTCCGCCTCGTTGTCAGGAAGGTCGGACCGGTTGATCCCCAGCGTGGCCAGGAAGCTGCGCAGGGCGTCCCGGGTCTCGATGCGCGGTGTGCCGGAGTACGCGCACATGTCGACGAAGAACTGCCCGTCGGGGTATTCGGCGATGCGCGAGCTGGCCCAGGCGACAGCGAGGGTGGTCTTCCCCGAGCCGGCCAGGCCCCACACCATGCAGCAGCGCGAGCCCGGCGTCGTCATCGCCTCGTCCATCTCGTGCAGCAGGTGGTGCCGGCCGACGATCCTCCCGATGCCGCCCGGGAGCATGTGCGGTGGCTCGGGGACGCGCACCGCCGCTCGCGGCTGTTCGACGTAGATCGGGCCGGAGGAGCCCACCTGGAGGACCTGGTGCGCCGACAGTCCCTCGGCCACGTTGTGCGACGAGCTTCCGGAGTCGGGCTCCATGTCGGTCACCTCCGGCTACATCGTGATGTCGCCGACGCGCTGGGCCTGCACCAGCTTGCCCACGTTGCTGGAGGCCACCACGTTCGTGCCGCCGATCGACGTCGCCCCCTGCCGGAGCTCCCGCAGGAACTCCGGATCCTCGGCCGCGCACCGGGTCAGGAGCGCACGGAGTCGCGCCATGTCGTCCGCCGAGACGTCGCCCTGCGCCACCCGGTCCAGGGATTCGAGCATCCCGGCCGGCTCGTCGCTGCGGACGAACCGCCGCCGGATCAGGTCGACGAGTGCCGCCCCGGACCCCTCGGCGATCTTGACGAGCGCCGCGGCGACGATTGCCTCGATCATGCGCTGCTCCTTGCCTGAAGCCCTGCGACAGGCGTCGGCGCTCACCCCTTCGCCAGGCAAGGCTACCGATTCGTATCGACCTCGGAAAGGCTCGTGACATGGTCGGCAACGTCGACGCCGAGCCTCCGGCCGGTCACCCGAAGACCACTCCGCATCGACGCCGACGCATGCCACCGGCGACTGATGCCTGGTGCCAGCCACGACGGCCCGACCACTGGGCCATCGCCGCCGACGAGGGCCGGCGCGGCCTGTCGGAAGCCCGACACGGCGCAGCCGGCGGCGAAACGACGACGGCCCCGCTACCCGCTGCCGGGTACCGGGGCCGTCGTGGGTCGCGTCAGGCGCCGCGCAGGGTGGCGCCGAGGCGCTCCGCCGCGACGGCGACCGCCGCGTCCCGTGCCGCGACCGCCTCCTCGACGGTGAGCGTCCGGTCCAGTGCCCGGAAGGTGAGCTTGTACGCCAGCGACCGGCGGCCGGCGCCGAGCTGCGCGCCGGAATACACGTCGAACAGCCGCACGTCCTCCAGCAGCTCACCGGCGCCCGCCTCCAGCGCCCGGCGCACCTGCTCCGCCGGCACCGACTCGTCCACCACCAGGGCCACGTCGATCAGCGCCGGCGGGAAGCCGGAGACCGCCGGCGCTGGCGTGACCGGGGTCGGCGGCAGCGTGTCGAGGTCCAGCTCCATCGCGCTGGTGCGGCGGGGCAGCTCCAACGCCGCGACCACCACCGGGTGCAGCTCGCCGGCGTGTCCGACGACCGAGCCGTCGACCCGCAGCTCGGCGCAGCGACCCGGGTGCCACGGGGCGTACTCGGCGGCGCGCACCTCGACCCGCTCGTCGGGGATCCCGGCGGCGGCCAACACGTCACGGGCCGCCTCGATCGCGTCCGCCCAGCCGGCCGGCCGGCCCGGACCCCACCAGCCGGCCGGGTCCAGGTCGCCGGAGAGCACCACCGCGACGTGCACCGGCTGCGCCGGCACCACCGCGTCGGCGGCTGCGAACTCCTCGTCGGTGGGGCGTCGGTCCACGCCCATCGCCGGCGGGCTGCCGGCGCCGACGCGCGGGTGGAAGACCGCACCGATCTCGTAGAGGGCCAGGTCGCGGTGACCCCGGCCGAGGTTGCGCTTGAGGATGCCGAGCAGCGGGCCGAGCAGCGTGGTGCGCAGCAGCGGCTCCTCCTCGGACAGCGGGTTGGCCAGTCGCACCGCGGGCCGACGCGAATCGTCGGCCGGCAGGCCGAGCTGGTCGGCCAGCTCCGGCGACACGAACGGGTGCGCGAGCACCTCCACGTACCCCCGCTCGGCCAGCGACCCGGCGACGGCCCGGCGGCGACGCTGCCGCGGGGTCAGACCGCGCCCCGGGGGCGCGGTCGGCAGCACCGACGGCACCCTGTCGTACCCGTCGAGGCGGACCACCTCCTCGACCAGGTCGGCCGGGTCGGTCAGGTCGGGCCGCCAGGTCGGCGGGGTGACGCTCAGCACCGCCCCGACGCCGCCGGCCACGCCGACCGCGCCCGGATCCTCGGACAACCGGTCCGCGCCCTGCGCGACAGTGCAGCCGACCCGCTCCAGCAGGGCGACCACCCGCGCCGGCGGGTACTCGACGCCGACCCGCCGGGTCGGCAGGTCCGCCGGCAGGGTGATCGGGGTACGCGGCCGGACGTGGTCGATGTCCAGGATCTCGGCGCTCGGAGCGCCGCCGCCGTGCTCGGTGAGCAGCCCCACGGCCCGCTCCAGCGCGACCAGCGGCACCGCCGGGTCGACGCCCCGCTCCCAGCGCTTCGCGGCCTCGCTGAACAGCTTGTGCCGGCGGGCCGTGCGCCCGACCATGGCCGGATCCCAGTGGGCGGCCTCGAAGAGCACGTTGGTGGTCTTTCCGGTGTCGACCTCGCTGGTCTCGCCGCCCATCACCGCCGCGAGCGAGATCGGGCCGGTGTCATCGCAGATGACCATGTCGTCGGCGGTGAGCACCCGGTTGACACCGTCCAGGGTGGTCAACTTCTCCCCCGCCTCGGCACGGCGGACCACCAGCGGGCCGGCGATCCGGTCGGCGTCGAAGGCGTGCATCGGCTGGCCCAGCTCCAACATCACGTAGTTGGTGATGTCGACGGGCAGCGAGATGCTGCGGATGCCGGCGGTGACGAGCCGCTGGGCCATCCACGACGGCGTGGGCGCGGCCGGGTCGACGCCGCGCACCAGGCGGGCGCTGTACCGGTCACAGCCGACCGTGTCGCGGACCTCCACCGGGTACGCCGGCGTCGGCGTTCCGCTCGGGGCGGGCGCCAGGGCCGGGTCGCGCAGCGGCACGTCGAACGCGTGCGACAACTCCCGGGCCAGGCCGCGCAGGCTCAGCGCGTACCCCCGGTCGGGGGTGATCTCCAGATCGAGCACGACGTCGTCCAGGCCGACCACCGGGCGCGCGTCGTCGCCCGGCTTGGCCGTCACGTCCGGCCCCAGCACGATGATGCCGGAGTGGTCGTCGCCCAGGCCCAACTCCTTGGCCGAGCAGATCATGCCCGCCGAGTTGTGCCCGTACGTCTTGCGGGCGCCGATGGCGAAACCGCCGGGCAGCACGCCGCCGGGCAGGATCACCACCACCCGGTCACCGACGGCGAAGTTACGGGCACCGCAGACGATCTCCTGCGGCTCACCGGTGCCGTTGGCGGCACCCACGTCGACCCGGCAGAACCGGATCGGCTTCTTGAACCCGGTCAGCTCCTCGATCTCGCGGACCTCACCGACGACCAGTTGGCCGGTGACGGTCTCGGCCAGGTCCACAGCGGACTCGACCTCGATACCGAGGTCGACAAGGGCCTGCTCCAGGTCACCGGTGGGCAGGTCGGCGGGGAGGTCGACGTACTCCCGCAGCCAACTGACAGAAACTCGCATGACTTCAGACCACCGTTCCCGTGTCTCGTACCCGCATCGCCTACGCCCCGGTCCCGAGCGCGCGGCTGAACCGCACGTCGCCCTCGAAGAGATGGCGGATGTCGCTGACCCCGTGCCGGACCATCAGGGTCCGGTCGATGCCCATGCCGAACGCGAAGCCGGAGTAGACCTCCGGGTCGACGCCGCAGGCGCGCAGCACCCGGGGGTTGACCATGCCGCAGCCACCCCACTCGACCCACTGCGGGCCGTCACGGTGCTCCGGGAACCACACGTCGAACTCCGCCGACGGCTCGGTGAACGGGAAGTAGTGCGGCCGCCACCGGGTCTTCGCCTCCGGGCCGAACATCGCCCGGGCGAAGTGGTCCAGCGTGCCCCGCAGGTGGGCCATCGTGATGCCCTTGTCCACCACCAGGCCCTCGGCCTGGTGGAACACCGGGCTGTGGGTGGCGTCGATCTCGTCGGTGCGGTAGACGCGACCGGGCACGATCACGTAGATCGGCGGCTTGCGGCTGAGCATCGTGCGGGTCTGCACCGTCGAGGTGTGCGTACGCAGCACCAGGCCGGAGCCCTCCGGTGCGATGTGGAAGGTGTCCATCAACCCGCGGGCCGGGTGGTCGGCGGGGATGTTCAAGGCGTCGAAGTTGACCCACTCCAGGTCGACCTCGGGCCCCTCGGCCACCTCGTAGCCCATCCCGACGAAGAGATCGCTGATCGACTCCATCAGGGTGCTCAACGGGTGCCGGGCGCCACGCGGACGCCTGTCGTAGGGCAGTGTGACGTCCACCCGCTCCTCGACCAGCACCCGCTCGGCCTGCTCGCGCTCCACCACCTCGGCGCGCTCGGCGTACGCGGACTCGATCGCCCGGCGGGCCTCGTTGACCCGCTTGCCGGCGTCGGACTTCGCGGCCGGCGGCAGCGCGCCGATCTCCCGGCGCGCGAGGGAGACCGGTGACCGGTCACCCAGGTGCACCGAGCGCAGCGCGGTCAGCGCGTCCGGGTCGGCGGCGGCCTCGAACGCCTTCGTGGCGTCCGCGACGGCCTCGGCCAGGGCGGCGGGGTCGAGCAGGGCGACCTGCTTCGGGTCGTACGGATCGTTGCGGTAGCTCATGGCGTACGGGCACTCCCTCACGGCGGCGCCAGCCCTCACCGGGGCGGCTAGGCGAGTCTACGGACGCGCGGCTGTGCCGCAGCCCGCCGGTAGGAGTTACGCAGGGAGCAGGTCAGGCCCGCCGCCCGCCGACACCGGCGGGCTGGCTAAACGAACGCCGTGTCGCGTTCATGGACGGACGCTCTCCCCTGCTGTCAGTCGCGCCGCAGGCTTTCACCCTCAGCGCTGCGCTCTCGCTGAAGCGTACAGGCAGACCGCGGCGGCGGCAGCCAGGTTGAGGCTCTCCGCGCGCCCGTACAGCGGCACCCGCACCCGGGCGTCGGCGGCGGCGGTCAACTCCTCGGACAGGCCGTGCGCCTCGGAACCGAACAACCAGGCGGTCGGCCCGACGAGCCGACCGTAGTCGGTCAGGTCGTCCAGGTCGTCGTCGCCGTACCCGGTGGTGGCGAAGATCGACAACCCGGCGGCGCGCAACGCCTCGACCACCGCTACCGGGTCGGTGGCGCGCACCACGTCGAGGTGGAAGAGGCTGCCGGCCGAGGCCCGCACACACTTGCCGTTGTACGGGTCGACGGCGTCTCCGGCGAAGACCACAGCACCCGCGCCGGCCGCGTCGGCGGTGCGCAGCACGGTGCCGGCGTTGCCCGGGTCACGGATCTCGGCGAGCACCGCCACCAGCCGGGGCGCACCCGCGAGGGCCTGCTCCAGCGACACGTCCAGGTGCCGGCAGACGGCCACCAGCCCCTGCGGGGCGACGGTCTCGGCCAGCGCCGCGATGGCGTCGTCGGTCACCTCGGAGATCGGCACGTCGGCGCGGGCCGCCGTGGCGGCCAACTCCGGATACCGGTCGAGGGCTGTGGTCGTACCGAACAGTTCGGTGACCACCCCCGGCCGCGCGAGGGCCTCGCGGACCGCCTGCGGGCCCTCGGCCAGGAAACGGCCGGTGGCGTCGCGGTCCCGGCGGCGTTGCAGGCGGCGGGCGGCGACAACCCTGGGGGTACGCGGGGTGAAAGCCATGATGTGCGCTCCTCCGGCACGATTGAGGCGCCCCCCGGACGGCGGTGCCGACACGGGAGACGCCTCGCTCTGGTGCGTGGGGATCAGGCGGCCTGAGCCGCCGCGCCGCCGGTGCCCTCGGCAGTGACCGCGGCCCGGGCCAGCTCGACGATCGCCGCGAAAGAGGCGGCGTCGTTGACAGCCATGTCGGCCAGGATCTTGCGGTCGACCTCGATGCCGGCCAGACGCAGGCCCTGGATCAGACGGTTGTAGGTCATCCCGTTGGCCCGGGCGCCCGCGTTGATCCGCTGAATCCACAGCTGCCGGAAGTCGCCCTTGCGGTCGCGACGGTCCCGGTAGGCGTACTGCATCGAGTGCAGCACCTGCTCCTTGGCCTTGCGGTACAGGCGGGAGCGCTGACCGCGGTAACCACTCGCGGACTCCAGCAGGGTACGACGCTTCTTCTGGGCGTTTACAGCCCGCTTGACGCGTGCCATCTCAACTCCTAATTACGTAAGGTGGCGCGCGTCAGCGGCCGAGCAGCTTCTTGATGCGCTTGACGTCGGCCTTGGCCAGCACGACCGTGCCGGTCAGCCGGCGGGTCTGGGTGGAGGGCTTCTTCTCCAGGTTGTGGCGGAGGCCGGCCTGCTGGGCAACGATCTTGCCCTTGCCGGTCACCTTGACCCGCTTACCCATACCCGTGTGGCTCTTCATCTTCGGCATGTGGAACGTCTTCTCCCCTGTTACTCGCCGCTGGTGTCGGCGGCGAGGCCGGTGTCACCGGCTGCTGCGGTCTCGCTGACCGCCGCGGTCTCATCGGCTTCCGGAGTGGCGGACTCGTCCGCTGCCCGGTCCCGAGGTCCGCCGCGAGACGCCGTAGCGGCGACCGCGGAGGCCTTGACGGCCCGATGCGGGGCGAGAACCATGATCATGTTTCGGCCGTCCTGCTTCGGAGCGGCCTCGACGTATCCCAGTTCCGTGATCTCGGATTCGAGCCGGCGCAGGAGCCGGTAACCCAGCTCCGGGCGGCTCTGCTCGCGACCGCGGAACATGATCGTCACCTTGACCTTGTCGCCCGCCTTGAGGAACCGCACCACGTGACCCTTCTTGGTCTCGTAGTCGTGCGGGTCGATCTTCGGCCGAAGCTTCATTTCCTTGATGACGGTCTGCTGCTGATTACGCCGCGCTTCGCGCGCCTTGAGTGCGCTCTCGTACTTGAACTTGCCGAAGTCCATGAGCTTGCACACCGGCGGGCGCGCCATCGGCGCAACCTCGACCAGGTCCAGATCG
This sequence comes from Micromonospora sp. NPDC048986, assembly GCF_040649335.1. Lineage (NCBI taxonomy): Bacteria > Bacillati > Actinomycetota > Actinomycetes > Micromonosporales > Micromonosporaceae > Micromonospora > Micromonospora sp. NPDC048986. The sequence goes on from NZ_JBEZFJ010000021.1 coordinate 33,078, forward strand.
ACGTCCGCGGCCAGCTGAAGAGCGCGCTCCAGCGGGACGATGCCCACCTGCTCACCCTCTGGGCCGACCAGTCGGACCTCACGTGCCCGGATCTGCTCGTTCACGCGTGGTTCGACGCTGATGGGGCCTCCTCGAGTCGTTTCTGCTCTGTCGCCGACCCCTGCGGCTCCCGGGAGGGAACCAACCCGAAAAGCAGAAGGCCCCGGCGCATGCCAGGGCCCGCTCGACCGGTCAGCACGATCACAAGGATCGCGCATCCGGCACCGGGACATGCCCGGAACCGGTGACCGGACCCGGCCACCGTAGCGGCGACTCGGGTGGGAGCAGGCGCTCCGCTTTCAAGGCTGTCTGCTCGCACGCGGAGACAGCCTGGTCGACTCGATAACACTACACCGGCGCCCCGACGACCCCCAAACCGGGCATGACCTGCGGCCTCGTGTCGGCGCGACCCGGTCATCGGTGTGGTCGGGTGCCGGTGTGGCGCGGTCGGCGCGCCGTTTCGTCAAGATCCGCGCACTTTTCCTGAAACTACTGCCTCCCGGCACGCTGAGGCGGCAGTTTCAGGAAAGTTGTCCCTCGTGGCGGGAGAGCGCGGCAGGGCGGGCGATGTTGGCCCGCTACGGGAGATGCGGGCCGGCTGACGGGCGATGCGGGCCGGCTGACGGGCGATGCGGGCCGGCTGACGGGCGATGCGGGCCGGCTGACGGGCGGTGTGGGCGCTGGGCGGCGGTGATTCGGCCGGGTCAGCGACCGACGGCGCGTTCGGCGAGGCGGGCCTGGTGGGCCTCGTGCAGCCGGCGCAGCGCGCGGACCCCGTCGACTGCCAACTCCTTGTCGGCGGCCTGCAACGCGACCATCGGCAGCAGGTCGTCATCGTGCAGCTCCAGGCTGGCCCACGGCGCGCCCCGGTCGAAGCGGACACCCCGGACAACTTCCCAGGGCAGTTCGTACGAGCTGATGACGTTACGGACCCGGATGCCCCGCGCGTCCGCCTCCACCCGGGGACGGGTGAACAGCAGGAAGCCCATTGCCCCGAAGACACCCAGGCCGATCATGGCGATCTGGTCGCCGCGCTGGAAGCTGCCGTAACCGTCGCCGGTCGGGCCGCTCAGCGACGTGGCGACCAGACCGAACACCACCACCAGGGCAGCCGCCGCCGACCAGCAGACCACGCGGATTCGGCGGGGCTTCAGGCGGACCAGCTCGGTTTCACTCACCCCAGCATTCTGCCACCCGCACTGGCCCATCAGACGCACCACCCGCCGAGCCACCACCCCGAGCCCGACCCAGGACCCCGGGCCAGTCCAGGTCCAGGCCCAGGTCCAGGCCCAGGCCCGGCCAGCCCAGGTCCAGGTCTGGGCCCGGCCAGCCCAGGTCCAGGTCTGGGCCCGGCCAGCCCAGGTCCAGGTCCAGGTCCAGGTCCAGGTCCAGGCCCAGGTCCGGGTCCGGGTCCAGGCCCGCCGCCCGCCGCCCGCCGCCCGCGGCCCGCCGCAAGATCGTGCTGGATCCTGGATCTAGTGGCCTCGACCCCGCCCGAGGCCACTGTTTCCAGGATCGAGGGCGATCTTGCGCCTGGTCGCGGGGCGTGGTCGTCGGACGGGCCTCACCTTGCGGATCTCCGGGTTCGACCCACGAGGTCCCGGTCGCATCAGGTCCGCGCGCAGCAAGGTCCGCGTCGGCGCGCCAGATCCACTCGGGTTCAGGGAAATGGGGGTGTCCCTGGCGTGCGGACACCCCCATTTCAAGAAACCGGAGTGGATCAAGCCACGGAGGCGCCTCGGGTACGGAAACGGTCAGAGGCGGCAGGCGTGGATGTTGGTGACGAGGATGGCGCGGGCACCCAGTTCGTACAGCTCGTCCATGATGCGGTGCACGTCGTCGCGGAGCACCATCGCCTGCACCGCCACCCAACCCTCGCGGTGCAGCGGCGACACGGTGGGCGACTCGATGCCGGGGGTGAGCCCGCTGGCCCGGTCCAGCAGACCGGCCGGCACGTCGTAGGCGAGCATCACGTAGCGGCGGGCCACCAGCACACCGTGCAGGCGGCGCAGCAACTGCTCGGCCTGCGGTTGGGCGGGCGCGCCGGCGCGCCGGACCAGCACCGCCGACGAGCGCAGCAGCGGCTCGCCGAAGACCACCAGGCCCGCCTGGCGCAGGGTCGCGCCGGTCTCCACCACGTCCGCGATCACGTCGGCGACGCCGAGGCGTACGGCGTTCTCCACGGCGCCGTCGAGGCGGATCACGTCGGCCTTGACGCCCACCTCGCCGAGGTGCCGTTCGACCAGACCCGGGTACGCGGTGGCGATGCGGTGACCGCCCAACTCCTGCACGGAGGCGATGTCGTCGGGGCGGGCGGCGAAGCGGAAGGTGGCCCGGCCGAAGGCGAGGTCGACGACCTCCTCGGCCGGCGCGGCCGAGTCGATCAGCAGGTCCCGGCCGGTGATCCCGAGGTCGAGGTCACCGGAGCCGACGTAGGTGGCGATGTCCTTCGGGCGCAGGTAGAAGAATTCGACGTCGTTGGCCTCGTCCCGGCAGACGAGGTCCTTGGGGTCGGTGCGCTGGCGGTAGCCCGCCTCGCGCAGCATCTGGGCGGCCGGTTCGGCCAGGGTGCCCTTGTTGGGAATGGCGACACGCAGCATGACGGAGTGCTCCTTCGATCCGGTTGGCGATCAACAGGGGTGGGGGCACTCACAGATGTCGGTAGACGTCCTTGAGCTCGAGACCGCTGGCGAGCATCAGCACCTGGACCTGGTAGAGCAGTTGGGAGATCTCCTCGGCGGTGCGCTCCGGCCCCTCGTGCTCGGCGGCCATCCACGACTCGGCCGCCTCCTCGACGACCTTCTTGCCGATGAAGTGCACGCCCTTGTCCAGCGCGGCGACGGTGCCCGAGCCCGGGGTGCCGGCGGCGGCCTTGGCCTGCAGCTCGGCGAACAACTCCTCGAACGTCTTCACGGGGAACGATTCTTCCAGCCACCCGGGCGGCACCGCGCGTCCGGGTCCGCCGAAATCCAGTAAGCGGACAATTCCCTACCAACATGGTGGGACAATTGTCGATCGATGCCCATGGAGCTCTACGCTGTCCGCCATGGCCAGCCGCTCACGTCTTCTCGCGCTCACCTTCGCCAGTGCCGTCGTCGTAGCCACCGCCGGATGCGCGCCACAGGACGAGAAACCCACCCCCACTGTCACCGCAGCGCCGTCCTGCGCCAAGGACAGCCTGCCCACGCGTACGCCGGGCAAGCTGACCATCGCCACCGACCAGCCCGCGTACGAGCCGTGGTTCGCCAAGGACAAGCCGGACAGCGGCGAGGGCTTCGAATCCGCTGTCGCGTACGCGGTGGCCGAGAAGCTCGGCTACGCCCGTGCCGACGTCACCTGGACCCGGGTCAAGTTCGACAGCGCCATCGCGCCGGGGCCGAAGTACTTCGACTTCGACATCAACCAGTTCTCCATCACCGACGAGCGCAAGCAGGCGGTCGACTTCTCCGCGCCGTACTACCTGGTACGGCAGACCGTCATCGCGTTGAAGTCCTCGAAGATCGCCGGCCGGAAGTCGCTGGCCGAGCTGCGGGACGCCCGGCTCGGCGCGCAGGTCGGCACCACCAGCTACCAGGCGATCACCGACGTGATCAAGCCGACCACCAAGCCGAACGTCTACAACAGCAACGACGACGCCAAGAAGGCCCTCCAGAACGGGCAGCTCGACGGTCTCGTGGTCGATCTTCCGACCGCCTTCTACATCACCGGTGCGGAGATCACCGACGCGACGATCGTCGGGCAGGTGCCGCAGGTCGGTACGCCGGAGGCGTTCGGGTTGCTGCTGGACAAGAACTCCCCACTGACTGCCTGCGTGAGCGGGGCGGTCGGTCAGCTCACCACGGCGGGCACCCTGAAGGAGCTGGAACAGAAGTGGCTCGCGCAGGTGGCGGGGGCGGCCGAGCTGCGGTGACGCTCCTGGATCGGGTGCCCTCGCAGGCGCAGCTACGGCGGTCGGCGTACCGGCGTCGGCAGACCGTCTACAGCGTGCTCGTCGCGGCGTCCTCGACGGCGGCGCTCGGCACGCTGCTGGTGATCGCGGTGACCGGAGCGCCGGGCTGGGACCGGGTCCGGCGCTCGTTCCTGGATCCGGAGATCGCCCGCGACGCGCTGCCGACGGTGCTGAGCGGGCTGTGGCTCAACGTACGGCTGCTGGTCTGCTGTGCGGTCGGCGCGCTGCTGCTCGGGCTGGTGATCGCCGTGCTGCGGACGCTGCGCGGGCCGGTCTTCTTCCCGGTCCGCGCGCTGGCCGCCGGCTACACCTACACCTTCCGCGGCCTACCGCTGATCATCGTGTTGTACCTGCTCACCCTCGGCGTGCCGGGGCTGCGGTTGCAGGGCATGCCGCCGGTGCTGGTGCTGGGTGGGATCGCGTTGGTCCTCACCTACGGCGGCTACCTCGCCGAGGTGTTCCGGGCCGGCATCGAGTCGGTGCACTCCAGCCAACTCGCCGCGGCCCGCTCGTTGGGCCTGACCTATCGGCAGACGATGCGGCACGTGGTCCTGCCGCAGGCCGTCCGCCGGGTGGCGCCACCCCTGCTCAACGACGTGGTGGCGTTGCAGAAGGACGTCGGGCTGGTCTCGCTGGCCGGGCCGATCGACGCGGTCCGCGCCGCGCAGATCGCCACCGCGCAGACCTTCAACTACACGCCGTACGTCGTGGCGGGGGTGCTCTTCGTGCTCCTCGCGATCCCGCTGATCGCGGTCACCGACTGGGTGACGCTACGCGCGGCCCGCCGACAGTCGGGAGGCTGACCCATGGCGTTGCTGCGCTGTCGGGGCCTGCGCAAGGAGTTCGGCGGCCACGCCGTGCTCGACCACCTCGATCTGACCGTCGCCGAGCATCAGGTGGTGGCAGTGATCGGCGCGTCCGGGTCCGGCAAGTCGACCCTGCTGCGCTGCGTCAACCTGCTGGACGAACTCGACGACGGCACCATCGAGTTGGACGGGGAGGACATCTCCGATCCACGGGTGGACCCGGACCGGGTCCGGCGGCGGATCGGCATGGTGTTCCAGGCGTACAACCTCTTTCCGCACCTGAGCGTGTTGGACAACATCACCCTCGCGCCGCGCCGCGTACACGGGCGGGGCCGGGCGGAGGCGGAGGCGCAGGCCCGGGAGCTGCTCGACCGGGTGGGGCTCGCCGCGAAGGCGGACGCCTACCCGGACCGGCTCTCCGGCGGGCAGCAGCAGCGGGTGGCCATCGTCCGGGCGCTGGCCAACTCACCTCGACTGATGCTGCTCGACGAGGTCACCTCCGCGCTCGACCCGGAGCTGGTCGGCGAGGTGCTGGCGATGATCCGCGATCTGAAGGCCGACGGCATGACAATGGTGCTGGCCACCCACGAGATGGGCTTCGCCCGGGAGGTCGCCGACCAGGTGTGCTTCCTCGACGCCGGGCGGGTCGTCGAGAGCGGCCCGCCCGGGCAGGTGCTCGGCGAGCCGACGCAGCCTCGTACCCGGCAGTTCCTGCGCCGGATCATCGAGGCCGGCCGGCTCTGAAGGCCCGCCCTCGGAGCCGGCCGAGGCGCCAGAGACGGCCGAGGCGTCAGCCGCCGAAGCCGACCCGCTGGGCGTTGCCCGCCGCCACGGTCCGCACGGCCAGCGCCGCGTCGAGCGCCGCCACCGTGGCGGCCCAGCCCTTGTCCTCCGCCGAGCCGGGCAGACCGGCGCGGTCGCGGGCCTGCTCGATGGTCTCCACCGTCAACACTCCGTGCGCCACCGGCTTGCCCTCGTCCAACGCCACCCGGGTCAGCCCGTCGGTGACCGAACGGCAGACGTAGTCGAAGTGGGCGGTGGAACCCCGGACCACCACGCCGAGGGCTACCACCACGTCGCAGCGGCGGGCGAGGGCCTGCGCGACCACCGGCAGCTCGACCGAGCCGGCAACCCGGGCGACCACGGAACGCGCCCCGCACGCCTCGGCGGCTGCCACCGCACGCTCCAGCATGTGGTCGGTCAGCTCGCCGTGCCAGCGGGCGGCAACGACCCCGACGGTCAGCCCCGCGGCGTCGACCGCCTCGACTCCCGGCTCACCGAAACCCGCCATCGTCATGCTCCGATCTCGTCGTTGGCGACCGGACGCCCCAGCGGCGCCTCGGACACCTCGTCCAACTCGTCCAGCAGGTGACCCATCCGGTCCCGCTTGGTGCGCAGGTAGCGCATGTTCTCCGGGTGCGCGCCGACCGGCAGCCCCTCGCGGCCGGTGATGGTCAACCCGTACCCCTCCAGCCCGGCCCGCTTGGCCGGGTTGTTGGTCAGCAGCCGCATCGACCGCACGCCCAGGTCGTAGAGGATCTGCGCGCCGGTGCCGTAGTCGCGGGCGTCGGCCGGCAGACCCAGGTCGAGGTTGGCGTCGACGGTGTCGCGGCCCAGGTCCTGCAACTGGTACGCCTGCAACTTGTGCAGCAGGCCGATGCCGCGCCCCTCGTGCCCCCGGACGTAGAGCACCACGCCCCGGCCTTCCTGCCCGACCCGAGCCAGTGCGGCATCCAGCTGCGGCCCGCAGTCGCAGCGCAGCGAGCCGAACACGTCCCCGGTCAGGCACTCGGAGTGCACCCGGACCAGCACGTCCTGGCCGTCACCGAGGTCACCCAGCACCATCGCGACATGTTCGGCCGGGTCGTGCTCGGCGCGGTAGCCGAGCGCCCGGAACACCCCGTGCCTCGTCGGCATCCGGGCGTCGGCGACCAGCTCGACCTGCTTCTCGGTACGCCGACGGTAGGCGATCAGGTCGGCGATGGTGACCAGGGTGAGGCCGTGCTCGGCGGAGAACTTCTCCAGATCCGGCAGGCGCATCATGGTGCCGTCGTCGTTCACCAGCTCGCAGAGCACACCGGCCGGACGCAGCCCGGCCAGCCGGGTCAGGTCGATCCCCGCCTCGGTGTGCCCCGGTCGGCGCAGCACCCCGCCCTCGCGAGCGCGCAGCGGCACCACGTGCCCGGGGCGGGACAGGTCGGTCGGGTCGGTCGCCGCGCCGGCGAGCAACCGGCTGGTGTGTGCGCGGTCGGCCGCCGAGATGCCGGTGCCGACCCCCTCGCGGGCGTCCACCGTCACCGTGTACGCGGTACCGCGCCGGTCCTGGTTGGTGTGGTGCATCGGCGGCAGGTCGAGCCGGTCGGCCTCGCTCTCGGTCAGCGCCACGCAGACGTACCCGGAGGTGTGGCGGACCATGAACGCCATCAGCTCCGGCGTGGCCAACTCGGCCGCGAAGATCAGGTCGCCCTCGTTCTCCCGGTCCGCGTCGTCGACCACGACGACCGGCCGGCCGGCCGCGATGTCCGCGACCGCCTGCTCGATATCCCCAAAACTGGTCATGCGACAGCCTCCGTGTAGATGGGCGTACGGACGGTCGCCGGTCGGGCGGCGCGGGAGGTGCGCCACCAGGCGGCGAAGCCCCAGACGCAGAGGGCGCCGTAGATCAGGTACATGACGGCCGAGGGGTAGAACCCGCCGCGCAGCAGCAGCGGCACGCCCACCGCGTCCACGGCGATCCAGAGCAGCCAGAACTCCACCCAGCCGCGGGCCATGCCGTACGTGGCCAGCAGGCTGCCGGTGAGGATCCAGGCGTCGGGCAGCGGGCCCCACGAGCCCAGGGCCTTGAGCAGCGGGTACGCCGCGGCGGTGCCGATCACGGCGGCCACCAGCAGCATCAGTCGCTCCCGTCCGGTGGCCCAGCGCGGCACGACCGCGGCCTGCCCGGCGTCGGCGCGACGGTTGCGCTGCCAGCGCCACCAGCCGTAGACGCTGACCGCGAAGAAGAACACCTGCCGGCCGGCCTGCCCGTACAGGTCGTGCTCCTGCGGGGTGGCGAACACCCCGCCGAGGAAGACGGTGAGGAGCAGCGCGTTGCCGATCATGCCGACCGGCCACGCCCAGACCAGCCGGCGCAACCCGAGCAGCGCCGAGACCAGCCCGAACGCGTTGCCGACGATCTCCCTGGCCAGCACCGGAGAACCGGCGACGTGTACCTGGGCATCCAGCAGCCAACCGAGCGGACCCATCACGCCACCCCGCCCGGCCGCGCGGCCGCCCCGCTGGCGTCGGCCTGGGTGAGCCGGTCGCCGAGCAGCCGCTCGACGTACTTGGCCAGCACGTCGACCTCCAGGTTGACCGGGTCGCCGACGCCCTTCGCGCCGAGCGTGGTCAGCTTCAGCGTGGTCGGGATCAACCCGACGGCGAACTCGTCCGCGCCGACGGCGGCCACCGTCAACGAGACACCGTCGATGGTGATCGAGCCCTTCTCCACCACGTACCGGGACAGGGCGGCGGGCAGTCGGAACCGGACGGTCTCCCACTGCTCGGCCGGCTTCCGGGAGATCAGCTCACCGACGCCGTCGACGTGGCCCTGCACCAGGTGCCCGCCGAGCCGGCTGCCGAGCGCGGCGGCCCGCTCCAGGTTGACCGGGTCGCCGGGGCGCAGCGCGCCCAGCGCGGAGCGGCGCAGCGTCTCCCCCATCACGTCGGCGGTGAAGACCCCGTCGGCCACCTCCACGACGGTCAGGCAGACACCGTTGACGGCGATCGAGTCGCCGTGCCGGGCGTCGGAGGTGACCAACGGGCCGCGTACGCCCAGCAGCGCCGAATCGCCTGCCGTCGGCGCCACCCGGACGATCTCGCCCAATTCCTCGATAATGCCGGTGAACATCTCAGCCCTCCCTTTTGCGGGGCAAAGCGGTGATCCGGAGATCCGGACCGATCTGCGTAACGTCGACGAACTCCAGATCGATGGCCTCGGCGATGGTGGTCACTCCCGCGTCGACCAGAGCGGTCGGGCCGGCGCCGAGCAACCGCGGCGCGACGTACCCGACGATCTTGTCGACCAGGCCGGCCTCCAGGAACGCGCCGGCCAGCCGGGGGCCGCCCTCCAACAGCACCGCGCGCACCCCGCGCTGGTGCAGCGCCGCGAGCAGCGCCGACAGGTCGACCCGGCCGTCCGGGTCGGCGCCGACCTCGTCGGCGGTCGCGATCCACGTGCGCGCGGCGCCGTCGCGGACCCGGGCGTCAGCCGGGGTACGCCCCGAGCTGTCCACCACCACCCGCAGCGGCTGCCGGATGGCCAGGCTGCCGTCGCGCAGGTTGCGGGCGGTCAACCGGGGGTCGTCGGCGAGCACCGTGCCCACCCCGGCGATGACCGCGTCGACGGTGCCGCGCAGCGCGTGCACGTCGATCCGGGCCGCCTCCGAGGTGATCCACATGCTGGTGCCGTCGACAGCGGCGGAGCGCCCGTCGAGCGTGGCGGCGTACTTCCAGATCACGTACGGCCAGCCTCGGCGCATCGAGGTCAACCAGGCGACGTTGCCGGCCTCGGCCTCCTCGCCGCGTACCCCCAGATCGACCCGGACCCCGGCGGCGCGCAAGGTGGCCGCGCCCCCGGAAGCGACAGGGGTCGGGTCGGGTACGGCGATGACCACCCGGCCCACCCCGGCCTGGACGAGCGCCGAACTACAGGGGCCGGTGCGGCCGGTGTGGTCGCAGGGCTCCAGTGTGACGACAGCTGTGCCGCCCTTGGCCCGCTGCCCGGCCTGCGCCAGGGCGACGATCTCGGCGTGCGGACCCCCGGCGTACGCGTGGAAGCCCTCGCCCACCACCTCGCCGTCGGAGTCGAGGAGCACGCACCCGACCACGGGGTTGGGGCTGGTGGTGCCGAGCCCGCGTGCTGCCAACTCGATCGCACGCCGCATCGCCTCATCAACGGAGACGCTGGCCATCGCCCTGCCCCTGCCCTCTCACTCGCCGGTCCGCGCGCGGGCGGTCAGGGAGGCGGTGGCCATGGGGCCACTGGCAGGCGGTGGCGGATTCCGGGAACGGCACAGCCGCCCCGGGGGGTCGGCACGGCACGCTGAAGCCAGCGGCCGGTGAGGACCCGTCCGTCCCGCGCGCTGTCTCCCATCCGGACTGTCTGGGCGCGGACGAACCGCCCCCAACCGTCGGCCCCGGATTTTCACCAGGTCCACCGGACGGCACAGCCGTCCGGGTCGCGGGCTGACCACGGTTGGACCGTGGATCACCGCCGGTTCGGAATTTCACCGAGTCCCGCCAGCGCGTGGTGGGTACACGGGAAGTCTTACACGTTCATCCGGCTCTGCCGCCACCTAGGCGAGCTACTTCACAGCGGTATCACGCTCAGGTGACGCCGCGACGCCGGTCCACCGCCACGTAGGAGCCCGGTTGACTCTTGGCCACCGTCTTCATCTCCGAGGCCACCGCTATCGCTTCGAGCGGGTCGGTGAACCGCTTGCCGGCGTCGGAGAGGGACACCCCGATGGAGAGCGTGACCAGAGCCGCCCGCCGGATGTTGCCGCGCCGATCCTTCAACTCGACGAAGCCGCGCTCCCGGTCGGTCTGGTCGTAGAGCGTGTCGGCGGCGTTCTCGAAGTCGACGACCGCCCGGGACGTCAGTGGGCGCACCTGGTCCGGGGCGCAGACGATGACGAAGTCGTCACCGCCGACGTGACCGAGGAAGGCCGGTGGCAGGCCGACGCCCACCACCGCCCGGTGCAGGCTGCGGGCCAGCGCGGAGATGAAGTCGTCGCCGCGCACGAAGCCGTACCGGTCGTTGACGCTCTTGAACCGGTCGATGTCGACGTAGCCGACGGCGTAGTCCACGCCGTTTCGGACCCGATCGCTGATCTCCCGACGGATCCGGCTGTTGCCGGGCAGCCCGGTCAGCGGGGAGACCTCCCGGAACTCCTTGTTGCGGCGCAACGTGGACGAGACCCGGGCCACCAGCTCCGCGGTGTCGAACGGCTTGACCAGGTAGTCGTCCGCGCCGGCGCTGAGCCCGTGCACCTTGTCGACAGTCATCCCCTTGGCGGTCAGCATGATCACCGGAAGGGCGGACGTCATCGGGTCGGCGCGCAGCCGGCGGGTCAGCTCCAGCCCGTCGATGCGGGGCATCATGAGGTCGACCACCGCCAGGTCCGGCCGCTGGCGCTCGATGACCTCCAGCGCCTCCTGGCCGTCGTTGGCGTGAATCACCTCGAAGCCGTGCAACCGCAGGTTGAACTCGACGAACCGGGCGATGTCCTCGTCGTCGTCGACGACGAGAATGATGTCCTTGCGGTCGGCCTCGGGCTCCACCTCAGGCCCCGGGCGCCGCGCGTTCCGCCAGTGCCCGCAGGTGCCGTACCGCCTCTGCCGGGTCGGCGGCCCCGTACACGGCGGTGCCGGCCACGAACGCGTCGGCGCCCGCCGCCGCCGCCTGCTCGATGGTGTCGGCGGCGATCCCGCCGTCCACCTCGATGCGCAGCTCCAGGTGCCCGGCCGACGCGTGCCGCCGGGCCGTCCGCACCTTCTCCAGTAGCTGCGGAATGAACCGCTGCCCACCGAAGCCCGCCTTGATCGTCATGATCAGCAGGGTGTCGAAGCTGGGCAGCAGGTCCAGGTAGGGCTCGATCGGGGTGTCCCGGTCGATGGCCAGGCCCGCCTTCGCACCGGCCGAACGCAGGTCCTTGGCGAGCGCCACCGGGTCGTCGGACGCCTCCGCGTGGAAGGTGACGTTGTACGCCCCGGCGTCGGCGTACCCGGGGGCCCACCGGCGCGGGTCCTCGATCATCAGGTGCACGTCGAAGGGCATCGCCGTGACGGCCCGCAGGCTCTGCACCACGGGCAGCCCAATGGTCAGGTTCGGCACGAAATGGTTGTCCATCACGTCGACGTGCAACCAGTCCGCGGCGTCCTCGACGGCACGGACCTCTTCGGCGAGGCGGGCGAAATCGGCGGCCAGGATGCTCGGCGCGACGATCGGCGGCGGTACGGTCACGGGGCCAGTGTACGAACGTGGCCACCCGCCACCCGCATCGCGGCACCTTTGGGGACGCCCTGTGACCCAGCAATGACCATTGGTGCAGAATTGGACGCTCCGGACCTCCGAATCCGGACGAACAGACATCAGCCACTGGCCGATCGACGGAAACGCGACGACACTCCAACCGGGACGGTGCCGTAGGCTGCACGCCCGCCGGGGTCTCGCCGCGGGGCGCGGCGACCGGCCGCCAGCTCCCGGGAGGGCGGACGATGCGACGGTGGCTTCCAGCGCTGGTGCTGGCCAGCGTCACGACGATGCTGCTGGCCGGCTGCACGCCGGCCCGGGGCGCGGACGGTGATCTCACCGACGACTGGCCGACGCTGCGGGTTCCGAAGCCGTTCACCCCCGCCACCGACACCTGCCTGCCGCGGATCGCCACTGTCGTGCAGGCCAGCACGTACGAGACGGTGGACTGCGCACGCAACCACCTGGCCGAGACCATCCACGTCGGCACCTTCGTCGGGCCCGACGCGCTGACCGAGGCCCGACCGGAACCCGGATCTTCGGCGCTGCGCACGGCTCGCGCCGAGTGCGACCAGCGGGCCCGGCAGGTGCTCGGCGGCGACTGGCACACGGCCCGACTCGCGCTGTCGCTCGCGTTGCCGTCCGCGGCCGCGTGGGCCGGCGGCGCCCGCTGGTTCCGCTGCGACATCAGCGAGACCGGCAGCATCGACAACACCCGCCCGGTGAACCGCACCGGCAGCCTGCGCGGCGCGTTGATCGGCGACACGCCGCTGACGCACCGCTGCTTCGACCCCAAGCTGATCGGCGACAACCTCAACTACATGGCGCCGGTGCTCTGCACCGAGCCGCACCGCGCCGAGTTCGTTGGCGTCTACGAGGAGCGGGACATGAGCTGGGCGGAGTTCGCCAAGTCCGCCGAACAGGCGCACCAGCGCTGCATGGCGCTGATCGCCGAGTACGCCGCGGTGCCCAACAACAGCGAGCTGCCGTACCGGGCCGGGTCCATCTACTACCCGCCGTCGCAGCGGGAGTGGGAGGAGGGCGACCGTGGAGTGCGCTGTTTCCTGTGGAGCGACGACCGCAAACTCACCCGCTCGATGCGCGGCGCCGGTCCCGAGGGACTGCCCGCGATCTGAGCATCGTTGCCGTATGCTGCTGCGCCGTGGCGCTATCGACCGGCCGGGTCCGGTCGGGGGCCAGCAGCGGCGGGAGGTCGGGATGCGACGGTGGCTGGCGGCGTTCGCCGGGGGTGGGGCGCTGGCCCTGGCGCTGGCCGGGTGCGGCGCACCCGCCGGCATCGACAGTGACCTCATCGACGACTGGCCGGCGCCCGTCGCGGCGCAGCAGTTCGTCCCCGCTGCCGACGTCTGCCACCAGAGCTCCCAGCAGGTCGGCTTCCTGACCGGCTACAACCCGACGGCGTGCACCGAGGCGCACCGGGTGGAGACCATGCACGTCGGCACCCTCACCGGCCCGGGCGCCGACGGCGGCACACCCCCGCAGCCCGGCTCGGCCGGCATGCGGGCCGCGCAGACCGGGTGCGACACGGCTGTCAACAAGGCGGTGGGGGCCGACTGGCGTTCCGGGCGACTCGGCCTGACCGTCGTGCTGCCGTCGCCGCAGGCCTGGTCGGGCGGAGCCCGCTGGTACCGCTGCGACGTCACCGAGATCGCCAGCATCGACGACACGGCGGTCGACCTGCGCACCGGCACCCTGCGGGGCGCGCTGTCCGGAGCGGCCCCGCTGGCGTACCGCTGCTTCAACCCGAAGCTGGTGAAGGACGACATCGACGAGATGGTGCCGGTCTCCTGCACCGCCAAGCACCACGCCGAGTTCGTCGGCGTCTGGCAGGCGCCGGACACCAGCTACGCCGAGTTCACCCGCAGCACCAAGCGGACCCACCGGGCCTGCCAGACGATGATCGCCAAGTACGCCAAGGTTCCGGACAACTCCCAGCTCGACTTCCGCGCCGGCACGATCTACTACCAGCCGTACGAGGAGGAGTGGCGCAACGGGAACCGGGGCGTGCAGTGCTTCCTCTGGATCTCCGACCGGAACCTGACCCGCTCGATGAAGAGCGCCGGCACCAAGGGCCTCCCGGTCACCTAGGGCCTGTGTCAAAGCCCCCGGCCGGCCTGCGGGCTCAGCACAGGCCCGGGCGTGTTTCGGGAGCGTCGGTCGAGCCGAGCGTGAGCGCACGGCGTCCGGCCGGTCGGCTGACCGGCCGGACGCCTGGAACGGATCAGCCCCGGCGCAGGACGGCGAGGAACATCGCGTCGGTGCCGTGGCGGTGTGGCCAGAGCTGCACTGTCGGCCCGTCACCGAGACCGGGCATGCCGGCCGGCAGCAACGGGCGGGCGTCCACGAAGTCCACCGGAACCCCGCTACGGCGGGCCGCCTCGGTCACCGTCACGTGCGTCTCGACGGTGTGCGGCGAACAGGTGACATAGGCGACCAGGCCACCCGGGCGGACCGCCCGCAGCGCCGCGCCGAGCAGTTCCCGTTGCAGCCGGGTCAGCGGCGGCAGGTCGGACGGTTGGCGACGCCAGCGCGACTCCGGCCGACGGCGCAGCGACCCCAGCCCGGTACACGGCGCGTCGACAAGCACCCTGTCGAAGTGCTGTTCCGGCAGTTTCGGGTCGCCGCCGACCTCACGGCCGTCCATGGTCAGCACGGCCACCGGCAGGTCCCGGGTCGCCAGGGAGACCAGCCGGGCGCGGTGCTCGGCCACCTCCACCGCTGTCACCCGGGCACCCCGCTGCGCGGCCAGCGCGCCGAGCAACCCGGCCTTGCCACCCGGGCCGGCGCACAGGTCCAGCCAACGTCCGTCCGGGCCGTCCAGCGGCGCGTCGGCGAGCGCGGTGGCCACCAGCTGGGAGCCCTCGTCCTGGACGTGGGCCCGGCCGTCGACCACCGCCGGGATGTCGCCCGGCGACCCGCCGGGCAGATAGACGGCGTACGGCGAGAAGGCACCTGGCGCACCACCGACCTGGTCGGCGAGCTCGACCGGGTCGATCAGGCCGGGCCGGGCGCACAGGTGCACCGGCGGGCGCTCATTGTCCTCGATCAGGAGACGCTCCGTCTCGCCCAGATCGCCGCCGAGCGCCTCGGAGAAGGCCCGCACGATCCACTGCGGGTGGCTGTACGCCAGCGCGAGGTGCCCGACCGGGTCGGTCTCCATCGGTGGAGCGAGCTTCGCCACCCAGGCGTCGGCGTCACGGGTGGACACCTCGCGCAGCACCGCGTTGGCGAAGCCGGTCGCGCCCGGTGCTACCGAACGGACCAGATCCACAGTCGAGGAGACAGCGGCGTGCGGTGGCACCCGGGTGTGCAGGAGTTGGTACGCCCCGAGCCGCAGCGCGTCGCGTACCGGCGGGTCGATCCGGGCCACGTCCCGGCCGGCAGCATCGGTCAGGATCGCGTCCAACGTGCCCAGGTGGCGCAGGGTGCCGTAGGTCAGCTCGGTGGCGAAGGCCGCGTCCCGACCGAACAACCCCTCTTCCCGCAGGATGATGGGCAGCACCAGGTTGGCGAACGCGTCGTCCCGGTGCACCGCCGCCACCGCCTCGTACGCGGCACGGCGCGGTCGGTCCAGCGGTGGTCGGACCGGACGCCGGTCCCCGCCACGGCCGGTCGACGGGCCGGAGCGCGTCGGTCGGGTTCCCTCCGGTGCCGTCACGCGAAGTCCTCTCCAGTGCCGACCCGGACGCCGCGCGCCCAGTCGGTAGCGTCCATCGCCCGCTTGCCCGCGGCGCGGACCTCGCCGAGACGTACCGGCACTGTCGCCGTGCCGGCCAGCACCCGGGACTTCTCCACCAGCAACTCCCCCGGCTTCAACTCGGGGCCATCGGGCACCGGGACGACCGGGCCGAGTTTCACCCGCTCGTCGCGGAACGTGGTCCAGCCACCCGGCGCGGGCGTGCAGGCCCGGATCCGCCGGTCCACGGCGAAGGCCGGGTCGCTCCAGCGCACCCGCGCGTCATCCACTGTCAGCTTCGGCGCCAGCGACACCCCGTCGGCCGGCTGCGGCTCGGCGCGGGCGGTGCCGTCGGCGATCGCGTCGAGCACCGCCACCAGCAGCCCGGCACCGGAATCGGCGAGCCGCCCCAGCAGGTCACCGGAGGTGTCGGTGGCGCGGATCTCGTCGGTCAGCGTGCCGTAGACCGGGCCGGTGTCCAGGCCCTCCTCCAACTGGAAGACGCTGGCCCCGGTCAGCTCGTCACCGTGCAGCACGGCGTGTTGCACGGGTGCGGCGCCACGCCACGCGGGCAGCAGGGAGAAGTGCAGGTTGATCCAGCCGTGCCGGGGGATCTCCAGGGCCGCCGGCGGCACCAGCGCGCCGTAGGCGACCACCGGCACGCAGGCCGGCTCCAACTCGCGTAGCCGGTCGAGGAACTCCGGCTCGCGGGGGCGGGCCGGTGTGAGCACCTCGACGCCGTGCTCGTCGGCCCACGCGCCGACCGGCGAGCGGGACAGGCCCCGCCCACGCCCGGCGGGCGCGTCGGGTCGGGTGACCACTGCCACCAGCTCGTGTCGGGAGGCGGCGACGGCGGCCAGGGCGGGAACGGCGACGGCCGGCGTGCCGGCGAAGATCACGCGCATCCGGGTCAGCGCCCCAGACCGAAGGGGTCGCTGATGTGCGGGCTGAGCTTGACGGTGGGCGGGGCCGCCGCGTCGTACCACTCGGCCTGGCGGATCGCCTTCATGGCTTCCTTGCGCCCCTCCGGGTCCAGTCGGTCCAGGAAGAGCACCCCGTCGAGGTGGTCGGTCTCGTGCTGCACGCAGCGCGCCATCAGGCCGGTGCCGACGATCTGCATCGGGTCGCCGAACGAGCTGAAGCCCTTGGCGACGACGTTCTGCCGACGTTTGGTGTCGAAGTAGAGCCCGGGGATGGACAGGCAGCCCTCCGGGCCGTCCTGCTCCTCCTCGTCGGGGAACTCCAGCACCGGGTTGATCAGGTGCCCGAGGACGTCGTCGACGTCGAAGGTGAACACCCGTAGGCTCACACCGAGCTGCGGCGCGGCCAGGCCGGCGCCGTTCTGCTCACGCATCGTGTCGGTGAGGTCGGCGACGAGCCGACGTAGCTCGGCGTCGAAGTCGACCACCGGATCGGCCGGCGTGCGCAGCACCGGATCCCCAAACAGACGGATGGGCTGGACGGTCACGCGGGACGGCTCCTTCTTCGGGTGGACGAGCGGTGCCGTACCAGTCTACGGAGTGCCCGGCCGGGCGGCGGGCGGCGCACCTCGCTCAACCACCGCCGGTGTGCCCAGCGTCACCGGCGGGCTCCCCGGCCAACAGCTCCCGCACCCGCTCGGCGTCCGGGTGGCCGAGATCGTCGAGGATGACCAGTGCCCGCCGCCAGGTGCGCGCGGCGCCGGCCACGTCCCCCACCGCCCGCCGGCTCTCGCCGAGCCGGGACAGGGTGTCCGCCTCGTCGTAGCGGTCGCTGACCCGCCGGTACAGCCCGAGGGCCCGCTGGAAACAGCGGATCGCGGCCCGGTGGTCGGCCAGTCGGGCGTGGATGAAGCCGAGGCTGTCCCAGGTGTTCGCCTCGCCGTGCCGGTCGCCCGTCGTCCGCAGCAGCGCCAACGCCTCCCGGCAGTGCCCGAGCGCCGGCTCGTACCGGCCGAGCTGGGCGTAGGCCCACCCCACCGCGTTGCGGGCGCTGGCCTCCCCGGCGACGTGCCCGGCGGCCCGGTACAGCGCCAGCGCCCGCTCGCTCTGCTCCAGGGACTCGGCGTGCCGGCCGAGCCCGTCGAGCATCGCGCCGAACGCCCGGTGGGTGCGGGCCTGCCCGGTGTGGTCAGCCAGCTCCGCGAAGATCACCAGGGCCTGCCGGTAGTTCCTCGCCGCCTCGTTCACCCGACCCAGCCGGGACAGCACCCGGGCGAGGTCGCGGTGGGCGTTCGCCTGCCCCTGTCGGTCGCCGGCCCGCTGCGCCCCGGCCAGGGCGTTCCGCTGGGCCACGGCCAGGTCCGGCCACCGCCCCCGGCGTTGCAGGAAGTCCACAAGTGTCCAGGCCAGCTGCCACGCATGGCAGTCGAACCCGACCCGCCTCGCGTGGGCGACCGCCGCCAGCAGCACCGGATACTCGACGCTGAACCAGGCGAGCGCCTGATTGAGGTCGGCGATCTCCTCGGGCAGCACACCCGGCGCGGCGGCGGTGAGGGTGACCGGGTCCCGTCCCGGTTGCAGCAGCAGCGCCGCCGCGTGCGCGGTGTGCAGGTAGTGGTCCAGCCCACGCCGGATGGCGGCCCGCCGGGCCCCCTCCGGTTCGAGGCGTTCGACCTGCTCGGCCGCGTACGCCCGGAGCAGGTCGTGCGCGCCGAACCGGCCGGGGGCGTGTTCGGTGACGAGGTGCGCGTGGGCCAGCTCGGCCAGCAGTCGGGGCACCTGGGCCCGGGGCAGCCCGGCCAGACTGGCCGCCGCGGCGAACCCGATGTCCGGTCCGGGATGGCAGCCGAAGAGCCGGAACAGGCGGGCCGCCGCCGGGGTCAGGCTCCGGTACGACCAGGAGAAGACGGCCTGCACGTCGGTGCCGGTGTCCCCTCCGTCGAACGAGTCGAGTGGTCGCGGCGCCGCCCGCAGTTCGGCCGCGAGGGTGGCCAGCGGGAACGTCGGCTTCTCCGCGGCTCTCGCGGCGAGCACCGCCAGCGCCAGCGGCAGCCGCGCGCACCGCTCGATGATCTCGTCCACCGCCTGCGGCTCGGCCGCCAACCGGTCGGTGCCGAGCCGCCGGGCCAACAGTTGCCAGGCCTCGGCGGCGCTGAGCAGGTCGACGCCGATCGGCCGGGCACCCTCGGCGGCGATCAGCCCGGCGAGCCGGTTGCGGCTGGTCACCAGGACCAGGCAGGTCGGGCTGCCGACCAGCAGGGGTCGGATCTGGTCGGCGTCGCGGGCGTTGTCCAGCAGCACCAGCATCCGGCGGCCGGCGAGCAGGCTGCGGTAGAGGCCCACCTGCGCGGGCAGGTGGGTGGGGATGCGCTCGGGCGGCACCTCGAGGGCTTCCAGGAAACCGCGGACCGCCTCGACGGCCGTCACCACAGTTCCGGTGGCGTCGAACCCGCGCAGGTCGACGTAGAGCTGGCCGTCCGGGAAGCGATCGGCGACCCGGTGCGCGAAGTTCACGGCGAGGGTCGTCTTGCCGACCCCGGCCGTACCGGACAACGTCATGACGGTGACCGACGCCACGCCGTCGTCCTCGGACCCCCCGGCGCGAGCGCATTCGTCGTCGAGCTGGGCGAGTTGGGCCGCGCGCCCGACGAACCCGGGCAGCGCCGGGGGCAGTTGACGGGGCGTCGGGAACCGGTGAAACGTGGCGCCGGGGCCGCCGGCCCTGGCCCGCGCCGCCGCCCGCCCGGTGGTGGGCCGGTCGCGGTTCGGGCTGCGACGCCGTTCCTCGACCCGGTCCCGCGCGGTGGCCAGCACTCCCTGTTCGGCGGGGGTGGCCCCGAGCAGTCGGATGAGAGCGTCGAACCGTTCCGGCGGCGGCAGGATGTTGCCGGCGAAGTACTCCCCGATGATCCCGCGCGACCAGCCGGTCTTCGCGGCCAACTGCCGGTACGTCAGCAGGGTCTCGCCCTGCTGACGGGCTTCGCGGCGACGTAGCTGGCGCAGCAGTCCGGCCAACTCGGGCAGTGTCTGCGCCTCGGTGCCGGCGCGGGCCAGCTCGGGCAACCCATGTGACGTCTGATGAGTGCCGGACGGTATCCACTGTTCAGACATGCGACCCCCACCCCGGTCATCCGGCCCCCCGGATGCGCACGGGCAGGGTAATTCCGACCCCGCGCCGCTCGATAGACGGTTGCCAATGTATGACAGTTCCACTACGGACGGTGTCCCCGTCCGGCGGTGTCCAACGGTGTCCAGCCCCGTCCAGGATCCGCCCCGAGGCGTCGACACCAGTGCCACCGTCCTGGTGCGGGCCCGGCCCGCTCCACGACACCTGGGGGAAGAGGTACCCGATGATCCGTCCACAACCGACCACCCGACGCCCCGTGGCGCTGCTGCGTCGCGTCGCCATCACCGCGGTCAGTCTCGCGCTGCTCGCCGCGGGCGTGGCCGCCACACCGGCCACCGCCGCTCCTGGCGGCAAGGCCGCCGCCACCGGCTCCTTCGTCGACAGCACGCCGGTACCCGGCGGCTTCGCCTCCTGGTCGGAGCTGCTCCGACTGCAACAGCGCATGAACAACGCCGCCGACCGGATCACGAAGGTGGCCCAGCGCAGCCCGAACTCCGGCTTCGCCGGCATCGTGGCCGACCCCACCACCCGCCACCTCCAGGTCTACTGGAAGGGCGAAGCGCCGGCGAGCCTGGTGGCCACCGCCCGGGCCACCGTCGCCACCCAGGTGCTGCCCGCCGCGTACTCGCAGCGGGAACTTCTCGCCGCGGCCGATCGGCTGCGGGCCAAGGCCGGCGACGAGATCACCACTGTCGGGCCACGCGCCGACGGCGCCGGCCTGCTCGTCGGCACGCAGGACGGGCTGCTCGGCGCGACGGCGATGGCCGGCGTGCCGGTGACCGTGCAGACCAAGGTCGCCGCCGCGCCCGCGACCCGGTGGGACGACACCGCGCCGTGGTGGGGCGGCGCCGCCTGGCGCAACGCCAACACCGGCGGCGGCTGCTCGACCGGCTTCGGGGTCTTCCAGGGCGGGTCCGCGCGCATCCTCTCCGCCGCACACTGCGGCAACATCAACAACGCCGCGACCGACCCGACCGGGCAGTCGATGGGCATCGTCGGCACCCGCAACGCCGGCACCGACACCCTGCTGCTCTCCGGCGCCTCGGGCGGTCGGGTCTTCAACAACAGCACCGCCGCGAACGGCGACGTGGTCAGCGAGTTCAGCAACCAGGTGATCGGCGCGTCGGCCAGCCAGGTCGGCAACTGGGTGTGCACCTCCGGCGCGTACTCCGGCACCCGCTGCTCGATCCAGGTGAAGGCCCGCAACCTCTGCATCAACGTGCGTGACTTTGGTCAGGTCTGCGGCCAGGTCCAGGCGGAGAACACCACCGGCACCAACGCCGTCGGTCAGGGCGACAGCGGGGGCCCGGTGGAGATCGTGAACTCGGCGAACACGCTCCAGGTCTGGGCCACCGGCACCAACACCGCCATCGACGACACCAACACGTCGACGGCCTGCACCGGCTACGTGAAGGCCGGCCGGGTCTGCGCCTGGCGGTTCTACTACGAGGACATCTTCTCCGGCATGGCCGGCGTCGGCGCCTCGGGCGTCGTCCTCGGCTGAGCCGTCTCGGCGACCGCCGAACGACTCGGTGGCCGGGCCGGCGCGCGTACCCCGCGCGTCGGCCCGGCCACAGGCCGGTTCAGACGCTGGCGCCCGGGTCCCCCGCGAGCACCGCGTCGCCACGGAGCAGCGCGGGCTCGGGCAACGGCAGTTGGATCTTGTGAGCCGCCTCCCAGTCGTAGATCAGGCCGGGGCGCACCTGGGCGGCGAAGTAGTCGATAGCGGTCATCCCGCCCACCACCGGCTCGTCGACCTCGGCGACCAACTGGGCGGGCACCAAGGAGAACCCGTTCTGCAGAGCGGCGCTGAGGCGGCGATGACCGTCGACGACGAAGAAGTACTCACCCGTGAACCCGATCTTCAACGGTTCGAGGGCCTCGTCGCCGGCCTCGGCCACCCCACCGACGAAGTCGGTGTCCCACAGACCCCGCAGGGTGGCGATGTCCTCGGTCGGGTAGACCCGGGCCGGGTCCAGCAGCAGCAGCGGTGGCCCGTCACGCAGCACCTCGGCGCCGAGCGTGCCCTCGTACGCGGCCACGATGTGCTCGATCACCTCGGTGGCGGTGGCCCGGGTGGTGTCGCAGATCAGGTCGTAGTTGCGCAGGCGGGCCTTGTCCACCCCGTACCGGATGATGAACCGGCTGCGCTCGCTCACGCTGCGCTCCCGGAGCTTGGCCTTGGCCTCGTCCAGGGAGGCGTAGCTCTCGGCCGGGCCGGACGGTCGGGCGAGCACCCGGCGGGCCGCCTCGCCCGGCTCGGTGATCATGTGCACCTTGAGCGCGTCGGTGAAGAAGTGCCAGGCCAGCCGGGAGTCCATCACGAGGCGCTCACCGGAGGCGGCGATGTCCCGCTGGAGCTGGTCGACGTAGCCGTCCACTGCCTGGTCGAGCTCGGCGTGCAGATTGAGTTGCAGGGCGGTCATCTGCCGCTGCTGCGCCATCTCCCGGTAGAGGTCCCCCACGCTGACCCGGCGCATGCCGAGCCGCTTGGCGATCTCGACCGACACGGTGCTCTTGCCGCTGCCGAGGTCGCCGTTGAAGACGATCGATTGTCCAACGGTCACGACTGGTCCACCCCTGATCACCGGCTCACTGACATCATCGACCTCGCGCCCGAGCGACGCGTTCCCGCCATCGTCGCGGCATCCCACGACGGCTCCAGCTCGGCGCGGCTGACGCCCCCTCGCGACCTGGAGCCCGTCGTACGCCTTGGCATGACGGGCGATGCTACCACTCGGACGCCACCGCCCTGCCGGACGCGGTGTGCGAGGGCCGCCGGCAGCGGGCGAGGTCCGCGACCGCCGGCACCGGCCGAAACACCTCAGAACAGGCTCAGCGGATCGACCTGGAGACGAACCGGATCGGCGGCCTTGCGAGCGGCCCGGACGCCAGCGGCCGAGTGCAACGCCTCGGCCAGCGCTGCGGCGCGGGCCCGGGGCACCCGGACCAACATCCGCTCCCGGCCCTCCTCGGCCGGCACCGGCCCGAGCACCTCGGCGTCGTCCGGCAGCCGGGCCGCCGCCAGCAGGTCCGCCACCGCCTCGGCCGCTCCGGTGACGCTCGCCATCCGCACGGCCGGCGGGAAGCCCAGCTCCCGACGCTCGGCCAGCTCCCGACCGGCGAACCAGGCGGCGTCCCAGCGCAGCAGCGCCTGCACGGGGGCGAGCGCGCCGTCGGCGACCACCACCACCCGACCGGCCGGCGCCGGGCGGGCCAGGGCCGCCGCCGCCAGCCAGCGGCGCAGCGCCTCCTCACCGGCGCGCAGATCGGCGCGGGTCAGCAGGGCCCACGAGTCGAGCAGCAGCACCGCGCCGTAGCCGCCCTCGGCGACCGGCTCGGCGCCCGGGGTGGCCACCACGAGGGCCGCGCCACCCGGCACGTCGGTCAGTACCTCCTCGCGCCCCGAGGTGCGCACCGGGACGTCGGGGAACGCCCGACCCAGCTCCTCGGCGGTCCGCCGGGCGCCGGTCACCGCTGCCCGCAGCCGCCGTCCACCGCACTCCGGGCAGGCGTACGCGGCCGCCACCCTGGCGCACCACCGGCAGGCCGGCGTGCCGCCGGCCGAGGGCAGCGCGAGCGGGCCGGCGCAGTGCGCGCAGCGGGCCGGAGTGCGGCACTCGGCGCAGGAGATCGACGGGAGGTAGCCGCGGCGGGGCACCTGCACCAGCACCGGCAGGTCCTGGCGGAGCGCGTCGCGGGCAGCCGTCCAGGCCAGGCTGGGCAGCCGGGCGGTGGCGGCCCCCGGGTCGCGGGCCAGTTGCGGGTCGTCCCCGGTCGGCGCGATGGCCGGGATCCGCGCCCGCACGGTGGCCCGGTCGGCGACCACCTCCGGGGCCCAGCCCGTCTCCACCAGCAGCTGCGCCTCGGCCGTCCGGGCGTACCCGCCGACCAGCGCGCCGGCCTCGGCGAGGTGGGCGCGGGTGAGCAGCACGTCGCGGGCGTGCGGGTAGGGCGCCCGGGGCTCGGAGTGCAGGTCGTCGCCGTCGTCCCAGACGGCGACGAGGCCGAGCCGGGCCACCGGGGCGAACATCGCCGCCCGGGTGCCGATCACCACCGGCACCCGGCCACGGCGAGCGGCGAGGAACGCCCGGTAGCGCCGGGCCGGACCGAGCGCGGCGGAGAGGGTGACGTGCCGCCCCGGGCCGAGGACACCGGTGAGCGCCGCGTCGAGGCGGTCGAGGTCACGCGCGTCGGGCACCACGACCACCGCGCCGCGCCCACCGGCGACGGTGGCCGCCACCGCGTCGGCGTAACGGGCCGCCCAGTCCTCACCGGGCAGCGCCGACCAGACCGCGCGGGGGGCCCGGCCGTCGGCGAGCGCCCGCAGCAGGGCCGGGCCGGTCGGGTAGTCGCGCCATCCGCGTGGGTCGAAGGCCCCGGTGGGGGCCGTCGGGGTGGGTGGCTCGTCGTGGGGCTCCTTCTCCACCCGCGCGTGCCGGGGTGGCACGGCGAGCCGGAGCACGTCGGCGAGGCTGCCCGCGTACCGGTCGGCGACCGCCCGGGCCAACCGGGCGACCTCGGGTGCCAGCACCGGCTCCGGGGAGACCACCTTCTCCAGGTACGCGAGGCGGCCGGTGTGCCCGGAGTCGTCGGCGCGTGACAGCAACCACCCGTCGACGAATTGCCCGGCGAAGCGCACCTTCACCCGGGTACCCGGCACCGCCACCTCGTCCAGCTCCGCCGGCACAAGGTAGTCGAACGGCCGGTCCAGGTGCGCCAACCCGACATCCACGCAGACGCGTGCGACCGGCGACCCATCAGCGGGTCGCCGGTCGCTGTGCTTGGTGGCGGTCAGGCTCCCGCGGCCGACTTGAGGTCGGCGGCCCGGTCGGTGCTCTCCCAGGTCAGGTCCGGCAGCTCCCGGCCGAAGTGGCCGTACGCGGCGGTCTGCTGGTAGATCGGGCGGAGCAGGTTGAGGTCCCGGATGATCGCGGCCGGACGCAGGTCGAACACCTCGGTGACGGCCTTCTCGATCGAGGAGACGGGCACCGTCTCGGTGCCGAACGTCTCGATGAACAGGCTCACCGGGTGCGCCTTGCCGATGGCGTACGCGACCTGCGCCTCGCACCGCTCGGCCAGGCCGGCGGCGACCACGTTCTTGGCCACCCAACGCATCGCGTACGCGGCCGAGCGGTCCACCTTCGACGGGTCCTTGCCGGAGAACGCGCCGCCACCGTGGCGGGCGTACCCACCGTAGGTGTCGACGATGATCTTGCGGCCGGTCAGCCCGGCGTCGCCCATCGGACCGCCGATCTCGAACCGGCCGGTCGGGTTGACCAGCAGCCGGTAACCGTCGGTGTCCAGGCCGAGGCTCTCCAGCTCCGGGGCGATCACGTGGTCGCGCACGTCCGGGGTGAGCAGCGAGTCCAGCGAGATGTCGGCGGCGTGCTGGCTGGACACCACAACGGTGTTCAGCCGGACCGGGCGCAGCCCCTCGTACTCGATGGTGACCTGGGTCTTGCCGTCCGGCCGCAGGTACGGGATCGTGCCGTCCTTGCGCACGGCCGAGAGGCGGCGGGCCAACCGGTGCGCGAGCGCGATCGGCAGCGGCATCAGCTCGGGCGTCTCCGAGCAGGCGAAGCCGAACATCATGCCCTGGTCGCCGGCGCCCTGCGCGTCCAGCGCGCTCTCCGACGCCCCGGTGCGCAACTCGAAGGCGTTGTCCACACCCTGCGCGATGTCCTCGGACTGGGCGCCGATGGAGACGCTGACCCCACAGGAGGCGCCGTCGAAGCCCTTCTTCGACGAGTCGTAACCGATGTCGAGGATGGTCCGGCGGACGATCGTCGGGATGTCGGCGTACGCCTTGGTGGTCACCTCACCGGCGATGTGCACCTGACCGGTGGTGATCATGGTCTCCACTGCCACGCGGCTGTGGGGGTCCTCGGTCAGCAACGCGTCGAGGATGCCATCGCTGATCTGGTCAGCGATCTTGTCCGGGTGGCCTTCCGTGACCGATTCGGACGTGAAGAGACGGCGTGTCACGGCACTCCTAAGCGTGTGAGGTCGTTCCGCGGCAGTCTAATCACCACTGCGGCCGGTGTCGGGATCGGTCGCGCCCTGTTCCACCCGTCAGGAGCGGCCAGGCAGCCGCGCCACGACGAGGTCCCACACGGCGTCGGCCACAGCTTCCTTGGCCTGCTCGGGCAGCCGGCCGACCGAGCCGTCCGCGCCGATCACCGTCACCGTGTTGGTGTCGGCACCGAAGACCAGATCCGGACCGACCTCGTTGACCACGATCAGGTCGGCCCGCTTCCGGGCGAGTTTCGCCCGGCCGTTGGCCTCGGCGTCGCCGGTCTCGGCGGCGAACACCACCAGCACCTGCCCTGGTCGTTTGCGCTGGCCGAGCTCCGCCGCGATGTCCGGGTTCGTGACGAGTTCGATGGTGGGTGCGACACCGTCGTCCGACTTCTTGATTTTGCCAGTCGCGTACGTCGCGGGCCGGAAATCGGCCGGAGCCGCCGCCATCACCACCGCGTCGGCCTCGACGGCGGCCTTGAGTGTCGCCTCCCGCAACTCGGCGGTGGTGCCCACCCGGATCAGGTCGACCCCGGCCGGGTCGGCGAGGCCGACGTTGGCCGAGATCAGTGTGACCCGGGCACCCCGGGCGACCGCCGCGCGGGCGAACGCGTACCCCTGCTTGCCCGACGAACGGTTGCCCAGGAAACGCACCGGGTCGAGGGGCTCGCGGGTGCCGCCGGCGGTGACGACCACCCGGCGACCGGCCAGGTCGGCGGGGGCGGAGTCACCCCGGGCCAGGAGCCGGCCGGCGACGGCGAAGATCTCCGCCGGGTCGGGGAGCCGACCCTTGCCGGTGTCGGCGCCGGTGAGCCGGCCGACAGCGGGCTCGATGACCCGCACTCCCCTGGAGCGCAACGTGGCGACGTTGGCGACCGTGGCGGGGTGCTCCCACATCTCGGTGTGCATGGCCGGGGCCAGCAGGACCGGGCAGCGGGCGGTCAGCAGGGTGTTGGTCAGCAGGTCGTCGGCGAGGCCGTGGGCGGCCTTGGCGAGCAGGTCGGTGGTGGTCGGCGCGACCACCACCAGGTCGGCCTGCTTACCGAGCCGGACGTGCGGCACCTCGTGGACGTCGGTCCAGACGTCGTCGGCGACCGGTTGACCGGAGAGCGCGGCCCAGGTCGGCGCTCCAACGAAGCGGAGCGCCGACGCGGTTGGCACGACCCGAACCCGGTGACCCGATTCGGTGAAGAGTCGCAGCAGCTCGCACGCCTTGTAGGCGGCGATGCCGCCACCGACCCCGAGGACGATCGAGGCGGACATCGGCCAGCGGGGGCTTACGGCTGGTCGGTCGGCTCGGCGGTGAGCAGGCCCGAGTTGATCTCGCGCATGGCGATGGAGAGGGGCTTCTCCTGCGGGGTGGTCTCGACGAGCGGGCCGACGTACTCCAGCAGACCCTCACCGAGCTGGCTGTAGTAGGCGTTGACCTGGCGCGCGCGCTTGGCGGCGAAGATGACCAGCGCGTACTTCGACGTCGTCTTCTCGAGGAGCTCGTCGATCGGCGGGTTGGTGATGCCTTCGGGGTTGGCGATGGATCCCACGAATTAACCTCTGCGTCTTTCGAGCCGCGCGGACGCGGTGCTGAGTCTCAACGGCGGCCGACCGTCAGCCACGCACGCGCGACCAGGCCGGATCCGGATAAGAAGAACCGAGTAAGCCTACCAGCTCCTCGACCACCCGTTCGGTGTGGTCGTGGGTCAGCGCGTGCTCGACGGTGGCGGCCACCGTGGCGTCGGGCGCGTACCCGGGTGGGCTCAGCAACACCAGCCGGGCATCGGGCAGGCGCGCCCGGACCAGTGGGACGCCGCGCAGGTCGAGCGGGAGCAGCACCGCCTGGCCGGCGTCGAGTCGGGCGCGCAGCGGCGGGTACGGGGTGCCCCGGCGGTGCGAACCGATCCGGGACCACTCCAGCAGCTCGCCGTCGACGATCCGCCGATCGAACTCGGCGGGGGCGAGGAAGACGCGGTCCACCCCGTCGATCTCCGACTCCCGGCGCGGCCTGGTGGTTGCCGCGACCGGGATCCACACGGACGGAGAACGCGCCCGGACGAGCTCGACGACACTCTCCCTGCCGGAACCCGAAGGTCCAGCCAGGACAGTGAGCCGAGCCGCCGGGCGCGCCTCGTCATCCGTGCTCACTGCTTGTTTCTACACGCTGCCAGGTTCAGTTGGCGGCGAACTCTCCAAGCAGTGCCTTGCGCTGCTGCTCGCCGAGGCCACGCAGGCGACGGCTGTCGGCGATCTTGAGCTTCTCCATGATCTGGGTAGCCCGGATCTTGCCGATGCCCGGCATGGCCTGCAGGACGGCCGACACCTTGAGCTTGCCAACGACGTCGTCGCTCTCGGCCCGCTCGAGGACGGCACCGAGGGTGGTCTTGCCCTGCTTGAGCTGCTCCTTCAGCTGAGCACGGGCCTTGCGGATCTCCGCGGCCTTCTCGAGCGCGGCAGCGCGTTGTTCGGGGGTCAGTGACGGGAGCGGCACCAGTTCTCCTCAGGTCCCTATCGCGGCGGGCGGGGCGCACCGCCGCATCTGTGAAACGTGGTGTCGCTGTGAACCAAGGGGTCCATGGTTCCCAGCGCGGGGAAAACTAGCGGCCAACGGAGCTTTCGGCAACGTGGGGGCCGCATGATCACCGTAGAGTGACCGACCCGTCAGTCAGTCACCGGGCAGGCAGAACGGCCCGGCAGTCGACCAACACGCGGTCCGCGGCGGCCCGCAGCGCGGCCACATCGGGGCCTGCCGAGAGCACCTCCCGGGAGTACGACGGGAGCACCGAGGCGAGGCTCGAACCGAAGACGGTACGCAGATCGGCTGCGCCGGCACCCTGTGCGCCGAGCCCCGGAGAGAGCAGTGGTCCGCCCACACCGGAGAGGTCGTGACCGGTGTCACCGATGGTCGCGCCGACCACCAGACCGAAGCTCCCGAGCGGGGATGCACCCCTGTTGAGCTGCGAAATCTCGTCGATCACGGTTTGCGCCACGGTGCGGCCGTCGGCCGTGACGGCCCGCTGCACGGCGGCGCCCTCGGGGTTGGAGGTGAGGGCCAACACGAACACGCCGCCGCCGTGCTCGGCGGCCAGCTCGAACATCGGCGCCAGCGAACCGACCCCGAGGTACGGGCTCGCGGTGACCGCGTCGACATACACGGGGCTGGATGGATCAAGGTACGCCGAGGCGTACGCGTTCACCGTCGAGCCGATGTCGCCGCGCTTGACGTCGAGCAGAACGAGCGAGCCGGCATCTCGTAACTGTCGGATAGTTGACTCAAGAATCGCCACACCTCGGGATCCGAATCGCTCGAAAAAGGCCGACTGAGGCTTGACCACCGCAACCCGGTCACCGAGCGCTTCGACGACGGTTCGGCTGAACCGGTCGAGCCCGTGCAGGTCGTCCGGAAGGCCCCACTGGGCCAGCAGACCGGGATGCGGGTCGATGCCCACACAGAGTGGGCCCCGCTCGGTGATCGCCCGGTGCAGCCGGGTACCGAAGCTCTCCATGGGAGTGTTCCCCTCTCCTCGTCCGGACGGCTGCCCCGCCCGGGTAACCGTCGACCCGGCGACCGGGTCGACTCAGCTGGCCGCCACCGCCGCCGCCACCCCGGTCGCGATCCGGGCCAGGTCGACGTCGTCGGTGACGTACGGCGGCATCGTGTAGATCAGGTCGCGGAACGGACGCAGCCAGACCCCCTGGGCGACCGCGGCAGCGGTCGCCGCGCCGAGGTCGACCTCGTGATCGAGCTGGACCACGCCGATCGCGCCGAGGACCCGTACGTCGGCCACGCCCGGTATGCCGCGCAGGGGCTCCAGTCCGGCGCGCAGACCGGCGCCGACCCTGGCGACCTGGCCGGCCCAGTCTCCGGCCCGCAGCAGCCCGATGGAGGCATTCGCCACCGCGCAGGCCAACGGGTTGCCCATGAACGTGGGCCCGTGCGCCAGCACACCGGCCGCCGAGATGCCCCGGGCGACCTCCGCGGTGCACACTGTCGCCGCGAGGGTCAGGTACCCGCCGGTCAGCGCCTTGCCCACACAGAGCACGTCCGGCGTCACCCCGGCGTGCTCGGCGGCGAACATCTCGCCGGTACGGCCGAACCCGGTGGCGATCTCGTCGAAGATCAGCAAAATCCCGTGCGCGCGGGTCACCTCGCGCAGCACCCGTAGGTAACCCGGGTGGTGGAAGCGCATCCCGCCGGCGCCCTGGACGACGGGCTCGACGATCACGGCGGCCACCTCGTCGGCGTGCCGCTCGACCGTCTCGACCAGCGCCGCCACGTACGCGTCGTCGGGCGGATCGGTGAAGCCCCCCGGCGGCACCGGGGCGAACACCTGCCGGGGCAGCACGTCGCCCCACAGGTGGTGCATCCCGCCCTCCGGGTCGCAGACGCTCATCGGATGGAAGGTGTCGCCGTGGTAGCCACCCCGCCAGGTAGCCAGCCGGCGCCGCTGGGGCCGCCCGACGGCCCGCTGGTACTGCAGGCACATCTTCACCGCCACCTCGACGCTGACCGAGCCGGAGTCGGCCAGGAACACGTGCTCCAGGCCGTCCGGGGTCAGCTCGACCAGGGTCCGGGCCAGCCGCACCGCCGGCTCGTGGGTCAGCCCGCCGAACATCACGTGGCTCATCCGGCCGAGCTGGTCGGTCATCGCCGCGTCCAGCACCGGGTGCCGGTACCCGTGGATCGCCGCCCACCAGGACGACATGCCGTCCACCAACTCCCGCCCGTCGGCCAGGGTGAGCCGCACCCCCTCGGCGCCCTGCACCACGTAGGGCGGGTTGGCCGGCGGCAGCGCGGCGTACGGGTGCCAGACGTGGGCCCGGTCCGCGGCCAGAATCTCCTCGGGTGTCACGCGTACTCCATTCCAGGCACGAACGGTCCGGACCGTGGCCATCCGGCGGCCCGGTCGAATGGTTTCTTCGCCGGCCTTTGCTCTGCACCTGTGGATGCGCCACCCGGCGTCCCGACCGGGACGTCCCGACCGGGACGTCCGAACCCGGGCGTGGGACCCGGCGTCCGAACCCGGGCGTCCGAACCCCCGGGCGTGGTACCCGGGCGGCTGACCCCGGGCGTCTGACCCCGAGCGTCCGACCCAGGGCGTCCGCCCCCGGGCACCTGCGTGGCGCACCGGGGGGTGCAGAGCAAAGGCGGCAGCAGTGGCGATTGGCTCCCGGCGCGTTGCGGGCTCGGCGCCGGTCGGGCCGGGCCGGCAACGCGCCGGGGGGTGGTCACCGGCCGGCGACCGCGTCCGGTGCCGCCGTTGCGTCCACCGCGCGCGCGGCGGCACGGACCAGGGCCGGTCCTCGATAGATGAAGCCGGTGTAGAGCTGCACCAGGGCGGCGCCGGCATCGAACATCCGCGCCGCGTCGTCCGGATCCAGCACCCCGCCGACGCCGATGATCGGCAGCCGGCCGTCGGTCTCGGAGTGAACGAAGGCGACCACCTCGCGGGCCCGCCCGGTGAGCGGCCGACCGGAGAGCCCGCCGGCCTGCCCGCCACGCTCGACGTCACCGCTGGCCAGCCCCTCCCGAGACAGGGTGGTGTTGGTGGCGATCACCCCGGCGGCGCCCCGGGCCAGGCAGACCTCCAGCAGCTCGGCGATCGCCGCCTCGGTCAGGTCTGGTGCGATCTTGACCAGCACCGGCTTCTCCCCCACCAGCGCGCCGAGCAGCGCGTCCAGGTGGGCGCGGTCCTGCAACGACCGCAGACCCGGGGTGTTCGGTGAGGACACGTTCACAGCGAAGTAGTCGCCGTGCCCGCGCAGCGCCCGGTACGAGGCGAGGTAGTCCTCGACCGCCTCGTCCAGCGGGGTCACCTTGGACTTGCCCAGCGAGATGCCCAGCGGCACCCCGAGCGGGCGCGGCAGCGCCGCCAGCCGGGCGGCCAACGCAGCGGCCCCGGCGTTGTTGAAGCCCATCCGGTTGATCACCGCCTCGCTGGCCGGCAGGCGGAAAAGCCGCGGCCGGGGGTTGCCCGGTTGGGCGTGCGCGGTGACCGTGCCGACCTCCACGAAACCGAAGCCGAGCGCCGGCCAGGCCGGCAGCGCCGCGCCGTCCTTGTCCATCCCGGCGGCCAACCCGACCGGGTTGGGGAACCGCACCCCGAACACGGTGCGCGGCGCGTCGACCGCGTACCGGGCCCGCAGCGCGGCGAGCGCGGCCGGCCGCCGCGACAGGGCAGCCAAGCGCCGCAGCGTCCACTCGTGCGCCGTCTCGGCGTCCCCGCCCCCGAGCCGGAACAACCACGGCCGTACCGCCTGCTCGAACACTGTCACTGGGCCGCCCGCAGGATGGCGTGCAGGTCCTGCAGGGGGCGGACCTGCATGTCGCCGCGGATCCGCGCCTCGATGCCCATCACCGCTGCGGCGGCGCCGGGAACCGTGGTGATGCAGGGGATGTCCGCGGTGACGGCCGCGCTGCGGATCTCATAACCGTCGGAGCGGGCGCTGGCACCCGAGCCCTGCGGCGTGTTGATCACCAGCGCCACGTGGCCGCCGCCGATCAACGACACCGCGTCGTCGCCCGCACCGGCCTGGTAGTGCTTACGGATCTGCTCACAGGCGATGCCGTGCCGGCGCAGCACCTCGGCCGTGCCGGCGGTGGCGACGATCTCGAAGCCCAGATCGGCCAGCCGCTTGATCGGGAAGATCATGCCGCGCTTGTCCCGGTTGGCCACCGAGACGAAGATCTTCCCGGCGGTCGGCAGCGACCCGTACGCCGCCGACTGGCTCTTGGCGAAGGCATGCCCGAAGTTGGTGTCGATGCCCATCACCTCGCCGGTCGACTTCATCTCCGGCCCGAGCAGCGAGTCGATCCCCTTGCCCGCACGGGTCCGGAAACGCTTGAACGGCAGCACCGCCTCCTTGACGGCGACCGGCGCGTCGGCGGGCATCGTGCCCCCGTCCCCGGTCGCCGGCAGCAGGCCCTCGGCGCGCAGCTCGGCGATGCTCGCCCCGAGCGCGATCCGGGCCGCCGCCTTGGCCAGCGGCACCGCCGTGGCCTTGGAGACGAACGGGACGGTCCGCGACGCGCGCGGGTTGGCCTCCAGCACGTAGAGCACGTCGTCCTTGAGGGCGTACTGCACGTTGAGCAGGCCCCGGACCCCGACGCCACGCGCGATGGCCTCGGTGTAGCGGCTGACCTCGACCAGGTGCGAGCCCGCGAGGGTGATCGGCGGGAGCGCGCAGGACGAGTCGCCGGAGTGGATACCCGCCTCCTCGATGTGCTCCATCACACCGCCGATGTAGACCTCGCCGTCGGCGTCGCACAGCGCGTCCACGTCGATCTCGATGGCGTCGTCGAGGAACCGGTCCACCAGCACCGGGTGGTCCGGGGAGATGTCGGTGGCCCGGCCGATGTAGTCGCGCAGCGTCGGGTCGTCGTAGACGATCTCCATGCCCCGCCCGCCCAGCACGTACGACGGCCGGACCAGCACCGGGTAGCCGATCTCGTCGGCGATCGTCTTGGCCTCGTCGTACGAGGTGGCCATGCCGTGTGCCGGCGCGCGCAGGCCGGCACGGGCCAGCACCGCGCCGAACGCGCCGCGCTCCTCGGCCAGGTGGATCGACTCCGGGGAGGTGCCGACGATCGGCACACCGGCGTTCTTGAGCCGCTGCGCCAGCCCCAGCGGGGTCTGCCCGCCGAGCTGGACGACCACCCCGACCACACCCGGCCCGCCGGCCGCCCGGCCGGACGAGTCCTCGGCGTGCCAGACCTCCAGGACGTCCTCGAAGGTCAACGGCTCGAAGTAGAGCCGGTCGGCGGTGTCGTAGTCGGTGGAGACCGTCTCCGGGTTGCAGTTGACCATGACCGTCTCGTAACCGGCCGACCGCAACGCCTGCACGGCGTGCACGCAGGAGTAGTCGAACTCGATGCCCTGCCCGATCCGGTTCGGGCCGGAGCCCAGGATCAGCACCTTCGGCCGGTCCGACGGCACGACCTCGGACTCCAGGTCGTACGTCGAGTAGTGGTACGGAGTGGTCGCCTCGAACTCGGCCGCGCAGGTGTCCACTGTCTTGTAGACCGGGCGCACGTCGAGACGGTGGCGCAGGGTCCGTACGCCGTCCTCGGCGGCCAGCTCCGGGCGCAGCGCGGCGAGCTGCCGGTCGGACAGACCGGCCCGCTTGGCACGACGCAGTAGGTCGGCGTCGAGCACCGGCGCGTCGACGATCTCGGTGCGCAGCTCGATCAGCGCGGCGATCTGGTCCAGGAACCACGGGTCGATCCCGCCGGACGCCTCGGCCACCTCGGCGATCGACGCCCCGAGCCGCAGCGCCCGCTCCACCGTGTACAGCCGACCGTCGTGCGGGATCCGCAGCGCCGCGAGAGTGTCCGCCAGTGTGACGCCGGCAGGGTCCGGCACACTCCAGAAACCGGCCGACTTGGTTTCCATCGAGCGCATCGCCTTGTTCAGCGCCTCGGTGAAGTTGCGTCCGAGGCTCATCGCCTCGCCCACCGACTTCATCGTGGTGGTCAGCTCCGGGTCCGCGCCGGGGAACTTCTCGAACGCGAACCGGGGGATCTTCACCACCACGTAGTCGAGGGTCGGCTCGAACGCCGCAGGGGTCTTCAGGGTGATGTCGTTGGGGATCTCGTCGAGGGTGTAGCCGATGGCCAGCTTGGCGGCGATCTTCGCGATCGGGAAGCCGGTCGCCTTGGAGGCCAGCGCCGACGACCGCGACACCCGCGGGTTCATCTCGATCACGACGATCCGGCCGTCGACCGGGTTGACAGCGAACTGGATGTTGCAGCCGCCGGTGTCCACCCCGACCTCGCGCAGCACGGCGATGCCCAGGTCACGCAGGCGCTGGTACTCCCGGTCGGTGAGCGTCATGGCCGGGGCCACGGTGACGCTGTCGCCGGTGTGCACACCCATCGGGTCGATGTTCTCGATCGAGCAGACCACCACCACGTTGTCGTGCCGGTCGCGCATCAGCTCGAGCTCGTACTCCTTCCAGCCGAGCACGCTCTCCTCGATGAGCACCTCGTGCACCGGGCTGGCGGACAGGCCGTCGCCGGCGATACGGGCCAGGTCCTCCGGGGTGTGCGCCATGCCGGAGCCCAGGCCACCCATTGTGAACGACGGCCGGATCACCACCGGCAGGCCCAGCTCGGCGACTGTCGCCTCGACCTCGTCCATCGAGTGGCAGACCCGCGAGCGGGGCACCAACCCGGCCGGGTCGTCGACGCCCAGCCGTACGCCGGCCTTCGCCACGATCTCCTTGAACAGCTGCCGGTCCTCGCCCCGGTTGATGGCGTCGATGTTCGCGCCGATCAGCTCCACGCCGTACTTCTCCAGGACGCCGGCCTCGTGCAGGGCGACGGCCGTGTTCAGCGCGGTCTGCCCGCCGAGGGTCGCGAGGATCGCGTCCGGGCGCTCCTTGGCGATGACCAGCTCCACGAACTCCGGGGTGATCGGCTCGACGTACGTCGCGTCGGCGAACTCCGGGTCCGTCATGATCGTCGCCGGGTTGGAGTTGACCAGGCTGACCCGGATCCCCTCGCTGCGCAGCACCCGGCACGCCTGGGTGCCGGAGTAGTCGAACTCGCAGGCCTGCCCGATGACGATCGGCCCGGAGCCGATCACGAGGATGTGCTTGAGATCGGTCCGCTTAGGCATTGCTGCGCCCCTTGCTGTGGGTCCGGCCTTCGATCAGTTCGGCGAATCGGTCGAAGAGGTAGTCCGCGTCGTGCGGGCCGGCCGCCGCCTCCGGGTGGTACTGGACGGTGAACGCGGGCAGGTCCACTGCCCGCAGCCCCTCGACCACGTTGTCATTGAGGCAGACGTGCGACACCCGTACGCCACCGAAGTCGGTGTCGATCACCTGGTCGGGGACGACCGCGCCGCCGCCCGAGCCGGGGACCTGCACGGCGAAGCCGTGGTTGTGGCTGGTCACCTCGACCTTGCCGGTGACCCGGTCGAGCACCGGCTGGTTGATTCCCCGGTGGCCGTAGCCCAGCTTGTAGGTGCCGAAGCCGAGCGCCCGGCCGAGGATCTGGCTGCCGAAGCAGATGCCGAACAGCGGCACCTCCCGCCGCAGCGCCTCCCGGGCCAGTTCCACCGGGGCGTCGGCGGTGGCCGGGTCGCCCGGACCGGGCGACAGGAAGATCGCGTCGGCGCCGGTGGCGAGCATCTGGTCGATGCTCGACGACCCCGGCAGCACGTGCGTGGTCACCCCACGGGTGGCCAGCCGACGCGGCACGTTGCGCTTGATGCCCAGGTCCAGGGCGGCCACTGTGAACCGGTGCTCGCCCAGAGCCTCGACGACGTACGGCTCGGCGGTGCTCACTTCGGCGGACAGGTCCGCGCCGACCATCTGCGGCGCCTGGCGGACCCGGGCCAGCAGGCTCTGCGGGTCGTTGTCGATGCTGGAGATGCCCACCCGCATGGCGCCCCGCTCGCGCAGGTGCCGGGTCAGCGCCCGGGTGTCCACGCCGCTGATGCCCACCACACCCTCGGTGGCGAGGCGGTCCTCGAGACCACCGGTGGCCCGCCAGTTCGAGCCGATCCGGGCCGGGTCGCGCACGACGTAGCCGGCCACCCAGATCCGACCGGACTCGTCGTCCTCGCCGTTGACGCCGGTGTTGCCGATGTGCGGCGCGGTCTGCACCACCACCTGACGGTGGTACGACGGGTCGGTCAGGGTCTCCTGATAACCGGTCATGCCGGTGTTGAAGACCGCCTCGCCGAAGGTCTCCCCGACACTCCCGTACGCCTCGCCGGGGAACGTGCGCCCGTCCTCGAGGACAAGGATCGCGGGTCTGCGCTTGACCATTACTTGACAGCCTTTCCGTCCAGGACCGTCGGCTCGCCACGCAGGAAGGTCGCCACGATGCGACCTGGCAGCGTCATGCGGGCGTACGGGGTGTTGCGACTGCGACTGGCCAGCTCCGCCGGCTCGATGGTGCGGTGGGCCGCCGGGTCGATCAGGGTCAGGTTCGCCGGCACACCCGGCGCGGGGTCGACGCCGTGCCCGGTGAGGCCGGCGATCCGTGCGGGGGTGCGCGACATCCGCTCGGCGATCAGGTCCCATTCGGGGCCGAGCACGTCCAGCGCGATGGAGAGGGCCGTCTCCAGACCGAGCATCCCCGGTCGGGCGTACGCCCACTCGCACTCCTTGTCCTCCACCGCGTGCGGGGCGTGGTCGGTGGCGATCACGTCGATCACCCCGTCGGCGAGGGCGGCACGCAGCGCGGCGATGTCCGCGGCGGTGCGCAACGGCGGGTTCACCTTGTAGACCGGGTCGTAGGTTTCCGCCCGTTCGTCGGTGAGCAGCAGGTGGTGCGGGGTCACCTCGGCGGTCACGCGTACCCCGCGGGCCTTTGCCTGGCGCAGCACCTCGACGCTGCCGGCGGTGGAGACGTGGCAGACGTGCAGTCGGCTGCCCACGTGCTCGGCGAGCAGCACGTCCCGGGCGATGATCGCCTCCTCGGCGACCGCCGGCCAGCCGATCAGGCCGAGCCGGGTGGAGACCTCGCCCTCGTGCATCTGGGCGCCCTCGGTGAGCCGGGGCTCCTCGGCGTGCTGGGCGATGATCCCGTCGAACGCCTTGACGTACTCCAGGGCTCGGCGCATCAACTTCGGGTCGGCGACGCAGTGCCCGTCGTCGGAGAAGATCCGCACCTGGGCCGCCGAGTCGGCCATCGCGCCCAGCTCGGCCAGCCGCTCGCCGGCCAGCCCGACGGTGACCGCGCCGATCGGCTGCACGTCGACCAGGCCGGCCTCGCGGCCGAGCCGCCAGACCTGCTCGACCACACCGGCGGTGTCCGCCACCGGGGAGGTGTTGGCCATCGCGCAGACCGCCGTGTAGCCGCCCAGCGCCGCCGCCCGGGAACCGGACTCGACGGTCTCGGCGTCCTCCCGGCCGGGCTCGCGCAGGTGGGTGTGCAGGTCGACGAGGCCGGGCAGGGCGACGAGGCCGGTGCCGTCGACGACTGTGGCGTCCGGCGCGGTCAGGCCGGGACCGACGGCGGCGATCACGCCGTCGCGGATCAGCAGGTCGGTCGGCGCGGCGCCGACGACACTCACGCTGGTGATCAGGTACGCGGTCACCGGTTGTTCCCTCCGAGCAGCAGGTAAAGGACAGCCATCCGCACGGAGACCCCGTTGGTGACCTGTTCGACGATTGTGGAGCGGGGTGAGTCGGCGACCTCGGGGGTGATCTCCATCCCCCGGTTCATCGGGCCGGGGTGCATGACGATCGCGTGTTCGGGCAGCCGGCGCATCCGCGGCCCGTCCAGCCCGTAGCGGCGGGCGTACTCGCGCGCGGAGGGGAAGTAGGAGTCGTTCATCCGCTCCCGCTGCACGCGCAGCATCATCACCACGTCCACGTTCGGCAGGACCGAGTCGAGGTCGTAGGAGACGTTGGTGCCGGGCGCGAGGGCGCCCGCGATGTCGACCGGGATGAGGGTCGGCGGGCCGACCAGGGTGACCTTGGCGCCGAGGGTCGAGAGCAGCAGCACGTTGGAGCGCGCCACCCGGGAGTGCAGCACGTCCCCGACCACAGCGACCGACAGGCCGGCGAGCCGGCCCAGCCGGGACCGCATGGTGTACGCGTCCAGCAGCGCCTGGGTGGGGTGCTCGTGGGTGCCGTCGCCGGCGTTGACCACCGACCCGTCCACCCAGTTGGCCAGGCGGTGCGGCGCGCCGGAGGCGGGGTGTCGGATGACGACGGCATCAGCGCCCATGGCCTGCAGGGTCAACGCGGTGTCCTTCAGGCTCTCACCCTTGGTGACGCTGGACCCCTTCGCGGAAAAGTTGATCACGTCGGCGCTGAGCCGCTTCGCCGCCGCCTCGAAGGAGATCCGGGTACGCGTGGAGTCCTCGTAGAAGAGGTTCACCACTGTCCGTCCGCGCAGCGCGGGAAGCTTCTTGATCTCCCGACCGGCGACGGTGGCCATCTCGGCGGCGGTGTCCAGGATCTCGGTGGCGGTGTCGGCGTCCAGGTCCCCGCCGGAGAGCAGATGCTTGATCATGAGGCGGTTCCCCCGTACAGCTTGACCTCGTCCGTCCCGTCGATCTCGGCGAGCGTCACCTTGACGCTCTCGGCGAGCGAGGTCGGGATGTTCTTGCCGACGTAGTCGGCGCGGATCGGCAACTCCCGGTGGCCCCTGTCGACCAGGACGGCGAGCTGCACCGAGGCCGGACGGCCCACGTCGTTGAGCGCGTCGAGCGCGGCCCGGACGGTACGGCCGGAGAAGAGCACATCGTCGACCAGGATGACCCGTTTGCCGTCGATCCCGCCGGGGGGCAGCTCGGTCGGACCCACAGCACGGGTGGCGTGCCGACGAAGGTCGTCGCGGTACAGGGTGATGTCGAGCACACCAACCGGAACGGCGACGTCCTCGAAGGTGCTGATCCGGTCGGCGAGCCGCCGGGCGAGGGGGGTGCCCCGGGTGGGAATCCCCAGCAGCACAGTGTTCGCGGCGCCCTGGGTCTTCTCCAGGATCTGGTGGGCGATGCGATCGACCACGCGTTGCACGTCGGCGCTGGCGAGGATCACCTTCACCGAGGGTTGTCGCGGTGGTGACGAGCGGGCAGCCGGTGGGTATGCCACGGCGGACCTCCTTCCCCGCCTCACGGGACGGGTCGTTAAAGGATGTCGGGCACCTCCGGCCGGACCGCTCAGCAGACCTGGGCCGGGGCTTCCGCCACGTTACCAGTGGTCACCGGGGTCATGGACGGCGGCCGCTGACCACCGGGTCAGGTACCGGAAAAGGGGAAAACTCCCCGGACGCTCCGCAACGGTAGGGGCACGACCACTTGACCACGTGTCGCATTCCCCGTACCGTCACGCTCCGTAGCGATCGACGGGAGAACCCCGAGCAGCACTGGGAGTGTCCGAATGCCCTCTGAATACGCCAAGTCTCTGGGCGCCCGCCTGCGCTCCATCCGCCAGCAGCAGGGTCTCTCCCTGCAGGGTGTGGAGGAGAAGTCGAACGGGCGGTGGAAGGCCGTGGTGGTCGGCTCGTACGAGCGTGGCGACCGGGCCGTGACGGTGTCCCGTCTGGCCGAGTTGGCCGAGTTCTACCGCGTACCCGTCTCGGAGCTGCTGCCTGACGGCAGTGGTGTCCGTCACGAGCCCACCAGCAAGATTGTTCTGGACCTGGAGCGGCTCTACGACGAGGCCTCCGAGGACCTGGCCTACGTTGCCCGCTACGCCCGCGCCATCCAGCAGCAGCGCGGCGACTACAACGGCCGGGTGCTCTCCATCCGCGCCGATGACCTGCGGGCGCTCGCGATCGTCTACGACGCCTCACCGTCGGGCCTGATCGAGCGGCTCACCGAGCACGGCGTGCTGGTGGCCGACCCCCGGGCGTTCTTCGCCTCCTGATCTACCGCTCCACCTGATCTACCGCTCCACCTGATCTACCGCTCCACCTGATCTACCGCTCCACCGAAAGGGCCCGTGCCGACTGGCA
This sequence comes from Micromonospora sp. NPDC048986, assembly GCF_040649335.1. Classification (NCBI taxonomy): domain Bacteria; kingdom Bacillati; phylum Actinomycetota; class Actinomycetes; order Micromonosporales; family Micromonosporaceae; genus Micromonospora; species Micromonospora sp. NPDC048986. The sequence continues at coordinate 73,065 of NZ_JBEZFJ010000021.1, forward strand.
CGGGCCCTTTCGGGTTTGCGGTGTTCGGTGCCGACGCTCAGCGGGTGGCGTACTCGGCGATCCGGCCGAGGACCCCGTTGAGGAAGCGCGGCGAATCGTCCGTCGACATCTGCCGAGCCAGCTCCACCGCCTCGCTGATGGCCACCGCGTCGTCGATCTCGTCGACGTAGAGCAACTCGTAGACGGCGATCCGGGCGAGATTACGGTCGACGACCGGCATCCGCTCCAACGTCCAACCCTCGGCGTAGCTGGCGATCAGCTCGTCGATCCGGTCGAGGTGCTCGGCTACCCCCTCGACCAGGCCCACCGCGTAGCCCAGGTGCTCCGGTCGGGGCTGCTCGATCCGCTGCACGTAGCCGGCGAGCACCTCCACCGGAGGCTTGTCCCGCAGGTCGGCCTCGTAGAGGACATCCAGCGCCCGCTTGCGCGCCTTGCGGCGCGCCGGCATCTGCTGCTTGGAACCCTCAGCCATCAGGCGCGGCCGAGGTAACGGCCGTCGCGGGTGTCGACCTTGATCTTCTCGCCGGTGGTGATGAACAGCGGAACCGGCACCGTGGCGCCGGTCTCCACGGTCGCCGGCTTGGTGCCGCCGGTCGAACGGTCGCCCTGCAGGCCGGGCTCGGTGTAGGTGACCTCCAGCACGACGCTGGTGGGCAGCTCGATGTAGAGCGGCACACCCTCGTGCTGGGCGACGGTCGCCTCCGCCTCGGGCAGCAGGTAGTTGGCTGCCTCACCGACGGTGCCACCGGGCACCGTGATCTGGTCGAAGGTCTCCAGATCCATGAAGACGAAGTCCTCACCGTCGGCGTACAGGTACTGCATCGTGCGCTTGTCAACGGTCGCGGTTTCGACCTTGGTGCCCGCGTTGAAGGTCTTGTCGACCACCTTCCCGGACAGCACGTTCTTCAGCGTGGTGCGCACGAAGGCACCACCCTTACCGGGCTTGACGTGCTGGAACTCGACGACGGCCCAGAGCTCGCCGTCCAGGTTGAGTACCAGGCCGTTTTTGAGGTCGTTGGTGGAGGCCATTTCCTGCCTTGATCATCAATTGGCGGACAGACCTGGCAAGTCTACAAGCTGCGTCGAATCGGACGGCCCCCCGTTCGGAGCGCCCAGTCCGTGGGCCTTCAGCGGGTGGCCAGATGGTGCAGAGCGAGACGATAGCCGTCGATACCCAGACCGCAGATCACCCCGGTCGCCACCGCCGAGACCACCGAGTGGTGCCGGAACTCCTCACGGGTGTGGATGTTGGAGATGTGCACCTCCACCAGCGGCCCCCGCAGCATGGCGCAGGCGTCCCGCACCGCGTACGAGTAGTGCGACCAGGCGGCGGGGTTGAGGACCACCGCGGCGCCCTCGTCGGCCGCCGTGTGCAGCCAGCCGAGCAGCTCGTGCTCCGCGTCGGTCTGCCGGACCGTCACCGCCAGCCCCAGCTCCCGACCGGTGCTCTCGCAGAGCGCCACCAGGTCCGCGTAGCTGGTGGCGCCGTACACGCCGGGCTCGCGGGTGCCCAACCGGCCCAGGTTCGGCCCGTTCAAGACGTAGACCTTCACGGGGTTGCCACCTCCCGGTAGGCGGCCTCCAGCAACGCGTCGTCGGGGCCTTCCAACATCGCCGGGCGGGCCAGCCCGTCGAGCACCACGAAGCGCAGCCGACTGCCCCGGGTCTTCTTGTCCACCCGCATCGCGGCCAACAGCTGCGGCCAGGCGTCGGCCGGGTAGCTCACCGGCAGGCCCAGCGCGCTCAGCGCGACCAGGTGTCGGTCGGCGGTCGGCGCGTCCAGCCGCCCGGCGAGCCGGGCCAGCGTGGCCGCGTACACCAGACCGACAGCGACGGCGTGGCCGTGCCGCCAGCGGTAGCCCTCGTTCTGCTCGATGGCGTGGGCCAGGGTGTGGCCGTAGTTGAGCACCTCCCGCAGGCCCGACTCGCGCAGGTCGCCGGCGACCACGTCGGCCTTGACCCGGATGGCCCGCTCGATCAGCTCCCGGCTCACCGGCCCACGCGGGTCGGTGGCGGCCTCCGGGTCGTTCTCGATGAGATCCAGGATCGTCGGGTCGGCGATGAAACCGCACTTGACGACCTCGGCCAACCCGGCCGCCAGGTCGACAGCGGGCAGGCTGTCCAGAGTGGCCAGGTCGGCCAACACCCCGACCGGCGGGTGGAACGCGCCCACCAGGTTCTTGCCGGCGGCCGTGTTGATGCCCGTCTTGCCGCCCACCGCGGCATCCACCATGCCCAGCAGCGAGGTCGCCACCGGCACCCAGCGCACACCCCGCAACCAGCAGGCCGCGACGAAGCCGGCCAGGTCGGTCACCGCGCCGCCGCCCACACCGACCACCGCGTCGGTACGGGTGAAGCCCGCCGCTCCGAGCCGGTCCCAACAGGCAGCGGCCACCTCGATGTGCTTTCCCGACTCGGCGTCGGGCACCTCGATCGGCAATGGTTCGACGCCGGCGGCGCGCAGGCGTTCGCCGAGCGCGTCCGCGAGGGCCTTGAGCGGAGGCGTGTGCAGCACCGCCACCCGGGTCGCGCCGGGCAGCAGGCCAGGCAACGCACCCAGCAGGTCACGTCCCACCAAGACGTCGTACGGCCGCTCGCCGCCGACCGGAATTCGGGTCACCTCGTCCATCGCCGGCAGCCTAGTCCAGCGGGCGGCGCGGGGAGGGCGGCTGTCCACCTGCTGGCCGGGTGGCCCAGTCCGCCAACCGGCGGGCGTGTTCGGCCACAGCGGCGCGCAGCGCGTCCGGATGCCGGATGGTGAACGGACACCCCAGACCGGCGAGCAAAGCCGCCATCCCGGGCAGGCTCTCCGCTCGGGCCCGCAGCAGCACCCCGTCGGTGGTGGCTGTCAACTCGGCCACGCTGGGCGGGATGCGGCGGCGGGCGGCGACCAGGTCGGTCTCCAGCACGACCTCCACCTCGTGCCGGTACGGCACACCGGCCAGTGACCGGGTCACCCAGGCCACCGCCTCGAAGCCGTCCGGCACTGTGAACGTCGCCACGCCGGGCGTCACCGCGCCGATCCGGTCCAGTCGGAAGGTGCGGATCTCCCCACGCCTGTGGTCGTGGCCGGTGACATACCAACGGCCGGCGTGGAAGACCAGCCCGTACGGGTCGAGTTCGCGGTGCGACTGCTCGCCCCGCCAGGAGCGGTAGTCCACCGCCACCCGCTGCCGGTGCCGGGTGGCCGAGGCGAGCGCGAGCAGTGTGCCGGACGCCGGTCCGCGCTCCGGCTCCGGACGACGCAGGGTGAAGCCCAGGTGCTCCTGGACGGCGGCGAGCCGGTCGGCGAGCGCCGCCGGCAGCACCCGGCGGATCTTCGCCAGCGCGGTGGCGGTGGCGGGCTGCTCGGTGGCCAGCCCGACCCGTTCGGCGACGACGAGGCCGAGCAGCACGGCCACCGCCTCGTCGTCGGTGAGCATCAGCGGGGGCAGTTTGTAACCGGAGTGCAGCCGGTAGCCGCCGTAGCGGCCGCGGTCGGCGGTGACGGGAATGCCCAGCTCGACAAGCGTGGTCGCGTAGCGGCGCACGGTCCGCTCGTCCACACCGAGGTGGCCGGCGAGGTCGGCGGCCGTCGACCGGTGCCGGGTCTGCAGCAGTTCGAGCAGGGCCAGCACCCGGCCAGCGGGACGTGACACGGGCCACTCCTTCAAAGCGGGCGGATCCTGTCCGGAATAGATCGTACGGTCTGTCGGTAACCGAGAGAAGGAGCCACAGATGGCGACATTCGTGCTGGTGCCGGGTTTCTGGCTGGGTGCCTGGGCATGGCGGGACGTGACAGTGGCGCTGCGGTCGCAGGGGCACGAGGTGTATCCGATGACGCTGACGGGGTTGGCCGAACGCGACCACCTCGCCGGGCCGGAGGTCAGCCTGGACACGCACACCACCGACATCGTCCGACTGATCGAGGTCGAGGACCTGCGCGACGTGCTGCTGGTCGGGCACTCCGGCGGGGGGATGCCGGCCGCCCAGGCGGTGGACCGCATCCCGGACCGGATCGCCCGGATCATCTACGTGGAGAGCGGGCCGTTGCCGGACGGCACGGCGCAGTTCGACACGCTGCCGGCCGACGAGCAGCAGCGGCTGCGGGCTGTTGTCGGCAGCGGGCACCTGCTGCCGCCGCCGGCCTGGGATCCGGCCGCCGACCCGACCAACCTTGCCGGTCTGGACGAGCCGACGCTCGCGCTGCTGCGTACCCGGGCCACCCCACAGCCGCTGCGGGCCGCCACCGATCCGGTCCGACGCACCGGCGGGCGACGGGTGCCGACCGCGCTGGTGGCCAGCACCTTCCCGCTCGGCATGGTGCGGCAGATGATCCAACAGGAGCATCCGTTCTTCACCGGCCTGGCCGACGGCCAGTTGCACGAGCTGCCCACCGGGCACTGGCCGATGCTCAGCGAGCCGAAGGCTCTGGCCGACGTCCTCGACCTGATCGCCCGCGGCTGAGGGCCACCCCACCGCGCCCCCGCCCCGCCCCGCCCCCTGCGCCGATCTTGCACTTCCGGTTGCCGAAATGCGGTGAATGCCCCTTAAGTCAGAGCAGTAAGTGCAAGATCGGCGCAAGGGGGGCGACGGGGGCGACGGGGGCGACGGGGCAGGGGTACGTCAGCGGGGCAGCAGGGCGGCGACGTCGGCGACTACCTGCGCCGGGGCCCGGCCGTCGGTGATGACCGTCTCGGTGGCGACCTCGGCGTAGAGCGGCCGGCGCTGGTCCAGCAGGTGCTTGAGGGTGGCCCGTGGGTTGATCGCCAGCAGCGGCCGGCCGGCGCCGAGCCCGACCCGCCGCACCGCGTCGGGCAACTCGACCGAGAGGTGCACCACCCGGTGCCCGATCAGGGCCGCTCGGGTCTCCTCGGCCAGCACCGCGCCGCCGCCGAGGGCGAGCACGCCCGTGCCGCCGGCCAGCGCCGCGGCCACTGCGGCCCGTTCCAGGGTACGGAAGTGCGCCTCGCCCTCGTCGATGAAGATCTCCGGGATCGGCTTCCCGGCCATCTGCTCGATGTCGGCGTCGGTGTCGCGGAACTCCACGCCGAGGGTGGCGGCGAGCGCCCGACCGACTGTGGTCTTGCCGCAGCCGGGCGCGCCGACCAGCACGACGACAGGTGCCATCAGCGGATGACCAGCGCGTCGAGGTAACCGGCGAGGTTGCGGCGGATCTCGGCGATCGAGTCTCCGCCGAACTTCTCGGTGGCCGCCTCGGCCAGCACCAGCGCCACCATCGCCTCGGCGACCACCGCCGCGGCGGGCACCGCGCAGACGTCGGAGCGCTGGTTGATCGCGGTGGCCGGCTCGCCGGTGGTGACGTCCACTGTGGCCAGCGCCCGGTTCAGCGAGGAGATCGGCTTCATGGCGGCGCGGACCCGCAGCGGCTCGCCGGTGGTGATGCCACCCTCCAGCCCGCCGGCCCGGTCGGTGACCCGCCGAACGCCGGTGGCCGACGGGATGATCTCGTCGTGCGCCTCCGAGCCGCGGGAACGGGCCTGCTGCCAGCCGTCGCCGATCTCCACGCCCTTGATCGCCTGAATGGACATCAGCGCGGTGGCCAGCCGGGCGTCGAGCTTGCGGTCCCACTGCACGTGGCTGCCCAGCCCCGGTGGCACCCCGTACGCCAGCACCTCGACCACGCCGCCGAGGGTGTCGGCGGCCTTCTTCGCGGCGTCGACCTCGGCGACCATCAGGGCGCTGGCCTCCGGGTCGAGGCAGCGCAGCGGGTCGGCGTCGATCCGGGCCGTGTCGGACGGCGTGGGACGCAGGCCGGGCTTCGCGGCCACCGGGCCCAGCTCGACGACGTGCGAGACGATCTCGATGCCGAGCGCCTGACGGATCAGCGCCTTGGCGACAGTGCCGACGGCCACCCGGGCGGCGGTCTCCCGTGCGCTGGCGCGCTCCAGGATCGGCCGGGCGTCGGTGTGGCCGTACTTCTGCATGCCGGCCAGGTCAGCGTGGCCGGGCCGGGGACGGGTCAGCGGGGCGTTGCGGGCCTGCCGGGCCAGCTCGTCGGGGTCGACCGGGTCGGCGGCCATCACCGTCTGCCACTTCGGCCACTCGGAGTTGCCGACCCGGATCGCCACCGGGCTGCCCAGGGTCACGCCGTGCCGCAGGCCACCGAGCAGCTCGACCTCGTCCCGCTCGAACGACATCCGAGCACCCCGCCCATAGCCCAGCCGTCGACGGGCCAGCTCGTCGGCGATCTCGGTGGTGGTCACCTCAATGCCGGCCGGCACCCCCTCCATCATCGCGACGAGGGCGGGACCGTGCGATTCACCTGCAGTCAGCCAGCGCAACACAGCGGTCAGTCTGTCACGGCGGGCCACCGACGCGGCGCGCTCCCCGTCGTGTCCCGCCCAGCGGACGCCGCCGCCCGCCGACCCGGCGTCCTTTGCTCTGCACCCGCCGACGCGACACCCGACGGCGGCGGCTCAGATCCCCCGACCGCGCTTGTGCAGGGTGCGCAGCACCGCGTCGGCCCGGACCACCCGACCGGCGACGGCGAGGGCCAGGTAGGCGCGCGGCTCGCGGGGGTTGCTCCGCAGGGTGCGCCGGGCCCACCGCAGCGCGCCCCGGCGGTCACCGGAGGCGGCCTGGGCGAACGCGATCTGCCCGGCCACCCGGGCCTCGCCGGCCGGTTGACTGGCGAACTCCGGGTAGCGCTGCAGCAACCACTGCAACGCCTCCGAGATGGTGTCCCAGCGCTGCGCGAAGTACGAGCGCTTGTGCCAGCGGACCAGCACCGACGGCGTCCGCAGGTTGATCAGCGGCGCGCTGCGGGCGGCCCGCAGCAGGAACTCGTAGTCCTCCGCGTAGCTGCCCGGGATCTCCTCGTCGACCAGCCCGAACCCGTTGCGCAACGCGGTGGCGCGGATCAGGAAGGTCGACGGGTGCAGCTCGGTCATCCGGTCGCGTAGCAGGTCGTCCAGGGTGATCCGGTCCTTGTCGAGCACCCGGTCGACGCTGTGCCCGTCGTAGTTGACCCGGATGCCGCAGCAGACGAACTCGGCGGCCGGATCGCCGGCCAGCGCGTCGACCTGGGCGGCCAGCTTGCCGGGCAGCCACTCGTCGTCGTCGTCGCAGAACGCGACCAGCTCGCCCTCGGCCGCGAGGGTGCCGCTGTTGCGCGCACCGGCCAACCCGGGGGTACGGGCGTTGCGGACCACCCGCACCACACGGGCCGGGCCGCTGCCCAACTCGTTCAACGACTCGTCCGGCGCGGACTGGTCGAACACCACGACGACCTCGATCCGGCCCGGGTAGTCCTGTGCCAGGATCGCGCGCACCGCGGCCCGCAGCAGCTCGGGGCGGTCCCGGGTGGGCACCACGACGCTGACGGTCGGCTGCTGGGTCATCGAATCTCCTCCGTACCCGGGCGCGGCCGGGACCAGGCCCGCCACCGGGGTCGGCGCGGGGTCGAACGGGCCACCAGGTCGTCGACGATCTGCCCGACCCGGGCCACCGCCGCCCGTCGCGCCTCGTGTGCCTCCGGGTCGGCGGCCACCGCGTACCGGGACGGGTCTGCCACCCCGGCGGCCAACGCGTCGTGCAGGGCCTCCCGGGTCTCGCAGAGCGCCACCAGCCCGGCGGCGCCGAGCCGGCGGGCGAAGAGGAGCTGATGGTTGTCGACGTGCTCGCCGCGAGCCGGATCGCGGGGCACCACGATGGGCAGGTGGCCGTGGCGGCGGGCCTCCAGAATGGTCGCCGGTCCACCGTGGCAGACCACCAGATCCGCATCGATCATCGCCTGTTGCAACGCGTCGTGGCCGAGGAACGGCACCGCGCCGCTGAGCTGGGGCGCCTTCGTGTGCCCGTGCTGCATGGTCAGCCCGACCGGGCCGGCAGCCTGCGCGTGCCACTGTGCCAACCAGTCGACCAGCCGGTCGAAGGGGTGCTTGTCGGTGCCCACCGCGACCAGCAGTCGGAGCTGGGCGACCGCCGAGCTGTCGCGCTGGCGCGGCAGGCGGGCCGCCTCGGTGGCCGGTCGGGGTTGCGGACGCCGGGCGGTGCCCGTCTCCCCGGTCACAGCAGCGTCCCGACGACTGTCGCCTCGGGGTACTGCCGGCGCTGCTCGTCCCACTGCACCAGCATCGAGGACAGGAACGGTCGGCAGAGCCGAGCGGTCAACGTCGGGGTGTCGATCCGGTCGTACACCTCGATGTAGACGGTCGGGATGCGCCGCAGCCGGGCCAGCACCACGAACGGCACCGCCACCCCGGCGCCGGTGGTGACCACGGCGGCGACCCGCCGGGCCCGCAGCACCCGCCAGGCCAGCAGCGCGTTGCGCAGCAGGTTCGGCACGTTGCGGGTGGTCGGGTGGTGCGCAGGCACCAGGTCCTCGCCGGCCAGCAGCGACACCGCCTCCGGGGTGTCGAAGGTGACCCAGCAGCGCCGCCGCTGTTCGTACCAGGGCCGCAGGGCCAGTAGTTGGGCCAGATGGCCGCCGCTGGAGCCGACCAGCAGCAGCACCGGTGCCCCACTGTCGTCGTTGTTCGTGTCCACGCGACTCCCCACAAGTTCGCTTGGAATTTCAGTTCACGCCAGGCAGAAGCAGATCACACGATTCCCGGTCGTTGAATAGCGCGACCGGCCGAGATGACGATCTCCACAGCGGGCGGTGCGGTGCACCGAACGTCCGAGGTCCATCGATCGTCATCACCACCTGCGATTATGTCGTCACTCTGCGGCGCACCGTCGTCGCCGCGATTCCTCCAGATCAGCCGCTATGTCTTTTCTCGATGACGTCCAAGAGTGCGGGATGCAGGGCGGCGTTCCAGCCCGCGCCCGCGTCGGCCAGCCGCCACGTCCGCAACCACATCTCCACCAGGTACGCGTCGGCGACGAGCCGACGCTGCGCGGCATCGAGGCCGAGCCGCTCGCCGTGCCGGCTCAGACATCCGTCCACCGCCGACGCGGCCACGTCGGCCGGCTCGCCGCGCAGCACGAGGGCCCGCTGGAACGCGTCGTGCGCCAGATCGAAGCCGACCGGCACGTCCGGCCCGCTGTGCTCCCAGTCCCAGGCGACCAACCGACCGGCGTGCCAGCCCAGGTTCCACGGCACCCAGTCACCATGCCAGTGACCGAACTCGACGCTGGTGTCGCCATGCCGGCGGGCCAACGCCGAGACCGCGGCGACCGCCCGCGCACCGGCCGGCTCGGTCGCGGCGGCCCGGCCGGCCTGATCGGCCAGCCGGCGCAGGAACGTCGAGTCGGCGAGCGGTCGGGGCGCGTGCGCCCTGTCGCCTCGCCGGGCGACAGCGAGCAGCGCCGCGATCCGGGGCGGGTCGTCCACCGGCACACCGCGTACCGCCGGGGGCAACGGCTCGATCACCGCCACCACCTGGCCCGCCCACGACGTCTCGGTGAGCAGCCGCGGCGGCGTCGGATGGTCGGCGACGCCGACCACCTCGCGCAACGCCCGCAGCGCCGCCGCCTCCGCGCTGACCAGCGCACGGGTCGCGTCGTTCCAGCCGATCTTCGCGTAGCCACGCGGACGCCCGTCGGCAGTGAAGAGTTGCAACGTGGGCTTGCCGTTCGGGTCGGGTGGGCGGACCCCGAACGCGGCCAGCAGCGGCGTGTCACCCAGGTCGGCGGAGAGCCGCTCGCTGAGCAGCAGCTCCGCGGCCGGGACCCCGGTCGGCACCGAGACGGTCAACGTGGGAAAGGGCGCGAGCCCCACCCGACCGAACCGGGCCAGCCCACCGAGCACCGCCCGAAGCGCGCGCACCTTCGGTGGCCGCAGGGCGTTGTACGCCAACAACGACGCCGCCCCGGCCCGGGGCGCGCCCAACGGCACCAGGAACCGGGCCCGGGCGACCGACGGCACCACCGCGTACCTCGCCACCGCCTGATGACCGGCCGGCGGGGCGCCGGCCACTGTCAGGCCGACCCGGTCGTCCGGGAAGACCGCGCGGCTCACCCAACCCAGGCCGTCCACCCGTGAACGCGGGTCGGTGGCCGGGCCCACCCCTGTCGTCACGCCGCCCGGTCCGCCCAGTCGAGGTCCAGCCCGAGCCGTTGACGCAAGGCGTCGTTGTACGGCCGGTAGTAGTCGGTCAGCTCAGCGCGCACGTTCGGCTCCAGCGGTGCCGAGCGCCGATCGTTGTAGACCTTGAAGTTGGGCAGGTCGTACGCCGGCAGACCAAGGAAGTCCAGGGTCCGTCGGTAGGTCGCCCGCGAGTCGCTGTACAGGTGCTCGCTGGGCAGGAAGAGGATCTGCTCCCGGTCGAATCGCTCCAGCCACGGCTCCAGGTGCTCCAGGTAGCGTCCCCGGGCCCGGTACGTGTACCAGTCGTACGGCTCGCTGAACGACTCCGGTTCGGCGATCAACCGCTCCCGCTCCCCCGCCGTGCGTTCCGGCTCGGCGGCGAGCGCGGCGGCGAAGTCCAGTGGTTCGATGCCGTGGGTGCGGCGTTCCTTCCAGTGCGAGTACGCCCGCTCCACCGGGTCCCGCAGCAGCACGATGAGCTTCACCGACGGCATCAGCCCGGCGACCCGCTGCGCGGCGAGCGGATGGAACATGTACAGCGGGGCGGCCTCACCGACCCGGACCGGGCCGCCGTGTCGCTTGGCCAGGGCCTCGCGCTGCCGCTCGGTTGGGAAATGCGAGCGGTACCATGCTTCGCCGCGACCCCAGTGCTCCTCGAAGTAGTGCGCCGACTTGGTGTTCCACGCGGGAAAGAGCCGGGGTACCAACGGGTGCTGGATGAGGTAGTTCCACAGGGAGGTGGTGCCACCCCGTTTGGTCCCGATGATCAGGAAGTCCGGCAGCGGCCGACGGTCGCTGGTGCGAACGCCGTAGTCGACAAGCGACTCCTTCACCCGGGTGGTCACCTGGGTCGGAACCAACTGCTTGACCCGGTCACGGATGGACACCACGCCGAACCTCACCTGCCTCTCGTCGATGCCGAGGTGGGCTCGGCGGCCGTGGCCGCGTTGTCCCCTCCACGGATCTGTCTCATGGTCCCCCGGATTCCGGCGCGCACCCGGGGCAACGTCAACATGCCGACGCAGCCGGTCAGCAGCACCGCCAACGCCACCGCGAGGCCGGGCAGACCGCGACCGCCCACCAGCACGCCGACCCCGGCGGCCAGACCCACACCGGCGATCGTGGCCGCCGCGGCACGCACCATCGCGGCGTCGAACAGCGGCTCCCGAACCACCGACCGGGCGAACCCGGCGGCGGTGAGGTTCTCGGTGGCGATGCCGGCCGCCCAGGCCACCGCCGCGCCCGTCGCGCCATAGCGCGGGATCAGCCAGAGACCCAGCGAGACGGTCACCGTCAACCCGGCCACTGTGGCGACCAGGTGCAGCCCACTGCGTCCGCCCATCAGGAGCAGGCTCTGCACGTTGCCCACTCCGGTGTTGACGAGCATCGCCAGCCCGAGCACCGTCATCGCCGGCACGCCGGCGGTGAACTCCGGCCCGAACAGTTGGAGGAAGGCCAGCGCGAAGACCGCCAGCAGCAGGTACACCGGCCAGGACAGCACCAGCCCCCAGGTGGTCAACTGCCGGTGCACCGCCGCCGCCGCGGCCCGCTCGCCTCGCCCGAGCAGCCGGGACAGCTGCGGCGACACCGCCACCCGTAGCCCCTGCATGGCCAGTTGACCGGCCAACACGTACCGGCCGACGGCGCCGAACACACCGGCGTCCGCCGGGCCGGCCAGCACCGAGGTGAGCAGCACGCCCACCCACATGCTGCCGGCGTCGATGGCCGCCGAGGCGGCCCGGGGCAGCGCGAAGCGCCAGAACGTGGACCAGTCGGCGCGGCGCGGACGCAGCGTCGCGCCCCGGCCCAGCCCGAGCGGGCCGGCGACGAGGATGAGGCAGGCCAGCAGCGCCAACGCCGCCGGCACCAACCAACCGGTCATGCCGGCGAGCAGGCCACCACCGGCCAGCGCGGCCGCGCCGACCAGCGCCGGGCGGGCGATCGGCAGCAGCAGGAACTGCACCCCGACGTACGCCCGGATGGGCCGCACGCAGCGCAGCGCGGCCAGCAGCAGGGTCATCGTGACCACCACCGGCACCGCGGCGAACGTGACGGTGAGCAGCGCGCCGCCGCTCGCGCCGGAGCCGCCCAGCAGTCGGGGCGCGAGGGCGTCGGCGGCCAGCACGCCCGCGCCGGCGACCAGCAGCCCGGTCACCAGCGGCGGGATCAGCGCCACCGGCAGCACCCGGGCGGCATCACCGCGCACACCGGCGCTGCGGCGCGGCAGAGCCCACATCAGACCGGTTTCCGCGCCGAGCGTGCAGATCGCGGTGGCCACCGTGACGACGCCGATCGCGGCGAAGAACGCGCCAGCGCCGGCCGGGCCGTAGCTTCGGGTGATCACGACCGCCAGCACGAACCCGAACAGGCCACTGGTGGCCGCGCCGAGCAGTCCGGCCACGCCGCTGCGCGCGCTGCGGCGGGTCTCGGCCGAGCCGGTGTCCCCGGCGGGCGACGACGCGGCCTGACCCTCGACCGGGGTTAGCGTGGACCGGCCCTCGTCGGCGCCGGCCGACGGACGGGTCGCGGCGGTCACGCGGGCACCGCCGCGGGCGTCGGCGACGACCCGGCCAACCGGGTCCGCCGTTCACGTTCGGTGAGCGCCATCGCGAAGGCCACAGCGAAGAACGCGACAGCCAGGTTCTGGTTCGCCATGCCGTAGAACGGGACCTGCACGAGGCAGACCACCGGCACCACCGCCAGCCACTGCCCGGCCGCCGACGTCGCCCGCGCGCAGATCACCGCCGCGGCGACGAACCACGCCAGGAAGCAGATGAGCGCGGGTACGCCGTGGCTGAACAGCACCATCCACAGCTGCCCCTGGGTGCCGATCGGCGCGGCCGCCGACACGGTGTCGACGTTCACCGGAGCGCCGTAGCCCAACCAGGGCGACTCCTGCACGCGGCGGATCACCTCGGTGTAGAGCGAGAGCCGGTCGGTGTTGGTGTCGCTGGAGTCGACCCGCCTGCTGATCAGCTCGGTGATCGGGATGAACAGCGTGGCCAACCCGCCGATCACCACGACCCCGACGATGGACGCGGCCACCCGGACGTTGCCGCGCAGGCTGGCCCGCACTCCGAGCACCGCCAGCCCGGCGCCGAGGCTGAGGAACATCGCCCGGTTGAGGGTGAGGAACGCCGGCGCCAGCGACAGCGGCAGCGACGCCAGCAGCGCCCAGCGCAGCAGCCCCTGCCGGCGCAGCATCGCGAACGCCACCACGCAGGGCAGGGTCATCGCGTACGCGCTGCCGTAGTTGTTGGTGTACGCGAACGGCGCGGCCGGCCGATAGATCGGGTTGAGTGAACGGGCACTGTACTCAGCGGTGGTGAGGTGCACCATGTCCTGGATGAACGGGGTGTTGGCCACCCCACCGGGCAGCAGCATCTCCATCGGGGTCGTCATGGCCAGCCGGGGCACGAGCACCCCGAGCCAGCCCAGCGCCACCAGCCCGAACCAGAACGCGCAGAGCGGGGTGAGCACCGCCACCAGGCTGGCGCGTTCCCGGGCGGCCGCGTAGACGTAGACGCCGACCACCAACGCGGTCAGGTAGAAGGCCAGCCGCAGGGCGAAGGTGAGCAGTGAGGCGGGCGACGACAACTGGGTGGCGCTGACCACCACGATGGCGAGGAAGAGCAGCCAGATGCCGGCCGCCGGTGGCAGTGGCACGCGCCCCCGGGTGAGCAGCAACGCGAACAGCAGCGCGCCCAGCAGCGGCCAGCCGAGGTAGAACGCGCCGAACAGCCACCAGAGCGGCACCAGGCCGAACATCATCGACAGCGGCCAGAGCGGCAGTTGCGGCGGCGCGAACGACGGCACCGGCGCGGGCTCCTGGGCAGCGCCTCCGGGTGGTGGTTCGGTCGCCGGGGCGCGGGTCACCGACACGCTCAGGCCCGGCCGTTGCGGGTGAGCACGAAGCCCAGCGGGGTGACCCCGGCGGCGCGCAACCGCTGCACCAGGCGTCGCAGGTCACTCTGCCGGGTGCGGTCGCGCTCCACGACCACCACCGCGCTGCCCTGCCGGGCCACTGCCACGCCGCGCTCGTCGGACTCGGCCGGCGGGGCGTTGAACAGGACCAGGCCGTGGTCCGCGCCCTGCCGCCAGGTGCCGAACCGGACACTGCCCACACCCACGACAATCTCGTCGGGGGTGACGACGCGACTGTTCTCCGGGCGGGCGGACGACACCCTCGGCAGCGTGAGTGTGGCATCGGGGTCGGTGGACGGGCGGGCACCGGGCGGGTGCGGGGAGGGCCGACGGGCGGGCGTGCTCTCCGTGGCGGCAGCCGCCGCGGGTGGTGTGCTGCCGGCCGGCCGGGGCTTGGGCACCAGCGGCCGGGACGGGTCGATGGGCAGCCGCCCCCGGTCGGCGAGAACGGTGGCCCGTAGCCGCTCGATCCGTCCGCTGTCGTCGGCGACGAAGACCTCCCGGCCGTCCACGGCGAGCGCCACAGCGAGCCCGGCGGTGAGCGCCGTGGCGTCCTCCCGGGCGGTGACCAGCGCCACCCGGGCCGGCTGCCGGACCCGCTCGGCGACCGCCATCGCCACGTACCGGACGTCGGCGTCGACCGCCCGGGGGCTGCCCCGGAACGCCGGTCGGCGTACGGTGCCGAGCAGCGGCAGGCCGGAGGCCTCCCGACCGTCGGCGACCGAGCGGACCCTCCGGTCGGTCGACTCCCAGAGGTACGCCAGCACGATGCCGATCAGCGCGCCACCGAGCAGGCCGGCGACCAGGTAGAGCGGCCGGTGCCCGGCGGAGGTGACCAGCGCCTTCTCCGCGGTCTGGGTGACCCAGCCGGGGTTGACGTCGACCGCCGCGATCTCGGTGCGGGCGGCGTTGAGCTGGGTGAGCTGGTTGTTGATCCCGGCCAGCTCGGCCACCAGCGCGTCACCGGCGGCGGTGTCCTTGGCGGTGTTCGCCCGCTTCTGCAGGGCGGTCTGCTGGGCGGCGACCTTGGTGATGCTGGCGTCGTAGGAGCGCAGCATCTCGGCGCGCTGCTGCTCGTACATTGTGCGGCGCACGCTCAGGTAGGCCTCGGCGGCCATGTTGGCGCTCTGCACGGCCTGGTGCGCCTCGCCCGCCTGGTAGGTGAAGCGCAGGATCTGCCCACCGGTGGGCACCTCGACCTCGAGCGCGTCACGGATGTCGCGCGGGTCGCCACCGGCCGAGTCGGCGAGCCGCTGCACCACCTCGGTGCCGGTGGCGATGCCGCTCTCCACGTTCATGTTGACCGCGCGGTCGGCGCCGGCGCCGCTGGGGGTGAAGGCGTCGGTCACCACCGGCCGGACTGCGACAACGGCGCTCGCGGACAGCGCCGCCGGCACCAGCAGCACGTAGCCGAGCGCGGCGAGCAGACCGACCATGGCGACCGCCGCCACCAACCGCAGCCGGTGCATCGGCACCCGCAGCAGGTCGGTCAGTGTCACGGCACGCGAGGTGCCGGAGGACGGGCCGTCCGTGGGCCAGGGGGCGGGCGCTGCATCAGTCATGGAACTTCTTCACCGTCTGTTGAGGATTACCGACGACCACGACGCCGGGCGGTACGTCCGTGCGGACCACCGTCGCCGCGCCGACGACGCTGTCCCGGCCGACCCGCACGCCCTTCAGGACCAGGGCGTGCGCACCGACCCAGACGTTCTCCTCGAGAACGATCGGGGCACGGGTGAGCGGGCCGGGCGGGGCGTGCCGCTGCTCGGGGGGCAGGTTGTGGAAGTCGTTGTCGAGCAACTCGCAGTCCGACAGGAGGCACCGGTCGCCCACTGTGACCGACGTCCAGGTGCCGATCCAGGTGGCGTTGAGCAGACAGTCAGCGCCGACGCGTACCTCGCCGGGGCCGGCGAAGCGGACGAGTTTGTTCAACCGGGTGCGGTCGCCAATTGTCACCCGCACCCCGCGTCGCAACCGGATGCGGCCCCGGATCTCCACGTCCCGACCAAGCGTCAACCGTCGATAACGGAGCTGATACCAGCCGCGTTTGACCGCGAAGACCAGACGCACCACACGTCTCGTTCGGATGCCAGCGGCGCCGAGCAACGACCCTCCCCCACCATCGCGGGCCGGCGGCGGTGGGTACCGCCACCGGCCCAACGTGAACAATCTACCGATGCTCCGTTACGAACGGTTGACCCTTACTGTACGGAGAAGAATGTCGATGGGGTAGACCAGGACAACTCGGGCGTCGCGCTGCTGATCACGGTCGCCGTGGTGCCGCTGACCACCGCGCTCGGCGCGGCCGTCGGGTCGAACGGCACGCTGCGCAGCGCGCCGTCGGTGGAGCCGTAGACGATCCGGCCACCCACCCAGGCCATGCCCCGCACCGCGGACCAGGTAACGCCCGTCGTCGGCAGGGCGAACTCGGTGGCGCCCAGGTAGTTGCCGTCGATCTCGAAGTAGCGGTAGTAGAGGCTGTTCGCCCCGGTACGGGTGTAGTAGAGCCGGCCGTCGAGGAAGAAGGCGCCGGTCAGCAACGCCGGGTTGTACCAGTCGTTGTAGCCGGACGCCTCCCACGGCGAGCCGATCGCGCCTCCGTTGAAGAGCGAGATGTCGATCCGACTGCCGGTGGGCGTGCCGGCCACAGTGTGCGACCAGTAGATCCGGTCGTCCACCCGCCAGGTCGCGCCGGCCGCCGTGTAAGCGGGCTGGCTGACGCTGGTAGCGGTGCCCAGCGCGGTGCCGTCGAACGGCACCTTCGCCACGGTGCCCGAGGCGGTGCCGAGGTAGAGGTTGCCGGTGGTGGCCGACGGCGGGTTCTTCGCCGTGAAGGTGCGTCCGCCGGCGAGCGGGAACATGCCGAGCCGGCCGTGGTACTCCTCGCCCATGCCATCGGAGTTGTGCCCGAAGTAGAGGCCGTCCGAACCGCGCCAGAGCACGGGCACCGCCGAACCCCAGCTGCTGGTGCCCGACGGCATCGACGCGCTGCCGCTGCGGCGCGGGTTCCAGTTCACCGGCATACCGGTCGCCGGGGTGACGGCGGCGATGCCGAGCCGGTCGATCGCGCCCGCGCCCGCGTTGTCGCTGGCGTTCGGGTTGTTCAGCCAGCGGAAGTGCCCGCCCAGGTAGATCACGTTGTCCGCCACCTCGACAGAGGTGATGGTGTCGTTGCCGGTGAAGTCGACCCAGGTGGCGAGCTGGCCGCCGCCCCGCGCCCCGGTCTCGAAGCGGACCAGGGCGTCGCAGTACGCGGACGGCCAGCCGGCGCCGCCGTTGGTGCCGACCACGAACCAGGTGCCGTCGCCGCCGAACTTCACGTCCTGCACGTAGTGCACGAAGGTCGCCGGTGACGCGCACGGCGCGACGAACTTGTCGCTGCTCCAGTCGATCAGCGTGGGCGTCGCGGAGACGTCCACCAGTGCGATCTGGTTGCGCGGCAGGTCGTTCACGAGCGTGAAGTTGCCGCCGACGACCAGGGTGTCGCCGTCCGGCGCGACGTCGATGGTCCAGACGTACGACGTGGTGCTGTGCCGTCCCACAGTGGCGTCGATGCTGAAGCTCGGGTCGATCGCGCCGGTGGTCGCGTTGAGCCGGCCGAGACCGGCGTGCGCGGTGCCGTTGAGCCAGTTGAATGCCCCGGCCACGTAGAGCCAGTTGCCGTCCAGCGCCAGGTCGCGGACCGTGCCGCCGTCGGAGCGCCCGACCCAGCTGTCGATGATCGCGCCGGTCGACGGGTTGAGCGCCACCAGGTTCTTCCGGGAGACACCGTTGACGTTCTTGAAGGTGCCGCCGACGATCAGCGTGCCGCCGGGGCCGGCGACGAGGGTGTTGACAGCGCCGTCGAGCACCGGCAGGAAGGTGGTCGACATGGTGCCGGTGGTCCGGTCGTACGCGAAGAGGTAGCGCTGGGTGATCCACGCGGAACTGGCGGTCTGCCGGAGCTGGGTGAAGCTGCCGCCGACGAAGACAGTGTTGCCCACCTGCGCGAAGGCACGGGTCTCACCGTCTCGGGCGTGCGGGGTCGCGTCGGCGGGGTTCGCCGACACCAGGGTCGCCGTGGTCGGGACCGGCACCACGGCGGCCGACGCGGTAGTGGGCACGCCCAGAGCTGCGGCGATGATCGCCAACGCGACCATCCCCGCCCGAGTACGACGTCGTCCTGCAAAACGCCACAAGTGCGAGAGTTTGGGCACGCTGCGCCTCCAGATTGGATGAGAACCCGAGGTAGCGTGCCTCGTCCAGCCTGGTTAACAAAATCCGCCGATTGGGCGGTGCATGAATCCGCAAGCCGACAGAACGCCGGAGGATCGGTTGTCCGACCCCCCGGCGACCGCCGTCCGGTCAGCCCGGTTCGAACGTCAGCGGTTACCTCCGGTGGGTTGCCGCAGGTAGGGGTCCTGGCCGGCCTTCGCGAAGCCGGCCACCGCCGAGGCGTCGTGGTTCATCGTCATGTCGCAGGTCGACGTGCGGCTGGTCATGCCGGCCGAGTTGAAGTAGATCGCCGCCTTGATCTTCGGGTGCGCCTTCAGCGCTGCCGGGAACTCCTGGAACCAGCGCTGCTTGGCGCCCAGGTCGGCGGAGTTGAAGTTGGTGCCGAACTCGGCGAGCATCCGGGGCTTGCCCGCGCCGATGCCGTTGTCGTCCAGCCACCGGTAGAAGCCACCGACAGTTGTGCTCGGGCTCTTCCACACGGTGCTGCCGTTGCAGACGTGGAAGTTGTACGGGTCGTAGGCCACCCAGTCGACGTACTGGTCGCCCGGGTACAGGCCGGCGTACCGGGAGTAGTGCCCGGACCAGCCCATCATCGTCCAGACCCAGACCGCGTTCGTCGCGCCTGCGTTGGCGAACCGCTGGTGGACGTAGCGCCAGGCCCTGACGAAGTCGGCGTCGCTGCCCTTGTTCGGCTCGTCCTCCGGCTCGTGGTCGAAGCCGATGAAGACCGGAACGCCGGTGGCCTTGATCCGGCCCGCGACCGCGTCGATGGTGTCGTCCTGCTTGCCGCCGTAGACGTCCGACCACTTGAGGGTGGTGCCGGCGGAGAAGTCACGCGACTCCCAGGCGAAGAACATCAACCGGCCTTCGCGCATCTGCTGCTGCTCGTACATGTCGGGGAAGGCGCCGTTGCTGCCGGCGTTGGAGAAGTCGTGGTAGCGGTGCACGATGTCGAACTTGCGCCCGACCTGCGTCTCCACGTCGACGACTGCCTTGCCGTGATCCCAGCCACCGGCCGCCCCGGCGGGCGAGTACATGCCCCACCAGGCGCCACAGGACGGGACGAGCTTGTCCGAGACGGACCCACACTTGCCGGACGGGAGGGTGCCGCTGGCGCTCGGGGTCGCCGTCCGGGTCGGGGCGATGGTCGGCGACGGCTTCGGCGCGGCGGTGGTCGGCGACGCGCTCGGCGACGGCGGCGGTGCCGGCCGGGTGGGGGTCACCGGCGACGGCCGGGACCCGAGGTCGTAGCTGATCAGCAGGCTGGGCCGCAGGTCCGGGTTGCGGTTCTCGACCGACGCCCAGTAGATCCGGCTCTCCAGGCCGCTCTGCGCCAACGAGACCGTCCAGGTGCCGTTGCCGGTGACCAGCTTGGAGACGTCCCACTCGTTGACGCCCTTGGACACGCTTGTCACGCTGTCCAGCGCGGCACCGGCGGACGTCAGCGGCGGCCGCGACTCGCGGGCGCTCAGCGGCGACGCGTGCGCCGTCACCGTGGCGGCGAACTGCTGCCAGGCGTGCACCCGCAGCGTCGCCCGGATGTTGACAGCGGTGGCCGGCACCGTGGTGACGGCGAACTCGATGACCGCCTCGCGGCCACCGCGCGGGTTGCCGTCGCAGCGCGTCGCGCAGGTCGCGAGGGTCGACTTGGCAGAGTTGTCACCGTCCTGCGAGACAGCGGTGGCGGTGGTGTCGGCCGCCGCCCGGATCGACAGGTCGTCGCTGGCCAGCAGCGGCATCATCGTCGCCACGATGCCGGCCACCACCGAACCGCCGACCACGCCGATGGCAATCGCCTTACGCCGGGGTCCGGAGCGGAACCGGGTGATGCGGTGCAGTCCGTGCCTGGTCAAGGAAACTCCCTGTGTCTGCGTCCGTAACGGTGAGCAGCGTATCGATGACCAGGACATGTGGCAGGTAGGACAGTTTTCCGTAAGCGCGTCTTAATCGTCAGCTAAGAAACGCCTCGGGGAAATCACTGCCGCTGGCCGCAGGTGCGACCACAAGCCCGCCACACACCTTGCCCGGGGAGCACGCGCGGAGTCAACGGCCCGGGTTGGGGCCTGCCAGCCGGTGCGGCTACAGGCGACCGCGTCGGATCGCCAGTGGAATGGCGATGGCTGTCACCACCGCGCAGATCCCCCCGATGACGATCATCCGGACACCGCTCTCGCCGCCGGTGGCCACCTCCACCGCTCCCCAGACCACGACGAGGATGCTCAGTGCGACGGATGCCGCACCGAGAACGCGCATCGTGCTCTTGCTGTACGGCCCCTCAGTTCGCTCATCCGCCCGCATGGCGTAGTAGTACCGCGGCCCGCCGGCGCGCAAACGCCGCCCCGGAACCCCGTTCGCAATCAACGCCCTCGATGGTGGGGCTGCCTGTGCGGTCCGTCAGCCGGCGCGAGCGGCAGTCAGCGCGGCAGCCATCGCCGCCCTCGGCGCGGGCACGCCGGTGAACTGCTCGAACTGCCCGACGGCCTGGGCCAGCAGCAGATCCAGACCGGAGACGATCCGGCATCCGGCCCCGTTCGCGGCCGTCGCCAGCGGGGTCGGCCACGGGTCGTAGAGCGCATCGAAGTACACGGCGCCCGGCCGCCAGGCCACCGCGCCGGCCAGCGGGTCGGCGACCCCCTTGGGCACCGTGGAGACGACCACGTCGGCGGCGACGAACTGCCGGGGGGCGTCAGCCCACGCAGCGAACGTCAGCGCGACACCCAGCGCGCCGGCCACCGGGCGCAGCTCGTCGACCGCCTCGGGTCGGCGGGCCACCACCGTCACCGCCGCGCACGCGAGCTGCGCGGCGGCGGCGAGCGCGGCGCGGGCGGTCCCCCCGGCGCCGAGCACCGTGACGGTGGCACCGGCGGTCACGCCGGCATCGGTGAGCACCCGCACCATGCCGGCGACGTCGGTGTTGTCCGCGTACCAGGAGCCGTCCGGACGGCGTACCAACGTGTTTGCCGCGCCGACGGCGGCGGCGACCGGGGAGGCTGCGTCGGCCACGGCGAGCGCCGCTTCCTTGCCCGGCATGGTCACCGACAACCCGGCCCACTCCGGGCCCAGGCCGGCGACCAGATCCGGCAGCTCCGCCGCCGCGCACTCGATCCGGGTGTACGACCACCCGGTCAGCCCTGCGGCGACGTAACCCGCGGTGTGGATCACCGGGGAGAGGGAGTGCGCGATCGGCTTGCCCAGCACCGCGGCCCTACGGATCGACACGATCACCGCCGGTCGCGGCAGGCGGCCCGGTCACTGTCGACATCACTTCCCCGCTCTCGCGCGCCTGTCGGAATCGACAGTACCCAGCACTCCGGCCCCGGCACCAGGCAACCGGCCCTTCGGCCACCCCTGGCGACCGCGTCATCGCGTGACATTCCCATCGACGTTGGTAAAAGCATTTCGGCGACGGAAGCGCCGATCACAAAGGGAAACTGAACCACAGAGGCTCCCTTCCCGGCGGCGACCATAATTGCGGTCGCAATGGGAAGGGAGCCTTTACGGCGTGACCCGGCCGGTCAGATGATGCCAGCCTCCCGAGCCTTGTTCTCGTTGCGCTGGTGCTGCTCGTAGGTCTCGGCGAACGCGGAGTGACCCTTGTTGTCGATGGCCACGAAGTAGAGCCACTTGCCGGTCGGCGTGTCCATCGCGCCTTCCAGGGCCTGCTTACCGGGGTTGTTGATCGGGGTGGGGATCATGCCACGCAGCTTGCGGTTGTACGGGTTCTTCGGATCGTCCAGTTCGGCCGCCGTCATCTGCTTGGACGACTTGGTCGGCTTACCGATCGACTCCAGGTAGTAGTTGACGGTGACGTCCATTTCCAGGCAGTTGCAGTCGAACTCGCCGTACGCGCGGTTGTAGGCCACCCTGGCGACCTTGCCGAGGTCGTCCTTGTTGCCCGCCTCGGCC
The DNA here is from genome assembly GCF_040649335.1 of Micromonospora sp. NPDC048986. Taxonomy (NCBI): domain Bacteria; kingdom Bacillati; phylum Actinomycetota; class Actinomycetes; order Micromonosporales; family Micromonosporaceae; genus Micromonospora; species Micromonospora sp. NPDC048986. The sequence goes on from NZ_JBEZFJ010000021.1 coordinate 95,086, forward strand.
TGGGCGAGGGAGGCCACGATCAGCGCCTCGTACGGGCTGACCTTGCGTTCCTCCTGCACCCGGTCGGCGAACTTCATCTCCCCCGTCACCGACAGGAAGCGGTTCACCATCAGCTTGAGGATGCTCTCGGCGGTGGACTTCGGCGGGATCTCGTACGTGTCCGGGAAGAGGAAGCCCTCGACGGACTTGACGCTCTTCTTGCCGTCGCCGCGCGCGAACCACCAGTCCGGAACGCCGAGCCCTTCCGGGTCCTTCGCGGCGGCCTGGAAGTCCTTGACCGGGATCTTGGTCTTCTCGGAGAGCAACTTGTAGATGTTGAAGCTGGTGCGGCCCTCAGGGATGGTCAGCCCGTTGACGATCTTGTTCTTCAGGTCGAGCATCGCGGTCACCGCGTTAGTGCCGCTCATCTGCTTGCGCAGCTTGTACGTGCCCGGCTGGATGTTCTTGCTGCGCGAGTTGGCCTCGGCCGCCTCGATGAACGCCTTCTGGCTCTTCACCACGTCCGCCGCGACGAGGGCGTCAGCCATGTCGGCGATCAACGCGCCGTTCTTGATCTCGACGGTGACCTCACCGGCCCCGCTGCCGTCGTAGTCGGGGGTGACGAAGTAGTTCTGGATGCGGTCGAAGCCGTAGAACGCGCCGCCGCCGATGCCGCCCAACAGGAACAGGGCCATCAGCAGGGCCAGGAACGTCTTGCCCCGGCCGCCGCCGGACCCGCTCTTGCCCTTGCGGAAGCCGCGCCGGTGCCGACCCTTCTCCCCCCGCTCCGGCTCGTCGAACCCAAGATCCAGATCGTCGATCATTACGTCCGCCTCCGCTGCGCGTCCAGCCAGCTCTGCAGGATCTCCACCGCGGCCGCCTGATCGACAACCGCACGTTGACGTTTACCTCGGACGCCACGCTCGGCAAGCCTACGAGAAGCGACCACGGTCGACATCCTCTCGTCAGTGAGCGTTACCGGGACAGGCGCTATCACATCGACCAGTCGGTCAGCGTACGCCTTCACATGGACGGCCGCAGGGCCGTGCTTGCCGGCGAGATTGACCGGAAGACCGACGACAACCCCGACGGCTTCGTGTTCGGCCACCAGCGCGGCCAGCTCCGCGAGGTCGCTCGGCACCGCGTCCGGCGCTGCCGTGAGATCGCGGGCCAGGGTGACCAGCGGCGTTGCCAGGATCCCGTCCGGATCCGAGCGGGACACGCCCACCCGCACCTGACCGACATCCACGCCGATCCGCACACCACGCGTCGACTCAGCCACCGAACGTCACCACCGGCCGGTAACGAACCAGGGCGGACCAATCGGCCCGCCCTGACTCACAGTGATGATCTATCACGCCTCGGTGATCGCCTTCTCGACGGTGAGCAGCAGGTTCGGCGCCTCGGCAGCTGGCAGACCGCCACCCTGAGCCAGGTCGGGGCTGCCACCGCCGCGCCCGGAGAACGCCGCCTTCACCAGATCCGACGCGGCCAGGCCCCGGCTGCGGGCCGCCGCGTTGACCGCCACCACCAGCGACGCCTTGCCGTTCGACCGCGCCGCCACCGCCACGACCGCCGGCCGCGCTGGGTCGATCTTGCCGCGGATCTCCTGGGCCAGGGTGCGCACGTCGTTGCCGGCCGCGCCCTCCGGCGCCTCGGTGCCCACGTACGCGACCCCGCGCACGTCCTTGGCCTGCGCCGCGAGCGCCGCCGCGCCACCCAGCACCAGCTGGGCCCGCAGCTTCTCCAACTCCTTCTCAGCGTCCCGAAGCTGGGTGACGGTCTGCTCCACCCGGTCGGCGACCTGATCGTTCGGCACCCGGTACAGCTCGGCCAACCGGGAGACCAGCAGGTGCTCCTTGGCCAGGAACCCGAAGGCGTCCATGCCGACCAACGCCTCGACCCGGCGCACGCCGGAACCGATAGACGACTCGGAGAGGATCTTCACTAGGCCGAGCTGGGCCGAACGGGCCACGTGCGTGCCGCCGCACAGCTCCCGGGCATAGTCACCCACCTCGACGACCCGCACCTCCTCGCCGTACTTCTCGCCGAAGAGCGCCATCGCGCCGATCCGCCGCGCCTCCTCCAATGAGGTGATGAAGGCGTGCACCTCCAGGTCGGCCAGGAGCACCTCGTTGACCTGCTGCTCCACGTCGTGCAGGACGCTCGGCGACACCCCGGTCGGGGTGTTGAAGTCGAACCGGAGCCGACCGGGAGCGTTCAGCGACCCGGCCTGCGTGGCCGACTCGCCGAGGAAGTTGCGCATGGTCTGGTGCACCAGGTGCGTGGCGGTGTGCGACCGGGAGATCGCCCGACGCCGCGTCGCGTCGATCTCGGCGAAGCCGGCCTCACCGGCGCGCACCTCACCCCGGACCACCCGGGCGCGGTGCACGATCAGGCCGGGCACCGGCTGCTGCACGTCGAGCACCTCGACCTGCCCGCCACCAACCGTGATCATGCCGTGGTCGGGCTGCTGACCACCGCCCTCGGCGTAGAACGGGGTGGTGTCCAGCACCAGCTCGATGGTGTCGCCCTCGGTCGCCGCCTGGCGTGGGCCGTCGGCGCCGAGCAGCGCCCGCACCGTCGACTCGCGGGACACCTCGCTGTAGCCGGTGAACGTCACGGGACCACCCGCGTCGAGCACCGACCGGTACGCCGACAGGTCGACGTGCCCGGTCTTGCGGGCCTGCGCGTCCGCCTTCGCCCGGGTCCGCTGGTCGGCCATCAGCCGCCGGAACCCCTCGTCGTCGACGGTGAGGCCCTGCTCCGCGGCGATCTCCAGAGTCAGATCGATCGGGAAGCCGTAGGTGTCGTGCAGCTGGAACGCCTTCGCGCCGGACAACGCCGAGCCACCCGCCGTACGGGTCTCCGCGATCGCGGTGTCCAGGATCGTGGTGCCCGCCCGCAGAGTGGACAGGAACGCCTCCTCCTCCGCGTACGCGTAATCAGCGATCCGGTCGAAGTCGGTGGCCAGCTCCGGGTACGACGGCGCCATGCAGTCCCGCGCCACCGGCAGCAGCTCGGGCAGCGCCCGGTCCTGCCAGCCCAGCAACCGGATCGACCGGATCGCCCGGCGCATGATCCGGCGCAGCACGTAGCCGCGGCCCTCGTTGGACGGGGTCACGCCGTCGCCGATCAGCATCAACGCCGTGCGCACGTGATCGGCGATCACCCGCAGCCGGACGTCGTCCGGGTGCGACTCGCTGGCCACATGCCCGGAGTGCGCGCCGTACCGCTTGCCAGTCAACTCCGCCGCCCGGGCCAGGATCGGCCGGACCTCGTCGATCTCGTACAGGTTGTCGACACCCTGCAGGATCGAGGCCATCCGCTCCAGGCCCATGCCGGTGTCGATGTTCTTCGCCGGCAGGTCACCCAGGATCGGGTAGTCCTCCTTGGTCGTGCCCGGACCCCGCTCGAACTGCATGAACACGAGGTTCCAGTACTCCATGTACCGGTCCTCGTCGACCGCCGGGCCGCCCTCGCGGCCGTACTCCGGGCCCCGGTCGTAGAACAGCTCCGACGACGGACCGCACGGCCCGGGAATGCCCATCGACCAGAAGTTGTCAGCCTTGCCCCGGCGCACGATCCGTTCGGCCGGCACGCCGACCGACCGCCAGATCTCGTACGCCTCGTCGTCGTCGAGGTAGATCGTCGGCCAGATCCGCTCCGGATCCAGCCCGTACCCACCCTCGGCGATCGGCTTCGTGGACAACTCCCAGGCCAGCGGGATCGCGCCGGCCTTGAAGTAGTCACCGAAGGAGAAGTTGCCGTTCATCTGGAAGAACGTGCCGTGCCGGCTGGTCTTACCGACCTCGTCGATGTCCGGGGTACGGATGCACTTCTGCACGCTCACCGCCCGCTGGTACGCGGGCGTCTGCTGACCCAGGAAGTACGGGACGAACTGCACCATGCCGGCGTTGACGAACAGCAGGTTCGGGTCGCTGATGGCGGGCAGCGGAGCGGACGGCACCACGGTGTGGCCATTCGCCTCGAAGTGCGCGAGGTACCGCCGCTTGATCTCCGCCGTCTTCATCGCTGGTGTTCCTCCGGAAAGATTTCTCGATCGCCGATTCGCGGGTCTTCCCGCAGGTCGGCGAACTTGTCGTCGAACGCCTCGCCCTGGGCGAACGCGTGGTGGATCTCCTGCTCGCGTTCGGCCATCCCGACCCGGACGTCCTCCACGAAACTACGCAGCGACTCGACGAGCCCGCCAGCGGATTCCGTCAGCGAGCTGGCGATGCCCGCCGGCGTGTACGCCTGCGCGGTCCGGGTCGCCTTGCGGACCACGATCACCCCGACGGCCACCCCGATGCCGAGCCAGAACAAGCGCCTCATGTCCCGCTACCTCCTGGTGCGCCGGGTCGGTCAGCTGTTGCCGCGTCGCGCGGCCCGTCGCTGCTGCTTGATGGTGTCGCGTACCTCGCGCTCGGTCTCGGCGTGCCGGCGGCCGGCGGCGGCCTTGCGCACGCCGTAGCCGAACGCGGCAACCTTGACCAGGGGGTTGGCGGCCGCGGCGGAGACGACAGTGGCGAGGTTGGCGACGTTGGCGGTGACGTTCTGCGCGTGGCTGGTCATGGTGTCGACCTTCGCCAGTTGGAGGTTCACACCGTCGAGCGAGGTCTGCACCTGCTCCAGGGCGGTGTTGACGTTCTTCACAGTGGTGTTCACGTCACCGAGCAGCGGCGCGGTCCGGTCGTTCAGGTCGTTGATCATGCGGGTGGTGGCGTCAACCGTGTGCCGCAGCCGCAGGATGGGCAGCGTCAGGATGAGCACCAGCACCGCGAACGCGGATGCCGCGATCAGCGCCGCGATCGCTCCAATGTCGCCCACGCCTGTCCTCCTCAAGCAGAAGTTCCGCAGGACCCGACGTCCCCGGAACGCACAACCATGCCACCCGTACCGGCCGCCGAGCCCTCGGCGGTCACCGGTGACGGGCGTGCCCGCCAGCCCCAGACCCTACCGTCCGTGATGGAGACCGGCTCAGGACGGTGAGGGTGTCAGCTCACCCAGCGGATCCGCACTGACAGTTGGGAACGGATCCTCACCGGTCAGTGACGGGTCGGTGGTCGGCTGCGGCCTGGTCCGCTCGTCGTCTATCGCATTGCGCACCTTCACCGACACCAACGAGCCGGTGCACTCGGTCGCAGCGGCCGACGGGTCGCCGGACGGCACGATCGCCGGCTCGCCGTCCACCGGCGGCGGCACACAGGTCGGTTCGCGGACCCACAGGTCGAGGGTCAACTCGTCGCGACGCCAGCAGGTGTAGCTGCCCTTCGTCTGCTGCTCCGGGCAGCGGCTCACCTTCCACGGCTGCCACCCATCCTGGCGCAGCGCGTCCTCGTAGACCTGCGCCGTCTCCTTTGGCGCCTTCTCCGAGGTCACCGTGCGCTCCCGCAGCCGGCAGTCGAGCAGGCACCAGCGGCTGCCGCTGACGTCGTCGACAGTCTTCGCGGCCGCCCAGCCGGGCACGCCGAGCTGGTCGAGGTTGTCGAAGACCGGGTCACGGCTCAGCGTCCGGATGCCGAAGAAGAGCGGCAGCGCGCCGAGCAGCACGACGCTGACCAGCACCAACACCGCCGCGCGAAGGCGGCGTCGTTCACGGGTCTGCCGGCGTTCCTCGGAGCGGGCGCCCGGTGCGGCGTCGTCGTCCGGCGCGTCCTGACCGGCCGGGCGCAGCGGCGGCCCGTCGGAGGGTTCCGGTTCCGGCCGGTCCACCGGGCCAGGCACTGAGGGCACCACGGCGGCGGCGCGGGCCACGCCGACGGGCTCGGCGGCGCGTCCGGGCGGCGGCACGGGCGCGACACCGCTCGGCTCGGCACGGCCGGGCTCCCGATTCGGAGGCGCTGCGCGTCCGGCGGCACGGTCGGCCGGCGCGGGTCGCCCGGCCGGCGCGGCAGCACGGGCCGGCCCGGGCTCACCGGTCGTCCGGTCGTCGGTTGGCGGTTGCCCGCCGGGTGGGCGGACGGCGGCACGAGCCGGACCGTCCGGACGGGAACGTGGCGGACCGTCGACACCCGGCGGCACTGCCGCACGAGCCGGACCGTCCGGACGGGTCGCGTCCCGGGGTGCCGCATCGCCACCCGGGCCGGGGCGCAGGGGGCCGTCAGCGCCACGGCGCGCGGCGCCGGGTGCCGGCGCGTCGCCCGGGATGGGGCGGGCCCGGCCCGGTGGGACGGAGCGGGCAGCGCCCCGAGCGGCGGGACCGGCGCCGGGTCGACCACCGGCGTAGGGGTCGTCGCCGTGGTCGCTCACCGGCCCGGGTCGGCCGGGGACAGCCGTACCGTCGGGACCGGGTTCGGCCGGTCCACGCCGTCGTCGGCCGGTCGGGTCCGGGGCGGGCGGTGCGTCCGGGCCGGGCCCCGCCACGGCACGGCCGCGCTGGACAGTGGGGTCCGGAGTCGGCACCGCCGCAGCGCCCCGCCCACGGGCGGGGCGGTCACCGGGCGGCGGGGGGTAGGTGAGGGCGTGCTCTCCGGTGGATCCCGACCCGGGCCGGACCGCGCGACGACCGTTCGGTGCGTCCGCGCCCGGGTCGGCCGGCGGGCCGGCGGGCCGGCGGGCGGCGCCGCGTTCCGCGGCCGGGGGGGGGGCGGGGCGCCCCCCCGGCGCGGGGTCGTGGGGGGGTGGCGTGCCGGGGGGGGTGGCGGGG
>NZ_JBEZFJ010000022.1:0-70529 GCF_040649335.1 Micromonospora sp. NPDC048986
CCCCGCGCCCCGCGCCCCGCGCCCCGCGCCCCGCGCCCCGCGCCCCGCGCCCCGCGCCAAGATCGTGCTTGAACCAGGATGTAGTGGCCTCGGCAACACGCCGAGGCCACTACATCAATGATCGAGCGCGATCTTGAGCCTGTTAACGCGATCTTGGGGCTTGCTGAGGGCCGGCCGTTCGGTCAGAGCCGCACTCCGGGCCACTGGGGGTCGCGGCCGAGGTAGGCGAGCAGGGCGCTGACGTCGTCGGCCTCCGCACCAGCAGCGAGGGCCGGGGCGTACGCGCCGTAGTTTCGCAACGGCTCGACGATCTGCCGGGCGACCTCCAGCAGGGGGCGGGCCAGTTCGTCGTGGAGCGGGGACGGCTGTCCGGTGGCCGCCGCGATGTCCCAGGCATGCACTGCCGCATCCAGGGCGCAAGCCACGGCAGCGACCTCGGCCGGCAGCTTGCCCTGGGGCAGCGGCGTGGGCACCTCCGGGTCGTCGTCGGCGACACGGTTCCAGGCCTGGGCGGACGCGTCGAGGGCGGCGCGCAGCCCGCCGAGTTTGTCGCCCTCGATCCGACCGGAGGGCGCGAACGGGTCCTCCTGCGGCCCGGCCCCGCCGACGATCGCCGCCGCGAAGGCGGTCTGGTCGCCGGTCGCGTGCTGGAGCACCTGGGTGACCGTCCACTGTTCGCACGGGGTGGGCAGGTCCCAGGCGTCGGACGGGATTCCCTCGACGGTCGTCCGGAGCGCCTTGTGCGCCTCGTCGAGCACGATCCGCCACTGACCAGCTGCCATCTCACTCATTGTTCCGACCCTCTCCGCCGACCCCGTCGAGCGAGCCTGTGCGCTCACTCGCTGAACGGAATGTTCCGCTCCGTTCTGCAATCAGACTAGCAGACCGGAACGATCCGTTCCACTAGTGATTGCCGTCGACGTACAACAAAATCGAGCGCGGCACCCGGACGGGTACCGCGCTCGACGAAGTGGTTCGGGTCAGACGTTGAAGCCGAGGGAGCGGAGCTGGTCCCGACCCTCGTCAGTGATCTTGTCCGGGCCCCACGGCGGGAGCCACACCCAGTTGATCCGGATGTCGTTGACCAGGCCGCCGCCGGGGCCGGTGGTCAGCGCCTGCCGGGTCTGGTCCTCGATGACGTCGGTCAGCGGGCAGGCCGCCGACGTGAGCGTCATGTCCAGGGTGGCGACGTTCTCGTCATCGACGTGGACGCCGTACACCAGGCCCAGGTCGACCACGTTGATGCCGAGCTCCGGGTCGACGACATCCTTCATCGCCTCCTCGATGTCGGCGATCATCGCCTTGCTGACGCCGGCACCGTCCGCCGAAGCGGCAGCGTCGCCGGCACCCGCCGAAGCGGCAACATCGCCGCCAGCCGCCGGGGCGGCAACATCGCCGGTCACCGCACCGGTCTGCGCCGCGACCGCGTCACCGGCCTCCGGCGTCGCCGCAGTAGCCGTGTTCTCGCTGCTCATGCCGTCTCTCCGTTTCGCTCCGTGACGCCACGAGGCACCATCGCGTCGCACCACTGACTCGCTCGCTGACGCTCGCTCACGCCTTCACCTCCGGGCTCACGCCCACACCGGCGCGTGCCGCGGCGTCCTTGAACGCCATCCACGGCAGCAGCGCGCACTTCACCCGGGCGGGGTAACGGGCCACACCCGCGAAAGCAACCCCGTCACCGAGCACGTCCTCGTCCGGCGTGACCTGGCCACGTCCGGACATCAACTCCACGAACGCCTCGTGCACCTCGAATGCTTCCCCGGTGCCCCGACCACGCAGCAACTCGTGCAGCACACTCGCCGATGCCTGGCTGATCGAGCAGCCCATCCCGTCGTACGAGATGTCGTGCAGCACCGTGCCGTCGGTGGCCACCCGGACGGTGACCTCGTCACCGCAGGTGGGGTTGACATGGTGCGCCTCCGCGACCTGGTCACCCGGGTCGTCGGCGTCGCGCAGGCCACGCCCGTGCGGGCGCTTGTAGTGATCCAGGATGATCTCCTGGTAGAGCTGGTCGAGCTGCATCAGTCGAACACCTTCTTCACCTGCTCCAGACCGGCCACCAGAGCGTCGATCTCCTCAGTGGTGGTGTAGAGGTAGAACGAGGCCCGGGTCATGGCCGGGACGCCGAACCGGCTGCACACCGGCTTGGCACAGTGGTGACCCACCCGCACCTGCACGCCGAGCGAGTCGAGCACCTGACCCACGTCGTGCGGGTGCACGTCACCGAGCGCGAACGAGATGGTGCCGCCCCGGCCCACCGGCACTGTCGGGCCGAAGATCCGCAGGTCCGGCACCGAGGCGAGGGCGTCCAGCGCGTACGCCGTCAGCTCCTTCTCGTGCCACTGGATGGCCCGCATCCCGACGCCGGTCAGGTAGTCCACGGCCGCGCCGAGCGCGACCGCCTCGGCGATCGGCGGGGTGCCCGCCTCGAAGCGGGCCGGCGGCGCGGCGAACGTCGAGCGGGCCATGGTGACCGTCTCGATCATCGAGCCGCCACCCATCACCGGCGGCATCGCCGCCAGCAGCTCACCGCGACCCCAGAGCACGCCGATGCCGGTCGGGCCGCACATCTTGTGACCGGTGAACACGATGTAGTCCGCGTCCAGGTCGACCACGTCGATGGGCAGGTGCGGCACCGACTGCGAGCAGTCCAGCAGCAGCAGCGCGCCCACCTCACGGACCCGGGCGGTGATCCGCGAGGTGGCGTTGATCGTGCCGAGGATGTTGGACGTGTGCACCAGCGAGACGATCTTCGTCCGTTCGGTGACCAGGTCCTCCAGGCCCGACTCGTCCAGCCGCCCCTGGTCGGTGACGGGGAACCAGCGCAGGGTCGCGCCGGTCCGCTCGCAGAGCAACTGCCACGGGACGATGTTCGAGTGGTGCTCCATCTCGGAGATCACCACCTCGTCGCCAGGGCCGAGCCGGAACCGGCTGTCGGCGTCCGGACGGAGCGTGGCGTTCGAGAAGGCGTACGCCACGATGTTGATCGCCTCGGTGGAGTTCTTCGTGAACACCACCTCGTCGGTGCTCGGCGCGTTGATGAACGCGGCGATCTTCGCCCGCGCCCCCTCGTACGCCTCGGTGGCCTCGGTGCCCAGGGTGTGCACCGAGCGCGACACGTTGGCGTTGTGCCGCGCGTAGTGCTCGTCGAGCACGTCGAGCACCTGCCGGGGTTTGTGCGAGGTGTTGGCGCTGTCGAGGTAGACCAGCGGGTGCCCGTTGATTTCCCGACCCAGGATCGGGAAGTCGGCGCGCACCCGGGCCACGTCGAAACGCGGCACGTTGTCGTACTGCGGCATCCCCGAGGGGATCGCGATGCTGGTCATCTCGGCAGCGCCTCTCCCGCTCAGGCCTTGGCCGTGCCGGCCCCGGCGGCGTACCGCTCGTAGCCCTCGGCCTCGAGCTTGTCGGCCAGCTCCGGGCCGCCCTGCTCGACGATCCGGCCGGCCACGAAGACGTGCACGAAGTCCGGCTTGATGTAGCGCAGGATCCGCGTGTAGTGGGTGATCAGCAGCACGCCGGTGTCACCGTTGTCGCGAACCCGGTTGACGCCCTCGCTGACCACGCGCAGCGCGTCCACGTCGAGACCGGAGTCGGTCTCGTCGAGAATCGCGATCTTCGGCTTGAGCAGCTCCAGCTGGACGATCTCGTGCCGCTTCTTCTCACCACCGGAGAAGCCCTCGTTGACGTTGCGCTGGGCGAACGCCGGGTCCATCTGGAGACGCTCCATCGCACCGCGCAGCTCGCCGCCCCAGGTACGGAGCTTCGGCGCCTCGCCGTCGATGGCGGTCTTCGCGGTCCGCAGGAAGTTCGCCACCGAGACGCCGGGCACCTCGACCGGGTACTGCATGGCCAGGAAGAGGCCGGCGCGGGCGCGCTCGTCGACCGTCATGGCCAGCACGTCCTCGCCGTCGAGGGTCACCGTGCCGCCGGTGATCTCGTACTTGGGGTGACCGGCGATCGAGTACGCCAGCGTGGACTTGCCGGAACCGTTCGGGCCCATGATCGCGTGGGTCTCGCCCGACTTCACGGTCAGGTCGACACCGGCCAGGATCGGCTTGAGCTCACCCTCGGGCAGCTTGACCGACACCTTCAGGTCGCGGATCTCCAGGGTGCTCATTATCGGGTCACTCCATTACTCGGCGTCAGGCTGAGGTAGATGTCGCCGTCGCGGACTTCGACGGGGTAGACGGGGACGGGTTCGGTGGCGGGCAGGCCGGTCGGCTCTCCGGTGCGCAGGTCGAAGCGCGAGCCGTGCAGCCAACACTCGAGCGTGCAGCCGTCGACCTCACCCTCGGAGAGCGCGACCGAGGCGTGCGAGCACTCGTCGTACGCGGCGTAGAAGCCGCCGTCCTCGCCGTGCACCAGGGCGATCGGCGTGCCGTCGACGTCCGCGCTGATCGCGGTGCCCTTCGGCACGTCCTCGGTGGAGCAGATTCGGATCATCAAGCGCCCGCCTTGGTCAGCCGAGCCTCGATCGCGTCGCCGAGGCTCTCACGCAGCGACTCCACCGGAATCTTGTTGATCAGCTCGGCGAAGAAGCCACGGACCACCAGCCGACGGGCCTCACTCTCCGGAATGCCCCGGGCCATCAGGTAGAACAACTGCTCGTCGTCGAAGCGGCCGGTCGCGCTGGCGTGGCCGGCGCCGGCGATCTCGCCGGTCTCGATCTCCAGATTGGGTACGGAGTCCGCCCGTGCGCCGTCGGTGAGCAGCAGGTTCCGGTTGATCTCGTACGTGTCGGTGCCGGTCGCCTCGGCCCGGATGAGCACGTCGCCCACCCAGACGGTGTGCGCGCTCTCGCCCTGCAGAGCGCCCCGGTAGCCGACGTAGCTGCGGCAGTCCGGGACACTGTGGTCGACCAGCTGCCGGTGCTCCAGGTGCTGGCCGGAGTCGGCGAAGTAGACGCCGTACAGCTCGGCCTCGCCACCGCGCCCGGTGTATTCCACGCTGGTGAACTGCCGGACCAGGTCGCCACCCAGGGAGACCTGGATGTGGATGACCTTGGCGTCGCGGCCCAGCTTGATCTTCAGGTGCTGGGCCTGGACCGCGTCGTCGGCCCAGTCGGCGACAGTGACCAGCGTCAGCTTCGCGCCATCGGCCACCGCCACCTCGACGTTGTCGGCCAGAGTGGCCGACCCGACGTGCTCCAGCACCACTGTCGCCTCGGCGAACCGGCCCACCTCGACGACTGTGTGACCGAACGCCGGCTGCTCGACGCCCTCGCCGACCACCCGCAGCCGCACCGCCTCGCCGAGCACCACGTCGGGGGCCACCCGCAGCAGCAGGGCGTCCGCGGAGGCACCGTAGGCCAGCGCGCTGACCCGGTCGACCGGCGTCAGCACGCTGCCGACCCGCTCGTCGTCACGGCCGATCCGGGTGATGGCGACGCCCTCGGGCAGGTCACCGTACTCGTGTCGGACCGCGCCGGTCGCGGCCGGCGCCTCCGTGGTCAGGCCGCGGAGGCGCTTGAGCGGGGTGAAGCGCCACTCCTCCTCCAGGCCGGTGAGGGTCGGGAAGTCGGCGACGTCGTACGAGCGCAGCGCCTGCGACTTGGTGCTGGGCGGCGGCGCGGAAGCCTGGGTAGTCATTTCTTCCTTGGTCTGTCTGTTCCGTGACGACGAGTTGGGGCCGGGAGTGACGGGCCGAGGTTCCGGCCCGTCACGGGGAGCGGCGGCGTCAGCCGACCGCGCCCTCCATCTGAAGCTCGATCAAGCGGTTGAGCTCCAGGGCGTACTCCATCGGGAGTTCCTTGGCGATCGGCTCGATGAAGCCGCGCACGATCATGGCCATCGCCTCGTCCTCGCTCAGGCCCCGGCTCATCAGGTAGAAGAGCTGGTCGTCGCTGATCTTGGAGACGGTCGCCTCGTGACCCATCGACACGTCGTCCTCACGGATGTCGACGTACGGGTAGGTGTCCGAGCGGGAGATCGTGTCGACCAGCAGCGCGTCGCACTTGACGGTGCTCCGGCTGTGGTGCGAACCCTCCAGCACCTGCACCAGACCCCGGTACGAGGTGCGGCCGCCGCCACGGGCGATCGACTTCGACACGATGGTCGAGGAGGTGTGCGGCGCGGCGTGCACCATCTTGGCGCCCGCGTCCTGGTGCTGGCCCTCGCCGGCCATCGCCACCGAGAGCACCTCGCCCTTGGCGTGCTCGCCGGTCATGTAGACAGCCGGGTACTTCATGGTCACCTTGGAGCCGATGTTGCCGTCGACCCACTCCATGGTCGCGCCCTCGTGGCAGACGGCGCGCTTGGTGACCAGGTTGTAGACGTTGTTCGACCAGTTCTGGATGGTCGTGTAGCGGCAGCGCGCGTTCTTCTTGACGATGATCTCCACGACCGCGCTGTGCAGCGAGTCGGAGGAGTAGAGCGGCGCGGTGCAGCCCTCGACGTAGTGCACGTACGCACCCTCGTCGACGATGATCAGCGTCCGCTCGAACTGGCCCATGTTCTCGGTGTTGATCCGGAAGTAGGCCTGCAGCGGGATCTCCACGTGCACGCCCTTCGGCACGTAGATGAACGAGCCACCGGACCACACCGAGGTGTTCAGGGCGGCGAACTTGTTGTCGCCGACCGGGATCACCGTGCCGAAGTACTCCTTGAAGACGTCCTCGTGCTCGCGCAGCGCCGTGTCGGTGTCCAGGAAGAGGACGCCCTGCTCCTCAAGGTCCTCGCGGATCTTGTGGTAGACGACCTCCGACTCGTACTGCGCCGCGACACCGGCGACCAGCCGCTGCTTCTCCGCCTCCGGGATGCCCAGCCGGTCGTAGGTGTTCTTGATGTCCTCGGGCAGGTCCTCCCAGCTGGTGGCCTGCTTCTCGGTCGACCGCACGAAGTACTTGATGTTGTCGAAGTCGATCCCGGTGAGGTCCGCGCCCCAGGCCGGCATCGGCTTACGGCCGAACAGCCGCAGGCCCTTCAGCCGCAGGTCGAGCATCCACGCCGGCTCGTTCTTCTTGGCCGAGATGTCCCGCACCACCGCCTCGTTGATGCCGCGCTGGGCGACCGCCCCGGCGGCGTCCGGGTCGGACCAGCCGTACTCGTACCGGCCCAGGGCGGCGAGCTGCTCTTCCTGGGTCAGGGGCTGGACGATCTGCTCGGTCATCTATCTGTCCTCACAGTGGTTACGGGATTACCGGATTGAGCGCGGCCCGGCTGGGTCGGGATGTGCGTGGTGCACACCCCGTCGCCGTGCGCGATGGTGGCCAGACGCTGCACGTGGGTGCCGACCAGACGGGAGATGACCGCGGTCTCGGCCTCGCACAGCTGAGGAAACTCGGCGGCAACGTGCGCCACCGGGCAGTGGTGCTGACAGAGCTGGCCGCCGGAAGCGATCGTGGTCGCATTGGCAGCGTAACCCTCGCCGGTGAGCGCGGCGGCGAGTGCCTCGGCTCGGGCGAGAGGGTCGTCGCCGGCGTCCTCCATGGCGGTCCGACAACGGGACTCGAGAGCGGACACCTGCTCGGTGGCGAAGGCCTCGACCGCGTCCGAACCACCGCTACGGGCGATCCAGCGCAGCGCGGCGGTGGCCATGTTGTCGTAGTGGTGTGTGCCACAACGGACCCGGGCGGCCTCGGTCAGCAGGAACACCTTGGCCGGGCGTCCCCGACCGCGACTGCCCTGCACTGGCTGCTCGCGGGCGTACACGTCGCCATCCGCAAGCATCGCGTCGAGGTGCCGGCGGATTGCCGCCGGGCTGAGCCCGAGCGCCGCGCCAAGCTGCGCGGCGGTGGTGGCACCCTGCTCAAGCAGCAACTGGGTGACCCGATCCCGGGTGGAGACCTCGGCCGCCGCCGGCCCGGCGAGGCCGGCCGACGTGGTCACGGCAGGCGCGGAGCCGGACGCACCGAGGGCCGGCACGGCCGTCGGTTGGTGCCCGGAGAGCGCCGCCGCGTTTTTCACAACGCCAACGTTACGTAATTACCCGGAGGGTCGCAAACCCGGGCCCCGGTGATCCCAACCACCGAGCCGACGGAGTCGGACGAACCTTGAGCACTACGGTGCGTAGGATTTGCGCCGTGAACCGAATCGTCCGTCCGGTCTCCGGCATCCTGCTGCGCCGCGTCGCGCTCGCCTCGATCATCGCGAACGTGGGCATCGTCGTCACCGGCGGGGCCGTCCGGTTGACCGCCTCGGGCCTCGGCTGCCCCACCTGGCCCCGGTGCACCGACGATTCCTACGTCACCACGCCCGAGATGGGCGTGTACGGGGTGATCGAGTTCGGCAACCGCATGCTGACCTTCGCGGTGGGTCTGATCGCGCTGGCCACAGTGCTGGCCGTGCTGGCCCACCGGCCGCGCCGACCCGGGCTCCTCGCACTGGCCGTGGCGGTCTTCCTGGGCATCCCCGCCCAGGCGGTGATCGGCGGCATCACAGTGCTGACCAACCTCAACCCGTGGGTGGTCGGGCTGCACTTCCTCGCCTCGATGGCGGTGATCGCCGCCGCGTACGCCCTCTGGCGACGCATCGGCGACCCCGACGGCCCGACCGCGGCCGTGGTGCCCGCACCGCTGCGCGCGCTGGCCCGGATCACCACCGGCGTCACCGTCGCCGTGCTGGTCATCGGCACCTGGGTCACCGGCAGCGGCCCGCACGCCGGCGACCACGGAGCCGCCCGCAACGGGCTCGACCCGGAGACGATCTCGCAGGTGCACGCGGACGGCGTCTTCCTGCTGATCGGGCTGTCGGTGGCGCTGATCTTCGCGTTCCGCGCCGTCGGTGCGCAACGAGCCACCCGCGCCGCGGTCATCCTGGTCGCCGTGGAGTTGAGTCAGGGCCTGATCGGCTTCGTGCAGTACTTCACCCACGTGCCGGCGCTCCTCGTCGGAGCGCACATGCTCGGCTCCTGCCTGGTACTGCTGGCCGCCCTGTCGGTGCAGTGGTCCACCCGGGAACGCCGTCCGGTCCCGCCGGCCAGCCAGGCCACCCCGACCGACGCCGCCGCCCCGGTACCAGTCAGCGCCTGACCGCCCCGGCCGCGACGCCGCCACCCCGGTCATCGCCCGACCGCGACGCCGCCACCCTGGTCACCGGTCACCGGCTGACCGCGCGCCGCGCGCGCAGATCTCCGAACCCCGCCCCGAGCGGCCGAGACCCGGGATTGGACGCCCACACCCGCCAAGATCGCACTCGAACCAGGATGTGGTGGCCACGAAGCGCCGGGAAGCCACTACCACCAGGATGTTGCGCGATCTTGGTGGTGGCGCTGTGGCACGAGGGCGCGGGCACCGACGGCGCGCACGGGTGTGCGGGTCAGCCGGTACGGGCCAGGTGGGTGCTGATCGCGGTGGCGAGGCGGTCGGGGGCGCCGTCCGCGTACCCGATGAAGAGCGACGGCTCGGTCAGCTCCAGCTCGACCAGGACCGGCTCGCCGTCCGGGCCGGGGATCAGGTCGACCCGGGCGTAGAGCAGCTGTCGGGTGCCGCCGGGCACCGTCGCGAGGGTCTGCTCGGCCACCGCCAACTGCTCGGGGCGAGCGGTGCGGGCGGTGATCTCTTCGGCCTTGTACAGCCCGTCCGGCCCGAGGTCCGGCCCGGACAGCATCGGCCCCTTGCGGATCGCGTGGCTGAACGCGAGCCCGTCGGGGCCGGTCAGGAAGAGCAGGGCCGTCTCGCCCTCGGTGTCGACGGCCCGCAGGTACGGCTGGACCATGGTGACCCGGCCGGCCTCGGAGAGTCGGCGAACGTGTGCGGCGGCCAGGTCCCGGTGTTGCGGGTCGGCCAGGTCGTACCGGCCGGTGTCCTGGCTGCCGGCGCTGACCGCGGGTTTGAGCACGTACTCGCCGGTCTCGGCGGGCAGCTGCCAGCTCTCACCCGGCTCGATCCACGACGTCGGCACGGTTGGCACCCCGGCGGTGCTCAGCTCGGCGAGGTAGCGCTTGTCGGTGTTCCAGCGGACCACGTCTGCCGGGTTTACCAGCGTCGGCACGGTGGCCGCCCAGGACACGAACTCGTCGCGGCGTAGCGCGTAGTCCCAGGGTGAGCGGAGCACGACCAGGTCGTAGGACGACCAGTCGACGTCGGGGTCGTCCCAGACGGCGGTCTGGACGGCGATGCCACGGGCCGCGAGCGGGGCCAGGACCAGCCGGTCATCCGGGTCGAGGTCGGCCAGGTCCGAGCAGGTAACGAGAGCGACCCGGGGTTCCCCCCGGGTCGACTGTTGATATGTGGTCAATTCAGCTGTCTCTTCAGCGGGCCATCGTGCGCCGGGCCATCGACCGCCAGAGGTCGTTGCTCGGACGCATCTGGTCCATCAGTTCACGCTCCCAGGCGTTCTCGACGGTGACTCCCGCCTTGGCGCACGCCTCCCGGGCGGTGACGGTGTCGTCGGCGAACTGGTCGCCCCACTCGCCGTCGGAACCCACCAGGACGATCCGCGCGCCACGCTTGCCGACGTACTCGATGACCGCCTTCGCGCCGCCGTGTCCGGCCGCGAACGCCTTGAGGCCCGCGACCAGGCCTTGGGGCGCCTGCTCGTCGGCGGTCTGCTCGGCCGTCAGCGTCGTATCGGAACCATCTGCCATGACGCGAAGCCTAAGCAGAGTTCCACCCCGTCGCGCGAGAACCATGAACCTTTTGTGATGCCAATTACCTAGAGGTTTAAGGATGAGCACAGGTTTGCTGTCCGATTATTTCCTGACTTCTGCGCTCAAAGCACGTCGAGAAATCGGGTCCGAACGGCCCCAGGTTGAGCCGATCCGACTCATGCTGAAAGTTACTCTGATGTGACGTTAAACCTGGACAACTCATCCACGTCCATGATTAGTCAGTAGATCATCGGCGGCATTCGCCGTCGACCACGCAACGGCGCGACAACTGTCGGACGGCGCGAGGGACGAGGAGCCGAGCCGAGCAGCAGTGTGCAAGGACGCCGACAGGCGGCGAAGCCGACAGGCGAAGGCCATTGCCGTGGACGTGAAGGGCAGAAGCCGGGCCGTACGGGACGGGTCAGATCAGCGCGTCGAGCGCGACAGCCACGAAGACGATCGTCAGGTACGTCGTCGACCAGTGGAACAGCCGCATCGGCTTGACCGCCTCGCCGCGCGTCGCACGCCGGCAGAGCCGGTGTGCCTCGACCACGAAGATGGCACCCACCACCAGGGTCGGGACACCGTAGATCGCGCTGAGCCCCAGCGGCCAGACGGCCAGGGAGGTGAGCACCGTGAGCCACGCGAAGATCAGGATCTCGGCGTTCACCCGGCGGATCGAGGCCACCACCGGCAGCATCGGGATGCCGGCTCGGGCGTAGTCGTCCTTGTACTTCATGGCGAGCGGGTAGAAGTGCGGCATCTGCCAGAAGAAGACCACCGCGAAGAGCCCCCAGGCGGCCGGCGCCAGCGAGCCGGTCACGGCCGCCCACCCGATCAGCACCGGCGCCGCCCCGCACGCGCCACCCCAGAAGGTGTTCGTCGGGGTGGAACGCTTGAGCCACAGGGTGTAGACGAGGTCGTAGTAGGCGATCGCGGCGAGGGTCAGCCCGGCGGCCAGCAGGTTGGTGAACGCGGCCATCAGGGCCACCGACACCGCCGCCAGCACCAGACCGAAGATCAGCGCGCTTCGCGGTGACACAGTGTGCGCCGGCAGCGGCCGACGCTTGGTACGCCGCATCAGCTGGTCGATGTCGCGGTCGATGTAGCAGTTGAGGACGCTGGCCGCGCCAGCGGCGAGTGAGCCGCCAATCAGCACGATGGCCATCAGCCACAGCGACGGCAGCCCGCCCTCGGCGAGCATCATCGCCGGGATGGTGGTGACCAGCAGCAACTCGACGATCCGCGGCTTGGTGAGCGCCACGTACGCCGAGAGGACAGCGCGCACGTCCCGCCGGGCCACCGGGCCCTCGGCCGCCCGCGCCGGGTGGGGCCCGGCCGGGTTGCTCGCGGGGCGCTCGGTGATCATGCTCACGGATTGCCACCTTCCGGCATCGGGCACGGGGAGATCGGATTGGTCGGGACCGCTCGGGTCCGCATACCGCCCCACACACTACGCGTCGTCGTTTTGGCTGCCCGGCCGACCCGACAACGGTGCGGGCCGTCACACCACCGGGTTGAACCGAGCATCCGGATGGTCACGTAGCGCACACCATGCGCAGATCCCCGGGCGCACGTTTAGGGACGCTCGATAAGGTCATCGGTGAGGGTTCCGCCCATCTGCCGAGGAGCACAACCATCGTGGCTGTTAAACGACCCGAGCACCCCGCACTCAACTGGTCCGACCTCGATCGCCGGGCCGTAGACACCGTCCGCGTGCTGGCCATGGATGCCGTAGAGAAATCCGGCAACGGTCACCCGGGCACCGCGATGAGCCTCGCGCCCGCGGCGTACCTCCTCTTCAACCGCGTCATGCGGCACAACCCGGCCGACCCGAACTGGCCGGGCCGCGACCGCTTCGTGCTCTCCGCCGGGCACTCCAGCCTGACGCTCTACATCCAGCTGTTCCTCTCCGGTTACCCGCTGAGCCTGGACGACCTCAAGTCGCTGCGGCAGTGGGGCTCGCAGACGCCGGGGCACCCCGAGCACGGGCACACGCCGGGCGTGGAGACCACCACCGGCCCGCTCGGGCAGGGTCTGGGCAACGCGGTCGGCATGGCCATGGCGGCCCGCCGCGAGCGCGGCCTGTTCGACCCCGAGGCCGAGCTGGGCGCGTCCGTCTTCGACCACGACATCTGGTGCATCGTCTCCGACGGTGACATCGAGGAGGGCATCAGCCACGAGGCCAGCGCCCTCGCCGGGCACCAGCAGCTGGGCAACCTCACGGTGATCTACGACGACAACGAGATCTCCATCGAGGACGACACCCGGATCGCCAAGAGCGAGGACGTGGCCGCCCGCTACGAGGCGTACGGCTGGCACGTGCAGACCGTCGACTGGCGCAGCGGCGACGCCGACCAGGGTGACTACCACGAGGACGCCGAGGCGCTGTACGCGGCGCTGATGGCCGCCCGGGCGGAGACCGCCCGCCCCTCCTTCATCGCGCTGCGCACCATCATCGGCTGGCCCGCGCCCAACAAGCAGAACACCGGCAAGATCCACGGTTCGGCGCTCGGCGCCGACGAGGTGAAGGCCACCAAGCGGATCCTCGACTTCGACCCGGAGCAGACCTTCCAGGTCGACGAGGAGGTGCTCAGCCACGCCCGCACGGTGATGGGCCGCGGCTCCGACGCCCAGCAGGAGTGGACCACCGCGTTCGACGCCTGGAAGAAGGCCAACCCGGAGCGCACCGCGCTCTACGAGCGGTTGGCTGGTCGCGTACTGCCGGACGGCTGGACCGACGCGTTGCCGGTCTTCCCCGCGGACGCCAAGGGGGTGGCCACCCGGGCCGCCTCCGGCAAGGTGCTGGAGGCGCTCGCGCCGGTGCTCCCGGAGCTGTGGGGCGGCTCGGCCGACCTGGCCGAGAGCAACAACACCACGATGAAGGGCGAGCCGTCGTTCATCCCGGCCGCGCACGCCACCAAGGACTTCCCCGGTCACGAGTACGGCCGCACGCTGCACTTCGGCATCCGTGAGCACGCCATGGGCGCGATCCTCAACGGCATCGCCCTGCACGGCGGCACCCGCCCGTACGGTGGCACGTTCCTGGTCTTCAGCGACTACATGCGTCCGTCGGTGCGGCTGGCCGCGCTGATGAAGCTGCCGGTGACCTACGTCTGGACGCACGACTCGATCGGCCTCGGCGAGGACGGCCCGACCCACCAGCCGGTGGAGCACCTGACCGCGCTGCGCGCCATCCCGGGCCTGGACGTGGTCCGTCCGGCGGACGCCAACGAGACCGCCTGGGCCTGGCGGCAGGCGCTGGAGCACACCGACCGGCCCACCGCGCTGGCGCTGAGCCGTCAGCCGCTGCCGACGATGGACCGCGACGTCCTGGGCGGCGCGGAGGGCGTGGCCAAGGGCGGTTACGTGCTGGCCGAGGCGTCCAACGGCAAGCCTCAGGTGATCATCGTCGGCACCGGTTCCGAGGTGCAGCTCTGCCTGACCGCCCGGGAGCGGCTGGAGGCCGACGGCACCCCGACCCGGGTCGTCTCGATGCCCTGCCAGGAGTGGTTCTACGAGCAGGACGAGGCGTACCGGGAGTCGGTGCTCCCGCGCGGGGTAAAGGCAAGGGTGAGCGTGGAGGCGGGCATCGCGATGTCCTGGCGCGGCATCGTCGGTGACCTGGGCGAGAGCGTGAGCCTGGAGCACTACGGAGCGAGCGCCCCGCACACCGTGCTCTTCGAGCAGTTCGGGTTCACCCCCGACCGGATCGTGGCGGCAGCACACGCCTCGCTGGCCCGGGTGGGCGACATCACCGGTTTCACGACCGGCAACTGAGGGAGCGTGGACGGCATGACGGACAAGCTGAATGAGCTCACCGCCGCGGGTGTGGCGGTCTGGCTCGACGATCTTTCCCGGGTGCGTTTGAGCTCCGGCGGGCTGGACCAGCTCCGCCGCGAGAAGCACGTGGCCGGCGTCACCACCAACCCGACGATCTTCGCGAAGGCGCTGAGCGACGCCGACGAGTACAACTGGCAGCTGCACGACCTCGCCACCCGTGGCGTCGAGGTCGAGGAGTCGGTGCGCATGCTCACCACGTACGACGTGCGGTGGGCCTGCGACGTGATGCGCCCCTCGTACGACGGCAGCGACGGTGTCGACGGCCGGGTCTCGATCGAGGTGGACCCGCGCAGCGCGCACGACGCGGACAAGACGGTCGCCGAGGCCAAGGCGCTGTGGTGGCTGGTCGACCGGCCCAACCTCTACATCAAGATCCCGGCCACCGAGGAGGGCCTGTCGGCGATCACCGACACCCTTGCCGAGGGGATCAGCGTCAACGTGACGCTGATCTTCGGTCTGGACCGCTACTCGGCGGTCATGGAGGCGTTCCTGGCCGGTCTGGAGCGGGCCAAGGCCAACGGCCACGACCTGTCCAAGATCGGCTCGGTGGCGTCGTTCTTCGTCTCCCGGGTCGACTCCGAGGTCGACAAGAGGCTGGAGAAGATCGGCTCCGACCAGGCGAAGGCCCTCAGGGGCAAGGCCGCCGTCGCCAACGCCCAGCTGGCGTACGAGCGCTACAGCGAGGTGTTCTCCTCCGACCGCTGGAAGGCGCTCGCCGCCGCCGGCGCGCACCCGCAGCGGCCGCTGTGGGCGTCCACCTCGACGAAGAACCCGGACTACCGGGACGTCATCTACGTCGAGGAACTGATCGCCCCCGGCACCGTCAACACCATGCCGGAGTCGGTCATCCACGCGTACGCCGATCATGGCGAGACCCGCGGCGACACCGTCACCGGCGCCTACGACGCGGCCCGGAAGGTCTTCGCCGACCTGGAGTCGGTCGGGGTGGACATGGCCGACGTGATCGCCACCCTGGAGCGCGAGGGTGTGGAGAAGTTCGAGGCGAGCTGGCAGGAGTTGCTCGACGGGGTCCGCAAGTCCCTGGAGGCGGCCGCCAAGGGCAAGGGCGCGCCGAACAAGGCAGCCAAGGGCAACGCCAAGTCCGCAGAGAAGGCCGGTGGGGCATGAGCGAGCGCATCATCGAGCCCAGCGCGAAGGTGCCTCATGACGGCACGCAGCGAAGCGGAGTGACGGCATGAGCGACCTGCTTGGTGGGCCGGTGGAGGCAGCCGCCGGGCTTTCCGTTTACGGCGCGGACGCGGTCGACAAGGCCGCGCCCGCCTCGACCCGGGACGCACTGGTCAAGGCCGGCGTCCCGGGCAAGCTGGCGGGCAAGGACGCGAGCCTGTGGGGTCCGGACGCCGAGGCCGAGGCGAAGATCCGGCTGGGCTGGGTGGACACCCACCGGCGCAGCCGCGAGCTGCTCGTGCAGTTGGCCGAGCTGACCGCGGAGCTGGCCGACCTGGATCACGTGGTGCTCGCCGGCATGGGCGGCTCGTCGCTCGCGCCCGAGGTGATCACCCGGACGCTGGGCCGCCCGTTGACGGTGCTGGACACCACCGACCCGGGCCAGGTCCGGGCGGCGCTCGGTGACCGGCTGGAACGCACGGTCGTGGTGGTGGCCAGCAAGTCCGGGTCGACTGTGGAGACCGACAGCCACCGGCGCGCGTACTGGCAGGCGTTCCTGGACGCCGGGATGACCGAGGCGGAGGCCGGCCGGCACTTCGTCATCGTCACCGACCCGGGTTCGCCGCTGGAGGCCACCGCGGCCGAGATGGGCGCGTTCACTGTGCTCGCCGACCCGAACGTCGGCGGCCGGTACTCGGCGCTCACCGCCTTCGGTCTGGTGCCGTCGGCGTTGGCCGGGGTCGAGGTCGCTGAGCTGCTCGACCAGGCCGACGCGCTGGCCACGTCGCTCGGCGCGGACCAGAACAACCCGGCGCTGGCGCTGGGCGCCGCGCTGGGCGCCGCGGCCACGCTGGCACGGGACAAGGTCGCCCTGGTCTCCGACGGCACCGGCATCGACGGGCTCGGCGACTGGGCCGAGCAGTTGATCGCCGAGTCGACAGGCAAGGCCGGGGTGGGCATCCTCCCGGTGGTGGTGGAGTCTCCGCAGAGCCCCGGCGCGACCGGTGCGGACGTGCTGACCGTCAGCTACGGCGGCGCGCTGGCCCCCGGTGACATGCCGGGCGGCGGGGCCAACCCGGACGTGGCCGTCAACGGTCCGCTGGGCGCGCAGTTCCTGGCCTGGGAGTACGCCACAGCGGTTGCCGGTGTCGTGCTCGGCATCGACCCGTTCAACCAGCCGAACGTCACCGAGTCCAAGGAGAACACCAACAAGATCCTGGCCTCGGGCCTGCCGGCGGAGACGCCGTCGTTCACCGAGGGCGCGATCGAGGTGTACGCCCCGCAGGGCGCCCCCGGAGACCTGGCGGGTGTGCTGCGCTGGCTGCTCGACGGGCTGGGCGACGACGGTTACCTCGCGGTGATGGCGTACCTGGACCGGTTCGCCGACGCCGACGCGGCCCGGCTGCGGTCGCTGCTGGCGCAGGCGGGCGGGCGGCCGGTCACCTTCGGCTGGGGTCCGCGATTCCTGCACTCGACGGGCCAGTACCACAAGGGCGGCCCGCAGGTGGGCAGCTACCTCCAGGTGACCGGCGCGGTCGCCGAGGACCTGGCGGTGCCGGGCAAGCCGTACACCTTCGGTGAGTTGCAGGCGGCGCAGGCCGCCGGTGACCGGCAGGCTCTCGCGGGTCGGGAGCGGCCGGTGCTGCGACTGCACCTGACCGACCGTGCCACCGGTGTCGCCCAACTACTGGACGCGGCCGGTGATCTGCGGGCGTGAGGATGGACGACGTGACTGAAGCGGAGCGAGGAGGCGGTTCGGTGAACCCGCTGCGCGACCCGCAGGACCGCCGGTTGCCCCGGATCCCGGAGCCCTGCGCTCTGGTGATCTTCGGGGTGACCGGCGACCTGGCCCGCAAGAAGCTGCTCCCCGCGGTCTACGACCTGGCCAACCGGGGGCTGTTGCCGCCGGGCTTCGTGGTGCTCGGTTTCGCGCGCCGCGACTGGGGTGACGGCGACTTCGAGACGTTGGCCTGCGAGGCTGCCCGCAAGCACGCCCGTACCCCGTGGCGGGACGAGGTGTGGGCGCGGCTGGCCGGCAACATCAAGTTCGTCGGTGGGTCGTTCGACGACGACGCCGCCTTCGACACCCTCGCCTCGACGCTTGACGATCTGCGTCAGACCCACGGCATCACCGGCAACGCGGCGTTCTACTTCTCCATCCCGCCGGCGGCGTTCCCCGTCGTGCTCAAGCAGCTGGCTCGAACCGGAATGGCCGACAACGACAAGTCCGGCGGTTGGCGCCGGGTCGTGGTGGAGAAGCCGTTCGGCAACGACCTGCCCTCGGCGAAGGCGCTCAACGACCTCGTCGACGACGTGTTCACCAGGCAGGACGTCTTCCGGATCGACCACTACCTGGGCAAGGAGACCGTTCAGAACATCCTCGCCCTGCGGTTCGCCAACAACCTGTTCGAGCCGCTGTGGAACTCCAAGTACGTCGACTCGGTGCAGATCACCATGGCGGAGGACGTCGGCATCGGCACCCGCGCCGGCTTCTACGACACCGTCGGCACCGCCCGCGACGTGCTCCAGAACCACCTTCTCCAACTCCTCGCCCTGGTGGCGATGGAGGAGCCGACAAGCTTCGACGCCGACGAGATCCGGGCCGAGAAGCTGAAGGTGCTCAAGGCCATCACCCTGCCCAAGGACGTCGCCCGGGACACCGTGCGCGGTCAGTACCTGCCGGGCTGGGTCGGCGGCGAGCGCGCTGTCGGGTACCTGGATGAGCGGGACGTCCCCGCCGACTCCGCCACCGAGACGTACGTGGCGGTGCGGTTGGGCATCCAGAACCGCCGCTGGGCGGAGGTGCCGTTCTACATCCGGGCCGGCAAGCGGCTGCCCCGACGGGTCACCGAGGTCGCCATCATGTTCAAGAAGGCGCCGCACCTGCCGTTCAACGACGCCGACATGGAGTCGCTGGGCAACAACCAGTTGGTGATCAGGGTGCAGCCGGACGAGGGCGTGGTGCTCAAGTTCGGCTCGAAGGTGCCGGGCACGACGATGGAGGTCCGCGACATCGCGATGGACTTCCAGTACGGCGAGGCGTTCACCGAGTCCAGCCCCGAGGCGTACGAGCGTCTGGTGCTGGACGTGCTGATCGGCGACCGCACCCTGTTCCCGGACGCGGCCGAGGTCGAGCAGAGCTGGCAGGTGATCGACCCCCTGGAGCACGCCTGGGAGGGCACCACACCGGAGCCGTACCGGGCCGGTGAGTGGGGCCCCAGGGCCTCCGACGAGATGCTGGCCCGCGAGGGCCGCGCCTGGAGGAGAGCATGATCGGGCTGTGGGACACCACCGGCAACGAGGTGGTCAAGGCGCTCGCCGCCGAGCGGCGCAGCGCTGGCGGGGTGGCCAGCGGCATGGCGCTCACCCTCATCGTGGTCGTGGACGAGAAGCGGGTCCGGGAGGCGGAGGCTGCGGCGACGATCGCGGCCGCCGCGCACCCGTGTCGCCTCGTGGTGGTGGTCCGCTCGGAGATCGAGCGGGACCGCAACCGACTGGACGCGGAGATCGTGGTCGGTGGCCGGCTCGGCCCCTGCGAGGCCGTGGTCACCCGGATGTACGGCCGGTTGTCCCTGCACGCCGAGTCGGTGGTGATGCCGCTGCTCGTTCCCGACGTGCCGGTGGTGACCTGGTGGCACGGCGAGCCACCGGCGGAGATCGCCACCGACTTCCTCGGGGTGGTGGCCGACCGCAGGATCACCGACTCCGCGCAGGCCGCCGACCCGGTGGAGGCGCTGCGGCAGCGTGCCCGGGACTACGCCCCCGGCGACACCGACCTGGCGTGGACCCGGATCACCCCGTGGCGCACCCTGGTCGCCGGGGCGTTCGACACCACCAACGCCCGGGTCACCGAGGCGACAATCGTCGCGCCTCCCACCGACCCGACGGCGGCGTTGATGGCCGGTTGGCTGTCCAGCCGGCTCGGCATCACCCCACGCCGGGTGGACAGCAACGAGTTCCCTCGGATGCGGGAGGTGCAGCTCAGCTGCGCCAACGGCGACCAGCTGACGTTGACCCGCGAGGACAGCATGGCCGTGTTCCGGCGGACGGGCCAGGACGACAGGGCCCTGCCGCTGGTGCGCCGCCCGCTCGGCGACGAGCTGGCCGAGGAGCTGCGCCGGCTGGACGCCGACCAGGTGTACGCGGAGGCGCTGGGCGCGACGGTCGGGCTGCGAGGGCTGGAGCAGCGCCCCCCGCAGCGGGTCCACGTCTGGAAGGATCCGGCCACCGCGCAGCGCGCCGAGGCCGGGGTCACCGCGCACGCCGGCACGAGCGGCGAGGGCTGAGCCCAGCCGGGGCACAACGTCGGGCAGGGCCGGTACGCACCGGCCCTGCCCCGCAATGTCAGGGGTTCCTGCCCCTACCACCTCGGGCACACCGGCCCGGGGACGACAGCGACCGCCTCGCGGTCGGGAAACGAAGGCGCAACCATGAGTGAGGCGAGTGTCGCCGTGCACGCCGACGCCGACCTGCTGGCGCAGGCTGTGGCGGCCCGGTTGCTGGTGAAGCTGCTCGACGCCCAGGCCGACCGGGGCGAAGCCTCGGTGGTGCTCACCGGAGGTCGGGTCGCCGCGGCCGTGTACCGGGCGGTGGCGACGCTGCCGGCCCGCGACGCTGTTGACTGGTCCCGGGTCGACGTGTGGTGGGGCGACGAGCGGTTCCTGCCCGCCGGTGATCCGGACCGCAACGAGACGCAGGCCCGCGCCGCCCTGCTGGACGTGGTGCCGCTGGATCCGGCCCGGGTGCACGCGATGCCGGCCTCGGACGGCCCGGCCGGCAACGACCCCGAGGCGGCCGCTGCGGCGTACGCGGAGCAGCTGGCCCGCGCCGCCCGGCCCGGGCACGCCACGGTGCCGCACTTCGACGTGCTGATGCTGGGTGTCGGCGAGGACGGCCACGTGGCCTCGGTCTTCCCCGAGCACCCGGTGGGCTACGAGACCCGGCCGGTCAGCGCGGTGCGGGGCAGCCCCAAGCCGCCGCCGACGCGGACCACCCTCACCCTGCCGGCGATCAACACCGCCGAAGAGGTCTGGCTGGTGGCCGCCGGCGCCGACAAGGCTCGCGCTGTGGGTATGGCGTTGGCCGGCGCCGGGCCGGTGCAGTTGCCGGCGGCCGGCGTGCGCGGCGTGAACCGCACCCGCTGGCTGCTGGACCGGGCGGCCGCAGCCGACGTGCCCGTCCGCCTGCGCAGTCTGCGCTGAGCGCGGGGAGGCGCCCGCTACTCGCCGCGTCGACGGCGTAGTGCGGCGAGCGCCTCGGCGAGCAGGGCCTCCCCCTCCTCGGCGGTGCGCCGCTCCTTCACGTACGCCAGGTGGCTCTTGTACGGTTCGGCGCGGACCCGACCCGGGGGGTTCTGGGCGTCCCGACCTGCGGGTAGGCCACAGCGGGGGCAGTCCCACAGGGGTGGCGGTTCGACGTCCGCGGCGATCCTGATGTCGACCCGGTGGTCGTTACGGCACCAGTAGGTGACGTCCTGTCGGGGGGCGGGTTGGTGCCGCTCGTCCGGGCGCATCGGTGCGGACCCGACCCGGGCTCCCCGGATAACGTTGCCATTCGGCACGGCTGCTCGCTCCTGTCGTCGGAGGGGACCCGCCGTCTTCGGGGGTGGAGCGGCGGGCGACGCGGTGCAGCGGAGAAAAGCCTGCGCGCGGCCCGTCGAGTGACGAACCGCGCGCAGATTGTACGACTTGCTGAGCCTGCTCAGGTGCCGCTGTTCATTTGGAGGCGCAGCCAGAGCCCGAGGCCGACGATGGCGGCGAACCAGACGACGCTCACCAGAACGGTGTAGCGGTCCAGGTTTTTCTCCGCGACCGAAGAGCCGGCGAGGCTGGAGCTGACGCCACCGCCGAACATGCTCGACAGACCGCCACCCTTGCCACGGTGCAGCAGGATCAGCAGGGTGAGCAGAATGCTCGTGATGACCAGCAACACGATCAACGTGTATGCGAACCAGATCGGCATGGCTGGGGTCAGTTCCTCTCGTAGCGATCCTCGCCCGGTCTGATCGGGCACGGCGGCACCGACCGGCGGACGGGCGGTGTCAAGGATACCGAGCGATCAGCGGGCGAGGTGCTCCGGGAACCGGCAGATCTGAGCGAATTCCTCGGCGTCCAGGCTGGCACCACCCACCAGGCCCCCGTCCACGTCCGGTCGGGCCATGATCGAGGCGACGTTGGACGCCTTGACCGAGCCGCCGTAGAGGACCCGAACCTGGTCGGCGGTCTCCCGGTCGAAGCGTTCCGCCAACCGCTGACGGACCGCCCCGCAGACCTCCTGGGCGTCGTCCGGGGTCGCGGTCTTGCCCGTGCCGATCGCCCAGACCGGCTCGTACGCGATCACGACCTGCCGCACCTGCTCGGGGGTGAGCCCGGCCAGGCCCCCGTCGAGCTGGTCGGAGCAGTGCGCCACGTGGGTGCCCTGCTCGCGGACGTCCAGCCCCTCCCCCACGCACAGGATCGGCGTCAGACCGTGCGTCAGCGCCGCCTTGACCTTGGCGTTGACCAGCGCGTCGTCCTCGTTGTGGTAGGCCCGCCGCTCAGAGTGCCCGACCACCACGTACGTGCAGCCGAGCTTGGCCAGCAGCGGCCCGGAGATGTCCCCGGTGTACGCGCCGGACGCGTGCGG
Organism: Micromonospora sp. NPDC048986; assembly: GCF_040649335.1. NCBI lineage: Bacteria > Bacillati > Actinomycetota > Actinomycetes > Micromonosporales > Micromonosporaceae > Micromonospora > Micromonospora sp. NPDC048986. The sequence continues at coordinate 22,129 of NZ_JBEZFJ010000022.1, forward strand.
GGAGAGGTCCTGCCCGCCGTAGCCGATCAGCAGCTTGTCCCCGTCCACGGCGGTCTGCACGGTGCGCAGGTCGGTGAAGGGTGGCAGCACGACCGTCTCGACGTCGGTGAGCTGCTTCTCGGTGAGGCTCGCCGCCAGCTTCTGCACCAGCAGGTTGGCCTCGAGGTGGTTGAGGTTCATCTTCCAGTTGCCGGCCATCAGCGGCCGGCGGGTGGTGCTCGACATTCAGTTCTCCAGGGCCGCGATGCCGGGGAGGGTCTTGCCCTCGAGGTATTCCAGGGAGGCGCCACCACCTGTGGAGATGTGCCCGAAGGACGACTCGTCCAGCCCCAGGGCACGGACGGCCGCAGCGGAGTCACCGCCGCCGACGACGCTGAACGCGTCGGCCTTGGTGATCGCCTCGGCGATCCCCCGGGTGCCCGCCGCGAAGGCCGGCATCTCGAACACGCCCATCGGGCCGTTCCAGAAGATCGTCTTCGCCTGGGACAGCGCGGCGCTGAAGCCCGCCACCGTCTCCGGGCCGACGTCCAGGCCGAGCCGGTGGCTCGGGATGCCGTCGACCCGCACCGTGTCGTGCGCCGCGTCCGGAGCGAACGCGTCCGCGACCACCACGTCGACCGGCAGCATGATCTTGCCGCCGGACCGCTCCAGCAGGTTGCGGCAGGTGTCGACCATGTCCTTCTCCAGCAGCGAGGTGCCCACCTCCAGGCCCTGGGCCTTGAGGAAGGTGAAACACATCCCGCCACCGATGAGCAGCCGGTCGACAGTGGGCAGCAGCGCCTCGATCACGGCGAGCTTGTCGGACACCTTCGACCCTCCGAGCACCACCACGTACGGGCGCTCAGGGTCAGCGGTGAGCTTGGAGAGCACCTCGACCTCACGCAGCACCAGCCGACCCGCGACGTGCGGCAACCGGGCCGGCACGTCGAAGACGCTGGCGTGCTTGCGGTGCACGGCGCCGAACGCGTCGTCCACGTACGCGTCGCCGAACGCGGCGAGCTGGTCGGCGAAGGCACCCCGCTCCGCCTCGTCCTTGCTGGTCTCGCCGGCGTTGAAGCGCAGGTTCTCCAGAAGGGCGACCTGGCCGTCGGCCAGGTCCGCGACGGTGGAGCGGGCCGACTCACCCACGGTGTCGGTGGCGAAGTGCACCCGCGCGCCGAGCAGCTCACCGAGCCGACCGGCGACCGGACGGAGGCTGAACTGCGGGTCCGGCGCGCCCTTCGGGCGGCCCAGGTGCGAACAGACGACCACCTTCGCGCCGGCCTCGACCAGCGCGCCGAGAGTCGGCAGCACCGCGCGGATCCGGCCGTCATCTGTGATCGCACCGGTCTGCTTGTCGAGCGGGACGTTCAGGTCGGCGCGCACCAGCACGCGCCGACCCGACACCCCCTCGGCGAGCAGGTCGTCGAGGGTCCGGATGCTCACAGCGACGAACCGACCAGCTTGACGAGGTCGACCAGCCGGTTGGAGTAGCCCCACTCGTTGTCGTACCAGCCGACGACCTTGACCTGGTTGCCGACGACCTTGGTCAGCGGCGCGTCGAAGATGCACGACGCCGGGTCGGTCACGATGTCGGTGGAGACGATCGGGTCCTCGTTGTAGACCAGGATGCCCTTGAGCGGGCCGTCCGCGGCGGCCTTCAGCGCGGCGTTGACCTCGTCCACGGTGGTCTCGCGACCCACGTTGACGGTGAGGTCGGTGACCGAGCCGGTCGGGATCGGCACCCGCAGGGCGTACCCGTCGAGCTTGCCCTTGAGGTCCGGCAGGACCAGGCCGATCGCCTTGGCGGCGCCGGTCGAGGTCGGCACGATGTTCAGCGCGGCGGCCCGGGCGCGACGCAGGTCCGAGTGCGGCGCGTCCTGAAGGTTCTGGTCCTGGGTGTACGCGTGGATCGTCGTCATCAGACCGTGCTGGATGCCGAACGTGTCATGCAGGACCTTCGCCATCGGGGCCAGGCAGTTGGTGGTGCACGAGGCGTTGGAGATGATGGTGTGCTTCGCCGGGTCGTAGGTGTCGTGGTTGACACCCATGACGACGGTCACGTCCTCGTTCTTCGCCGGGGCGGAGATGATGACCTTCTTGGCCCCGCCGTCGACGTGCGCCTTGGCCTTGGTGGCGTCGGTGAAGAAGCCGGTCGACTCGATGACGACGTCGGCGCCGACCTCGCCCCACGGCAGCTTCGACGGGTCCTTCTCGGCGTACGCCTTGATGGTCCTGCCACCGACGGTGATCTCGTCGGCGGTGGCCTTGACCTCGTACGGCAGGCGACCGAGGATGCTGTCGTACTTGAGCAGGTGGGCGAGCGTGCCGTTGTCGGTCAGGTCGTTCACCGCCACGACCTCGATGTCGGCGTCGGACGCCAGCACTGCCCGGAAGAAGTTACGGCCGATTCGGCCAAAGCCGTTGATGCCAACCCGGATGGTCACAGGTCCCATCTCCTCGCGTTCTGGTCCGCCGGCTTCAGACAACGGGCCGGCGGGAATGGTGTGCGCCGACCGTTGGAGCCGGCCGTCGACGGTTCATCTCGGCCACCCCGCCGCGCGGTCTGAGGACCTGACCGCCCGAGGCGGTGGGCACGACGAGAAGTGCCGGGTGTCGGCCCCCTTGCCGTACTCAGCGACCTTATCCGAGCGTGCGAGACCACGCTGCGCCGGGTCGTGCTCCCGGGCGCACCGTGCGGCCCCACCGTCCTATCAGACCACGAGCATGTCGGGCGTGACTGCCGCTTCGGTATCCGGGATGCCAAGGTCGCGGGCTCGCTTGTCGGCCAGCGCCAGGAGCCTGCGGATCCGCCCCGCGATGGCGTCCTTGGTCAACGGGGGGTCGGCCAGGGCTCCCAGCTCCTCCAGCGACGCCTGCCGGTGCTCCAGACGCAGCCGACCGGCGTCGGTCAGGTGGTTGGGCGCCTCTTCGGCGAGGATTTCCAGCGCACGGGTGACCCGGGCGGCGGCGGCGACCGCGGCCCGCGCCGAGCGGCGCAGGTTGGCGTCGTCGAAGTTGGCGAGCCGGTTGGCGGTGGCCCGCACCTCGCGGCGTACCCGGCGTTCCTCCCAGGCCAGCACGCTGGAGTGCGCGCCGATCCGGGTGAGCAGCGCGGCGATCGCGTCACCGTCCTTGACGACCACCCGGTCCACCCCGCGTACCTCGCGGTTCTTCGCGGTGATGCCGATGCGGCGGGCCGCGCCGACCAGCGCCAACGCCGACTCCGGCCCCGGGCAGGTGATCTCCAACGCGCTGGAGCGGCCCGGCTCGGTGAGCGAGCCGTGCGCCATGAACGCGCCCCGCCACGCGGAGACCGCGCAGCAGACGTTGGCCGCCACCACGTGCGGGGGCAGCCCACGCACCGGGCGACCCCGCACGTCGAGCAGGCCGGTCTGCCGCGCCAGGGCCTCGCCGTCCTTGACCACCCGCACGATGAAGTGGCTGCCCTTGCGCAGCCCACCGGAGGCCAGCACGTGGATCTCGCTGGGGTAGCCGTAGACCTCGGCGATCTCCCGCCGCAGCCGCCGGGCCACCGCCCCGGTGTCCAGTTCAGCCTCCACCACAACGCGGCCGGAGACGATGTGCAGCCCGCCGGCGAAGCGCAGCAGCGCGGCCATCTCCGCCCGCCGACAGCAGGGCTTGGGCACGTCGACCCGACTCAGCTCGTCCTTGACCGCGGCCGTCATCGCCATTGTGCGTCCCCTCACGGACCTGTTCCGGCGTGTCGCCGGAGATTACGTACGTGTCTAACGATCGGCACCCAGGACAGGCACCAGCGCGGCGCCCAGGGCAGCCGGATCATGGCGGGGAGTCCCGTCGACAACGGCGACGGGAGCGAGGACCAGGCGGGCACCCAGCGATTCTGCCGCACGTTCGACCGGTTCGGGGTCACCCACCGCCTTGGCATCGGCGAGCACAAGATCCACCTTGAGTTCGGGCAGGTACCAGTGCAGCGCCGCGAGATGGTCGGCGACGGAGAGCCCGAGGGTCTCCTTCTCCGCGGCGAGGTTCAGCGTGACCAGCCGCCGGGCCGAGGTGGACACGATAGCGTCGGCCAACTGCGGCACCAGCAGGTGCGGAAGCACACTCGTGTACCAGCTGCCCGGCCCGAAGATCAACCAATCGGCGGCCCGGATCGCCTCGATGGCCTCGGCGCACGCCGGTGGTGCGCTCGGGGTGAGACGCAACGACTCGACCCGCCCGGTGGTCACGGCCACCTGGTGCTGGCCACTGACAGTGCGCACCTCGTCCGGGGCGGCCGGGTCGGCACCGCGTACCCGCGCCTCGATGCCGACCGGTTGGCGGGACATCGGCAACACCCGGCCCACCGCGCCGAGCATCGCGCCGGCGTGCTCCAGCGCGGCCACCGGGTCGCCGAGCAGCTCCATGAGGCCGCAGAGCATCAAATTGCCCACCGCGTGCCCGGTCAGACCGTCGGTGCGGGCCGACGCCCCGTCGGTGCCACGCGGGACTGTGCCGTCCCGGTCCGGGCCGCTCGCCGCCGGCCCCGGGCCGGTCCCGCCAGTTCCGGGTACGCCCACCGGTACGGCGGCGAAACGGTGCTGGAACAGCCCGGCGCTGCGCCGGGTCGCCGGGTGGTCCCCGGCCAACGCCACCAGCGCCTGACGCAGGTCCCCCGGCGGCAGGCCACCCCGCTCGGCCCGCAGCCGACCACTGGAGCCACCGTCGTCACCCACCGTGACCACCGCTGTGATGTCGAGGTCGAGTTCGGGAGCGCAGTGGCGCAGCGCACGCAACGAGGCGGACAGGCCGTGCCCGCCGCCGAACGCCACCACCCGCCGGGCCGTCATTCCCGCCCCAGGTCGCGGTGCTGGGCGTTCGCCGCCAACCCGGAGTGACGCAGTCGGCTGGCCAACTCCTCGGCGATGGCCACGCTGCGGTGCTTGCCGCCGGTGCAGCCCACGGCGACCGTGAGGTACCGCTTGCCCTCCCGCTCGAAGCCGGTCGTGGTGGCGTTGACCAGGTCGGCGTACGAGGCGACGAAGGCGTCCGCACCCTCCTGGCCCAGCACGTACGCGCTGACCGCCTCCTCCCGCCCGGTGTGCTCACGCAGCTCCGGCACCCAGTACGGATTGGGCAGGAAGCGGGCGTCCAACACGAAATCAGCGTCCGGTGGCAGGCCGTACTTGAAGCCGAACGACAACACAGTCACCCGCAGCCGGCGGGCGTCCTCGCCGCCGAACAGCTCCTCGATGCGGCGCCGGAGCTGGTTGACGTTCAGGTGGCTGGTGTCGATGATCACGTCGGCCTGGTCACGGGCCTCCTCCAGCAGGCCGCGCTCCACGGCGATGCCGTCGGCCAGCCGTCCGTCACCCTGCAACGGATGCGAGCGCCGAACGCTCTCGAACCGCCTGATCAGCACCTCGTCGTCGGCGTCGACGAAGACCACCCGGGGCGAGAATCCGCGCTCCTTGAGCTCCCGGATCGCCCCGGCCAGGTCCGTGGAGAAGGCCCGTGACCGCACGTCAAGCACCATCGCGGTACGACGGGCGGCGCCGCCCGCCTTGAACGCCAGCTCGGCCATGTCCAACATCAGGGCCTGCGGCAGGTTGTCCACGACGTAGTAGCCGACGTTCTCCAACGCCCGGGCCACAGTGCTGCGGCCACCCCCGGAGAGGCCGGTGACCACCACCAGGGTGGTCTCCGACTCGGCCGCCATCTGCTCGTCATCTGCATCCGGGCCGTCGATCCGGTCACCGGCTGCGCGCGCCTCGCTCACCCGTACCCCCAAGCCGTGGCGCCGCGGCCGCCCTCGGCCGCGATTGGTCAATCAGCGACTCTATCCCGCCACCCGGTCGCGGCCCGGCACCCGTGGCCGGACGACGGCCACCCGGCTGACCGCCTCGCCCGTCCGGCCCACCCGACCCGGGTGCGCCGGACGGGCGCTGTCGGCGTCGGCTCGTAGACTCCCCGGATGGCTTCTCCCACCGACCTGCGTACCGCCTCCGACGCCCTGGACGTGCTGGGCCGGGTCTTCGGCTACGACGCGTTCCGTGGCTTCCAGCAGGACGTGATCGACCATGTGGTCGCCGGCGGCGACGCGCTGGTCTTGATGCCCACCGGTGGCGGCAAGTCCCTGTGCTACCAGATCCCGGCCCTGGTCCGCGACGGGGTCGCCGTCGTCGTGTCCCCGCTGATCGCGCTCATGCAGGACCAGGTCGACGCCCTCACCGCGGTCGGCGTACGGGCCGGGTTCCTCAACTCCACCCAGACCCTGGACGCCCGGCGACGGGTCGAGGCCGCCTTCGTCGCCGGCGAACTGGACCTGCTCTACCTGGCCCCGGAGGCGCTCGGCATCCGATCCACCCTCGCCCTGCTCGACCGGGGCCGCATCTCCCTGTTCGCGATCGACGAGGCGCACTGCGTGTCCCAGTGGGGGCACGACTTCCGCCCCGACTACCTCGAGCTGTCGATGCTGCACGAACGCTGGCCGCAGGTGCCCCGCATCGCCCTGACCGCCACCGCGACCAGCGCCACCCGCACCGAGATCGCGACCCGGCTCAAACTCGACGACGCCCGGCACTTCGTTGCCAGTTTCGACAGGCCCAACATCCAGTACCGGATCGTGCCCAAGCGCGAACCCCGCAAACAGTTGCTGACCCTGCTGCGCGACGAGCACCCCGGCGACGCCGGCATCGTCTACTGCCTGTCCCGTGCCTCGGTCGACAAGACGGCGGAGTTCCTCACCGCCAACGGGGTCGCCGCGCTGCCGTACCACGCGGGGCTGGACGCCGGCACCCGCGCCCGCAACCAGCAGCGCTTCCTGCGCGAAGACGGCCTGGTCATGGTGGCCACCATCGCCTTCGGCATGGGCATCGACAAGCCCGACGTCCGGTTCGTCGCCCACCTCGACCTGCCCAAGTCCGTCGAGGGCTACTACCAGGAGACCGGCCGCGCCGGCCGTGACGGCCTGCCGTCCACCGCCTGGCTGGCGTACGGCCTTCAGGACGTGGTCCAGCAACGCAAGATGATCGAAACATCCGACGGGGACCTCGCCCACCGCCGCAACCTGGCCGCGCACCTGGACGCGATGCTCGCCCTCTGCGAGACGGTGCGCTGCCGCCGGGTCCAACTGCTCGAATACTTCGGCGAGACGACGACGGCCGCCTGCGGCAACTGCGACACCTGCCTCACCCCACCGGAGTCCTGGGACGGCACCGTCGCCGCCCAGAAGTTGCTCTCCGCCGTCTTCCGCCTGGACCGCGAACGCAACCAGCGCTTCGGCGCCGGGCACTGCATCGACATCCTGCTCGGCAAGCAGACCGACAAGATCAGCCAGTACGGGCACGACTCGCTGACCGTCTTCGGCATCGGCGCCGAGCACAGCGAGGCCGAGTGGCGGGGCGTGGTCCGGCAACTGCTCGCCGAAGGGCTCCTCGCCGTGGAGGGCGACTACGGCACGCTGGCGCTGACCGAGGCGAGCGCCGACGTTCTCGCTCGCCGCCGTACCGTCACCATGCGCCGCGAGCCGGAGAAGCCGGCATCGAGCCGCTCATCGAAGCCGCGCGGCGCGTCCACAGTCGTGGCCGAGCTGACCCCGGCCGCCGCGTCGCTGTTCGAGCGGTTGCGGGCCTGGCGCGCGACAACCGCCAAGGAGCAGGGCGTCCCGGCGTACGTCATCTTCCACGACGCCACGCTGCGACAGATCGCCAGCGACGCGCCCGCCACGCTGGCTGACCTGTCCCGGGTCAGCGGGGTCGGCGAGAACAAACTCGCCAAGTACGGCGAGCACATCCTGGCCGTCCTCGCCACCGACTGAGGTCATGCCGAAGGGCCGGACCCCCACGGGTCCGGCCCTTCGGCGTGTGTGCGTGTGTGTGGGTGGTGTCAGCTGGTGGCGTAGCCGCGGGTGGCGATCCAGTCGGCGAGGTGTTCGACGCTGATCTGGTAGGCGGCTTGGTTGGGGTCGGCGGAGTCGGCGATGGTGACGGTGTTGCCGTTGTCGCGGTAGCCGACGACGCTGATGTAGTGCCCGCCCTCGTAGGAGTGGGTGACACCGTCGGTGTCGGTGCTGGTGCCGGCGATGTTGGCGACCACGGCCCGGCCGTCGTCGACGGTGCGGACGATGTCGGCGCGCAGGGTGTCGGTCTGCGTGGTGTTGGCGTCGGGGGTGCTGATCTCGACGGACCGGTAGGCGTTGGTCTTGCCGGTTTCCTTGTTCAGCACGGGGGTGATGTCGTTGATGGAGTTGGTGCCGGCTTCGGTGGTGCCCATTTCCTTGGCCATGTCGTCGACGTTGATGTTCTTGCCCTGCACACTCAGGGCGTTTCGGGTGGCGGCGGGGCCGCAGTAGTAGAAGTTCGGCTGGGCTTCGTAGCGCACGCCGAGTTCCCGCTCACCGTGGCCCTTGCGGTCGGTCTGGGTCTGGGTGGTGGGCTTGCCGGTGCTGGGGGCGGCGAAGGCGGTGGTGACGGGGCCGGCGATGGCGCCGCCGGTGAAGGCGAGGCCGGCGGCGGTCAGGGCGGTCTTGCGGATCAGATCGGTACGCATGATGGCGTGCTCCTCTGCATCGGGGGTGTGTGCCCGCACCACCTGGGGGGTGGGTGGTGGTGCGGGGGAGTTCTTGCCCGGCGACCCGCAACGAGGGGGTCGGCGTCGGGACAGGGTGTAACCGTTCGCGGCGGCGGGTCATTCCACCCCCCCGCGGGGGTTGGCCGTTGGGGTGCTCGGCCGTGCGGGGGATGCAACGGGGCCGGCCTGGCGGGTGTTCCCGGCGGCGGCCCGGCCGTTGGCGTGCTCCGGCCTGCGGGGATGTAACCGAGGCGGCCTACCGGGTGTTCCCGGGGGCCGCTGCCCGCGCCCTGCGACTCGACGGTCGCGGTGGTCTGCCAGGTATAACGACCCCGCCCGGCCGCCGATTCCGCCACCGGGGTGCCGCCGACCACCCGACACCCCAGGCCAAACCCGACAACCCACCCAGCCCGTCGACCTGGCGAACCCGACACGACGCCCACAACCACGTGATCGACTCGGGTTCCTGAAAGTCGCGGTGTCCGAGTGCCGGGAATACCCCGATTTCAGGAAACGCGAGTGGATCATGCCTGTCTGCGCCGTTCGCGCGCCCCGGACCAATCGACCCCGGGGTCAGCGCCGTGCGCCCCAGCCCGACCCGACCCACCCCGACCCGACCCGGCCCACCCCGGCCCGACCCACCCCGGCCCGACCCACCCCGGCCCACCCCACCCCGGCCCGACCCACCGGTAGAGGACGATCAGGCTCGCCCCATGATCGTGCTCGAACCAGGAAACAGGCCCCTCCGCACGCCGCGAGACCACTACAACCTGGATCGAGCACGATCATGCGGGCTGTCCGGGGACGACACCGCGGTGCCGGCACTCAGCGAGCCGCTGCCGACGGGCGACGCCCCCCGACGCCCCCGACTCCCCCGACTCCCCCGACGCACGATCACGCTGGGCGCGGCCGCCCATCATCGGACAACCGAGGACAGTCAGCGTGAGCTGGTTGGCCGCCTCCAGCGAGGCGATCGAGGACAGCGCTCAGGTGCTGGGCTTCGCCTCCGCGCCGTCGCCGGCCTTCGTGTCCGTGTCCAGGGCGGCCAGGATCGCCTCGGCGGTACGTCGACCCACACCAGGCACCTCGGTGATCTCTTCAACCGTTGCGGCCGAGAGTCGCTTGAGCGAGCCGAAGTGCCGCAGCAGCGCCTTGCGACGCACCTCGCCCAGGCCGGGTACGTGGTCCAGCGCCGACTCGGTCATCCGCTTGGAGCGGCGCTGCCGGTGGAAGGTGATGGCGAAGCGGTGGGCCTCGTCACGCACCCGTTGCAGCAGGTAGAGCCCCTCCGAGGTGCGCGGGAGGATGACCGGGAACTCGTCGTCCGGAAGCCACACCTCCTCCAGCCGCTTGGCCAGCCCGCACAGGGCCACGTCGTCGATGCCCAGGTCGGCGAGGGCCTGCGCGGCGGCCGCGACCTGTGGTGCGCCGCCGTCGACGACCACCAGTTGCGGCGGGTACGCGAATTTTCGGGGCCGGCCGGTGGTCGGATCGATCAGGACGCCGACCTGGGGCTCGGCCGCGTCCTGGGGGGCGGCCGTGTCGTCGGCGGACTCCACGCCCACCTCGCCCGTCTCGGCTCTCGCGTCCAGGTAGCGGGCGAAGCGGCGACGGAGCACCTCTGACATCGCGGAGAGGTCGTCGGTGGCGCCCCGGACGATGAAGCGCCGGTACTCGCTCTTGCGGGGCAACCCGTCCTCGAAGACCACCATGCTGGCGACCACGTCGGTGCCCTGGATCTGGGAGATGTCGAAACACTCGATGCGCAGCGGGGACGTGCCCATGCCCAGGGCCTCGCTGATCTCGTCCAGTGCCTTGCCCCGGGTGGTCAGGTCGCCTGAGCGCTTGAGCTTGTGCCGGGCCAGCGCGTCCTTGGCGTTGCGCTCCACCGTCTCCATCAGTGAGCGTTTGTCGCCCCGCTGCGGCACCCGCAGCGACACCCGGCTGCCCCGGTGGTTGGAGAGCCATTCGGCCAGCGCGTCGGCGTCAGCGGGCAGCTCGGGGACCAGCAGTTCCCGAGGCACGTCTGCTTCGCCGTGCTCGCCGCCGTACACCTGGGTGCAGAAGTGGTGCACCAGGTCCCCGGTGGTCAGCTCCTCGGTCTTCTCCACCACCCAACCGCGCTGGCCGCGGACCCTGCCGTCGCGGACGTGGAAGACCTGCACGGCCGCCTCGAGCGGGTCGTCGGCGAACGCGACGACGTCCGCGTCGGTGCCGTCGCCGAGCACCACTGTCTGCTTCTCCATGGCCCGGCGCAGCGCGGCCACGTCGTCGCGCAGCCGGGCGGCCCGCTCGAACTCGAGCTGCTCGCTCGCCTCGGTCATCTCACGTTCGATCTTGCGGACCATGGTGTCGGTGCGGCCGGCCATGAAGTCGCAGAACCCGTCGACGATGGCCCGGTGTTCGTCGGCGGAGACGGTGCCGACGCACGGCGCCGAGCACTTGCCGATGTAGCCCAGCAGGCAGGGACGACCGACCTGGCCGGCCCGCTTGAACACCCCTGCGGAGCACGTCCGCGCGGGGAAGACCCGCAGCAGCAGGTCGAGGGTCTCCCGGATGGCCCAGGCATGCGAATAGGGACCGAAGTAACGCACGCCCTTGCGCTTGGCGCCGCGCATCACCTGGAGCCGGGGGTACTCCTCGTTGAGGGTGACGGCGAGATAGGGGTACGACTTGTCGTCGCGGTAGCGGACGTTGAACCGGGGGTCGTACTGCTTGATCCAGGTGAATTCCTGCTGGAGCGCCTCGACCTCGGTGCCGACGGTGATCCAGTCCACCGACTCGGCGGTGGTGACCATCTGCCGGGTGCGCTCGTGCAGGTTCCAGACGTCGCCGAAGTAGGAGTTGAGTCGGCTGCGCAGATTGCGCGCCTTGCCGACGTAGATCACCCGGCCGGTGCCGTCGCGAAAGCGGTAGACCCCCGGTAGCTCCGGGATGGTGCCGGGTGCGGGGCGGTAGGTCGAGGGGTCAGCCACGCCAACAAGCCTAGTCCGCAGCACCGACAGCCCGCCGCAGGCGTGATCCACTCGGCGCCCCGGACGCCGGGGTGTCGGCACACCGCTGACACCCCGACTTCCGAGACGCGAGTCGATCCTGCGACGTCGGGCCGGCCGGCCGCTCAGCGTGCGGCCGGGCCAGCCCGCCGGCTCCGCTTCGGATCAGGCCAGCGAGATCTGGTCCCCGGTGATCTTGATGTCCTTGGGTGGCAGCGGCTTGGTGGCCGGGCCGGCCTTCACCGAGCCGTCCTCGATCGAGAACTTGCTGCCGTGGCACGTGCAGTTGATGGTGCCGCCGTCGACGTTGGTCACCGGGCAGTTCTGGTGCGTACAGATCGGGCTGAAGCCCTTGAACTGACCGGCCGTGGGCTGGGTGATGACCACACCTTCGGCGGCGAGGACCTTGCCCCCTCCGACCGGGATGTCGGCGGTGGTGGCCAACGACTGGGCGTTCTGCCGGTCGCCGCCGCCGGCGTCACCGGTGCTGGGCACTGCGGGGCCACCACTGGTGGGTGCGCCGCTGCCGCTGCCGCTGCCGCCGTCGTCGCTGCCGCAGGCAGCCAGGACGACGGCCGCGCCGACCGCCCCGACGCCGGTGAGCAGGGTACGACGTGTCTGCGTACCCGGACCGGTCAGCGCGTGATCGTCACTCATGCCTCGCCTCTCTCTAGCCCGCTGCCGGTCGATGGCCGGCCACACTTCTCCACACGGGCAACTGTGCCGGATGGTTCATCTCGGCACTCGTCCGACCCGGCAAATGGGGCGGGGCGGGTCGTCAACCGACCCGCCCCGCCCGGCGAACACGCACAGAGAGGTCAGCGTGCGGCGGCCGGCACCTTACGGCTGGCCCGCGCCTTGGTCACGCCGTTGGCCTTGGCGGCCCGGGTGGTGGCGGCAGCCGCACCCTTGGCCTTGCCGTCGAGCTTGAGCACCTGGCGCAGGAACTCGCCGGTGTGGCTCTCGGCCACCTCGGCGACCTCCTCGGGGGTGCCGGTGGCGAGCACGGTGCCGCCCCGGTGGCCACCCTCGGGACCCATGTCGATCAGCCAGTCCGCGGTCTTGATCACGTCGAGGTTGTGCTCGATCGTGATCACCGTGTTGCCCTTGTCGACCAGCCCTTCCAGCACCATCAGCAACTTGCGGATGTCCTCGAAGTGCAGACCGGTGGTCGGCTCGTCGAGCACGTAGACCGTCCGCCCGGTGGAGCGCTTCTGCAGCTCGGAGGCGAGCTTGACCCGCTGCGCCTCACCGCCGGAGAGGGTCGGCGCGGGCTGGCCCAGGCGGACGTAGCCCAGGCCGACGTCGACCAGGGTCTTCAGGTGCCGGTGGATGGCCGGGATGGCGGAGAAGAACTCGGCGGCCTCCTCGATCGGCATCTCCAGCACGTCCGAGACGGTCTTGCCCTTGTAGTGCACCTCCAGGGTCTCCCGGTTGTACCGGGCGCCCTTGCAGACCTCGCAGGGGACGTACACGTCGGGGAGGAAGTTCATCTCGATCTTGATGGTGCCGTCACCCGAACACGCCTCGCAGCGCCCGCCCTTGACGTTGAAGGAGAACCGCCCCGGGCCGTACCCGCGCACCTTCGCCTCGGTGGTCTCGGCGAAGAGCTTGCGGACGTGGTCCCAGACGCCGGTGTAGGTGGCCGGGTTGGAGCGCGGTGTCCGGCCGATCGGCGACTGGTCCACGCCGACGACCTTGTCCACGTGCTCCAGCCCGGAGACCCGGGTGTGCCGGCCGGGCACCAGCCGGGCGCCGTTGATCTGGTTGGCCAGCACCGCGTACAGGATGTCGTTGACCAGCGTCGACTTGCCCGAGCCGCTGACCCCGGTGACGGCGATGAGCTGGCCCAGCGGGAACGAGACGGTCAGGTTGCGCAGGTTGTGCTCGCGCGCGCCGTGCACCACCAGCTCGCGGGCCGGGTCCTGCGGGCGGCGGCCCGTCGGCGTGGGGATCGACCGCCGACCGGACAGGTACGCCCCGGTGATCGACTCCTTGTTCTTCAGCAGCGCCGGCACCGAGCCGCTGTGCACGATCTTGCCGCCGTGCTCACCCGCGCCGGGCCCGATGTCGACGATCCAGTCGGCGGTGCGGATGGTGTCCTCGTCGTGCTCCACCACGATCAGCGTGTTGCCGAGCCCGCGCAGCCGGATCAGGGTCTCGATCAGCCGGTGGTTGTCGCGCTGGTGCAGCCCGATCGACGGCTCGTCGAGCACGTAGAGCACGCCCACCAGGCCGGAGCCGATCTGGGTGGCCAGCCGGATGCGCTGTGCCTCACCGCCGGAGAGCGTGCCGGCCGGGCGGTCCAGGGAGAGGTAGTCCAGGCCGACGTCGAGCAGGAACCGCAGCCGGGCGTTGATCTCCTTGAGGACGCGCTCGGCGATCATTTTCTGCCGGTCGGTCAGCTCGATGCCGGCGAGCAGGTCGGCGCACTCCCCCACGGACAGGTTGCAGACCTCGGCGATGCTCTTGCCGGCCAGCGTGACAGCGAGCACCTCGGGCTTGAGCCGCGCACCGCCGCACGCCGCACACGGCACGTCGCGCATGTAGCCCTCGTACTTGTCGCGGGACCACTCGGACTCGGTGTCGGAGTGCCGACGCTCGATCCACTGCACCACGCCCTCGAAGCCGGTGTAGTAGGAGCGCTCACGGCCGTACTTGTTGCGGTAGCGCACGTGCACCTGGTCGTCGGAGCCGTGCAGGATCGTCTTCTGCGCCCGCGCCGGCAACGCCCGCCACGGGGTGTCGATGTCGAAGTGCTGGGCCTCGCCGAGCGCCTCCAGCAGGCGCAGGAAGTATTCCAGGTTGTGCCCGGTGGACCAGGGTTGGATGGCGCCCTCACGCAGGCTGCGTTCCGGGTCGGGGACCAGCAGCTCCGGGTCGACCTCCTTCTTGGTGCCCAGGCCGGTGCACTCCGGGCAGGCGCCGTAGGGGGCGTTGAAGGAGAAGACCCGAGGTTCGAGATCCTCGATGGCCAGCGGGTGGTCGTTGGGGCAGGCCAGGTGTTCGGAGTAGCGGCGCTCGCGGTCCGGGTCGTCCTCGGGGAGGTCGACGAAGTCGAGCAGCACCAGGCCGCTGGACAGGCCCAGGGCGGCCTCGACCGAGTCGGTGAGCCGCTGCTTGGCGCTCGGCTTGACGGTGAGCCGGTCGATCACCACCTCGATGGTGTGCTTTTCCTGCTTCTTGAGCTTCGGCGGCTCGGTCAGCGGGTGCACCACGCCGTCGACCCGGGCCCGGGCGTAGCCCTTGGCCTGGAGCTCGGCGAAGAGGTCGACATATTCGCCCTTGCGGCCACGGATCACCGGGGCGAGCACCATGAACTTGGTGCCCTCGGCCATGGCCAGGACCCGGTCGACGATCTGCTGGGGGCTCTGCCGGGAGATGCGCTCACCGCAGACCGGGCAGTGCGGCTCACCGATGCGGGCGTAGAGCAGACGCAGGTAGTCGTAGACCTCGGTGATGGTGCCGACGGTCGAGCGCGGGTTGCGCGAGGTGGATTTCTGGTCGATCGAGACGGCCGGGCTCAGGCCCTCGATGAAGTCGACGTCTGGCTTGTCCATCTGGCCGAGGAACTGCCGGGCGTACGACGAGAGCGACTCGACGTAGCGGCGCTGCCCCTCGGCGAAGATCGTGTCGAAGGCCAGGCTCGACTTGCCCGACCCGGACAGCCCGGTGAACACGATGAGTGCGTCCCGGGGCAGGTCGAGACTGACGTCACGCAGGTTGTGCTCGCGCGCGCCACGGATGATCAGTCGGTCGGCCACAGTGCGTGTACTCCCGGGAGAAGATGAAGCGAAGGATCTGTCCCGCTCTGGGTGGTCTTGAGCGGTCGTGCGGGCGCGGAAAACACGCCTCGGCAACTCTAGCCCCGAGGTATGACAGTTTCCCTCGCCCGCACATTCCCCCAGCTCAGCCCGGTCGGCCGCGCCGCCCGCAAGCCCTGTCGGCAGTGCGCCGGCGGGCCATGTCGACCGTGCACCCGCAAGCCACGTCGGCAGTGCGCCAGCGGGCGCCCGGTCAGTACCCGCCGGGCGCCGGCGGACGCGCGGCCCGACGCCGGGCCGAACGCCACCCTCCGCGTCGCTCCGCCGCCACCCGGGCCTCCCGCCGTCGGCTCTCGTGGGCCACCTCACCCTGCAGCCGCCGCCAGCTCTCCCACCGACGGGTGGAGAGCTCGCCGCTGTGCAGCGCCTCCCGGACCGCGCAGGCCGGCTCGCCGTCGTGGCCGCAGTCGGCGTACCGGCAGCCTTCGGCCAGCCCGGCGATGTCGGCGAACGCCCGGTCGAGCCCGGCCGCGCCGTCCAGCAGGCCGACCGCCCGGACACCGGGCGTGTCGATCACCGCACCGCCACCGGGGATGGGTACGAGGGCCCGCCAGGTGGTGGTGTGCCGACCCTTGCCGTCCACCCGCCGGATCGACTGGGTGGGCATCATCACCGCCCCGACGAGGGCGTTGACCAGGCTCGACTTGCCCGCACCGGACGGGCCGAGCAGGCCGAGCGTGCGGCCGGGGGTCACCTCGGCGCGCAGCGGTTCCAGCCCGAGGCCTCGTTCGGCGCTGACCGGCAGCACCGGCACCCCGGGGGCGACCGCGGCCAACTGGCGGGCCAGCGCGGCCGGGTCGGCCGCGAGATCCGCCTTGGTCAGTACGACAAGCGGCCGGGCGCCGGATTCATGGGCCAGGGAGAGCAGCCGTTCGATCCGGCCCACGTCCGGCTCGGGGTGCACCGGCTCCACCACGGCGGCGGCGTCGAGGTTGGCGGCCAGCACCTGACCGCTGGCGTCCTTGCCGGCGGTACGCCGGATCAGCGCGCCTCGTCGCGGCAGCACCGCCTCCACGGTCACACGGCGGTCCGGCCAGTGGGTGAGCAGCACCCAGTCCCCTGCGCAGGGCAGCGCGGACGGGTCCCGCGCGGCGACGGTCAGCACCGCCCCACCCAGGCTGGCCCGGACCGGGCCGACTGCGGTGAGCACGGTGCAGACCCCCCGGTCCACCCGGGCCACCCGACCCGGCTGGTGCTCACCGCGGCGCGCGGCGTACGCCGTCCGCTCGGCGTCCCAGCCGAGGGCGGTCAGATCGATCGTCATGGCATCCTCATCGGTGTCGAAGCTGGTGATGGCGGAACACGCGTGCCACGTCCGGCATGATCACCACCTCCGTCCGATGTCCCGGTGCCGCGTCTGCCGCTGACGGTAGGTCGCGCGCCGACGCGCCGAAAGCGATTTCCCCGGCGACGGCGCGACGGCGGACCGCTAGGGTCGACGGGTGACAACGGATCCGCTGTTGCTGATGGGCGAGGTGGACGCGGCCACCAGCCGACTACTGCGTACCGCCGCTTCTTTCGACGCCGCGGACCTGGCCGGCGCGTCGCTGCTGCCGGGCTGGACGCGTGGCCACGTGCTGGCGCATGTGGCGCGCAACGCCGACGGCTTCGTCAACCTGCTCACCGCGGCCCGCACCGGGGCGGCGCTGCCGATGTACGCCTCGCTGGACGCCCGCAACGCGGACATCGAAGCCGGTTCGAGCCGGGCACCGGCCGCGCACCTGGACGACCTGCGACGCACGGCGGACCTGTTCGCCGCGGCGGTCGCGGCGATGCCGGCCGATGCCTGGGCGGCGACTGTGCAGGCGCGTAAGGGCCCCTGGCCGGCGGCGCTGCTGGTCTGGGGTCGGCTGCGGGAGATCGAGGTGCACCACCTCGATCTGGCCGCCGACTACCGGGCCGCGGACTGGTCGGAGACGTTCGCCCACCGTCTGCTTCGGGAGGCGGCCAGTCATCACGCCATGGGGCAGACACCGCCCTCGATGGTGCTGCGCCTCGACGGCAGCGAGCATGAGGTGGTGATCGGGGAGCGCGTGGACGCCCCGATCGTCGCCGGCCCCGCCCCCGACCTCGCCGCCTGGCTGATCGGCCGCGCCGACGGCTCCCCGCTCTCCGTCACCCCTGACGGTCCCCTGCCTACTCCACCGGAATGGATATAGAAACGTCATGACATACAGCGGAGACGTCACGCACGGCGGCGCACCGGCGGTCCGGGAGCTGGACGGGCTGACCATCAGCAAGCTGTCGGTGGGTCCGATGGACAACAACGCCTACCTGCTGCGCTGCACGGGCACCGGTGATCAGGTGCTGATCGACGCCGCCAACGAGGCGCCGCGGCTGCTCGAACTGATCGGTGACGGTGGGCTCACCGCTGTGGTGACGACCCACCAGCACATGGATCACTGGGTGGCGCTGGAGGAGGTCGTCGCCAAGACCGGCGCCCGGGCGTTGGTGCACGCCGATGACGCGTCGGGGTTGCCGATCGAGGCGGAGCGGCTGGCCGACGGCGACACGGTGGCGATCGGCGACTGCGCGCTGGAGGTCATCCACATCAAGGGGCACACCCCGGGTTCGATCGCGCTGCTCTACCGCGACCCGTCCGGCACCGGGCACCTCTTCACCGGTGACAGTCTCTTCCCCGGTGGCGTGGGTAACACCGACAAGGACCCGGAGCGCTTCGCGGCGCTGATCGCCGACGTCGAGCACAAGCTGTTCGACAAGCTCCCGGACGACACCTGGTTCTACCCGGGCCACGGCAAGGACAGCACTCTGGGCGCCGAGCGCCCCGCGCTCCCCCAGTGGAAAGCCAGAGGCTGGTAACCCCACCCAACAGAAGACCCGACGTCGACCAGGAACCACCAAGATCAACACCCCCACCGACGGCGGCGGCACCCCCGCACGAATCGGCACCACGCCGGAAGCGGGGGCCCGCCGCGCCCGGTGCAGGGATCAAGCCTGACCGCCCGGAGCCGGGCGCGGCGGGCCCCCGCCCCCACCCACCGCAACCCGACCCCAAGCGCCCCCACGCCCCCACGCCCCCAGAGCGAAGGCAGCTCAGCCGACGACGGAGAACAACCGCCGCCGCGCCCCCAGCAACGCGACGGAAGCCAGCACCAGCCCGACCCCCATCGTGACCAGCAGCGGGCTGGGGTCGCCCGGCAGCAGCCCGGCCACCGACCGGGACGCGGTGCCGAGGGCGAGGTAGAGACCGGCCCAGGCGGCCGCGCCGATCGTCGCGCAGCCGAGAAATCGGCGGTACGACATCCGCAGCCCGCCGGCGGCCAGTGGCAGCAGCGCGTTGAAGACCGGCAGGAACGGCGCGACCACCATCATCCGGCCGCCGCCGCGACGCAGGATTCCTTCGGCCGCTGTCCAGCGTGCCTCGCCGATCCAGCCGCCGACGCGGCTGTCGCGCAGTCGTTCGGAGTAGCGACGGCCGACCAGGAAGCTCAGCGACCAGCCGGCCAGGCAGCCGATCAGCACCGCGGTGAAGGTCGCCAGCCCGGTACTCGGGCGGCCGACGCCGACGGCGGCGAGGATCGCGACGTCGCCGGGGACCAGGACACCCAGCAGGGGTACGGCGTCGAAGAGCATGACGAGCCCGAGCGCACCCATCAGCAGCAGAATCGGGAGTTCTCCGATCTGGGCCAGCCATTGCGTCATGCGTCGACGCTATGGCCGTGGCGCCACTTCGGACATCGGGTCGTAGCCCCCAGTGACCCCTGGTATCCGCCTCGGGGTCGCCCCTGAGTCAGGGCAGTCTCAGTCGGGGCGCAGCACCTGCACGTGGCGTAGCGACGAGTCGACCGACGGTTCGGTGGTGGGCACCGGGTAGTCGGCCAGCACGGTCAGCCGGTCCGTCGGCAGGTGCCCGCGGCCGGGGTCGCCGACCAGCACGTCGGCACCTGCGGCGGCGGCCCGCTGCAGGAAGGGCAGCATCCGGTCGGCCATCGCGCGGTCGTAGAAGACGTCTCCGGCGACGACCAGGTCGACCTTTGCTTCGGTGTCGTCGAGCAGGTCGTCTCCGGTGGCGTCGACGGTGACGTGGTTGGCCCGCGCGTTGAGGGTGACGGCGGCGACGGCGTACGGGTCGATGTCGTTGGCGATCACCTCCGCGGCGCCGGCGAGCGCGGCGGCGATGGCTACCAGTCCGGACCCGGCGGCGAGGTCGAGCACGCGGCGGCCGGCGGCCAGCTCCGGGTGGTCCAGGAGGTGGCGGGCCAACGCCTGTCCCCCGGCCCAGGCGGACGCCCAGTACGGCGCCGGCAGCGCGTGTCCGGCGGCTGCCTCCATCCGGGCCCACCAGACGATCGCGTCCTCGGCCAGGTGCAGCCGTACCTCGGGGACGAACGGGGTGGGCATCAACCGGAGCCGGTCCAGACCGGCGCCGGGCGCGTGAATCTCGCGTTCCAGCTCGGTCAGCGCGTCGGCTGCGGCATCCTTCATCGGCGCAAGCATGCCCCAGCGACGGTTGGTCGGGGCGGGTTTCGCATGCCGCCGCGCAGAGTTCACCCGAGTTCAGTCAAATACCTACGGCACTTCGGCCAGCGGATCGGGGTTTTGCCCGTTACTGTCGAACAGGTACGGGCGATCATCGGCCAGAGGCCGAGGGTCAGCCGCTTTGAACAGGGAGAGATGCATGGCAACCGGCACGGTTAAGTGGTTCAACTCGGAAAAGGGCTTCGGCTTCATCGAGCAGGACGGTGGAGGGCCGGACGTGTTCGTCCACTACTCCGCCATCGCTTCGAGCGGCTACCGGGAGCTCAACGAGGGCCAGAAGGTCGAGTTCGAGGTGACCCAGGGGCAGAAGGGTCCGCAGGCGGACAACGTCCGCCCGATGTAGCTCCGTGCCGGTGACGGCGGCCGGTCTCCGGCCGCCGTCGCAGCGCACTCAAGACGCCGCCGGGGCGGCGGGCAGGTCCCGCCGCCTCCGGATTGGCCCGATCAGCAGAATCAACGGGGTGAACGCCAGCCAGGCGGTCATCGCGACAATTGCCGTCTGGACGCCGTAACGCGCGCCAGTGGCACCGGCCAGCACGGCCGCCAGCGGGATCGTGCCGTAGTTGAGCAGATGCATGCTCACTGTCACCCGGCCCAGCAGGTGGTGCGGCGTGTAGGTCTGCCGGAAGGCGCCCTTGACCACGTTGCCGATGGCCACTCCGAGACCGATCAGCAGCCCGCCGAGGGCTGGCCAGGCCAGCCCGACACCGGGTGCGGCGAGCGGGATGAGCAGCGCGGGCGGGCCGGTGAGCGCCGCCGCGATCAGCAGTGCGCGTGCGGTGCCGCAGCGCCGGGCCACAGTGGTGGCGAGCAGCGCGCCGATGATCCCCCCGGCGCTCATCACCCCGACGAGCCCACCCACCAGGCCCGGCTCGAGACGCAGTTCGCGGACCAGGAAGACCACCAGGACGGCCTGGTAGCCGGTCAGTCCGATGTTGCTGGCCGCGCCGAAGAGCGTGAGCACCCGCAGGTACGGGTCCCTGATGACGAAGCGCAGCCCCTCGGTGATGTCCCGGCGCAGCGACGGGGAGCGCCCCGAGGGGCGTACGCGTGGTTCGCGGGTGCGGATGCGCAGGAGGAACACAGCGGAGAGCAGGAATGTGAGCGCGTCCAGCAGCAGCGCGGCGACGGCGCCGGTGAGCTGGGCGATCAGTCCGGCGAGGCCGGGCCCGACGACGTAGCTCACGGTCTGGGTCGCCTGGAGCTTGGCGTTGCCCTCCGGCAGTTGCCCGGGTCGCAGCAGCACCGGCAGGTAGACCTGGTCGGCGGTCTCGAAGAAGACCCGCGCGGCGCCCGCGCTGAGGGCGACCACCAGCAGTTGCGCAACGGTGAGCCGGTTCAGTAGGGCGGCCAGCGGCACGCTGAGGAAGGCCACCGCGCAGAGCAGGTCGCAGATCACCATCACCGGTCGGCGGGGCAGCCGGTCGACCCACGCGCCGGCCGGCAGGCCGATCAGCAACCAGGGCAGCCAGGCCGCGGCGGTGAGCACCGCCACCTGAAAGGTGCCGGCGTCGAGGACGGCGACCGCGACCAGGGGCAGCGCGACAGTGGTGACGTTGCTGCCGACGCTGCTGACCGCCTGGCCGGCCCAGAGCAATCGGAAGTCGCGGTGCCGCAGCAGCCCTCCGGTCGGCCGGACGTCGGTGGTGTCGCCGCGGGTGGCGGTGGTCACGGTCGGGCCGGTACGCCGTGGACGAACACGAAGACCGGCCTGCGGTCGGCGTCGTCGTCGGGTGGCTCCCGGTCGGCCCAGCGCGCGAGGACGTCGATCACCTCGCGGCTCAGCTCGGCCAGTTCCTCGGGCGTGAGGCGTAGCCAGTGGTCGGTGGAGAACGGCGCGTCGTTCCAGGTGGCCTGGGTGCTCTCGTCGGTGGCGTGCCAGGCACGGGCCAGGGCGACGTGCCGGTCCAGGTTGAGCGAGGTGGCGGCGTTGGCGACCGCTCGGGAGGCGGGGTCGGCGTCGAAGTCGGCGTTGGACCAGCGCAGCCCCGAGGTGACCAGGCGCCACCACCGCTCGCGCCGGTCCCGGGCCAACTCGGGCGCCTCGGTGACCAGGTCGGCGGCGGCGAGGACCTTGAGGTGGTGGCTGACGTTCGCTGGGGCCTGGTCGGTGCGCTCGGCGAGCAGCCCGACGGTGGAGGGCCCGTGGACCTTGAACACGTCCATCAGCCGGCGGCGCAGCGGGTGGGACATGGCGGCCAGCACCCGGGAGTCGGTGATCTGGCGTACGTCGGAGCTGTCCATGCCGACAGGATGGCATCCGCAACGAGTGTTGCGCAATAATCATTGCTCAACACTCGTTGCGGAATGCGCCAAGAGGGGCGGCCCGGCGGCCTCGGGCCGCCCCTCGCTCAGGCGACCAGCCGGCGGGCCAGCTCGTCGGCGACCTGCTTGGCCATTGTGGGCGGGATGGCTGCGGCGATCTTCTCCGGCGTCAGCGAGGCCAGGACGCCCTGGACGATCGCCGGCTCGTCGGTGAAGTCCCGGTTGGACAGCGCGGTCAGCGCCTTCTGCAACTCGCTCACCTGGGCGGCGAGCGATGTCAGCGTCGGGTGCGCCGAGACGAAGTTCGGGACTGTGGCATCCTCGCCCATCGCCATCCGGGTGTAGATCTGCCCGACCGGGTTGCGGCCGTCCAGCACTGTGAGGTTCTTGTGGACGGTGGCCAGCCAGTTGTGTTCTTCGGGGGTCATGTCGTCGTCCTCCAGGAGTCCGATGGAGCTGAGGTAGCGGCGGAACAGGGGCCGCTGGTCGCGGCCCGCCTTGATGGCGTCGCGGAAGAAGCTGAAGTGGGTGTGCCAGCGGTGGGAGCTGTCGCCGCTGGTGCGCTTGCCGAGGCGATCCCACCGCCTCACGGTGGTGCCGTCGGGGCTGTAGATGATCTCCCGGATGTCCCGGGTGTCGGCGGCGTTCGCGGCGCACTGCGCGACGCACCAGACCGAGAAGCTGGGCAGCGTGTTGGCACGACCGCCGGAGCGGACATTGAACTGCCCGACGTCGAGTGCCGCCGCGTCAAGGGTCAGCCCGGCGCGGTCTCGGGGGGACTCGACCACCGAGTAGTCGTTGCGGACCACCCGGTCCGATCCGCAGTGGTAGCCACCCCGGTGGGCCGAGTCGCCGACGATGCCGACCTCGCCCGGATCCAGGTCGTCCGGCCCAGGGGCGTTGTCGAGGTGTGTGAGGAGCAGGCTTCGGACGGCGAGAAGATTCGCCGGGGCCTGGGTCATGGGTCCCCCTTTCCGAGAGGCGGGGACCGGGCACGACGTCACACCGCGTACGCGGTGCTGGGCTTGGGGCGAGCCCGGCCTACTGGTGCACGGCGCCGGGCGTTGACTCAACCATAGCCCGCGTTTTTGGCAAACGCCCAGCTCAGGATGGGTCTGTTCAGATTGGACGTACTGGCGGGGCAGAGTGGACGATCGGCAG
Organism: Micromonospora sp. NPDC048986; assembly: GCF_040649335.1. Classification (NCBI taxonomy): domain Bacteria; kingdom Bacillati; phylum Actinomycetota; class Actinomycetes; order Micromonosporales; family Micromonosporaceae; genus Micromonospora; species Micromonospora sp. NPDC048986. The sequence continues at coordinate 45,386 of NZ_JBEZFJ010000022.1, forward strand.
CAGCAGCGCCGAGGGGTGCGCCGGATTGTGCAAGACCTGCCGCCAACCGGCACGCAGCGTCACCGCCGTGCCGAGCGGCTCCCCGGTGCCGGGGTTGCGCGCCCACCGTGGATGGGCGCCGCCGGAGACCTGCACCCGCAGTCGGTGCCCGGCGGCGAACCGGTACGCGGTCGGCCAGAGCGGCACCGGGACCCGCAGCGCCCCGCAAGGGTCGGCCGGGAAGCGCTCGGGCGTGACCCGCACCAGGCCGTCGCACACGTTCCACGAGCGACCCCGGCGGTCCACGTCGCACAGCCGAACGAAGACGTCCAGGTACGGCAGATCGCTGCGGAGGTGGATCTCGGCGCGGACCGGGCCGATCACCTCGACCGGCGCGGTCAGTGGGGCGCTGGTGTAGGTCAGCACGTCGGGGCGGGCCTCGACACGCCGGTTGTCGACCGGACCGGCCCGTTGGGCGACGAGCAGCGCGCCGCCCAGCGACGGGGTGGGGTCGGCGGGGTCGTAGCGGAGTGCGTCCGGTGTCGACGCGACAGGTGGGCGTGCCGCCAGTTCGCCACCGGGTTGCAGGTGCCAGGCGGTCTCGACCGCCGGGGGTGGCCAGTCCGGCAGGTCCCGCCAGCCGCCACCGGCGCCGCTGACGTAGATGCGCACGGGCGGCCGGGCCGGTCCCGCCGGGACGGGCGATCGCGGCGCGGCCGGCAGATGCTCGTCGAGCCAGGCCAGCCCCTCGCGCAGCGCGGCCACGAACAGTCCGGGGCTGCCGTGCGTCCACGGACCGATCACCAGGCGCGGCGGTGTGCCGGCGGCGCGCAGCACGGCGTGGTCGTCGAGCTGGGCGGGCAGGAAGATGTCGTGCCACCCGGTGACCATGACCACCGGCGCCCGCACCTTCGCGACCTGGTCGGCGAAGACCCGGGTCCGCCAGTACGCGGCCTGCGGGGTGTGGTGGCGCAGCCACTCCTGGAAGAACGGGATGGTCACGCCGGTGGCCACCCGGTCGGCCTCGGCCAGGGGGAGGTGTTCCAGCGCGGCGGCCAGCCGGGGTTGCCCGCGCTTGAGTTCCCACTGCCGGGCCAGCCACGGCACGGTCTGCGCGTGCAGCAGCTCCGCCCAGGTCAGCACGGTGTCCAGGGCGAAGGACTCCCCCGCGTACGTCGAGTCGCGGGTGGCCGAGGCGGTCACCACGGCGACCATCGCGCGCAGCTCCTCGCCGGCGTCGGCGGCCAGTGCCCACTGGGCGAAGCCCTGGTAGCTGACCCCGAACACGCCGAGCTGCCCGGACCACCAGGGCTGGCGGCGCAGCCAGTCCAGTGTGTCAGCGCCGTCGTCGCGTTCGTGCACCAGCGGGGCGAACGTTCCACCGGAGCCGCCGGTGCCCCGGCACGACTGGATCACCGCGTGTCGACCCCGGGCGGCGAGCAGCCGACCGAGCAGCCGCAGCGGTCCACCGCGCCCGTAGGGGGTGCGGATCAGCACGGTCGGCGCGCCGCGGACGGCCGGGGCGTAGTGGTCGGTGCGCAGCACCACACCGTCGCGGGCCCGCACCGGGAGGTCGCGGCTGACCCGCACCGGGCCGGGGCGGCTCGGTGCCAGGCGCAGCGCGGCGCTGGCGACGCGGGTGACGAGGTCCGGCACCGGTCAGCCCGTCGGGCGGCGCGGTGACTCCGGCCGGGCGGCGCGCACCGCGTCGCGGTGCCCCCGCAGCGACTCGCTCATCTCCGCCATGAACCGCCGCACCACTTCCAGCTCGTCCTCGCTGAAGCGGGCCATCACCGTGTCGGTACGGGCGCCCAGCGGCCGGAAGAACTCCATGGCCAGGGCGGCACCCTGGTCGGCGTAGTGCAGCAGCACCTTGCGCCGGTCGACGGTGTCCCGGTCGCGGCGGATGTGCCCGGCCCGTTCCAGCCGGTCGATCAGGGCCGTGACCGAGCCGGAGGAGAGGTTCAGCTGCTCGCCGAGACGGCCGGGGGTGATCGGGTCACCGAGCAGCTCGGCGTCCATCACGGCGATCAGCGCCTGCAGGTCGGTCGGGTTGAGACCGTGCAGGTTGGCGAAGGCGTGGCCGACCTGCTGGGCGTCCGCCGCGTACCGCCGGAGGTTGTTGGTGATCTCCGCGACCAGCTGCTCGCGGCGCGTGTCGCGCCGTCGGTACATGCCGTGAGTCGCCACCTCGCGCCGCTCTTCTCGTCGTCGGTCCCCCGGGTTGCAGCATAGAACAGCCCCAGATAATCTCGGTCATCAAGATACTTGTCTTTCGAAAGACCTTGAGGTCACCTGATGTCTGTGTTCACCAGAGTCGCTCGTGGCCGGCTGGCCGCCTGGCTCACCGTGGCCGCCGCGATCGTCGTGGGCGCTGCCGTCTTCGGGACACCCCAGCCGGACAACCCGGCGCCGGTCTCCGCCACCGGCCTGTCGGTGCAGTGGCAGTCGACCCAGGTGCAACGCCTCCAGGATCAACTGCCCTCCAGCGACGTGCAGCCGGCCATCGTGGTGATCAGTCGCAGCGACCGCGGCGCGCTGAGCGAGACCGACCGGGCGACTGTCGGCGCTCGCGCCGAGGGTCTGCGCCGCTTCGCGGTGGGTGGGCAGGTCAGCCCCGCCCAGGTCTCCCCGGACGGCGCGGTGGCCCTGGTCGCCGTGCCGCTGGACACCGCCGGCGGGCAGGAGGTCGTCACCGACGCGGTGACCCAGCTGCGCGCCACCCTCGCCGACCTGCCCGACGGGCTGACCGCCGAGGTGACCGGCGCCCCGGCTTTCACCGCCGACCTCTCCTCGGTCTTCGACGGCGCCGACGTCACACTGCTCGTGGTGACCGCCGCGGTGGTCGCGCTGCTCCTGCTGATCACCTACCGCAGCCCGTTCCTGTGGATCGTGCCGCTGGTCGTGGTCGCCGCCACCGAGCAGCTCACCCTGCGCGCGGTGGACGTCATCGTGCCGGGCGTCGGCATCAACCTCCAACAGGGTCAGGTCACCGGCATCGCCAGTGTGCTGGTCTTCGGCGCCGCCACCGACTACGCGCTGCTGCTCATCGCCCGCTACCGGGAGGAGCTGCGCCGCGAGGAGGACCGGTTCGCGGCGATGCGCGCCGCGTTGCGCCGCACCGCGGAGCCGATCCTGGCCAGTGGTGGCACCGTCGTGCTCGGCGTGCTCACCCTGCTGCTCAGTGAGCAGGAGACCAACCGCGCGCTGGCCGTGGCCTGCGCCACCGGTGTGGTCTTCGCCATGCTCTCGGCCCTGTTCGTGCTCCCCGCCGTGCTGGTGCTCTTCGGTCGCGGCCTGTTCTGGCCGTTCGTACCCCGCGTCGGCGGCCCGGTGCGCGAGGGTCGGCTCTGGGGTCGACTCGGCGCCGCCGTGCAACGCCGCCCGGTGGTGGTAGCGACGCTGGCCACAGTGCTGCTCGGAGGCCTGGCACTGGGTGGGCTCGGCATCCGCACCGGCCTGTCCGAGACCGAACAGTTCCGGGCCGCGCCCGAGGCGGTGACCGGGGCACAGACCCTGGCCAGGGCCTTCCCCGCCGGCAGCACCCAACCCGTCGCCGTGATCACCACCCCGGCGGCGGTGCGGGCGGTCACCGACGCCGCCACCGCGGTACCCGGTGTCGCCTCGGCGCGCCCCGGCGACGCCGGCACCGCCGTCGCCCAGGTCGACGTGGTCCTCGACGCCGAACCCGGCACCACCGCCTCGGACCGCGCGATCGAGGCGCTGCGCGCGGCGGTCGCCGCGGTTCCCGACTCCGCGCCGCCGGCCGCCGCCGGCGCCGACGCCCCGTCCGGGGCGATCGTCGGTGGCTCCGTGGCCGCCACCTACGACTCCGACGAGGCCAACGACCGGGATCTGCGACTCATCCTGCCGATCATCCTGGTGCTGGTCGGCGCCGTGCTCGTGCTGCTGCTACGCGGTCTGCTCGCGCCGCTGCTGCTGGTGCTCACCGTGATCGCGTCGTACTTCGCCAGCCTCGGCGCGGCCTGGCTGCTCTTCGACCACGTGCTGGGCTTCCCGGCCCTGGACAGCGGTGTGCTGCTGCTCGCCTTCGTGTTCCTGGTGGCGCTCGGGGTGGACTACAACATCTTCCTGGTCACCCGGGCCCGGGAGGACGCCCGCAGCGCCGGCACCCGCGCCGGGATGCTCTCCGCCCTGCGGGTCACCGGCGGGGTGATCACCAGCGCCGGAGTGCTGCTCGCCGCGGTCTTCGCCGTGCTCGGTGTGCTGCCGCTGATCACCCTGACCCAGATCGGGATCATCGTCTGCATCGGCGTCCTGCTCGACACCCTGCTGGTCCGTACGGTCCTGGTGCCGGCGCTGGCGTTCCTGCTCGGCGACCGCTTCTGGTGGCCCGGCCGCATCACGCGCGACCCGGTGCAGGCGATCCCGCGCTCGCCCGAGCCGGTCGCCGCGCGCGACTGACCGACTCGACGGGGGCCGTGGTGAGTCCCGCCACGGCCCCCGTCGAGGTCAGTACGCCAGGCAGACACACTCGCTCATCAGCGCCCGCACGTTGCGCACGTACGACGGGTTGGGGATGGTCAGCGGCTCCCCCTCCTGAGCCACCGCACCGTGCCCGAAGTTGTACGCGGCGATGACGGCGTTGAGCAGGCAGGAGTTCAGCTCGCTGGTGCACAGTGCCGGGTCGAGCCGGAAGTCGGACTCGAAGTACATGTCGCCGATGTACTTCGTCGCCCAGGCCAGGTAGGTGGCGCCGAGGTAGGCGTTGTCCTGGTAGGCGTCGATCTCGTAGCTCTTCTCGAACCGCTGGTTCATCCAGGTCGCGGTGGCCGGCATCACCTGCAACAGCCCGACCCCGCCGTCGCAGGCGTAGATGTTGGACTGCCAGCCGCTCTCCTGCCACGCGGTGGCCTTGAGCAGGTTGAGCGGGATCTTGATGTCCGGTGCCGACACCGGCCAGTAGGTGCGGTTGGCCGCATCGGTCAGCGCCGCCTTCACAGCGGACCGGCTCGCCTGGTTGCCCTTGTAGGTCGGCTTGCAGGAGCTCGGCGCCGGCTTCGGCGGCGCCGGCGGAACCTCGGTCTCGGTGGGCGGCTTCGGCACCGTGCGCGGTTTCGGCGCCGCCCGGGTCGGCTTCTTCGTCGGCTTCGGCTTCGGGGTCGCGCTACGACTCGGCGCGGAACCCATCGATTCCACAGCACTCACCGACGGGCTCGGCTCCCCGTTGACCTCGTCGGACGGGGCATCCGTCGGCCCGTCGGTGACGGCGACCGGCGCGGCCAGGCCCGATGGGGTTTCCCCCTTGGCGGCGCAGCCGACCAACGCGCCCGCCAGCAGAAGCCCGGCGAGCACCGCGGCGCCCAGCCGATCGTGGCGTCGAACCATGCCGTTGCCTCCCCCGTGTGATTGTCGCCGCACCCTAACAAGGTTCGACCGGGCGGCGTTGCCCCTGCGACGGGCGCCGGGGGGCCTGGTCCACCGGGGGCTGACCGTTACCCACCGCCCGGTCCCGGGTCGCCCAGGCGACCATGAACACCACGGTCCAGAGCACCCCGAGCAGGACCGCCGCGGCCGTCCCGCTCGCCGTGTCCAGTCCGAGGTAGAGCCGCGCGCCGCCGATCCCGAGCACCCCCGCCGCCGCGGCGGTCCAGGCGGCCACCGCCACCGGCCAGCGGGCGCTGCGCGACACCAGCCAGGCCAGGGTGCAGAAGCTCGCCGCGACCACAGCGTTCTGGGTCGAGAGCGCAGCCGCCTCACCGCCGCCCGGGGCGGTCCCGTTCGGGCCGGTCAGTTCGGCCACCACCGCCAGCACCACCAGCGGCACGAACGCGCCCACCGTGCCGACCACGCTGAGCAGGTCGGCCCGCCAGGGTCGGTTGCGCCACGCCAGCACCGCCGCCACCAGCGCCACCAACAGGATCAGCACCGACCCGCGTACCACCGACACCAGCACCAGTGTGGCGTCGGCGGCGTCCGGGGTACGCCGAGCCGCGAACCACCCGGCGATGGCGCCATCCAGCGCGGCCAGCCCACTGTTGCGGACCGCCACCGCGAGCAGACCGGCGATGGCGAGCCCGGCGGCGAACAGCAGCAGCAACCCGGCGGCCAGATTGAGCAGCAGCGTCCAGGCCGGGCCGATCCGCATGGCCACCAGGAAGAACAGCACCCCGTAGCGGGCAGTGAGCCACCGCACCGGAGGCAGCGCGCCGGCCCGGGACAGCAGCGCGCGCACCGGGTCGGGGTTACGGCCCAGCCACCGACCCACGAGCACCACACCCACCAGGCCGGCCAGCAGCAGGAACGCCACCCCGGTGGCCCGTCCGAGCAGCCGGGAGACAGTGTCGTACGACTCACCGGCGAGGTGACCGAGCAGCACCGAGCCGCCCACCCAGGTCACCACCCCGGCCAGGTTCCAGAGGGCGAACCGCCGGTACGGCATGCCGGCCGCACCGGCCAGCCGAGGCACCAGGGTCCGGGCGAAAGCCACCCATCGGGCGGCGAACACCCCCCGCCCGCCGAGGCGGGCGAGCATGGCGTCGGCCCGGGCCCACCGCTGCGGCCCGACCCGGTGACCCAGCCCGGCGCGCAGCCGGGAGCCGTACCGCCGTCCGGCCCGAAAGGCCAGGCCATCGCCGACGACCGCCGCGACGATCATCGCGAGCAACGCCGGCCCGAGCCGCAAGGTACCGTTGTAGGTGAGGAAGCCGACCAGCAGCAGGGTAGCCTCACCCGGCACGAGCAGGCCGAAGATCACCGCGGTCTCGCCCGCCACGATCAGCGCGGCGACCAGGTAGATCCACAGGGTGGGCAGACCCTGCACCCAGGTCAGCAGGTCGTGCACTCAGGCCCCCGGGACACGGGTGCCAGCATGCCAGCCGGGGGAACCACCGGCACAGCCGTTTCACCATAGATCAGGGGCACCTGGGGGTGACCCCGACGCGGCCTGCGCGAGCGCAGGCGGAAGGATAGAGGGTATGCAGCTTCGCACCGACCTCCGCAACGTCGCCATCATCGCTCACGTCGACCACGGCAAGACCACCCTGGTCGACGCCATGTTGCGGCAGGCCGGCGCGTACGGCGCACGCGGCGAGAACACCGAGCGGGTGATGGACTCCGGTGACCTGGAGCGGGAAAAGGGCATCACGATCCTGGCCAAGAACACCGGTGTGCGTTACCTGCCGGCGGACGGCTCCGACCCGGTCACCATCAACATCATCGACACCCCCGGCCACGCCGACTTCGGTGGCGAGGTGGAGCGCGGCCTGACCATGGTCGACGGTGTGGTGCTGCTCGTCGACGCCAGCGAGGGCCCGCTGCCGCAGACCCGCTTCGTGCTGCGCAAGGCGCTGCGGGCCCGGATGCCGATCATCCTGGTGATCAACAAGGTGGACCGTCCGGACGCCCGGATCAAGGAGGTCGTGGACGACACCTACGAGCTCTTCCTCGACCTGGACGCCGACGAGGAGCAGATCGACTTCCCGATCGTCTACGCCTGCGCCCGCGACGGCATCGCCTCGCTGACCCAGCCCGCCGACGGCTCGGTGCCCGACGACAGCACCTCACTGGAGCCGCTGTTCCGCACCCTGCTGGACACCATCCCGGCACCCGCCTTCGAGGACGGCGCGCCGTTGCAGGCGCACGTCACCAACCTGGACGCCTCGCCGTTCCTCGGCCGGCTGGCGCTGTGCCGGGTCCGTCAGGGCACCATCAGCAAGGGTCAGACGGTGGCCTGGTGCCGCACCGACGGCAGCACCCAGCGGGTCCGCATCTCCGAGATGCTGATGACCGAGGGCCTGGAGCGTAAGCCGGCCGAGACCGCCGGCCCTGGCGACATCATCGCCGTCGCCGGCATCCCGGAGATCATGATCGGTGAGACCCTCGCGGACGTCGAGAACCCTGTCGCGCTGCCGCTGATCACTGTCGACGAGCCGGCCATCTCGATGACCATCGGCACCAACACCTCGCCGCTGGTCGGCCGGGTCAAGGGCTCCAAGGTCACCGCGCGGATGGTCAAGGACCGGCTCGACAAGGAGCTGATCGGCAACGTGTCCCTGCGGGTCCTGCCCACCGAGCGGCCGGACGCCTGGGAGGTGCAGGGCCGCGGCGAGTTGGCACTGGCCATCCTGGTCGAGCAGATGCGCCGGGAGAGCTACGAGCTGACCGTCGGCAAGCCGCAGGTGGTCACCCGGGAGATCGACGGCAAGACCTGCGAGCCGGTCGAGCGGCTGACCATCGACGCTCCGGAGGAGTACCTGGGCGCCATCACCCAGCTCCTCGCCACCCGCAAGGGCCGGATGGAGCAGCTGGTCAACCACGGCACCGGCTGGATCCGGATGGAGTGGCTGGTGCCGGCGCGCGGCCTGATCGGCTTCCGCACCGAGTTCCTCACCGACACCCGGGGCACCGGCATCCTGCACCACGTCTTCGAGTCGTACGAGCCGTGGTTCGGCGAGCTGCGCACCCGCAACAACGGTTCGCTGGTCGCCGACCGGGCCGGCGCGGTCACCGCCTTCGCGATGATCAACCTTCAGGAGCGCGGCCAGCTCTTCGTCGACCCCACCACCGAGGTGTACGAGGGCATGATCGTCGGGGAGAACTCCCGCTCCGACGACATGGACGTCAACATCACCAAGGAGAAGAAGCTCACCAACATGCGGGCGTCGACCTCCGACGAGACGGAGAAGCTGATCCCGCCGCGCAAGCTCTCGCTGGAGCAGGCCCTGGAGTTCTGCCGCGAGGACGAGTGCGTCGAGGTCACCCCGACCGCTGTGCGCATCCGCAAGGTGGTGCTCGACCAGCAGCTGCGGGGTCGCGCCGCCGCCCGCCGCAAGCACGCCGGCTGACCCACCAGCACCCGACGACGGGCGCGCCGCCCACTTGCGGGCGGCGCGCCCGTCGTTTTTCCCCGCACGGGTACGCGAGCCCACCCCCGGTTGATCCGCTACGGTCACCGGCATGACCTGGGATGATCTCGACGCCCACCTGGACCGGGTGCCTGGCACCGTCTCCGCGTACGTGGGGCGGCTCGACGCGCCGCCGACCTGGACCCGCCACGCGGACGCCGGCCACTACGCCGCGAGCACCATGAAGGTGGCGGTGCTCGCCGCGCTGCACCGCGCCGCCGAGGCAGGCACCCTGGACCTGGACACCCCGGTCCCGGTCGTCAACGACTTCGACTCCGCCCAGCCCGGCGCACCCCGCTTCGCCAACGCGAAGCCCTACGACAACGACGACGCGGTCTGGGACCGCATCGGCGGCACCGCGTCGCTGCGCTGGCTGGCCGACCGGATGATCGTGCGCTCCAGCAACCTCGCCACCAACCTCGTCCTCGGCCACGTCGGGCTGCCCGCGGTAGCCGAAATCTGGGCGCTCGCCGGCGCCCGCAACAGCGTCACCGGCCGCGGCATCGAGGACTTCGCCGCCCGCGAGGCCGGCATCACCAACACGGTCACCGCCGCCGACCTGGCCGCCCTGCTCGGTGCCCTGGCCACCGGGGCCGACAACCCCGGCCCACTCGCCTCACCGGCCGCCTGCGCCACCATGCTGGACGTCCTGCTCGCTCAGGAACACCGCGAGGACCTCGCCGCCGGACTGCCTGCGGGCACCCGCATCGCGCACAAGAACGGTTGGGTACGCGGCGTCCGCCACGGCGCCGGCCTGGTGCTGCCCGACGACGCCCCGCCGTACCTGATCGCCGTCTGCACCACCACCGACCTGGCCGGGGGCGACGACCAGGTCGAGGACGACGCCTGCCTGCTGCTCGCGCACATCTCGGCGCAGGTCTGGGCCACCCGCCACCAGCTCTGACCCGACAGTCTCGGCGGCCAGGACAGCGCCGCAGACTGCGGCTACGCTGCTCGCACCCCCACCCCGGAGCCGCCGATGCCCCGCAGTCGCACAGTGCTGATCGCCTTCCTCGTCGTGACGGCGGCGAACCTGCTGGCCAACGCCACCGGCGGCGGCCTGGCCTTCCTGCTCACCAAGCCGCTGCTGATGCCGCTGCTGGCCGCGTATCTCTGGCGGGTCAGCGCCGAACGCGCGGCCCGGCCGGACCGGCTGCTGCTCGCCGCGCTGGCATTCGCCACCGGCGGCGACGTCGCCCTGATGATCGACGGCACCTACTGGTTCCTCGCCGGCATGGGCTGCTTCCTCGGCACGCACCTCTGCTACCTCGCGGCCTTCACCCGACACGGCGCGGCTACCGCGCTGCGCCGCACGCCGCTGGTCGCCGTCCCCCTGGGGTACGCGGTGCTGACCGTCATCGCCCTCAGCTGGATGTGGGGCGGGCTCACCGACGCCGGGCTGGCCGTACCGGTGGCCGGCTACGCGATCGCGCTGGCCGCCATGGCCAGCACCGCCACCACCCAGGGCTGGCGGGTCGGTCTCGGCGCCGCGCTCTTCCTCGGCTCCGACCTGCTGATCGCCGCCGGGGTGGCAGAGGTGGCCCAGCCACCCGGCGCGCCGGTGCTGGTGATGGCGACCTACGCCGCCGGCCAGGCGCTGATCGTCACCGGCCGGGCCGCCCGCACCAGCACACCCACCGAGGCACCTGTCACTCCAGCAACTGCGCCCGCAACGCCCTGAGGTCGGCGTCGGTGAGCCCCAACCCGTCGCGCAGGTACGCGTCGAACGAGCCGTGCACCCGACGCACCTCGGCGTAACCGGCGTCGAGGTACTCGGCACGAACCTCCAGCACCGGCAACACCGCGTCGACGTCCAGCTCGGGGTTCCGTCGGCGCATCGCCTCGACGATCACCGCCCGCAGGCTGTCGGTCAGCTCGTTGTTGCGCAGGTAGTCGGCGCGAATGGCCGCCTCGTCGACCCCGAGCGCCGTCAGCAGGATGACGGTCAGCCACCCGGTGCGGTCCTTGCCGGCGGAGCAGTGGTAGAGCAGCGGCAGATTTTCCGGCCGGGACGCCAGCCGCACCGCCTCGGCGAAGCCGACCCGCGCCGACTCACCGGTGACGAACCAGCGGTAGATCGCCGCCATCGCCCCCGCCGTGCCCTGCCGGGCCAGCTCCGCGTACGCGTTCAGGTCGTGACCGAGCAGCACCGCCGAGACGTACGTGAAGACCGGGTGCTCCGCGTCGTGCACCGGCAGGCGCACCACCCGTGGCTCACCGCCGAATCTGTCCTCCGGCGCGACCGCGATCTCCGAGGCGTCGCGCAGATCCACCACGCACGCCGGCCCCAGCTTCGCCAGCACCGGTAGGTCCTCGTCGGTCAGCCGTCCCAGCGCCGGGGTGCGGATCAACTGGCCGACCCGGACCCGCCGCCCGTCCGCGCCGACGAGCCCGCCCAGGTCACGCGCGTTCGGTGCACCCACCAGCTCCCAGCCCTGCCCGGTCATCCGGTCTCCCCTCCCACCGTGAACCTCCGTATAGGGTGCCTCACATGACGATCTCGGCGGTACGCACCCACCGGGTTTCCGCCCCCTTACACACCCCGTTCGTCACCGCGCTGCGTCGTACCACCACAGTGGACACGCTGGTCGTCGAGCTCGTCGACAGCGACGGCCGGTCCGGCTTCGGTGAGGCGCCGCAGGTCTGGCAGGTCACCGGCGCGTCGGTCGGCGGCGCGCAGGCGTGCGTCCGCGAGTTGCTCGGCCCACAGCTGGTCGGCCGTGACCCGGACGACCTGGTGACCCGTTGCGCCGAGGTGCAGCGCGCCGTGGTCGGCAACGAGGCGGCGAAGGCGGCGGTGGACGTCGCCCTGCACGACCTCGCCGCGCGGCGACTGGGCGTACCCCTGGTGCGGTTGCTCGGGGGCACCACGCTGCGGGTCCCGACGGACGTCACGCTGGCGGCAGGCGATGCGGTGGACCTGGCGACAGCGGCACGACAGCGGCAGGCCGACGGCTTCGGCGTGCTCAAGCTGAAGGTCGGCACCGACGCGGCCGGTGACCTGGACCGGGTGCGCGCGGTACGGGCGGCCGTCGGCCCCGGCACCCGGATCCGGCTGGACGCCAACCAGGGCTGGACGCCCCGGGAGGCGGTCCGGGTGATCCGCGGCATCGAGGACGCCGGGCTCGACGTGGAGCTGGTCGAGCAGCCGGTGGCCCGCTGGGACCTGGACGGGCTGGCCTGGGTCAGCGACCGGGTGTCAGTGCCGATCCTGGCCGACGAGGCGGTCTTCGGGGTCCGGGACCTGGTGGAGGTGATCCGCCGCCGAGCCGCCGACCTGGTCAACGTCAAACTGGCCAAGTGCGGTGGACTGCACCCGGCCCGTACCCTCCTCGACCTGGCCACCGCGCACGGGCTCGGCACTGTGGTCGGCTCGATGATGGAGAGTCAGGTAGGCATCGGGGCGGCCGCGAGCCTGGTCGCCGCGTACGGCACCACAGCGGTCCCCGACCTGGACGCGGCCTGGTGGCTGGCCTGGTCACCGGTGCAGGGTGGCATCCGCTACGACGGGGCGACGGTGGTGCTGCCGGACTCCCCTGGCCTGGGCATCTCCGGCATCGCTGAAGCAAAAGTGCAGGCTCGTGGTTGATGGCCGTCGGTTTCTTTCATAGGGTTCCCCAGGACAGCCGACACCATCTGGGGGGTTGACGTGGAGCTGCGACCGGGCCGCGAGGCCGTCGTCCGGGTCGCCGTGGCGACGCTGTGGACCTCCCCCGAGGCAGTCCGCCCGGTCGACGGTCCGGCGCTGACCGCCGGCGTCGACATTCCGACCTGGGTCTCGGGCCTGGACACCGACCAGCAGGTCGGCGACTGTGTGCTGAGCCAGCTCCTGCTCGGCGAGCGGGTCCTCGTCAGCGAGCTGCGCCCGGACGGCTGGGCCCGGGTCGTCGCCGTCGAACAACCAGCCGCCAAGCTCGACCCCCGCGGCTATCCGGGCTGGCTCCCGGCCGAGCAGTTGGCCGTTCTCGACCCGACCCAGACCAGCACCGACCACCCGCTGGTGGTGGACGCCACTGTCACCGGGCTGCACGCCACCCCGAACGGGCCGGTGGCGCTGCCCGGCGTCGTCGTCGGCACCCGGCTCGTCCCGGCCGGCCCCGCGCTGGACGACTGGCGGCCTGTGCACGTCCCCGGTCGGGTCACCCCGCTCTGGCTGCCCGACCGCCACCTGGTGCCGTCGACGGCGGCGTCGCCGGCCGCCGCGCAGGCGCTCGCGGTGGCACAGCGCCTGCTGGACGTGGTCTACATCTGGGGCGGTCTCTCCGCGCACGGCATCGACTGCTCGGGCCTGGTGCATCTGGCCTGGCGGCGGTTCGGGGTGCTGCTGCCGCGCGACGCCGACGATCAGGCCGTGGCCACCACCCCGCTGGCGTTGGGCGCGGAACGCCCCGGCGATCTCTACTTCTTCGCCCGACCCGGCCGCAAGATCCACCACATCGGCATCGTCACCGCCGCCCCGGGCGAGGGCGGCCATCGCCGGATGCTGCACGCCTGCTACCGGCGGCGGCGGGTCATCGAAGAGGAACTGCCGGCCGACCGGACCGCCACGCTGGTGGGCGCGCACCGGGTCTAGGGCGTATCGCAGGTGTCTGTCGAGCCGGCAGCAGTTCCGGAGCGCACCCCCTCGCCGGCCGGGCGCGTGTCCGCACCCGGCCGGTGACCGGTCAGCGTCGGGCGTCGGTCAACTCGCGACGCCGGTCCCGGGAGGACTTGATCAGGCTGGCGGCGGTGGCGATGCCCAGGGTGCCGATGATGACCAGCAGTGACAACCAGATCGGGATGTGTGGTGCCCAGCCGACATGCTCGCCACCGTTGATGAACGGCAGGTTGTTGTCGGCCAGCGCCTCCAGCACCAGCTTGACCCCGATGAACCCGAGCACGACGGCCAGGCCGTAGCTCAGGTAGATCAGCCGGTCCAGCAGGCCGCCGAGCAGGAAGTAGAGCTGCCGGAGGCCCATCAGCGCGAAGACGTTGGCGGTGAAGACCAGGTAGGGCTCCTGGGTGATGCCGAAGATCGCCGGGATCGAGTCCAGCGCGAAGATCAGGTCGGTGGTGCCGATCGCGATCATCACGATCAGCATCGGGGTGAACAGCCGCTTGCCGGCCGCGTGGGTGGTGAGCTTCGCGCCGTCGTAGTCCTTCGAGATCGGCAGCGCCTTGCGGCTCCACCGGATCAGCACGTTCTCGGAGAACTCGTCCTCGTCCGGCTCACCCTGCCGGGCCAGGTTCACCGCGGTGTAGATCAGGAACGCGCCGAAGATGTAGAAGACCCAGGAGAACTGCGTGATCAGCGCCGCGCCCGCGGCGATGAACCCGCCGCGCATCACCAGCGCCAGCACTATGCCGACGAGCAGCACCTTCTGCTGGTACTGCCGAGGCACACCGAAGCGAGCCATGATGATCACGAAGACGAAGAGGTTGTCCACCGAGAGGCTGTACTCGGTGAGCCAGCCGGTGTAGAACTGGCCGGCCGCGCTGGCCCCGGAGGCCAACCAGACGCCCGCGCCGAAGAGCAGGGCGAGACCGACGTAGAAGGCGACCCAGAGGCTCGACTCCCGCACACTCGGCTCGTGTGGCCGCCGACCGATGATCAACAGGTCGACGAGCAGGACCGCAGTCAGTGCGACAAGCGTCCCCGCCCACACCAATCCGGACACGTCCAACGTTCATTCCTCCGGCAGACACGCGGCGTCGGGCACACCGTACGCCCCTGCGGGAGCCGGCGTGCCGCTGTCGCTCACTCTGGTGACTGTCGGAGGTCTCTTCCGCCGTCGCCCCGGACAGGGGCGGCGACCTACGGGGCCGGGTCGGGCACCGTGGTTCCGGCGATCGACCGTGCTGACGACTCCGTTGCGGGGGAATACTCCCCTCCTCGGTGACCATTCTTGCCCACCACGCCCCGTGATCACACCCCGGGCATCCGGTGGCGCCGGACACCGCCCGACGTGGTCACACCGCCTAAGGCTTCCTAGGAGGCTAGTGCACGTCCGGTGCGGCGATCGGGTCGGCGAGCGACCAGCCGGCGGCGAGCACGTCGTCGCAGGCCCGCACCGCTCGGGCCAACCGATCGGCGGGCGACCCGGCCAACTCCACCACCGGCACCCCGCAGCCGGCCAGCTCGGCCCGGAAGCGCTCGGTCATCCAGGCCCGCAGGTGCTCACCGTCGCGCAGCCCGTCATCGGTGAACGGCACGCCCCGGTGATCCGTCAGCAGATACAGCGCCGGCCGGCGCGCCGCCGCACGCACCTCCTCCGAGGCGCTGCCCAGGTAGCGCTCCTCCCACACCGCAGTCGCCCGCGCGTCGGTGTCGCAGACCAGCAGCGGCCCGCTCGACCGGGCCGCCGCGTCCTCGGCCGCCTGCTGCTCGCGGACCACAGCGCGGAAGTCGTCCCGGTCCCAGGCGACGTCGAAGACTGTCGCCTCCGGCGTGCGTTCCCGCAACCGGGCCAACTTGCGAGCCGTCAACTCCCGGCCGTACTCCGGCACCCAGGACGTGCCGTAGTGCCCGGCGAGCGCCGCCGCCATCGTCGTGGTCCCTGTCGACTCGGCCCCGACCACCACCACCCGCCGGACGAACCACGCCCGCACCGGCGGGCTCAGCCACCGCCAGTGACCCGCCGGGTCCGCGCGCACCGCCGTCCCGGACACCGGCACGGTCCGCCGGTCCGGATCCACCGACACGGGTACGGCGTGGAAGCGGCGCGCCAACTCCGCGCCGTACGCCTCGGAGGAGAAGACCGCGTCCACCGACGCGGACCCGACCGCCTCACGGAACACGGCGCAGTGCGCGTCCCAGACCGTCGGATCGGCGTAGTCCACCGGGTGGTCGTCGTACCGGCCGACGAAACGGACCCACGGTGTGTCCGCGTGCACCTCCCGCAGCCAGTCCAGGCGCAGCGGGAGCGCAATGGACTCCCGACGCGAGGGCGCCACGACGACTGTCACCTCGGCGCAGCGAGCGGCGGCGGCCCGGATCAGCGCGTGGTGCCCGGCGTGCGGCGGATAGAACTTGCCCACCACCATCCCGTGCCCGAACTCCACGCCGGCCGCACGCGCCGGCCCGCGTGGCAACGGCGCACTGCCGGATGCCTCGGCGTTCACACGGTGACCGGGGCCGGGCCGGGCGGGACCGCGCTCGGCCGCTCGGCCCGACGCAGATCGGCGCGCCACGCCCGCAACCCGAGTACGCACAGGGCGAGGAAGACCAGGTAGAGCACGGCCGTCAGGTGCAGCCCCTTGTACGCGTACAGCGGGATGTAGATCAGGTCGGCGGCGATCCAGAGCCACCAACTCTCCATCCGCTTGCGGGTCTGCCCGTACGTGGCCAGCAGGGACAGCGCCGTTGTCACCGCGTCCGGCAGCGGTACCGTCGAGTCGGTGGCCCGGTCCAGCAGCACCCAGAGCGCGCCGGTGAGCAGCAGCCCGGCGGCGGCCAGCCCCAGCCACTCCCGCCGCCCCGTCCGGCTGACAGTGAGCCGGGTACGCCGCTCGCCCCCGAACAGCCAGTGCCACCAGCCGTAGCAGCCGAGCGCGACGTAGACGACCTGGAGCCCCGCGTCGGCGTACAGCCCGGCAGTCCAGAACAGCACCATGAGCAGCAGCACGTTGGCGATGCCGATCGGCCAGTTGGCGATCTTCTGCCGGGCCACCAACCACACGTTGAGCACACCGGTCACGAACCCCAGCAGCTCCGCCCAGGTGGTGCCCGTACCGGCCACCCGAAACGCGGTGCCGGTGAGCCAATCGATGATCACGACACAGACCCTAGGGGTGTCGCTGGCATCGGAACAGACCCCGCGACGCCGACCGCCCCGACAGCCGTGGGAGGCTGTCCGACATGGTGCTTGAGGTCGCGCTGATCGACGTACTACCCGGACACGAGGACGCGTTCGCCGCCGCGTACGCCGAGGGTCACCCGGTGCTCGCCGGGGCGACCGGCTGCCGGTCGGTGCGGATGACCCGAGGAATCGAGTCACCGACCCGCTTCGTGCTGCTGGTGGAATGGGACTCGGTCGAGGCGCACGAGAGGAACTTCCGGGCCACCGAACGGTTCGACAAGTGGCGGGCGCTGATCGGGCCGCACTTCGCGGGACCACCCGTTGTCGAACACTTCCTCGACGTACCGGCCTGAGCCGAGCTGTCGTACCCCACGGTTATCGTGCCGGACGCACGCGCCGGCCGCCGGTCCCGACGGGCTCGGGGGCGCCGGGCCCGGTGGCCGCGCGGCGCGTCACCGTCGGCGCCCCTCAACCGTTACTCGCCGACGCGGCGGGCCAGCACGGTGACCGTCTCCTCCGGTGACAGCGCCGCGGCCAGCAGCGCCGCCGTCATCCGCTCGTAGCGGTCCACGTCGAGCACGGTGGCCAACCGGACGTCGGTGGTCAGCGCCTCGAGCATGACGGTGCGCGGGTCCGCCGGGTCGGGAAAGGCGTAGCAGGAATACGGCGTGAGCGGATGCAGCCCGCCACCGGCCGCCCCCCGCGGCAACAGCCGCACCGTGACGTGGGACAGGCCGGTCACCGCGACCAGATGACGCAGCTGTTCCCGCCAGACCGCCACCGGCAGGTCACCCGGGTCGCAGACGGCCTCGGCGAGCACTGCCGTGTAGCGCGGCGGGTAGGCCCGCCGAAGCACCTCCTGCCGCAGTGCCCGTGCGCGCACCTCGGCCTCCACATCGACCTCCGGCGTGAGCTGGGCGCCGGCCGCGACCAACACCCGGGCGTACGCGGGCGTCTGGAGCAGCCCCGGCACCACCGACGGCTGGTACTCGACGATGTCGGCGGCGCCCGCCTCCAACTCGGCGTAGGTGCGCTGCCGTTCGCTCATCTCGCCCAGCGTCTTCCACCAGCCTCGGCTGGTCGCCGCGTCCCGGGCGATGACGATCAGCGCCTCCCGGGCGGGCGTGGGCACCTTGTAGACATCCAGCAGATCGAGCACGTCGGCGAGGTCCGGGCGACTCTGACCCAGCTCGATGCGGGACAGCTTCGACGTCGAGGCCCAGCCCAGCCGGTCGCAGACCTGCTCCAGGGTCAGCGACTCGCGCCGACGGAGTTGGCGCAGCTCTGCGCCGAGACGTGCACGTCGAATGACAGGACTTGTTGGCAGCGGCATCCCGGCCTCCCCACCGAGGGAGACTACGCAGGACGATCACCCAGTGCAATAGCTCGCTCGCGCACCGCAATCAGGGCATTCGACGCCGTTGGCCGGCCGGGCCAGCCCGAACACACCGTTCCCGCAGGTCAGGTCGATTTCAGCCGGCGAGGCCGGCCTCGGCGGGCCGCCCGTCCCCGATTGGCGTGGCCGGGCTCAGGGTCGGTAGGTGCCGAAGGACCAGACGTTGCCGGCCAGATCGCGGGCCGCGTAGTCCCGGGAGCCGTAGTCGGTGTCGAACGGCTCGCGGATGATCTCGGCGCCGGCGGCGCGGGCCCGGGCGCAGTGGGCGTCGACGTCCGGCACCGCCACGTAGACAGACCAGTCGTCGTCGGCCGGCCGGGGCCGGGCGTCGGCCCGACCACCAAGCATGATCATGCCGGTGTCGAGGACCAGCTCGGCGTGCGCGACAGTACCGTCCGGCGCCTCGTGCACGGCGTGCACCCGGAAACCGAAGGCGGCACCGAGCCAGTCGATCGCGGCGCGCGGATCGGGATAGCGGAAGATCGGATAGATGGTTCGCATGACCCATTCTGTGCGCGGCGGCGCGGATCCGGATTGGACGAATGTGACCTCGGCGGGTCGCCGGTCGGTCTGCCGTCGTCAGCGGCCGGCGAGCAGCGCGGCCGGTGTGGCCCCCGCGAACTCGTGGAAGTCCCGGATCAGGTGGGACTGGTCGTAGTAGCCGCAGCCCGCAGCCACGGCGGCCCAGTCGACTCCCCGCCCGGCCCCGCCGGGCTGGCTCGACACGGCGTGAGCCTGCTGAAAACGCAGCAGCCGGGCCGCCATCTTGGGCGGCAGCCCGACCTCCCGCCGGAACCGGGACGCGAGGTGCCGGCGGCTCCAGCCCAACTCGTCGGCGAGCACACCGACGCTCCCCCGCCCACCGCTGGCGGTCAGCCACCGCCACGCCCGGTCGAGCCGCGGGTCCACCGGCGGGGACGCCGCCAGCCGGGCCGCGAGCACCCGGTCGAGCAATTCGAACCGTTCCGGCCAGCCGGGGGCCTCCGCGAGCCGGCCGCGCAGCCGATCCAGCCAACGGCCCGGGAGCTGCCCGACGCCGACGGCCCGATTGGTCAGCTCACTCAGCGGCAGACCGAGGAGCCGGCGGGCGGTCAGCGGGGCGAGCACCAACTCGACGCCCTCCCCCACACCCACGGTGCGCGTGGTGCACCAACTGTCGAAGGTGCCCGCCACGAACGAGTCGACAGCGGTGACGCCGCGCTGCGCGCTGCGCGGGTCGGTCACGTCCAGCGGAGCGCCCCAGCCCAGGATCAGCACCACGAAGACGCCCGCCGACTCCCGGCGGACCAGTGGCACGTCCGCCCGTTCCCGATAGCCCACGTACCTGTCGACGAACGGACGCAGGCTGGCGTCGGGCAGCCCGAGGACCATCTCGCCGATCGGCGCCACCGCCGTCAACAGTGCCCGCCCTTCCCGTGCCCCGGTCGGCCGGGCCCGCGCGGTGCGCCGGGCGGGCCGACCGGGTGGCCGTCACTTCACTTCACGCCGGCGGCGTCCATGCCGCGCAGCTCCTTCTTCAGGTCGGAGACCTCGTCGCGGATCCGGGCCGCCAACTCGAACTGGAGCTCGCGGGCGGCGGCCAACATCTGGTCGTTGAGCTCCTGGATGAGCTGGGCGAGGTCGGCACGGGCCATCCCCTCCCGTGAGGTGGTGGTCGCGGCGGACCGGCTGCGGCTGCGGGTCTCCTTGACCGGCGCCTTGCCTCGGGAGAGCTGACGCACCGCGCCGCCGACCCGGGAGTTCTCGGTGTCCTCCGCCTCGCGGTAGATGTCGTCGAGGATGTCGTGGATCTTCTTACGCAGCGGCTCCGGGCTGATGCCGTTCGCCTCGTTGTGCGCGATCTGCTTGGCCCGACGCCGATCGGTCTCGTCGATCGCCGCCGCCATCGACGGGGTGATCTTGTCGGCGTACATGTGCACCTGACCGGAGACGTTACGGGCGGCCCGCCCGATGGTCTGGATCAGCGACCGGCCGCTGCGCAGGAAGCCCTCCTTGTCGGCGTCGAGAATCGCCACCAGCGACACCTCGGGCAGGTCCAGACCTTCCCGGAGCAGGTTGATGCCGACGAGCACGTCGTAGTCGCCCTTGCGCAGCTCACGCAGCAGCTCCACCCGGCGCAACGTGTCGACCTCCGAGTGCAGGTAACGCACCCGGATGCCGTTCTCCAGGAGGTAGTCGGACAGGTCCTCGGCCATCTTCTTGGTCAGTGTGGTGACCAGCACCCGCTCGTCCCGGTCGGTGCGCAGCTTGATCTCGTGCATCAGGTCGTCGATCTGACCCTTGGTCGGCTTGATCACGACCTCCGGGTCGACCAGCCCGGTGGGGCGGATCACCTGCTCGACGAACTCACCCTGGGCCTGCTCCATCTCCCAGGTGCCGGGGGTCGCGGAGAGGTAGACCAGCTGGCCGACCCGCTCCAGGAACTCGTCGAAGCGCAGCGGCCGGTTGTCGGCGGCGCTGGGCAGCCGGAAGCCGTGGTCGATGAGCATCCGCTTGCGGGACGCGTCACCCTCGTACATGCCGCCGATCTGCGGGATGGTCACGTGCGACTCGTCGACCACTGTGAGGAAGTCGTCGGGGAAGTAGTCGAGCAGGGCGTGCGGCGGGCTGCCGGGCAGCCGCCCGTCCATGTGCATCGAGTAGTTCTCGATGCCGGAGCAGAAGCCCACCTGCCGCATCATCTCGATGTCGTAGGTGGTGCGCATCCGCAGCCGCTGCGCCTCCAGCAGCTTGCCCTGCCGCTCCAGCTCGGCGAGACGCTCGGCCAGCTCCACCTCGATGTCACGGATCGCCCGTTCCATCCGCTCGGGACCGGCCGCGTAGTGGGTGGCCGGGAAGATCACCAGCTGGTCGACCTCGCGGACCACGTCACCGGTCAACGGGTTGAGGTAGTAGAGCTTCTCCACCTCGTCACCGAACAGCTCGATCCGGATCGCCAGCTCCTCGTACGCCGGGATGATCTCCAGCGTGTCGCCGCGGACCCGGAAGGTGCCCCGCTGGAAGGCCATGTCGTTGCGGGTGTACTGGATGTCGACCAGCCGGCGCAGCAACTGGTCGCGGTCGAGCTCCTGCCCGACCTGCATCTTCACCGCCCGGTTGAGGTACTCCTCCGGGGTGCCCAGGCCGTAGATCGCCGAGACGGTGGCCACCACGATCACGTCGCGGCGGGTGAGCAGCGACATCGTCGCCGAGTGCCGCAGCCGCTCCACCTCCTCGTTGATCGAGGAGTCCTTCTCGATGTAGGTGTCGGTCTGCGGGATGTACGCCTCGGGCTGGTAGTAGTCGTAGTACGAGACGAAGTATTCGACGGCGTTGTGCGGCAGCAGCTCGCTGAACTCCTTGGCCAACTGCGCGCAGAGCGTCTTGTTCGGGGCGAGCACGAGGGTGGGGCGTTGCAGCCGCTCGATCAGCCACGCCGTGGTGGCGCTCTTGCCGGTGCCGGTCGCGCCGAGCAGCACCGTGTTGCGGTCGCCGCGTCGCACCCGACGCTCAAGCTCATCGATGGCCGCCGGTTGGTCGCCGGCCGGCTGAAAGTCACTGACGACCTGGAAGCGGCTGTCCAGCCGGGGAATGTCGAGCGCCATGCCGTCAACGGTACGCCGGAGGTCCGACAGGAACGGCCGTCACGCCAGGTACGTGATCGGCTTCAATATTCCCATTGTGTGGCCCATGTCACCGGGACTACCCTCTTCATGTAGGCCGCTCGCGGCGGCCGACCGGGCCGGTGGCCAGGCCAACATCACGGCCGGTCGCCCCCGGCACTGCGGGTCGCAGCACCCGGCTCGTCCGGCGTGCGCACCCGTGTGGTCGCGCTCGAGGCGCAGACCGGCCGCCGCGAGCGCCCCTGCTCGTCACCCCGGTGCCTCCCCGCCCGTTTCATCTCCGTGGACACCTCTCCGACCCCGGCACCCGACGCCGCCCGCACCGCGACGCCCCGACCGGAGGCCGGCAGCCCCGGCAGCGGCCCGGCCAGCGGGCGGCACCGCACCGGCTCGGCCGTTGGCGCCTCGGCGTCCGGCCGAACCAACGACATCAAGAACACGTCCAAGGCCGGCCGAACCAACGACACCGGGAACAGGTCCACGACCGGCCGGTCCGCCGGCGGCGCGCGGCGAGCCACCGCCGGCCGCAAGACCGCCGAAACGCGGCGGGCCGCCGCCGAGCGAAGCCTCGCGGAGAACCGCGACACCACAGGCCGCGACGACACCCCGGACACCGTCGACACCAGCGACACCGCCGGGCCGCCCAGGGCCGGCCGTCGTCGACGTACGGTGCTGCTGTTGCTCGGTCTGACGGCGGTGACGTCCGCGACGGCGCTGGTGCTCGGGCTGTTGAGCTGGGCACCCGACCCGCCCGAGCCGGCCCGGCCGCTGACACTGACGGAGGGCGAGCGGCTGGCCGCCGTGCGGGTCACCAACCTGCGGGACCTGCGCGCCGGCGTCCGGGTCACGGCCGGCACCGACGCCGCCCGAATCGAACTGGTGGGCTGGGTGGACTGGTCCCGGTCACTGCTCTACCTCGACGTGGGCGGGCCGGGAGCGGGCGCCGAGCGCGGGCTGTTGCAGAAGAGCGGTCCGGTGCTGGTGATCCGGCCCGATCCGGCGGCGGTGCCGACTCCTGCCTCCCCACCACTGATGCCTCCGGCGGACCGGTGGCGGCTGCACCGACTGGCACCCGGGGCGCACCTGGCACCGGTGCTCGACCTGCTCCTCGATCTTGCCGCCGACCGGCCGGACACCACGACCCGGACGGCACCGTCCGACGGGGCGCGTTGGATCGCCAGGGAGACAGTGCCGGCCGGCCCACTGGACGTCATACAGGCGCCACTGCCCACCGGCGCGCCCGCCGCCAGCACGGCCATCGGCACGCCCAGCGCCGCGACGCCCGCCCCGGACGGGCAGACCCGGTACTGGCTCGATCAGGACGCCCGGCTGCACAAGCTGGTGACCAGGCTGCCCGGCGCGGGTCCGGTCACGATCATCTTCAACCGCGCGGACCGGCCGACACTACGACCGGTGGACGCGCTCGGCGGCCGCCCCGGTCTCCCCCGCGCGTTGACCGACGCCGAGCAACGTCGGCTCGACCGGCTGCCGGCCCGGCTCCGCGCCCACGGCGGTGCCACCGTGACGCTGACCGCGCCGACCGGCACGGACACGAACCTGCGCGGCGCCGGCTGGTTGAGCTGGACCGCGGGCACCGTGTACCTCGCGGTCGCCGACCTGGGCGTACCGGATCGCCGGATCCTGCTGCGCCGCGACGCCGCCGGTCTGGCCCGGGCGGACCTTCCGGCGGCCGATGCCGGTGGCGGCACCGCGGAGGCGCCGGCCCGGCCGCCGCTGCCGCCCCCGGTCGGGGGTTGGCGGGTCTCCCGGTCCGCCCGAGACGACCTGAGTGTGCTGCTCGACGCCGCAATCGCCGCCGGGTCGGTCGGGCAGCGCGGCGCGGCCGTGCGGGTACGCGAGGACGTTGCCGCCGGACGGGCCGTGGACGTCATCGAGTCGGGTCCGGCCGACGCGCGGCTGCGTTACTGGCTCGACCGGGACGGGTCGCTGCGCCGGCTCGAGTTGCAGACCGACGGCGGCGCATGGGCACATTTGGATCTCTGGCCCGCCGTCGTGCCCCGACTGGCTGCCAACCCTCGGCCGCCCTCCCCTCGGTCTCCGACCCCTCGGCCTGGTGCCCGCTGATGCCTCAGGGGTGCCAGCCGGTCTGCGCGGCCCACTGCTCGGCCCGCAGGTACTCCTCGTCGAACCACGGGTTGCGGGCCGTGCCGGAATCGCCGGCCTCCGGTGCCGCGTCGACCAGATCCCGCTTGAGCAGCAGGTACGTGGCCCGCTGATCCGGATCGGCACGCAGGTGATCACGCATCAGCAACGCGTACCGCCAACCCGGTGAATCGGCCACCCGCACGTGCACCCGAACCGGGCGGGCCGGATCCGCACTGCCGTGCAGCCGCTTCTCCCACCGGCCCCGGCCGGCCGGGCGCGGGTCGTCCCACCAGTGCCCCGGCACCCGCGGAAACCCGGCGCTCGCCAGCCGATCGGCCAACGGCCCGTCGGCGTCGGTGAGGCTGGCGACCGCCACCTGCACGTCGATGACGTTCTGGGTGGCCAGGCCGGGCACCGCCGTCGAACCAATGTGATCGATGCGGAGGGCGTCCGAGCCGAGGGCGTGCTGGATCCGGGCGGCCAGCCGCGCGTACTGCTGCGGCCAGCTCGCGTCGGCCCCGGCCCGCTCGGCCGCGTCCGGCGGGACCACCCGCCGCTGGCGCAGGTTGTCCTCGTAGGGCACCAGCCGCTGCTTCCAGAGTCTGTCGACGGCGTCGTGCAGCGCCGTCAGGCTCCCGTCGTTGGTCAGCACCACGTCCGCCGCAGCCCGGCGGCGGGCGTCGTCGGCTTGGGCGGCGATCCTCCGCTCGGCCTCCGCGCGGCCCATCCCCCGGTCGCGCGCCAGCCGCTCCAGTCGGGTCGACACGGCCGTCTGCACCACGACCACCAGGTGGTACGTCGGCGCGAGACCCACCTCGACCAGCAGCGGTACGTCGTTGACGACTATCGCTCCGGGTGCCGCCGCTGCGGTCAGCTCCGCTGTGCGGGCCCGGACCCGGGGGTGGGTGATCGCCTCCAGTCGACGGCGGGCGGTCTCGTCGGCGAACACCACAGCGCCCAGTGCGGCACGGTCCAGTGCGCCGTCGGCGTCCACCACCGCGTCGGAGAAGGCGGCGACGATCTCGGCCAGCCCGTCCGTCCCCGGTGCCACCACCTCCCGGGCCACCCGGTCGGCGTCGATCAGCACCGCGCCCCGCTCGACGAGTCGCGCGGCCACCGCGCTCTTTCCCGACCCGATCCCGCCGGTCAACCCCACCCTCAGCACCCGAACAGTCAACCGGATCGACAAGCCCGCCGCCAAACCCATCTCCGGCCTGGCGACCTCCCAACCACCTCCGCCCCGCTCGCGTCCCGGTGCCCCGGTGTCCCGGTGTCCCGGTGTCCCGGTGTCCCGGTGTCCCGGTGTCCCGGTGCCCCGCGCCCGAGCGTTCCACGTGCGAGTGGTCGAAGCCCTCGAAGGCGATGCCGGGGATGCGGACGAGGCGCTCCAGGTCGGCCCGGACGCCGGGCATCTCC
>NZ_JBEZFJ010000023.1:0-62860 GCF_040649335.1 Micromonospora sp. NPDC048986
TTGAAGCAGGTCGACGGGTGGCAGGACATGCCCCTGACCGACGCCGCGCAGACCGTGCAGGTGTCGGCCTACCCGGACGCCTACGCCCAGTGGGAGCAGCAGGCCACCGACCTGGTTGGCCAGTACTGGAACAGCTGACCCGCACAACAGCACCACCGCGCGACACCGACCGCTGGCCGGCACCCGCAACCGGGGTGTCGGCCAGCGGTGTTTCCGTTACGTCCGACCGCCGGATCGTCGGGCCCGCAAGGCCGACGACCAGCCACCCACCGCCGGCCGCCGGTGCCGAGCGCCGGTCCCGAACGCCGGTCCCGAACGCCGGTGCCGAACGCCGGTGCCGGACTGGCGCGCGTCGGTAACGCGGACCGCCCGCAGCCAACCCGCAGCGGTCAGAAGAGGACGGTGGCCAGGGTGCCGATCGGCTGGAAGCCGCAGCGCTCGTAGACACGGCGGGCCGGGAGGTTGAAATCGTTGACGTACAGGCTGACGGTGGGGGCGACCCGTAGCAGCGCGTCGCGGACCACTGCTGCCATGGCGGCGGTGGCGATCCCCCGGCCTCGCCACTCCGGTGCCACCCAGACGCCCTGGATCTGCGCCGTCCGTTTGGTGACCACTGCCAGTTCGGCCTTGAACACGACCTTGCCGTCGATGATGCGGGCGTACGCGCGGCCGGTCCGGACCAGGTCGTTGACCCGCCGGCGGTAGCTGCGTCCGCCGTCCTCGGCCAGCGGGGAGACGCCGACTTCTTCGGTGTACATGGCCACCGCCGCCGGGAAGAGCCGGTCGACTTCGCCGGAGCGAACCTGGCGCACCTCCGGGTCGGCCGGTACGGGTGGCAGCGTGTCGGTGACCAGCAACGGCTGATTGGGGCGAACGTCTCGTGCTGGCCCCCACGTGTCGGAGAGGCGGTCCCACAGCCCGAGGACGGCATCGGCCCGGCCGACGATGGAGGAGCAGAGCCGCTCCTCGCCCGCGAGCAGGTCGGCGAAGGCAGCCACCGCTGCGTCACTGGCCAGCACGGGAGTGAGGTTGCCGCCGAGCCAGCAGAGTGACTCGAGGTTGCGGCGAGCCCCGTACCCCAGGATTCTGCCCTCGGCCCGCCACCACGAGAGTCCGCGCGCGGCGATCCGCTCGGCGACCTGCGCGCCCGCGAACGGGTCATGGTCGAGCAGTCGCTCGACCGCGCGCCGCTCCGATTCCCCCAGTTGGCGTACCGGCACCGTCAGCACGACTATCAGCCTGCCAGATCGGCACCCTGCTTCGCCGGTCGAGTGACAAGGCCGGCACCGGCTCCCTGCGGCCGGGTCCGTCCGGCCCACCGGACGACCGGGGGCACCAGGGCTCCGAGCAGGAGAAACAGGGCACCGAGTACGAGCCAGCCAGGTACGCCCCAGCCGAGCGCGAGGGTGGTCACCACCACCGGGGCGAGCATCTTGCCCAGTTCGTAGCCCATGCCGTACGCCCCCTGGTACTGCCCCTGGGCGTCCGCCGGTGCCAGCCCGAAGGAGATCCCCCAGCCGGCGGCGGAGTGCCACAACTCCCCGGTGACGTGCGCGAGCGACCCGAGGCCGAGCAGGCCCACCGCGCCGACGGTGGGCAGCGCACCGCTGGCGGCGAAGAGTACGCAGGCCAGGGCGATGGCCACGCCTGCTCGGCGGGCGGCGCGGGCGGCTCCGGGCAGGGTGGCGGCGGTACCCGCGGCGCGTACCTGAAGGAGCACCACCAGCACTGTGTTGACAAGCGTCAACGCGGAGATCATCCAGGCGGGTGCCCGGGTGTGGTCGGCGATCCACAGCGGCAGGGCGATGGTGAGCAGGCTGAAGTGCATCGACATCAGCCCGTCGACCAGTGTGAAGGCGAGGAACGGGCGGTCCCGTAGGGCGACCAGCCGGGGGCCGTGCGTCGGGGCGGCGACCGGGGCGACGGTGGGCAGTCGAAGGAAGAGCACCGCCGCGGCCAGTGATGTCGCCGCCGAGGCCAGGATCAGCGCGACGTACCCGGTTCGGGTGTCGGCCGCGATGGCGAAGCCGCCGAGGACTGCGCCGACGGAGATCCCGACGTTGGTGGTGGCTCGCAGGTAGGCGCGGGTGCGGACCCGCTGGTCGGCTGGGATCGCTCCGGCGATCAGCGCGCCGCGGGCACCTCGCTCGACCGCGTCGGCAAGCGCGGTGGCCGCTCCCACCAGCACGAACGTGGGGAACGACCGGACGGCGATCAGGCCGATGGTCAGGCTGCCGGCGACGAACAGCGCGCCTACCTGCACGCCGCGGGGGCCGACGCGGTCGGCCAGGTAGCCGCTCGGGGCGCTGGCCAGGACACCGACCAGGGCCGAGATGGTCAGCCCGATGCCGACCTGGGTGGCCGACAGGCCGACCGACCGGGTGAGGAAGAGCGCGCTGGCGACGAGCCAGAGACCCCGCCCGACGGTCTTGACCAGAGTGCCGAGGGTGAGGACCCGGGCTGGGCCCGGCGGGGGAAGCAGGCGCATGACCGACACCTTAGCAAGACGTACGTACGGTTTGGTAGATGCGGGTTGTCGGCGATGCATTGCCGATATATCGTTGATGCATCAGCGATAGTCCAAGGAAGGGAAGAACGCGATGAGGTTCCACCGACAGCACCACCCGATGCACGAGGCCCGGATGCGGGGATTCGGCTTCCCGCCGGTCCCGCCCGGTCCGCACGGTCATGGCCACGAGCACGGACACGGCGGCCCCTGGGGCGGCCGGGGCCGTGGACGGGGTCGGGGCCGACGCCCCAACGTCCGAGCCTCCGTGTTGGCCCTGCTCACCGAGCGGCCGATGCACGGCTACGAGATGATCCAGGAGATCGACTCGCGCACCGGCGGTGCGTGGCGGCCCAGCCCTGGTTCGATCTACCCCACCCTTCAGCTATTGGAGGACGAGGGCGTGATCGTCGCCAGCACCGAGGAGTCCGGTGGTGGGCGGAAGCGGTTCACTGTCACCGAGGCCGGTCAGGCCGAGGCCACCGAGGCCGCGCGGACCCCGCCGTGGGCGGACGTCGCCCAGGGCACGGTGAGCAGCTGGCACGACATCCGTGACTCCGGCGCGCAGGCGATGAACGCGCTGCGCCAGGTGATGATGAACGGCACCGACGACCAGCGTGAGCGGGCCGCCCAGGTGCTCGACGAGACCCGGCGCAAGCTGTACGCGATCCTCGCCGAATCCGAGTGACGCCAGCCGCACCACAGCGCACGTGCGCCAAAGCGCGCCAGGCCGCACCACAGCGCACGAGCACCAAGGGCGCCAGGCCGCACCAGCTACGGGCACCACATCGTACAAGCGCACGATCAGCACAAACGCACAGCGGCCGTTCCCCGCACGGGGAACGGCCGCTTTTCCAGATGGAAGGTCAGTGCACGGTGACGGTCGGGCCGGTGACCAGCCCGCGCAGCTCCTCGGGAAGCTCGGCACCCATCTCGTCGGCGATCCGCAGCGCCTCTTCGATCAGGGTCTCGACGATCTGGGCCTCGGGCACCGTCTTGACGACCTGCCCCTTGACGAAGATCTGGCCCTTGCCGTTGCCGGAGGCGACGCCGAGGTCGGCTTCCCGGGCCTCGCCCGGACCGTTCACCACGCAGCCCATGACGGCGACCCGCAGCGGCACCGGCAGCCCTTCCAGGCCGGCGGTGACCTCCTCGGCGAGCTTGTAGACGTCCACCTGGGCCCGGCCGCAGGACGGGCACGAGACGATCTCCAGGCCCCGCTCGCGCAGACCGAGGGACTCCAGGATCTGGTTGCCGACCTTGATCTCCTCGACCGGCGGGGCGGACAGCGACACCCGGATCGTGTCGCCGATCCCCTCGGCCAGCAGCGCGCCGAAGGCGACCGCCGACTTGATGGTGCCCTGGAACGCCGGGCCGGCCTCGGTGACGCCGAGGTGCAGCGGGTAGTCGCACTGCTCGGCGAGCTGCCGGTACGCCCGGATCATCACGACCGGGTCGTTGTGCTTGACCGAGATCTTGATGTCGCGGAAGCCGTGCTCCTCGAAGAGCGAGCACTCCCACAGCGCCGACTCGACAAGCGCTTCGGCGGTGGCCTTGCCGTACTTGCTCAGCAGGCGCTTGTCCAGCGACCCGGCGTTGACGCCGATCCGGATCGGCACGCCCGCCGCCCCCGCGGCGCGGGCGATCTCCTTGACCTTGTCGTCGAACTGCCGGATGTTGCCCGGGTTGACGCGGACCGCCGCGCAGCCGGCGTCGATCGCGGCGAAGACGTACTTGGGCTGGAAGTGGATGTCGGCGATCACCGGGATCTGCGACTTCTTGGCGATCGCGGGCAGCGCCTCGACGTCGTCCTGGGACGGCACCGCCACCCGGACGATCTGGCAGCCGGACGCGGTCAGCTCGGCGATCTGCTGAAGGGTCGCGTTGATGTCGGAGGTGAGGGTCGTGGTCATCGACTGCACTGACACCGGCGCACCGCCACCGACCGGAACCGAACCGACCATGATCTGGCGGCTGGCCCGACGGGGAGCGAGCGGCGGGGGCGGCACGGCGGGCATACCGAGACTGATAGCTGTCACTTCAGGCACTCACCTTGAGAAGAGCGTGATGGGGTTGACGACGTCCGCGGCGATGGTGAGCAGCGTGAACGCGCCACCGATCAGGATCACCACGTACGTGAAGGGCATCAGTTTGAGGTAGTCCACCCGGCCGGGGTCGGTCCGGCCGATCCGCGCGTAGACCCAGGAGCGGGCTCGTTCGAACCAGGCGATGGCGATGTGGCCGCCGTCCACCGGGAGCAGCGGCAGCAGGTTGAACACGCCGATGAAGAAGTTCAGCGACACGAAGAGCATGAAGAAGACCAGCCAGGCGTTGTTCTCCACCGCTTCCCCGCCGAGTCGGCTGGCGCCGACCACGCTGATCGGGGTGTCGACGTCCCGCTCGCCGCCGGTGAGGGCGGTCCACAGGGCGGGGACCTTCTGCGGGAGGCGCTGGAGCGCCTGGGCGGTGCCGACAGCCAGGTCGCCGGTGAAGTCGGCGGTGGCGCCGAAGGCGCCGACCGGGCCGTACGTCACGCGGGTGGGCGTGCTGGGGACGAGCCCGACGCCGAGCGCGGCCACCGGCACGGCGGTGCCGTTGGGGTCGTCGAGCGGCGGACGCTGGGTCTGCGCGAGCACGGTGCTGGTGGTGCCCGACTGCCCGTCGCGGACGTAGGCGATCTGCGCGGTGTCGCCCGGCTTGAGCCCGCGCAGCGTGGTGAGCAGGTCACCGTAGGAGTTGATCTGGGCGCCGTTGACCGAGGTGATCCGGTCGCCGTTCTTCAACTGCGCCTGGGCGGCCGGGCTGGCCGCGTCGGCGGGCGTGCATGCTCGCAGCGAGTTTTCCGGCACCACGCACTCACTGAGCCGGATGACGGCGGGCTCCTGGCGGGCCTGCGCGTCGGTGGTCGGGAAGTCGGGGTTGGGCAGGCCGGCGGAGACGGCGAGGATCCAGATCGTGACCAGGGCGAGCGCGAAGTGCGTGATCGACCCGGCGGCCATCACGATTGTCCGCTTCCAGACCGGGTAGCGCCACATCACCCGCGACTCGTCGCCCGGCTCGACGTCGTCGTCCTGCGGCGTCATCCCGACGATCTTGCAAAAACCGCCGAGCGGGATGCCCTTGAGGCCGTACTCGGTCTCGCCGCGCTTGAAAGACCAGATGGTGGGGCCGAAACCGACGAAGAACCTCGTGACCTTCATCCCGAACGCCTTGGCGGTCACCATGTGACCCGCCTCGTGCAGGCTCACCGAGATGAGAATGGCCAGGGCGAAGAGGACCACCCCGAGCAGGTACGACATCAAGCTCCTTCCACCGAACCCGCGATGATCTCCTGCGCGTGCGCGCGTGCCCACGACTCGGCCGCGAGCACGTCCTCGACGGTACCTGGTTCGTCGAAGTCCGGAGCCTCCTCCAACACCCGTTCGAGGGTGTCGACGATGCCGAGGAACGGCAGTCGGCCCGCCACGAACGCGGCCACGCACTCCTCGTTCGCCGCGTTGTAGATCGCCGGCCGGCAGCGCCCGGTCTCCCCGGCGGCCTTCGCGAGGGCGACGGCCGGGAACGCCTCGTCGTCGAGCGGCGCGAACTCCCAGCTGTGCGCGGCCGTCCAGTCCACCGCCGTGGCCGCCTCGGGCACCCGGTCCGGCCAGCCGATGCCGAGCGCGATCGGCAGCCGCATGTCCGGTGGGCTGGCCTGGGCGATCGTCGACCCGTCGACGAACTCGACCATCGAGTGGATCACCGACTGCGGGTGCACCATCACGGCGATGTCGGCGTAGGGCACGTCGAACAGCTCGTGCGCCTCGATCACCTCAAGCGCCTTGTTGACCATCGTGGCGGAGTTGATCGTGACGACCGGCCCCATGTTCCAGGTCGGATGCGCGAGCGCCTGATCGGGTGTGACCTGCGTCAACTCGTCGCGCCGCCGACCCCGGAACGGGCCGCCGCTGGCCGTGACGATCAGCCGACGCACCTCGCCGCGCGAACCGGAACGCAGACACTGGGCCAACGCCGAGTGCTCCGAGTCGACCGGGACGATCTGCCCCGGCCGCGTCACAGCGGCCTTGACCAGCGGGCCGCCAGCAACCAGCGACTCCTTGTTGGCAAGCGCGAGGGTACGACCACCGCGCAGCGCGGCCAGCGTAGGAGCGAGGCCCAGCGAGCCGACCACCCCGTTGAGCACGATGTCGCACTGCCACTGGGCCAGCTCGGTCATGGCGTCCGGCCCGGCCACGATCTTGGGAAGCTTGAAGTCACCGGTGGCCCACCCACGCCGGCTCGCCTCCGCGTAGAACGCGAGTTGCAGATCCTGCGCCGCGGACGCCTTGGCCACACCGACCGCCTCGACGCCCAGTTCGAGGGCCTGCGCGGCGAGCAGCTCGACGTTGCCACCGCCGGCACCCACGGCGACCACCCGGAACCGGTCCGGGTTGCGCCGGACGATGTCGATGGCCTGGGTGCCGATCGAGCCGGTGGATCCGAGCAGGACGAGGTCGCGGGGGGAAGTCACAGGCCCATTCTCCCCCACCCCCGCCGCACGCCCGCTGGGAGCCTCAGCCCACCCCCGCCGCTGCCGCCCGCCCTCGCTCCCGCCCTTGATCAACACCACCTCGCCGATCTGGCGGTGACACCGCTCCCCGATACCCCCACCTCGCCGACCTCGTGTCGATCAAGGGGTGACTCAGCCCTCCTCGCCCGGCTCCTCTCGTCCAGCAACTCGGCCGGGTCGATGGAGAACTCGAAGGGCTCCCGCATCGCGAAGGTGCTCCCCGCCGCAGCGGCGGCCAACGGCCGGTACTCGCCGTCGGACAGCTCGAGCAGGGCCATGGTCGGCAGTTTTCAGCGGGTTCCAAGAGCCTTCATGCCATTGCGGTAAAACATGGACTGCATTCCCGCCTCCTCTCGCACGTTGTCAATGAATTGAGGGCTGAAGCCTGCGGTCGACCCTGCCACAAGCTCAAAGACACGCGCTTGAGCGCGGAGCTCAAATGCGGCCCAAGATTGTTGGGAATCAGGCAAAGGCGCAGAGGCTCGATCCATCTCCATTGCAATCCGCAACGCCTGGCCGGCAATCGTGCAACACCGTTCGACATCGTCAACCGATCGATCAAGGAGGGTTGAAATTACATCGATGGCCGCCGCTGCTGCCTGAAACCCGGGGCGACTCGACGCTCGAATGCGTTCGGTGAACAGCCGGAAACTGTCCTTCAGGTGCATTTCTAGTGCACCGGACTGCGCAAACCCTGTCAACTCGCGCCATCTCAATTCCACCCCTTGCTTAGGGTCAAGGGTGTCAGTGGCGAATGGCCTGTCCAAACGCTCAAGAAAAATGGGAAGCAGAGAGGTGACCCTTGTAGCAGCCGCCACAGAAACAAGGAGCTCTTCGTTAGGTATAGACATAGCATCCCTCACGATCGTTCCTTCACCACCTAGCTCGAGTGGGGGTCACAATGCGCCCGCCAAGCCGTTCGATCAGCGGCGCACAGTAATCATCACAGAAGTCGCGACTGGCAATCAGAAGCTTCGGCTCGACTCCCAGATTCATCGCCTCAGTCAACAGCTTCCCTTCTGCATGATTACGGCCCAGCAGGTGAGGGTTGTCGCTCACTCGAGGCAGTCCTGGGTAGATACGGAACGCTTCATCTGCATCATCAAGTAAATCGATCTGACGATTGGAAATGTTGGATCTCGCCCCAACTGCGAAGAGGTCCACACCTTCGACGACGTGCAAGCCGCCTACAGTCCGGAACCCGGCTCCGGCTCCCATCTGTTCGGTGAGGGCATCGACCCTACCCTGCAGCGCGGCCGGGTCTTCGTCGCCTGAGGTGCCACAGTTGTGAACCAGGACCGGCATGGTCCCGGCGAGCACGTAGTACGTGTGGGTGTTGGCAACGGTGAGGTTGTGGACGGTGGCCGACGCGGTGCTCCAGCGCTCGATCGCCGTGATCTGCACGAGGGTTCCGGCGCTGGTTCGCAGCATCTGGCCGGATCGCAGGTCGGTGGCGTCGACCCACTCGTTCAGCTCCGGCACCCAGAACGGGTGCCCGTCGGTCGCGGTGACCTCGGCCGTGTCCGAACCCTGCTCACCGTCGGTGTCAATGGTGACCTTCACCAGGTGTTTGACACCCTCACCCTTGATCGAGGCGGCGACCGTCTCCACCTCGACCCGACCCGTCTCCGGATCAGTCACCTGGACCTTGTCGCCCGGCTTGACGTCCTCGACCGGCTTGGCCGACCCGTCGGCCATGAGCACCTTGGTACCGGGTACGAAGCTGTTTCCAGAAGTCTTGCAGGAGCCACCGCTGGAGCCGCCGTTACTACGTTCCGAGGCACCTGCTTTTCCGCCGGGCTTGGAGTCGCCCTTGCCGGCACCGGACTTCCCAGCACCGCTCGATTTGGCCGACGATCCCTTCGGGTTGCTCTTGGCCTGGGCCTGTTTCTGCGCCGGGTTGCCCGTCTTCTTCGAGGCGCTCGTCGCCTTGTTACTCGTCGTGTTGAGCTTGTCGGCGGCTTTTTTCTTTGCTGCCTGCGCGGCCTTCTTCGCCCGCTCGATCGCCAACTTCTTGGCGTTCAGCGCCGCTGTCTCCGCCGCTCGGACGGCCGCCAGAACCGCCTCAGCCGCCCGTTTCGCTGTCTTCCACGCCTGGATCGCCGCGATCGTCCGGTCGATCGCCCGGATCACGGCCGGGATCTTGCCGATCTTGCCCCAGGGGATCGCGCCGATGATCAGGCTGCCGCACGCCCACATGTCACCGCCGAAGCAGTTGATGGCGTCGTTGATCCCGATGAAGTCCTTCAGCATGTACCAGGCCGAATCGAGGATCACCGACATCAGCGACCGGCCCATGTTCGCCTGCGCCTGGGAGACCATCGCCGCCGACAGGCCCGCGCCAGCCAGCGCCGCAGCCGTCTCCGACGCGGTCAGCGCCACCGACAGACCCGACGGGTCCGAGTGGGTGACCGGGTTGTTGTGGGCGTACGCGTACCCGTTGGACTGGGCCGGGTCGGTCAGGTCCAGGACCGGGTCGGCGGAGAGGAACCGTCCCACTGTCGGGTCGTACAGGCGCGCGCCGAGCGGGGTGTAGCCGGAGGCGTCGTCGCGGACCGCACCGAGGAAGCCGGTGTTGCTCTGCATGTTGACGCTGAGCGGGGTGGTGCCACGCTGGTTGCCGAACGGGTCCTGCTTACGGATCCGCACCGGCATCGTCGTGTCGTGCATGCCGATCTCGGCGTACGTGCTGCCCTGGTGGTCGCCGGCGAGGGCCAGCAGGTTGGAGCCGGCGACGGCGCGGTTCGCGTAGCGGACCACGGTGCCACCCGGCGTGGCGTACGA
Source organism: Micromonospora sp. NPDC048986 (assembly GCF_040649335.1). Taxonomy (NCBI): domain Bacteria; kingdom Bacillati; phylum Actinomycetota; class Actinomycetes; order Micromonosporales; family Micromonosporaceae; genus Micromonospora; species Micromonospora sp. NPDC048986. The sequence continues at coordinate 9,840 of NZ_JBEZFJ010000023.1, forward strand.
GCGTTGGACGGAGATCTGCACCCCGCCCTGCTGCACGGTGAGCTGCGCGTCGCCCAGGTTCAGGGTCGCCTGGCGCTGTTGGATCGTCAGGAGACGGGTGCCGCCCGGCCCGTAGATGTGCCGGGTCTCGTCCTGCGCCTCCCACTGCTGGGCGGGCACGTTGGCACACGTGGCCAACACGATCGGCGTGCCATCGGCGGTCGCCGCGTCCTTGACGGCGACGCACAGCCCGGACGCGGTGTGCTTGAGCTGGCCGGTCGACAGGCGTTCCAGCTGCTGGCCCGCCGAGCTGTTGCAGGTCTGCACCGCGAGGACCGAGCCTGCGGTGGTGGCGGCCGGCTGGACACACCAGTTGTCGTACGCGGCCAGCGTGCCCAGGTTGGCGTTGCTCTGGTTCGGGGTAGCAGCGAACGCGAACTTCTGGGCGGGCGACTCGTTGCACGGGTAGAGCATGAGGGGCTGGTTGGGGGCGGCCAGTCCGTTGGTGAGGTCGAGGCACTTGTTGGCCAGACCGACGTACGGGCTCCTGCCCTTGGTGCCCGCACCGGCGATCCGATCGATCTGGCCGTCGTAGGTCCAGGACAGCGTCTGCTGGTCACCGTTCTGGATCGAGGTGACGGACTTCGTCTCGCCGGTCAGCTCGTACAGTCGCTCGGCCGCCGCGGTGACCGCGGCACCGGCCGGGGTGACGTAGTTCTTGGTCACCTTGGTGAGGGTCCGCGGCTGGCTGCCGTCGGTCTTGCCATAGGTGTACGAGGTGGTGGCGTCCTTGGCGGTGGCGCCGGTCAGGTCCTTCTCCACCAGCTTGGTGCGGTTACCGAGCAGGTCGTACTCGTACTCCTGCCAGTAGCCGGACTTGTCGGTGCCGACCGCGACGTTGAGGGTGCCGTCCGTGTTGATCGGGCCCGGCGAGCACTGCGCCTGGTTCTTGGCGGTCCAGGCCGTCTTCACCCGCCCGAGCGCGTACTGGAAGCACTGCCGTTCCTCGATGCCGGTCGCCTGCTCGCGGATCGCGAGGATGTTGCCCGCGTCGTCGTAGTTGTAGGAGCGGTTCGAGACGAGGTTCCCGCCGACGATGCTCTTGTCGCCGGTCTGCTCGCGGTAGACCTGCTGGCTGTTGAGGGCACCGCTGGCGTCGTCGTACGAGGCCATCGTCCACACCCGGTACGGCTGGGCGCCGAGGGTGGACCGCAGCACCTGCCCGTACGGCGAGTACACGGTCTCCGCGCCGTACCAGTCCTTACCGGACACCGAGAGGGGCAGACCGTCCTTGGTGTAGCGGACGAGAAGCTTCTCGGACGGGAGACTGCCGACGGCGGGGAGTGTGGTCGACTCGGGCAGACCGGTGTCGGTGTAGTTGTACTCGTAGGTGTAGGAGGTCCGCAGGCCCCACGTGTTGGCGACGGTCTGCGGCAGCGTGAGCGTCGTCGACGTGGGCTGGTAGTCGCTGCTGTAGCCGCCGACCGTCTGGGTGTACGGCAGACCGTCGGTGTAACGGGTGGCGCTGGCCGGCAGGCCCTTGCCGCCGGCGACGGTGTCGTAGGTGAACTCACCCAGGAGCGTGCCGGTGCTGCTGCCGAGCCGCTGAGACGTCGGGCGGGACAGCTGGTCGTACCCGTTCCAGACCGTGATGCCGCGAGCGTTGGTGGAGGTCAGCTGCCGGTCCCGGTGGTCGTACGTCATCCGGCTGGTGCCGGAGTCCGGGTCGGTGGAGGTCTCCATCCGGCCGCGCTGGTCGTAGGTCCAGGTCCACGGGCGGGTCGGGCTCGCGGAGTGCGTGGCCTGCGCGAGTTGGCCACGCGCATCGTGCTGGTAGCGCATCGTGGTGAACTCGGTGCGGGCGCTGTTGGTGAAGGTGTCGACCCGGGTGGTCCGGCCCAGGGCGTCGGTGAACAGCCGGTAGGAGGTCGCACCCGCCGGGTTGATCACCGTGGAGTGGTCGGCGCCGTACGCGTAGCGGGTGGCCCGGGTCGGCTGCTCGACCTCGGCCAGTACCGGCAGCTCCTGGGTCACCCGGCCGAGGCCGTCGTAGGTGTAGAGGGTGGCATTGGGTACGGGTGCCGGGTTGTCGGTATCCACGTACGGCGTGAACAGCTGGCCGTTCGGCGCTCCCTTGGCGAGGTAGGCGTTGTTGGTCCGCCACACCTCGCCGGAGCTGTTGTAGTGGGTGTCGGTGATCAGCCGGCCGCCGCCGGTGGCCTCCTCCTGGGTCTGCCGTTCGCGGCCCAGGCCGTCGTAGATGGCGACGGAGGTTTGGATGCGGTTCTCGTGCCCCCGGCTGAAGGTGGTGATGTACGGCGGCTTCCCGGCGGGCACTGTGTACTGGGCCCGGAAGTCCGGTACGGACGTGGACGACGGGGTGCGTCCAGGTCCCCACGCCTCGACGAGGCGGCCCAGCGCGTCGTACTTCGCCTCACTGACCCGGTCGTTCGGGTCGGTGGTCTTGACCGTGACGGCGCGGCCCGGATCCAACTCCCGGATCTGCCTGTGCCCGAGCGAGTTCTCCTCGGTGACGCTGGTGGCCTGGCCGGTGGCCGGAGTGTAAGTGATCTTGGAGGTCTTGCCGTCCGGGTCGGTGCTGCTGACGACGCGACCGATGGCGTCGAAGCCCGTGGTGCCGTCGTTCTGGAAGCCGGAACCGTCGCCCTTCAACGACCAGGTCTGGCTCGCCAGCCCGCGGGTCGAGGCGCCGAGCGCGACGTCGTACGCCTGCCCGTCGTAGGCGACCCGGCCCGCGGAGCTCAGCGTCTTCAGGTCGTCGAAGTTGGCCGCGGCGCAGGTCGTCGGGCTGGTGCGGATCTGCTTGGTCAACCCGATGAGGTTCTTGTCGTCGCGGTGCAGGTACTCCATGAAGGTGCAGGACTCGTCGCCGGTCTTGCCGGTGTCACCGAGGGACTCGATGTACGTGGGCAGGCCGTGGGTCGCCTCGTGGGTGGTCTTCGTCTCGACGGTGCGCAGGGTGCGAGTGTCGTCACCGGTGCCGGAGGACCTGGTGTACGAAGCCTGCCGGGGCTCGGTGACCCGCCATGCCTGCAGAGGGCTCAGGCCGTCGTCGCGCGAGCGCGTCGCGAGTTCCTGCGCGGCGGGGAACGTCACGCTGCGGGTGAGCCAGTCGCCGTCGGCGTCGGCCGCGTCGGCGTACGTCAACTCCTCGGCGACCCGGCCGGCGAACGCCTCATGGTCCTTGGCGATCTCGGAACCGGTGGAGTCCTTCACCGAGACGGTGTCGCCCAGGCCCCGGAAGTACCGGGTGACGGACTTGCTCCGCTTGCTGCCGATGTCGGGGTCGTCGGCACCGGTGATGACGGTGACCTTCTCGACGCCGGCGAACTGGGAGTACGTGCGGGTGGACTTCTTGGTGAACTCCTGCTCGGCGAGCCGCCATGCCGGCTTCTCGTACGCGTACCCGGTGATGGTGGTGTACGCGCCGTCCAGGTTGGGGAGTTCCTCGACGCTGTCGACGACGTACTTCTGGAACCAGTCGATCTCCTCGACCGCCGGGTCAGGATGCCAGAAGGCGGGGTAGCACAGCCTGTCGTTGGCCTTCAGCTCGGCGGTGTCGCCCTTGCCGGGCAGGCCGGTGCCGTCCTTGCAGTCACCCACCGGCGCCTTGTAGTTGATGACTGTCTCGCCGCCGTACTCGTTGATGACTCGAGCGATGCGCAGGCGGGAGAAGCCGGGGCGGTTGTCCCGCTTGACGCGGTTCGGCATCTCCTCGGTGTTGGACTCGAAGCGCACCGCGTTGAGCGCGATCTTGTCGCCGCTTCGGCCGTGTCCGGTACGGGTGATGGACTCCAGCCAGAGCGCGGTGTTGGGGCCGGTCTTGAGGATTGGGAACGACTGCTTGAGCTGGTACTCGTCCACGAGCTGGAGGGTCTTGGCCGACGTCCGCTGCGCCGACGTGGTGATCTTGTCGAGGCGCTTGCGGGTGAAGAAGGACGGCGAGGCGTTCCAGCACTTCTGGTCGGCGGCGCACCGCAGGTCCGCCGGAGTGTCGTACCAGATTCGGTACTTGTCGGGGTTGGTGCTGGCGAAGTTGCCGTCGGTGCAGGTGAGGGATCCCTCGGCGAAGCAGCGTTCCGCGACGCTGAAGGCGATTCGCGCCAGCGGCGCCTCGGAGAAGAGATTGTCCTTGCGCTGCCCGTAGTCGATGCGGGTCAGGTAGCCGCCACGGTCGTAGCTGACCGGGTCCTTGAAGTTGAAGTTCCGGGCGTAGTGGTTCGTCTCGCGTTCCCACCACAGGCTCATGGCGTTGCCGTGGATGTCCTCGACGTAGTCGAGGGACCACCGCCATGCCTCGGTGCAGACCGACCCGGCCCAGTTGCCCGCCTTGTAGCAGGGCTCATTCGCGTGGTTGCTGTACACCGGAACGGTGAGCACCGAGTTGGTGACCGGATCGTCCGCCGCGCTGCCCCGGTCGGACCAGCCCGGAAGGCGGTTGCGACCGAAGTGGTAGCGGGTGCCGTCCCGGGTCGTGACGATCCAGTACTCGCCGTCGGCGTCACCGTTCGCCAGGCTGGTGTCCTGCACCAACTGGACCTTGGAACCATCGCCGTTGGCAGTGAACCAGGCGTCCCTGCCCTCGTCCCAGACCAGTTCGGTCGTCATGCCGGCAAGTGACAGGGTGGCGTTCTTCGAGCCCCAGCAGAGGTCGGCGGTGCGGTGCGAGGAGTTGTTCGCACCCGGCTTCTTCGAGTCCTCGCGGCAGCTGGCGTAGCTGCGGGTGATCGCCCCCGCGCTGTAGTCCCAGCCGTCACCGATCCAGGAGGACTGGTTGTTGCTGGCGGAGGTGCGGCCGTCCACCGACTGCGAGGAGTACGACAGCGACACCTTCGGCATCAGGCCGGCGGCCGTCTCGGGGGTCTGTACCTGGTACGAGTAGGTGAAGGCGCCAGAGGACGAACCCGCGGCCCAGGAGCCCGAGGAGAGCAGCGGAGTGGCGGTGAAGTCGCCGGCCGCCGACGCTCCGGTGTCCAGCACGCCGACGACGCTTGAGCTTTCCGCCGCGGCGGCGCGTGCGCCCGCCGCACCTTGTGCGCCGAGCAACGCGCCCACGGGCACCTTGCCCGTGACGACCCGCTGCGTCGGCTCGTCCGCGGTGGCCGCGACGCGTGCCGAGGCCCGCTTGGTGGGCACCAGCTTCACCTCGCTGGACACCGCCTGGGCACTCGTCGCACCGGGTGCTGCCCACATCGTCCCGCTGTCGCCGGTGGCGCAGTCTCCACTGTCGGGGGCGTCGAAGACGCAGTCGGGCAACAGCATGACGCCGAAGCGGTCGGCCGCCTGCGGGCCGTACAGGTCGGCGAAGTCCGTGTAGTTGACGTCGAGAGCGACCTCGGCGGCCGGGTCGGCGGTGACCGGCGGGGTGATCTTCATGATCAGGCCCGACACGCTGGCCGCCTGGGACGCCTCGGGTGCGGCGAGATCGACGGTCCAGGTTCCGGCGAGGGCAGCCGGGTCACCACCCGCCGGCACGCCGAGGGCGACCGGCAGGTCGTCGACCTGCTTGGTCGCGCCGGCCTCGACGCCGGTCAGGTCCACGGCGCCGCTGTCCTGCTGCCACGGCGCGACGGACGTGGGCGCGTACGGAACGACCGGCACCTGGTCGGCGGTGAGCAGGTCCGAGTCGGCTTCCTGGTTCTGCAGGACCTGCTTGCTCTGCGGGATGTCCGGCAACTGGACCTGGGTGTCCTCGCGGCTCATGCCAGCGCCCGGCACCGCCCACGCCGGGGCGGGCACGGACGTCGCGACGAGTGTCGTGGACAGGAACAGCACCATCGCCGTACGGGCGCGGTGCCCCCGAGGGCGAAGCTGCTCCGTCGAGGTCCGTCGGCCATGCCACCGCCGGGACAGCAACCCGATACCACGCATACGTGTCGACTCCACCCAGGCGCAAAACGAACGAGGAGGCGCGGAAAACCGCGAAAAAGCACGTGCCGGATCGGCACGTGCGTGAGCACTCTGCGGTAGACGGAGTCATCACTCAAGGCCAGCCGAGCATCACCGGATCGACGTCGCGTGATCTGGGTCACGCCGCCATTGGTGATCAGTTAGTTGCGGATGGCAATAATCGGGCTTGCGGGAAAATCGCCCCAGCCGCCCCCGAATCGGGCTGGCAAAACGTACACAAGATCAAATTACGCATGAACCCCTGGCGACTTCAGGGCGTTGGGTAACGGATCGATAACGTTGCTCGGGCGGACGAAAAAGACTCACGTCATGCGATCGTGTGCTCGCGTTTTGCCCCGCGGCCCGCCGGACGGGGCTGCTTGTTGTGCCATCCCCCTGTTGTCGGCCCCCACGGGAGTAGAAGCGCCGTGACCGTGCCTCGCCTGCTCAGCCCGCTTGTGCGTACGCGCTTCAGGCTGACTCTCACCCTGGGCGTCCTGCTGGCCGCACTTGTCGCGACCCCACTGCCATTGCGGTGGACCGACCAACCGCGCGACACCGCCCTCGCGCCGGTGCCGGCCGCCCCGCGCGACGAGGCGACCGCGATGACCGACGCCCGGCGGACCGGCACGGACGTGCTGGTGGATACGGCCACCAGCGCCACCTCGCTCACCTGGGCCATGCCGAACGGCCAGTTGCGCACCACGGTCCACGCCATCCCCCAACGGTCGAAGAACACCGCCGGCCAGTGGGTGGCGGTCGACAACACGCTGACCCGCGGCGCAAGCACCGCCAGCGGACTGGACATCCGACCCGTCAACGCCGTCACGCCGGTCCGCTTCTCCGGCGGCAGCGCCAGTGGTCAGCCGGACGGCACCCCGACCGTACTGACCGAAATGGACGTCGAGGGCCACACCATCGCGTACACCTGGCCCGGCCGACTGCCGAAGCCGGTGCTCGACGGCCCGCGCGCCCTCTACCCCGAGGTCCACCCCGGAGTCGACCTGCTCGTCGTCGCCCGTGACGACGGCGGCGTCGGACAACTGCTGATCGTCAAGAACCGAGCAGCCGCCACGATCCAGGCCGTCAGCTCCCTGACCTACGGTCTGCGCTCCCAGACGGTCGTCTTCCGCCGCGACGCGACAACCGGCGGCGTCCTCGCCCTCGACAAGGTCAGCGGCGAGGAGGTCAGCTCGATCCCCAGCCCGTTCGCCTGGGACTCCGCCGGACGCGACCCGGAGGCGCCCGACAGCGCCCCCCGCACCTCCGTGGCCACGCCCGCCGACGTGCTGAAGCTCTCCGGCCTCGTCGGCAGTGAGCCGGGCGCACGCGAGGCCCAGATCCCCACCCGACTCGACGGCGACGGCACCGGCGACGTCCGACTGCACCTCGACGCCGCCGCCACCGGGCTGCTCACCGGCCCGGACGTGCTCTTTCCCGTCTTTGTGGACCCGACCCTCACCAGCGGCAAACAGGCCTGGGCCACCGTCTATTCGCAGCACCCCAACACGAACACCTACAACGGCACCAACTTCAACTCCGGAACCACTGACGCCCGGGTGGGCTACGAGGAGGACACGCCGCTGCGAGCCCGCTCGTTCTGGCGGATGGGCTTTGACGCCAAAATCAAGGGTGCAACGGTCACCTCGGCGAGCTTCAAGGTGCTGAACAACCACTCGTGGAACTGCACGTCCCGCGAGATGCAGCTCTGGCGCACCGGTTCCATCTCCAGCGGCAGCACCTGGAACAAGCAGCCGGCATGGGCGGACGAGCAGTCCCGACGGTCCTTCGCCTACGGCTACGGCAGCAACTGCGCCGACGACTACGTGAGCTTCGACGTGAAAAAGGGCGCCCAGGACGCCGCCAACGGCGGCTGGGCGAACCTCACCCTCGGCATGCGCGCCAGCAGCGAGTCCGACACGCTGACCTGGCGCAAGTTCAAGGTCACCTCCGCCGAGCTGTCCGTCACCTACAACCGGCCGCCGAACGAGCCGACGGGCGGCACCACCTCACCCGGCGGTAGTTGCGTGCCCGGCCCGGGCGGAGGCGTAACGGTGGCGAAGACAAACATCATCCTTTCCGCGTCCGCCTCGGACGGTGACGGCAACCTCAAGAGCCTGCGCTTCCGCTTCTGGAAGAACGGCACTACCACCCCGGCGGGCACCGTCGTCACCGCCACCGTCGACGGCAAGGCCACACTGACGATCCCCTCCGGCAACCTGGAGGACAAGGCGATCTACTCCTGGGAGGTGAGCGCCGAGGACGCGGTCGGCGCCACGTCCTCGTTCTTCCCACCCGGCAGCGAGCCGTGCCGCCTCACCATCGACGCCTCCGCACCCCCGGCACCGGACGTCGCCAGCGACGTCTTCAAGGAGGCCACCCCCGACGGCGCGACGTGGGCCACGATCAAGTTCGGCGAGACCGGTCCCATCACGTTCACCGCCTCTGGCGCCACGAGCTTCACCTACTCTTTCGAGAGCATCGGCGCCGTGGCCGTGGCAGCGACCAGCGGCAAAGCCACAGTGCCCAACCTGGCACCCCGGCACGCCGGCCCCACCACCCTGCACGTGTACGCGTACGACTCGGTCGGCAACCGCAGCGCCCGCACCGACTACACGTTCTACCTGCCGCCACGCTCGACCGCCGACGGGCCTGGCGACACGGGCGGTGACGGGATTCCCGACCTGCTCCTGGTGGACTCCTCAGGCAACCTGCGCAACTACGCCGGTGACACGGGCGGCGAGCTGTATGCCTGGCTCGTCGGCTCCTACAGCGACGGCAAGCTCAACCCGACGGGTCACTGGTTCGACCCGAACACCGGCAGGGCAGCGCTGCTCACCAAGCACACCGACACCTATCCCGGCGACGGCACGACCGACATGTTCGCCCGTACCCCGGACGGCGGCTTCTGGCTCTACCCGGGCGACGGGTATGGCACCTTCGACGTCGAACGTCGGCTGCGGGTCATCCTCCCGGCCACCGGTGTCGGCGGAACCGCGGTGCCTTCGCCGGACACCTGGACCCAGATCAAGGCCGTCGGTGACATCACCGGCGACAAGCTCCCGGACCTGATTCTGCGGGCCGGGCCCGCCTTCTGGGCGCTGAGCGGCTACACGGGTGGGAGCTTCCAGGAGGCGACCCTGATGGAGGGCACCGCCTGGGCGCGACGTGAGGTCGTCAACGTCGCCGACATCGACCTGGACGGCACACCGGACATGCTCTGGCGCAACCTGGACAACGGCAACATGTACGTCCGGCACGGCAAGCCCGGCTCGCTCCCGGGCAGCGTGAACCTTGATTCGCTCAAGTCGGCCGCCGGCTCGCGCAGCGGCGACGTCTCGTACGGGACGGGATGGTCCGAGGCCAACATCAGCGCCATGATCAGCATTCCGGACGTCAGCGGAGACCGGGTGCCTGATTTCTGGACCCGCTCGGGCACGGACGGCATGATGCGGATCTATCACCCGTCCACCACCAGCGCCGGTGGGCCGGTGAAGGTCGTCCTGGGTGACGACTGGCGCGGGGTCAAATCGTTCGGCTGACCCACTCTCGTGAGCGACACGCACAGGGCCTGAGTAGCTGTCTACTCAGGCCCTGTGCTTCCTGCTCGGCGGTGCCGGTGCTGCCGGCCCGATGCCCACGACAGAGCTTGCGCAGCGGTGCCCAGCACGAGAGTCGGGGTGTCCGCAGATACGGACACCCCGACTTGACTGGAACCGTGTGATCAAGCGGAGGGCTAGCCGCCGTTGATGACGAACTGCGAGCCCGGCTGGATGACGATGTTGCCGTCGGCCGAGTTGGTGATTGTCACGTTGGTCAGGTTGGCGTTACCGCGCGCGCCGCTCATCGCGAGGATGCCGGCCCCGTTGACGGACCTGTCGATCCGGACGTTGGTGATGGCGAGGTTCGGTATGTTGCCGCCACCGTTCTTGAACTGGATGCCGTCGTACGTGGAGTCGATGATGTCGGTGTCGCGGATCGTGACCCCGACGATGTCCCTGGTGGCCGGGAAGATCGTGATGGCACCGAACTCCTGGTCCTCGTTCCAGAAGGCGCCGCCGGTGCGGTAGAGCCCGTTGTTGGCGATCAGTGTCGTGCCGGAGAACGGCAGCGGGTCGTGGTCGGTCGCCAGCATGATGCCCGGGTAGTTGGCGGTGTCGTAGATCAGGTTGTTCTCGATCGAGTTGTCGTAGCCGCCGTAGATGGCGATGCCATTGGCCCGCCAGGGCAGCTGGATGGTGTTGTTGACGAAGTGGTTGTCGTGGGCGATGTCGACGTTGCGGTCCTTGACGTACGGGTTGGCCCACACGGCCAGCGCGTCGTCACCTGTGGTGCGGAAGGACGAGTTGAACACCCGCGAGTTACGCGTGCCGTTGCTGAAGTTGATGCCGTCGGCGTACGTGTTGCGGATCCGCATGCCGCTGAAGTCCAGCCCGTCGGCCGGCCCCCACAGGTCGGGGATGTTGTCGTAGTCGCGGCCCACCCAGACGCCCACGTTGGCGTGCTCGATCCAGACGTTGCTGATCTTCGTGCCGGTGCCGAAGCGACCGTTCAGACCGACGCCACCCTCGGCGTTGCCGTCACCGCCGCGGATCCGGCCCGAGCCGAAGATGGCGATGTCGGAGATCTGGGTGTTCTTGTCGATGTCGAAGCCGAAGTTGCCCTCGTGCGGGTGGTTGATGCCGCCCACCACGTTCTGCGGCTCGGTCAGCGTGTAGAGCTGCGAGTGCCACATCCCGGCGCCCCGGATCGTGACGTTGCTGATGCCGACCTGGTTGTGCGTACCCCGGTTCAGCGGGTCGTCGGTCAGGATCTTCTGCTCCTGCCGCCACTGCCCGGCGGGGATCCAGACGCAGCTGATGACACCGTTCTGGTCGTCGGTCACCGCCCGTTGGATGGCGGCGGTGTCGTCGAGCCCGTCGTTGGCGACCGCACCGTACGAGGTGATCGAGGTGCAACCGGCCGGTTGGCTCGCCGCCGGCGCCACCTGCTCCAGATCGATCATGTCGATGACGTAGAAGGAGGCGGTGTCACCCGAGTCGCGCTGCAACTTGAACCGGGTGCCGGCCGGGTACGACTGCGCCAACAGCGCGTTCGACTCGTCGAAGAGCCGCCGGGCGTCGGCCTGCGGGGTGTTGGTCAGCGCCTCCGGCCCGTCGGTGTTGCCGTAGAGCCAGCTGTGCTTCGACGACAGCGTCAACTTCCGGGAGAAGACGTCGTTGACGTAGAGGCTGATGGTCGCCTCGATGCCGCCACCACCGGGCGCGTCCGGGATGGAGTTGCGCACCACTATGGAGTTGGCCTGGTTGGCCGAGGTGAACTCGACGAACTGGCCGGTACTGGTGAGTCGGACCGACTTGCGACCCGAGGACTCGCTGGCGAAGTTGGTGTGCCCGAAGGTACGCAGCGGGTCGGCCTCCAGCAGCGTGCCCTGGTAACGGCCGGCCTCCGCCTCGTAGGAGACGTACGGGACGGCGGCCCCGCGACCGACCACTATCGACTGGCTGAACGCGTTGTTCGTCTCGTTGGTCTCGGTGACCACGTTGGTGGCGTCGGCGGTGGCGGTGATGGTGGCGCCGCCGCTGGTGGCGGTCCAGCTACCGCTGACGGCCACGGTGACCGTCGCGCCGGCGGCGATCGAGGCGGTGTTGGTGTTGAGCGTGGTGCTGCCCGCCACCAGCCGGGTGACAGTTGTCGCGCCGGTCGCTGTGGTGCCCCGGTTGCGAACCGTCACGGTGAAGGTGACGGACGCCCCGACGGCCGGGTTCGGCGGGTTCGAGGCGATGCTGAGCACCTGGAGGTCGGGGCCCGGGGCCTGCGTCACCACCAGCGGCGACGCCGCGGTGAAGCTGTTGTTGCCGTTGTTCTGCTCGACGATCGTGTTCGCCGGGTCGACCACCGCCGAGACGGCGTAGCTGCCCATCGGCCGCGTGCCGGCGTTGAACGACACTGTGGTCGAGGCGCCCGCGGCGAGCGTCCCCACGGTGGCGCTGCCGACGACCGTGCCGGCCAGGCTGAAGTTCACCGTGGTCGCGCCCGCGGCGGCCGACCCGATGTTCTGCACCACCGCCGAGAGGGTGACCGCAGAGACCTCGCTGGGCGACGTGGGCGACCAGGTCACCGAGCTGACGACCAGATCCGGGTTGGGTGCCGGCGTGCCGCACACCTCAAGCTCGGCCACCTGCCCGGATGGGGCACCGGTGTTGCCGGTGAACCGCAACTGCACGTCCGCTGTGGTCGCGCTGACCGGGATGGTCACCAGGTTGGTGCCCTGCACGAACTGGTAGGCCGCCGCCGACACCAGACTGGTGTACGTCGACGACGCCTGGTCGCGACCGAGGACCTGAATGGTCTGGGTACGGGTGCCCCAGGCCGGGTCCGGGTTGAGCTTCACTGTGACACCGGAGATGGAGTGGTTCGCGCCCAGCGCCACTGTCAGGTTCTGCGGGTAGCTGGCCGCCCCCTCCCAGTAGGTGCTGAGCTGCCCGTCGTTGGCCTTGTCCGGGGTGAAGCTGAAGGTGGAGCCGCTCGCCGTCATGCTCTTGCCCTGCGCCACGTTGGTGCAGGCCGGCGGGTTGCTGCCGGTCCGGGTGACGGTGTTGCTGTTGCCGGAGAGGTTGCCGGCGCCGTCACGGGCCCGGACGTGGTACGACACGGTGGCCGTCGCCGGTTGGGTGTCCTGGTAGGTGAGGACGGTGCCCAACGTGGCGATCAGGCTGCCGCCCCGGTAGACGTTGTAGCCGGCGAGCCCACTGCCCCCGGAGTCGGTGGAGGCACCCCAGGTCAGCGTGATTGTGCTGCCCGAGGTGCTCTGCGACAGGGTCCCCGGGACGCTCGGCGCTGTGGTGTCACCGCTGCCGGTCCGGGTCACCGTGTTGCTGTTGCCGGAGAGGTTGCCGGCGGCGTCGCGGGCCCGGACGAAGTACGACACGGTGGCCGTCGCCGGCTGGGTGTCGTTGAAGGTGGTGACGTTGCCGATGGACTGGAGGAACGCGCCGTTGCGGTAGACGTCGTAGCCGGCGATGCCGCTGCCGCCCGCGTTGTCGGTCGACGCGACCCAATTGAGACTGATGGTGGTGCCCGACTGGGTGTAGGAGAGGTTGCCGGGAACGCTCGGCGCTGTGGTGTCGGGGGTGGTGCCGCCGCTGCCGTACACCTCCAGCTCGGAGAGTTGCCCGGCCGGCCAGCCGCTGTTGGCGGTGATGGTGATCCGGACGTAGCGGGTGGCGGTCGAGCTGAAGTTGATCGTGGCGGTGCTGCCGCTCGCCGGGTTGAAGGTGTAGGTCTGCGAGCCGACCAGGTCGGTGAAGGACGAACCGTTGGTGCTGCCTCGCACGCTCAGCGTCTGGGTCCGGGTGCCCCAACCGGAGGTCGGCAGCTTCAGGACGACCTGGTTGACGCTCTGCGATGAGCCGAGATCGACCTGCACCCACTGCGGGAAGGCGTTGTTGACGCTCTCCCAGTAGCTGCCCGCGTTGCCGTCGACGACCTTCGACGAGTCGTAGACGTCGGCGTGGCCGCTCTCCTGGGTGGGACGGCCCTGGGCGAGGTTGGTGGCCGCCGGCGCGAAGCCGGTGCTCGGTGCGGCGGCCCGGTCGAACGGTCGGGCGGCGGCGGCCGGGCCGGTGAGGGCGGTCGCCCCGGCCGTCGCGATCAGCGCGGCGGCGGCCGTGGCCGCCACCATCCTGAACAGATTCGTTCGTCTCATCACTGTCCTTGTCGTCGGGGGACGGTTGCCGCGGTGGCTGGACCACGGGGTGGGGGTGCGGCGGTGCAGCGCCGGCCGACGCGAGCGGGCCGGTGTCGAGAGAGAGGGGATGGCACGGGCGGCGCGGGGGCGGCGCTCGTCCTGGAAACACCAGATGGGTACGACCATCAACGGACCCCCTGAGGAGGCCCGTTGAATCTTCCGGGAGCATGCACGGAATCGTGCATGCCTTTGTCGAAATCTTGCACTACTTTGGCCAAAGGTTACTGACGTGCTACGGGAGCGTCAACACTTCGACAGCAGTCACTATTGATGGGCTTCCCTGCCCTGGGGTCTGTCGACCGCACCGACCGGCAGATAAATTCGGGGAAGGTGTCGCCCCCCGACTACTGGAGGCCACACCTTCCCCGAAGTTACGCAGGATCTTGCGTCAGGTCGTACGGGAACGATCAGGCATCTGGTGCCGTCAGCACGAACGTCTCCAGCAGCTCCCCGCCGTACCAGTCGGTGCGCTGACCGACATGCCTCATGCCCAGCCTCCGAGCGACAGCCATCGACGCTTCGTTGCTCGGCGACACGACCGCGTAGATCTCCCGGGTGCCGGCGGCGAACTCCCGGGCCACCACCGCGCGGGCCGCCTCGGTGGCGTAGCCGTGACCCCACGCGTCCGGGTGCAGGTGCCAGCCCACCTCGATGTCGTCGGTCCGGCGCGACTCGTCGCGCCCCGGCAACGGCTTGAGCAACACGGTGCCCACCACCTGACCCGTCTCGTGTACCTCGACCGCCCAGGTGCCGTACCGGCCGCCGTCGTCGGCGTGCCGCTCCTGCCAGACCCGCAGCCGCTCGACGGCCTGGGCCGGGTTGGTCATCGGCAGACCCGACGCCATGCCCAGATATCGACTGACCTCGGGACGCGAGTAGACGTCGTAGATCCGGGCCAGATCGGCCGGATCGTCGGTCCAATCGCGCAGGATCAGGCGTTCGGTAGTGAGAACAGTCATGACCGGCGATCTTAAGGAGTGACGGCCTCGACGACAGGGAAGGAGGACCCGATGGGCAACGGATGGCAGCGCGCGAAACGGATCACCACAGCCGCGTTCCGTCCGGTGCGCGGCCGGGACCTGTCGCTGCACGCCGCCGCGATCACCTTCTACGGGGCGATCGCCGTGGTGCCGGTCGCCCTGCTGGCGATCTGGCTCACCGCGCTGGTGGCCGGGGCCGATCGGGTACGCCGGCTCACCACGTACGCCGTGGAGGCCCTGCCCACCGCGATCGGCGCGCCCCGGGCGGTGGAGGCACTGGTCGACGCCGGGGTGGGGTTGACCCCGCTGCTGGCGCTGGCCTCCCTGCTGCCCGCCTCGCTCTATGGCGAGGGCCTGCGCAGGGCGTTCGTCTCGGTGGCCGCGCCCCGCTCCGACGAGCACCTTGTCGGCTGGCGGGGCCGGCTCCTGCTGATGCCACTGCTCGCGCCGGCCCCCGCGCTGCTGCTGTCGATCCTGTTGGCGCTCCCGCTCACCACCCGCCTCGTACGCCAGGGCGGTTGGCTCGGTGTACTCGGCGTGGTGCTGTCGTTCCTGGCGGTCTGGCTGGTGCTCACGCCGGTGCTGGTGTGGGTGTTCCGGGTCGTCGGGCCGGCCTCACCGGACTGGCTCTCCACCCTCGGGATCGGGTCTTTCACCGCGGCGAACCTCTCCGGATTCCTGCACGGCTTCGTGCTCTTCGCCTCGCTCCCGCTGGACCTCGGCGTGCCCTTCGGCGGCTTCGACGACATCGGCGCCGGCGTGGCGGTCCTCCTCTGGCTCTACCTGTTCCATGTGATCGTCCTGGCCGGCTACTCCGCCACCCTGGCCCTCTCCCACTGGCGCACAACCCACCCCACCCACCCCACCCCGTGAGCCTGGTCGATCATGAAGTTGTTGCCACCCGACGCGGCGTGTCGGGGCAACAACTTCATGATCAACGTGGACTCCGGGGGTGGGGTGGGGTGGGTGGGTGGGTGGGTGGGGGGTTAGGGGGTGGCGAGGGCTTCGGTGGGGGTTAGGCGGGCGGCTCGGATCGAGGGGTAGACGCCGGCGATCACACCGACCAGGAGGGCACCGGTGATTCCGCCGAGCACCGCGGTCAGTGGGATCGTGGGCGGCCAGCCCTGGTAGCTGGCGTAGCCGACCGTCGCGAGCACCCCCAGGACGGCCCCGGCGGCACCGCCGAGCACGCTGAGCAGCACCGACTCGGTGAGGAACTGCACCCGGATCTGACCGCGGTTCGCGCCGAGCGCCCGGCGTAGGCCGATCTCCCGACGACGCTCCAGCACCGAGATGACCATCGTGTTGGCCACACCGATGCCGCCGACCAGCAGGGCGACCGCCGCCAACCCGAGGAACAGCGCGGAGAAGCTGCTCTCGGTGGCCCGTTTCGCGGCGAGCGCGTCGGAGGGGCGGCTGACCTGGACCAGTCCGGGCAACTGCGGGTTGAGGGTGGCCGGCAGCACGGCGCGGACGTCCTCCAACGCGTCCTCAGTGGCCCGCAGGTAGACGACAGTGGGGTGACCGTCGAAGTCGAGCATGGCCTTGGCGGCGTCCCACCCGACCAGCACCGAGCGGTCCAGATCCGGGGAGAGCGGCAACGGGTCCAGGATGCCGATCACAGTGAACCAGCGCTCGCCGATGAACACCTGGGGTGGTTGCCGCGGATCCACAGTGGCAAAGCCGAGCCGGCTCGCCGCTACGTACCCGAGGACTGCTGTCGGAAGCTGGGCCGAACCGGCGTCGAGGGCCCGCCCGCTGCGGATCCGGCCGTTGACAGTCCCCAACAGGTCCGGCCGGGACGCGAGCACTGTGAGCCCGGACGTGTCGTACCGGTCCAGCAGGTCGTTGCGGCGCACGGCGGTGTGCGTGTTCGCGACCGCGCTCGCCGTCTGGACCGGCCCGATCCGCGACACCATGGCAGCGGCGTCCTCGGGCAAAAGGACGGGCGGGTTCTGATCCGGTACGGGCTCGACCCGCAGCAGGTTGGTGCCGAGGGCGGAGAGCTGGTCCATCAGGTCGCGCTGGCTGGACGCGGGGATGCCCACCACGACCACCAACGTGGCGATGCCGATGGAGATGCCCAGGGCGGAGAGGACCGCCCGCATCCGGCGGGTGGTCAGGCCGAGCAGACCGAGCCGGAGTACGTCGGTCGGGGCGAGCCGGGTCGACCGGGTGTCACCCGGGGACGCGCTCACACCCCGCTCCCGGTGACGGTGTCGGCGACGATCCGGCCGTCGCGGATCTCCACCTGCCGAGGCGTACGGGCGGCGAGATCGCGGTCGTGGGTGATCACCGCGATGGTGGTGCCCTCCGCGTTGAGGTCTGTGAGCAGGGCAAGAACCGCCTCCCCGTTGACCGTGTCGAGGGCGCCGGTCGGCTCGTCGGCCAGCACCAGCGCGGGCTCGTTGACGAGTGCCCGCGCTATCGCCACCCGCTGCCGCTCCCCGCCGGAGAGCTGCTGCGGCAGGTGGTCGACACGGTGCGCCAGGCCGACCCGGGCCAGCGCCTCGATCGCCGTTCGGCGACGGCGGCGGCGGGGCACCCCGGCGTAGAGCAGGCCGGTGGCGACGTTCTCGGCGGCATCCAGCCCGTCGGTGAGGTGGAACTGCTGGAAGACGAAACCGAGCCAGCGGCCCCGCAGCGCGGAGAGCCGACGGTCGGACAGCGCGGTGACCTCCTGCCCGGCGACGCGTACCCGACCGCTGGTCGGCAGGTCGAGGGTGCCCATGATGTTCAGCAGCGTGGACTTGCCGGACCCGGACGGCCCGACGATGGCGAGCATCTCGCCCGCGCGCACCGTCAGTGAGACGTCGGCAAGCGCCGTCACCCCGCCGGGGTACGTCCTACTGACCGCCTCGACGCTCAGCACCGGTTCGGCGATCACGATGCCGTCATCACGTCGAGGCCCTCGGTCACACCGGTGCCGCTGATCTCGACCAGGCCCCGGGCGAACATCCCGGTCTCCACGGCCACCAGCCCACCGTCGGGCAGTTGCAGCGCATGCCCGCCCTCGCGGAGCGCCACCAGCGCGCCGACCGGCACCGCGAGCACGCCCTTGTGGACGGCGGTGGTGAAGCGGACCTGCACCGTTGCCGCGTCCAGCTTGGCCACGTCCGCCGCCCGGGTCGGTGCGACGAGGACGTCAACCGTCGGTGGGCTGCCCTGCCCGGTGCCGTCGTCCGAGCCACCGCCGCGCACCGTCTGCGAGATCGAGGCGACGGTGGCCCGGATCTCGGAGCTGTCCGGCAGGGCGACGACCACTGCGGCGCCCACAGTGATGGCGCCGACCTCGGTGGCCCCGACCGGCACTGTGACCAGCTTGACCTTCTCGGTGACGGCCAACAGCTCACCGGCGACCGGGTCACCGGGCAGCGCCTTCACCGCGCTGACCCGGGCCGGCCCGGTCAGCACAGCTGCCTGCCCGACCCCGATCGTGCCCGTGGGGTCCAGGCCGAGTGCCTGCTGCCACTTCTTGATCGCGCTGACCAGACTCTTGGTGAGCAGTGCCTGACCCGTGCCGATCTTCGTGCCGTCGGTGCTCCGGGACGGCTGCGTACCGGTCTGGTAGCCCATCGCCTTCAGGTTGTCCGACACGATCCGTACGTCGCTGCCCACCAGACCTGGCTTGTCGAGTGTGCGGAAGAGCGGTGTCCCGCCGAACAGCACCGGCACCGGTCGGTCGTTCACCCAGTAGAGCGCCTTGCCCCGGGCCACCGTGTCGCCCACCTTCGGCAGTCGGGTGACGACGCCCTCCCCCGCGCCCTTCACCAACCGCTCCGGGCCGAAGCCGAGTGTGCCGTTCAGCGAGCGGGTGTCCGACAGGTCGGCCCGGGTCACAGTCGTCGTGGCGACCGGCGGCGGGGCGCTCGGGACGGCACCGCCGGGGTGACGCCGCAGAGCCAACGCCCCGACGCCCGCACCCACGGCGACCACCACCGTCACCACCGCCACCACGATCGCGGTACGCCGGGTCCTCCGCCGACCAGGGCCGTCGGTCGGGTTACTGCCGGGCACCGAAGATCTCCATCGTGCATTCCTTGTCGAGCTTGGCCACGGCCTGACCGTCAAGTCCGTTGGTCGGGTCGGCGACCCCGTCGTCGTAGGTCCAGCCGGAGCCGTCCGGCAGCGAGTGGATCTTCATTCCGCGTCCACGCAGGCACTGGACGTAGTCGTTCCACTGACTCACGTAGTTCGGGTTCTTCTTCGGGTCCAGCTCCGGTGGCTGGAGCGGCAGCTTGTTCGCGCACGCCACGTAGGCCGCCTTCGGCTCCCCGCTCTGGTCGAGGGACAGGCCCGTACCGTCCCCCACCGGGCCGGGTTGTGACCGGCCGTCGTTCAGCTTCACGCCGTTGTCGTGCAGGCAGATGTTGTACGTCCCCCAGAGCCGCTCCTGCTCCTCGTCGGTCATGTCCAGGCGGAGCTGCGGTCGACCGTTGGCGGCGCCACCGGCCGGGGTGGCGCTCGCCCGGGCGGACGGGGTGACGAGCGACGCGACATCGCCGCTGGCGGTGCCCTTGTCGGCGCTGGACGCACCGCCGCCGCAGCCGGTGAGGGCGACGGCGAGCACCGTGACCGCGGCGAGCCCGGCCGCGACCCGATGGGTTGAGTTGGTCATGGCGTGCAGCTTCACGCCCGGGTGTCAGAGACCTGTAAGGAACCGGTCGTCATCCGATAGTCCCAGCTCAGCGGCAGTGCTGGAACCGGTCGGGGCCACGTACAGTCGCTGCCGTGTGTGCGTACGTGCTGGTGGCCGAGGACGACCAGAAGCAGGCGGAGCTGGCGCGCCGGTATCTGGAACGCGAAGGGCACGAGGTGGTCGTGGTGGCCGACGGGCGGGCCGCGCTGGAGCAGATCCGGCAGCGGCCCCCGGATCTGCTGGTCCTCGACGTGATGATGCCGAAGGTCGACGGCCTGGACGTCTGTCGCATCCTGCGCCGGGAGTCCGACCTGCCGGTGCTCATGCTGACCGCCCGGTCGACCGAGGACGACCTGCTGCTCGGCCTCGACCTGGGCGCCGACGACTACATGACCAAGCCGTACAGCCCGCGTGAACTGGTCGCCCGGGCCCGCAGCCTGCTGCGCCGGGGCCAACGGACGCAGGCGGACCCGGTGCTGCGGGTGGGCGCGGTGCACGTCGACCCGGTGCGCCACGAGGTACGCAGCGACGGCCGCCTCGTCGACTGCACACCTGGTGAGTTCCAACTGCTTCAGGCGATGGCCGCCCAGCCCGCCCGGGCGTTCACCAGGGATCAGCTCCTGGGCTACCTGCACGGGTTCGACAGGTACATCACCAACCGGACCGTGGACGTGCACGTGATGAACCTCCGCCGGAAGATCGAGCCGAACCCGCGCAAGCCGGCCCGGTTGGTGACCGTGTACGGCATCGGATACAAGTTGGTCGAAGAGTCACCCCGTGTCGGTTGAGGTCCCGCTGCGCCGCAGCCTGCTGCTCCGACTGCTGGCGCTGGCCGTCCTCATCGCCATCGGCTCGATCGCGGCGACCGCGTGGCTGGCCGTCCGCACCACCACCGGAGCGATCCGGCAGGAGCAGGGGCAGGCGCTGGCCGACGACGCGCGCATCTACGACACAGTGCTCGCGTACGCGGCGACCCACCCGAGCTGGGACGGGGTCGACGCGGCAGTTCGGCCGCTCGCCCAGGACGTCGGCCGGCGGATCGCCCTGACCACCGAGACGGGTGCGCCGATCGCGGACTCGGCACCCGGCGCGGGCCCGTTGCCGACGACGTCCTCCGCGACCGTCGACGCGCTTGCCGTCGACACCGCTTTGATGCCCGGCACCACAATGCCGGGCGGCGGGGACGGCGGCGCCAGCCGTATCGACCCGCGCGCCACCGGGCCGTACCAGCTCCCGCCGGAGGAGCGCGCCGCGCTGCGCGACGAGGCGGCCCAGGCGGTCCAGTGTCTGCGGCTCCGGGCGCAGATCGACGCCACCGTCGTGGACGGGCCCACCGGCCGCCCCCGCATCGACACCCCCGGCACCGACCTCGCCGACAGTGCCGTCTGCAGCCAGGCGAGAGAGGATCTCGCGACCCGTACGGCCACCGAGGGCAAGGCGCTCGCCCAGCTCAACGCCCTGGTGAACACCTGCCTGGCGCGGCGACGCCTGCCCGCCGTGCAGGTGGACCTGAACTGGACCTGGACGAGGCAGCCGGCGGCCAGCGCACCCGATTCCCGCAGCGCGGCCGGCGTCGACCAGGAGCACAACCGGGCGGTCAGTGCCTGCGTCGGCACCAGTCGACGCGAACAACTCCTCCCGTACGTCGCTCCGGCCGCTACCCTCTTCGTCACCGACCCGGGCGGTCGCCCCTCGACCACCTTCGACCTCTCCCCCGCCAACCAGACCCGCATCGTCGCTGTCGCCGGTCTCGTCCTGCTGGTGACGATCGGCTTCACAGTCCTCGCCGGCATCCGGCTGACCCGCCCGCTGCACGCGCTGACCGGGGCCGCCCAGCGCATGCGCGACGGCGACGGCGCCGCCCGGGTCCGGGTGACCGGCCGCGACGAGATCGCCCGGCTGGCCGAGGCCTTCAACGACATGGCCGAGCGGCGGGAACGGCTGGAGCAGTTACGCCGGGCCATGGTCAGCGACATCGCCCACGAGATGCGTACGCCGGTGAGCAACATCCGGGGTTGGCTCGAAGCTGTCGAGGATGGCGTCGCGGCCCCCGACCGCCGGCTGCTCTCCTCACTGCTGGAGGAGGCGACAGTGCTCCAGCACGTGATCACCGACCTGCAGGATCTGGCCGAGGCCGACGCGGGCGCGCTGCGGCTGCACCCTGAGGAGGTCTACCTCGCCGACCTGCTCGCCCAGGTCGCTGAGGCGCACCGGGTCCAGGCCGACCGGGTCGGCGTCACCATCACGGTACGCACCGAGGCCGACCCGCAGGTGCACGCCGACCCGGTGCGACTCCGCCAGGCCGTCGGCAACCTGGTCGCCAACGCGGTACGGCACACCCCGTCGGGCGGGCGCGTGACGATCAGCGCCAGCGCGACCGAGGCCGAGGTCGTCGTGTCGGTGGCCGACACCGGCAGCGGTATCAGCGCCGAGGACCTGCCCCGGGTCTTCGACCGCTTCTGGCGGGCCGAGAAGTCCCGTAGCCGGCTGACCGGCGGCAGCGGCCTGGGCCTCGCCATCGTGCGCAAGCTCACCGAGGCCCACGGCGGCACAGTCAGCGCCACCAGCACCCCCACCCGAGGCTCCACCTTCACCCTCCACCTACCCCCACCCCTACCTCCCCCACCCTTACCTCCCCCACCCCTTCCTCCCGCCTCCTCCCAACCCCACCCCCCACCCGCCGGCCCGGTTGATCATGAAGTTATTGCCACTCGGCGCGGCGTGTCGTGGCAATAACTTCATGATCAACGGACGACGGGGTAGGTGGGCAGGTGGGGCGGGGTAAGGGGCGGGGCAAGGGTGGGGTGGAAGGGGTGACCTGGTTGGGCAGGGCGGACTAGGCTGCCGCGGCATGAGCAGTGAGATTCCGGCCCGCGCCGACGTCGTGATCGTCGGTGCCGGGCACAACGGTCTGGTCTCCGCAGTCCTGCTGGCCCGGGCCGGCCTGGACGTCCTCGTGCTGGAAGCCGCCGACGTGATCGGCGGCGCGACCCGCACCGAGAACCCGTTCCCGAAGGTGCCGGGGCTGCGCCACTCCACCGGGTCGTACCTGCTCGGGCTGATGCCCCCGGAGCTGCTCGCCACCCTCGACGTACGGATTCCGGTGCTGCGCCGCGACCCGCACTACTTCCTCCCCACCCCGGGCGGCCTCGGCTCGCCGTACCTGCTCTTCGGCAGTGACACCGCTGCCACCCGGGCGCAACTCGCCGACTTCTTCTCCCCCGGCGACGTGGCCGCCGACGACGCCATGCAGGCCGAGTTGGCCGCGCTGCGGGAGGACCTCGCCCCGGCCTGGCTGGCCGAGCCGCTGAGCGTCCAGGAGACCGCCGAGCGGCACGTCCGCCCCGCGTTGCGCCAGGTCTTCGTCGACCTCGTGCAGGGTTCGGTCGCCGACTACCTGGCCCGGTTCGAGTTCCGCTCCGAACTGCTGGTCAGCATGTACGCGGTGACCGACGGCCTGTCCGGGCTCAACGCCGGTCCGGACGACCCCGGCACCGGCCACAACTTCCTCGTGCACAACATGTGCCGGCTGCCCGGCTCCGGTGGCACCTGGATGATCGCCGAGGGCGGGATGGGCACCGTCTCCCGGACCTTCGCCGAGGCCGCGCGCGCCGCCGGGGCCAGGATCCTGACCGGTACGCCGGTGCACGCGGTGACGCTGGACGGCGGCGCGGCGAGCGGAGTGGTGCTGGCCGACGGTCGGGAGGTCGGCGCCCGGGTGGTGCTCGGCGCGTGTGACCCGTACCGGTTGATAAACCTGTTGCCCGACGGCGCGCTCCCGGCGCGGCTTGGCGAACGGATGGCGGCGGTCCGCCGGCCCGGCACCACCCTCAAGCTCAACCTGGCGCTCACCGGGCTGCCGCGGTTCTCCTGCCTGCCGGACGGCACACCGAGCCCGTTCGGCTCGACCATCCACCTGCTGCCCGGGTCGGCATCGCTGGTCGGCGGGGCGGAGGCGTCGCCGATGACCGCGCTGCGCGCCATGTGGGCGGACGTGCAGGCCGGGCTGCTGCCGGCGGAGCCCACCATCGAGTGGTACCTGCACACCACAGTCGACCCGTCGCTCTCCGACGCCGCCGGGCACCACTCGTCGGCGCTCTTCGTCCAGTCCGTCCCCTACGAGTTGGCCGGCACCACCTGGGACGCGGAGCTGCCCGGTTACGTCGACCGGCTGCTCGGGATCGTCGAGCGGTACGCCCCCGGCACCGCCGACCTGATCGCCGACGCGGTGCCGCTGCCGCCGCCCGGCATCGAGGAGCACTTCGGCATCACCGGTGGGCACATCCACCACGTCGACAACACCGCCTCGTTCACCGACCGGATGCCCTACGCCACCGGCGTCGACGGTGTGTACGCCGGCAGCGCCGGCTGCCACCCGGCCGGCAGCGTCATCGGCGCGGCCGGCCACAACGCCGCCCGCCGCATCCTCACCGACCTGGGCCGCTGACCCAGACTCCCGCGATCTTGCACTTTCGGACGCCGATACGGGTGGTATGCCCCGCTCAGGCGCGACAGCAAGTGCAAGATCGCGGTGGTGAGGGGGTCAGATCACTGCCTCGCCCGCCGGGGCGGGGGTTTCCGCGTCCACCCGGTGGGCTCGCACCTTGTGGCCGACGCTGGTCAGGCAGCGGCCGCTGGGCAGGTCGAAGCGCCAGCCGTGCAACTGGCAGGTGAGCTGGTCGCCGTCGACAATGCCGAAGCGGGTCAGATCCGCCTTCAGGTGCGGGCACCGCCGCTGCACCACCCAGTCGCCCAACGTGATGTCCTCGGCGTCGGTGCTGCGCTCGTGCTCGTCGTACCAGCCCTCGGCGTACTGGAGCCGCTCCTCGGAGAGGCACTTGAAGAACGCGTAGACGAACTCGTTGTACTGGCCGATCCGGGCCGCCGAGAACCGGCAGGACAGGAAGAGCGAGTTGACCCAGTCCACCTCGTCGATGAAGAGCAGGTGCTCGATCAGCGACCGCTCGGTCCGGAACCGGTAGCGCACCTTCTCGTCCGCGTACGGCCGGACCTCCTTGCCGGGGAAGTCCACCACGATCGACTCGACGCTCTCGCCGTCATACCCCACCAGGTCGAAACGGACCGGACCGCCGACCCCCTTGGCCAGGTAGATCGACTCGTCGAGCAGCGGCTCGATCCGACGCTTCATCTCGCCGAGCACGTCCACCTCGGGGTGCCGCCAGGACGCCTTCTCCGCCTCGATGATCGGGCGCTTACGCTCCCGCATCTCCTCCAGGTGCGCGACCTTGTTGGCGAAGAACTCCTGCACCGGCACTGGGTGGGTGGTGCTCGCTCCCTCGGTGGTGACCTCGGCGACGCTGCCCGGCAGCAGCACGATCCCGTTGGTGCCACCGACCTTGGCGTACTCCGACAGGAAGACGGACTGGTCGGGGAAGATGTTGCCCTCGTCGCCATGGATGTCGTTGAACTGCCACAGGGCGTCGTCGAGGAAACACGGCGGGCCGGCGATCGGGAAGACGTGCGACGCCTTCAGGTCGTCGATGTACCGCCAGGTCCGGTCGAACTGCCGGTCACGCTTCTGCTTACCGAACGCGGTCTTCGCCGCCTGCGGCAGTTCGTAGACCATCGGGTACCAGATCGCACCGGAGAACTGGAGCAGGTGCGCGTGCACGTGCCCCAGCTCGGCGAAGACGCTCAGGTCGGTGGGGCGGGCGTCGTTCTGGTTGAGCAGCCGCACGCCCTCGTACTCGACCCAGAGCGAGGAGTCGCCGATCGGCCCGTCGGTCGGGCTGGTCAACGCCTGAATCATGATCTTCAGGCCGCCGGGCAGCTCCACCACCTGCTCGTTGGGCGCCTTCAGGAACTTGGTGAAGCCCAGCGCCCGGAACTCGTCCTCCATCTCCGAGGTGGGGAACTCGGGCAGCAGGACGGTGGCGTCCTTGGAGACGAAATCGCGCAGGTGCTTCGCGTCGAAGTGGTCCCGGTGCAGGTGGGAGACGTACAGGTAGTCGACCTGGCCCAGGCTCTCCCAGTCCAGCAGAGAATTGTCAGGGAACGGGAACCACGACGCGAAGTAGGCCGGATTCACCCACGGGTCGCACAGGATGCTGCCCGCGGCCGTGTCGATCCGCATGCTGGCGTGCCCGGTTCCGGTCACTCGCACCGCACAGTCCCCCTCAAACAGACAATCAGGTGTACGCCAAACGCTACCGGAGCGAGTCTGACCGCCGCCCCGCGACGCCGGTAGTGCCATCCAGCCCAGGTGGGGCAGGGCCGATGGCCAGGAAACCCCCACCCCACCGCACCGCGTACGAGGCGTGCCAGACTAACCAAAGATCCGATCGCGAGGGAAGGACCGACAGTGGCAGGAAGCGAGCCGGTAACGTCGCCAGACCAGCACAAGCCCGGGCACCGCAAGGCCGGGCAGATCGGCGCCGTGCTGTCCGCACTGGCGCTGCTGGCGATGATCTGCGGCAACCACGAGGGCAGGGTCGAGGACATCTGGCTGATCGGCCTGGCCGCGCTGCTGCTGATCATCGTGATCGGCGACATCGTGTTGCGGCGCAGCGGTCTGCGCTCCTGACCCCGCCCCACCGCCGGACGACCGGCCGACGTACGCCGAGGGCCCGCCCCCACCCGGGGGACGGGCCCTCGTCCGTATCGCGTCGGGGTCAGCGCCCGAAGAGGATGTCCTGCACGTCCTTGAGCGCGGCGTCGACCTCGGCCTCGAAGTAGCCACCCGGCACCAGGCCGAACCGGAGCGTGTCCAGGTCCTTCGGGTCGACAGGCATCGGGTTGCGGCGCTGCATGCCACCGAGCAGGGTGTCGAAGAACCGGTCCACCTGGTCGGGGTCGTACCCGCTGCCGAACCGGCGCACCTGGAAGCTACGACGGATCTGGTCGACCCGGTACAGGTCGCTGCCGGGCGGACCGGCCATCGGCGGACCACCCATCGGCGGACCACCCATCGGCGGGCCGCCCATCGGGGGGCCGGCCACCGCGGGCGGACCGGCCATCGGGGGGCCACCCATGCCCTGCTGCGGCAGCGGAGGCGGACCGGCCGGACCACGGCGCATGTCGCGCAGATCCCGCTCCGGCATCCGGATCTCGGCCGTCATGTCGGCGCGACCGTGCCGCCCGGCCTCGAAGCCGTCGAAGCGCGGCTCCTCCGGCGGCGGCGGATAACCACCGGGCGCGCGCTGGTCGTCGGCGCCGTACCCGCCGCGCTGATCATCCGGACCGTAGCCACCGGGTGAGCGCTGGTCGTCCGGCGGGCCGTACCCGCTGGGACCGGCGGGCAGGCCGCGCTGCGGCATGCCGTGGCCACCCATCGGGCCGGGGCCCATCTGGCCACCGGGGCCCATCGGGGGGCCGGCCGGGCCACGTGGCGCGTCGTAACCACCGCCGCGGGGGGCGTCGTACCCACCGGCGAAGGCACCGGTCGGCTCGTCGTAGCGCCCGTAGGGCGGGCCGGCCTGCGCGGGCATCGGCCGGGGCGGCATCGGCTGCGGGACCATGCCCCGGTCATCACGCATCGGCGGACCCATCCGGTCCGGTGGGCCCATCCGGTCACCCATCCGGGGGTCGCCACCGCGCCCGGCGCTGTTGCGCTCCTCCAGCTCGGCCAGCTGCCGCTCGACCCGGTCCAGGTGCAGGTCGACCTGCCACTCGTCGTAGCCGTTGAAGCGGACCCGGAAGACGACGTCATGAACCTCCTGGGAGGCCACCGGGGCACCGACCTGTCGGCCGTCGAGCGTCGCCTCGACCCGGTCGAGGAAGGCATCCACCTCGTCGACCTTGTATCCCCGGCGGAGCGCCTTGCGCCGGAAACGCTGACCCTGACTCGCCACTATGTCTCCTGGTCTCGTTCGCCACGCCCGGTCACGCCGGTGCCTCTCCGGCGCGGTCGGTGTTGGTGTCGTTGTCTTCGGCGGCGGCAAGCTGGCCACACGCGCCGTCGATCTCGCGACCTCGGGTGTCCCGAACTGTGGTGGACACCCCGGCGTCGCGCAACCGCCGGACGAACTCCCGCTCGACCGGCTTCGGGCTCGCGTCCCAGCGGCTGCCCGGCGTCGGATTGAGCGGAATGAGGTTCACGTGGGCCAATTTGCCGGCCAGCAGCCGCCCGAGCAGGTCGGCTCGCCACGGCTGGTCGTTCACGTCCTTGATCATCGCGTACTCGATCGACACGCGGCGGCCCGTCCGGGCGGCGTAGTCCCACGCTGCGTCCAGCACCTCGGCTACCTTCCAGCGCTGGTTTACCGGCACGAGTTCGTCGCGCAGATCATCATCGGGCGCGTGCAACGACAACGCAAGGGTCACTGAGAGGTCTTCGCTGGCCAGTCGGTGGATAGCCGGAACCAGGCCGACAGTGGAAACGGTGATGTGCCGCTGGGACAGACCGAGCCCCTCCGGTGCCGGGCTGACCAGCCGACGGATCGCCGCGATCACCCGGTTGTAGTTGGCCAGCGGCTCGCCCATGCCCATGAAGACGACGCGCGACAGCCTCGGCGGGGAACCGGCGACCACGCCGGAGGCCGCCACCCCGGCCATGTACACCGCCTGGTCGACGATCTCCGCCGTCGACAGGTTGCGGGTCAACCCGGCCTGGCCGGTCGCGCAGAACGGACAGGCCATGCCGCAACCCGCCTGGCTGGAGATGCAGACGGTCACCCGGTCCGGATAACCCATCAGCACGCTCTCCACCAGCGCACCGTCGTGCAGCCGCCAGAGCGCCTTGCGGGTCGCGCCGTCATCGCAGGCCAGCTCGCGCACCGGGTTGAGCAACGTCGGCAGCAACTGGTCGGCCAGCCGCTCCCGGGTCGCCGCTGGCAGATCGGTCATCGCCTGCGGGTCGCGGACCAACCGCCCGAAGTAGTGGTTGGAGACCTGCTTGGCGCGGAAGGCCGGCTCCCCCAGCCCGGTGACCAACGCCTGGCGGCCGGCCAGGTCCAGGTCAGCGAGGTGCTGAGGGGGCATGGAGGCCCGGCGCGCGGCGGGGGCGACCGAGATGGCGGGGATCAAGGGCAGGCTCGTCATGGCTGGTCCAGTGTGTCACGCCGCCGGCGGCGGCTGCCGCTCCGGAGGTGTCGAACGGGCCGCGACCACCACAGCCGGATGACCAGGTCGCCGTGATTCATACCTCAGCCCACCACCGGCACGAAGACCGCCAACAGCAGGTAGGCCGTGGGCACGGCGAACAGGATCGAGTCCAGCCGGTCCATCAGACCGCCGTGGCCGGGCAACAGGTTGCTCATGTCCTTCACGCCGAGATCCCGCTTGATCATCGACTCGGCCAGGTCGCCGAGGACCGCCGCGCAGGAGACGGCCACCCCGAACAGCGCGCCCCACCAGGGCGCCACCTCGAACATCAGCCACAGCAGCAACGCCCCACCCAGGGCCGCCGCGGTGACCGAGCCGGCGAAGCCCTCCCAGGACTTCTTCGGGCTGATCGACGGGGCCATCGGGTGACGGCCGAAGGAGACCCCGGCCGCGTACCCACCGGTGTCGGAGAGGACCACCCCGATCAGCGTGGCCAGGATGCGCAGGTGACCGTCGCCGGGGGCCGCCGCCAGCAACGCCGCGAAACCGGCGAGGAACGGCACGTAGACGGCGATCAGGGTGGCCGCGGTGAGATCCCGCTGGAAGCCGGCCGGCCCGTCACCCAACCGCCAGATCATGGTGCCCAGCACTGTGACCAGCAGCCCCAGGCTGAGCGCGTCCGGGCCGGCGTACCAGGCCAAACCCACTGTCAACACGCCGCCGGCGATCAGTGGCACCAGCGGCGGATGCGCACCGCTGCGTCGTACCGCGCGGGCCATCTCCCAGATGCCGACGGCGACCGCGGCGGCGATCACCGGCAGGAACGCCAACGGATAGAAGACCAGCGGCACCACGATCAACGCGCCGAGGCCGAGCCCGACCCCGATCGCCGCGGGAAGGTTGCGCCCGGCCCGCCCGGTGCCCACCTGCTGGGTGGCCGGTCGGTCGAGGCTGGCCCGACGTCGCCCCTTCGACCGTCGACCGGTGGTCGGCTCCGGCTCGGCCGTCGGCTCCAACTCCGGCCCGATCTCGGCCCCGATGGGCGCCAGCTGCGCGGTCGGGTAATCGGTGTCGTCAGGGCGGACCGGCCGGTCGAACGGTCCCGGGCCGCCGTACCTGCCAGGCTCGTCGAAACGCGGGACACCGCCGCGCGGCGGGGCACCCTCCGGACCGGTGGACGTGCGGTCGCCGTACCGGTCACCGCGCCCCCGGTCGTCGTACCGGTCGGGCTGGTTGCGGTCGTCGACGCGCCGGTCACGGTCGTCGAAGCGGTCGTCCGGGCGGACCGGGCGGCCACGCTCGTCGTACGGGTCCGCAGGGTGCGGGTCGGCGTACGGCCGGGCGTGCGGGTCGGCGTACAGCTCAGGGCCGGCGGCCGGACGGCGGCTCCACTGGCCGGCCTCCAGCTCCTGGTCCGGCCAGGGCAGCGCCACCGGGCGCTCCGGCCGGTCCCAGCCGCGAGGCTCGCTGCCGTAGGGGTCGGGGTGGGACATCACGCACCGCGAAGCGGCACGAGAACCACCACATGACGCAAGACCACAAGCATCCCCTACACGTGCGATGTTCCTCCGATTGACCGCCCCGACGGTCGGTCGATCCCCGGTGTTCACCACCCGGTGGCCGGGAATCCTGCCGAGCCTACTGCACACGCCGGATCGGCACGGCGGACGAGGCACGCCCACGGACGGCACCCGGCGCCGCCGGCCCGCCGGCCAGCGACGCACACCCATCCGGTACGGCAGACCGCGGGCGATCCGCAGCCGTCGATCCGACTCGTCCGGTGCGCGATCGAGTACTGAGCGCACCCGCCCGGCGTGGCCCGCTGGTGCCGCGCCGGCGCCAGCCCGCGCTCCGCAACGGGGGAAGGGCACTCACATGTACACGTTCGGTCTCGCGGTGCTGACGGTGGCCGCCATGGTCCTGGGGGCAGGGTCACCGGCCGCCGCCACCACGGCACTGACCAGGATCACCATCGACCGCCACACCAGCGAGCTGTACCCGTTCGAGCCGCCCGTCGGCGAACCGGGAGTGACGTACCCGGCGGCAGCGGTCACCGCCACCGCCAGTAACTGCCCGGCCGGCATCGTCCTCATGTCGGCCTCGCTGGTGCAGGACGGCCTGCCGACCCTCTGGGCCACCGGGGGCCACGGCGCCGGCGAGATCCTCTGCGACGGCGGCGCCGTCGAACTCGGGATGGCGTTCGCCCGGATCGCTCCGGCGCTGCACCCCGGCCGGGCCACCGCCCACTTCTCGCTGCGCGACCCGGACACCGGCGAGCAGTTCGCCGAGAGCACCAGGACCGTCTGGATCCCCTGCTGACCTATGCAACGAGGCCCGCTCCCGACGTCGGGAACGGGCCTCGGAGCACGGGTCACACCTCGAGCAGCTCGGTTTCCTTGTGCTTCACCAGGTCGTCGATGCTGGCCACGTACCGCTGGGTCAGGTCGTCGAGTTCCTTCTCGGCGCGGCGACCGTCGTCCTCGCCGGCCTCGCCGTCCTTGACGATCCGGTCCAGCTCTTCCTTGCCACGGCGGCGGACGTTGCGGATCGCCACCTTGGCCTCCTCGCCCTTGTGCCGAGCCACCTTGATCATGTCGCGGCGGCGTTCCTCGGTCATCTGCGGGAGCAGGATGCGCAGCTGGTTGCCCTCGTTGTTCGGGTTGACCCCGAGGTCCGAGTCGCGGATCGCCTTCTCCATCGCGTTGATCTGCGAGTTGTCGTACGGCTTGATGATGGCCATCCGCGGTTCGGGAACCGCGATGGACGCCATCTGCGTCAGCGGCGTGGGCGTGCCGTAGTAGTCGATGATGACCTTGGAGAACATGGCGGCGTTGGCGCGACCGGTACGGATGGCGCCGAACTCCTCCTTGGCGTGCTCAACCGCACGCTCCATCTTCTCCTCGGCCTCGAGGAGGGTGTCGTCGATCACCGGTCTCCTCGCCTCCTTCTGTGCTCGTGGTGGGCTCTGCTGAAAGTCGTCAGACCGCTGTCGTCGCCGCCGGTCGGCGGGGTTCAGGCGGTGATCAGGGTGCCGATCTTGTCGCCACCCACCGCGCGGATGATGGTGTCGTCACCCTGCGCGCCAAAGACCAGCATCGGCAGGCCGTTCTCCATGCAGAGGCTGAACGCCGCCGCGTCGGCCACCCGCAGGTTGCGGCGCAGCGCCTCGGAGAAGGTGATCGAGTCGAGCTTGCTGGCGGTGGGATCGATCCGCGGGTCGGCGGTGTAGACGCCGTCCACGCCGTTCTTGCTCATCAGCACCACGTCGGCCCGGATCTCCAGCGCCCGCTGGGCGGCCACCGTGTCAGTGGAGAAGTACGGCATCCCGGCGCCGGCGCCGAAGATGACCACGCGGCCCTTCTCCAGGTGCCGGATGGCCCGCAGCGGGATGTACGGCTCGGCGACCTGGGCCATCGTGATGGCGCTCTGCACCCGGGTCTCGATGCCCTCCTTCTCCAGGAAGTCCTGGAGCGCGAGGCAGTTCATCACGGTGCCGAGCATGCCCATGTAGTCGGCGCGGGCCCGGTCCATCCCACGCTTCTGCAGCTCCGCGCCGCGGAAGAAGTTGCCTCCGCCGACCACCACGGAGACCTGCACGCCGCGGCGGACCACTGTGGCGATCTGCCGGGCGATGGCCTGGACGACGTCCGGGTCGACGCCGATCGCGCCGCCACCGAAGACCTCACCGGAGAGCTTCAGCACCACCCGGCGGGCACGCCCCGGCGGCGGTGCCGTCGGATCGTCCAGCTCCAGCGTCCGGTCACTCACAACCTGCGTCATCCGCCCCGCCCTTCCCCACGCGCACGCCCCGTGCGGCGCGTACCGCGAACCTGCCGCTGCCGACCCTATGTGACGAGGAGGCCGCGGTGCCTGTCACGTACACCGGCGGCCTCCTCGTTGACGTCTTCTGCCCACGGGCGCGCGTGGCGCCCGGTGGCGGCTCAGGCCTGGCCGACCTCGAACCGCACGAAGCGGGTGACCTCGATGCCGGCCTCGGCCAGCAGCTGCTTCACCGACTTCTTGTTGTCAGAGACGGACGACTGCTCGATCAGGACGAAGTCCTTGAAGAAGGAGTTGACCCGACCCTCGATGATCTTCGGCAGCGCCGCCTCGGGCTTGTTCTCCTCACGGGCGGTCTGCTCGGCGATGCGCCGCTCGGACTCGACGACCTCAGCCGGAACCTCGTCCCGGGTGAGGTACTTCGGCCGCATCGCGGCGATCTGCATCGCCACACCACGGGCGTCGGCGTCGCCGGCCTCGTCGGTCTTGCCGGTGTACGACACCAGCACACCGACCGCCGGCGGCAGGTCCTGGGCCTTGCGGTGCAGGTAGACGGCGGTGGTGCCCTCGACCCGGGCGAACCGGTTGAGGACCAGCTTCTCGCCGATCTTGGCGGACTGCTCCTGGATCAGGTCCGCGACGACCTTGCCGTCGAGCTCGGTGGCGAGCAGCTCCTCGGCGGTGTTCACGCCAGCGCGCTCACCGTGCTCGACCAGCTGCTGGCCCAGCGCGATGAACGACTCGGTCTTGGCGACGAAGTCGGTCTCGCAGTTGAGCTCGAGCAGCGCCTTGCCGGCGTGGGCGATCAGGCCGTTCGCGGCCGTACGGCCGGCCCGCTTGCCGACGTCCTTGGCGCCCTTGACGCGCAGGATCTCGACGGCCTTGTCGAAGTCGCCCTCGGCCTCGGTCAGCGCCTTCTTGCTGTCCATCATGCCGGCGCCGGTGAGGTCGCGGAGCTTCTTGACGTCCGCGGCGGTGATTTGGGACATGGCTCTCTCTTCGGTGTTGAGACGGCGTGTGGATGGTCAGAGGTGCCGGTTACCCGGATCCGGGCGGATCGTGCCCGGCGTACCGTCGCTGCCCGCCGTTCGCGAAAACGGACGGCGGGGCAGCGACGGTGCGATCACTCCGCGGTCGCGGCCGCCGGCTGCTCGGTGGCGGCCTGCGCCGGCTGCTCCGGGGTGGCGGGCTGCTCGGTGGCGGCAGCGGCGGGCTGCTCGGCCGGGGCGGCCGACTCGTCGGCCTTCTTCGGCTCAAGCAGCTCGCGCTCCCACTCGGTCAGCGGCTCGTCGCTCGCGACACCCTCGGGCTTCTCGTCGTTGCCCCGGCGACGGCCGGAGCGCGCGATCAGACCATCCGCGACGGCGGCGGCGACGACCTTGGTCAGCAGCTCCGCCGACCGGATCGCGTCGTCGTTACCCGGGATCGGGAAGTCGACCTCGTCCGGGTCACAGTTGGTGTCCAGCACCGCGATCACCGGGATGCCCAGCTTGCGGGCCTCGTCGACGGCGATGTGCTCCTTCTTGGTGTCGACGATCCAGACCGCGGCGGGAAGCTTCTGCATGTCCCGCAGGCCACCGAGGGTGCGGGTCAGCTTGATCTTCTCGCGGGAGAGCTGCAGGGTCTCCTTCTTGGTGTAACCGGCGGCGGTGCCGCTGAGGTCACCCAGGCCCTCCAGCTCCTTCATCCGCTGGAGCCGCTTGTAAACGGTCTGGAAGTTGGTCAGCATGCCACCGAGCCAGCGGTGGTTGACGTACGGCTGGCCGACCCGGGTCGCCTGCTCGGCAATCGCCTCCTGGGCCTGCTTCTTGGTGCCGACGAACAGGATGCTGCCACCCTCGGCGACGGTCCCACGCACGAACTCGTACGCCTTCTCGATGTACTCGAGGGTCTGGCGCAGGTCGATGATGTAGATGCCGTTGCGCTCGGTCATGATGAAGCGCTTCATCTTCGGGTTCCAGCGCCGGGTCTGGTGCCCGAAGTGGACACCGCTCTCCAGCAGCTGACGCATGGTCACGACGGCCATGGTTGGGGTACTCCTCAAGGTCCCTGGTTGTCACGCCCGGCCGGTGGCCGGGCGTCCTGGCGCCTGGTCGCCGACCCATGGTGGACCCGATCAAGATCGGGACCAGGGAGGCCGTCGCTCCACGACGATTCGTGAAGAGGGCGCGCGAGGTCGACCGCACGAGGCGGTCGCCAGTTGGCCAGTGTACGCCCCTCACCCGTTCAGCCGCCCCGGGGTGCGCGTGGCGTGCAGCTCCGCCGCTCGCTCGCGCGAGTTGCTTGCTCGCTCGCGCGCCGGCGCGATCGCGGGCGCTGCCGGGAAGATCGCGCTGGTTCGTGGAAATAGTGGCCTCCGCGTCGTCGGAGGCCACTATTTCCTGGTTGTTGTCCGAATCATCAGCGCGCACCCGGCCGCTGGCGGGCCGGTCGGGTCAGCCGGCGGCGAGCGCGGCGGTCACGAACAGCACCAGGCCGACGGTCAGGTAGGCCGTCGGTGGGCGCAGCCAGCCCCGACCGTTGTCGGAGAGCGCCAGACCTCCGGTGCGGAGCCCGTACAGCCCGGTCGCGAAGATCGGCAGTCCGGCGACCAGGGCGATACCCGCCACCACGTTCCCGGCGTCCACCGGGTCGCCGGTCACGCCGGCCAGCAGCACCCGCAACGCGGGAACCTCGAAGACCAACACCAACAGAGCGAAGAGTACGGCCAGCACCGGTCGGCGGGTCCGATAGACGCCGTCGGCGGCCGGCGGATACACCGGCGGCTCACCTGCGGGCAGGTCGGGTCGCGGGCCGATCCCGGGCATCGGGCCGGTGGGCATCTCCAGCGGGTGGGGCGTGTCGCCGCCACCCCGGGTCGGCTCAATGATCGGGTAACCGGCGAGCGGAGCGGGACGAACCTGGTCAGCGAGCACTCCGGCCGGCTCTGTCGCCGTGCTGTCGCGGGTGGTGTCAGGTGCCGCGCCGGTCACCGGAGATCCCGCAGTGCTCGTCTCGCGGGCGGCCCGGCGTCCGGGCAGCTCACCAGAGGTCTCCGAGGGGTCCCGGTCCGCCCGCCGCGATCGGGTGGCCCGGTAACCGTCCACCTCCGGCCGGGTGGCACCCAACGGGTCGACAGCGCCGAAACGCCCCGAATCAGCCTCACTCGCCCCGAACCGACCGGTCTGATCGTCCAGGACGCCGAAGCGACCGGAGTCCGACTCCGGCGTACCGAAACGGCCCACGTCCACCGCGCTCAGGCGACCCGAGTCGGACTCGGGCGTACCGCCGAAGCGGCCCGCGTCCGCCGCACTCAGTCGACCCGAGTCGGACTCGGGCGTACCGCCGAAGCGGCTCGCGTCGACGGCGCCGAAGCGTCCCGAGTCCGGCTCGCGGCGGCGGCCGACTCCGGTGTCCTCGACGGAACGGCCGTCTTCCGCGCCACGCTGCTCGGGGATCTCGCTGTCCCGGTACCGCGATTCGCCCGCGCCGCGCCACTCCGACTCGCCGTAACCGCGACCCCGCTCGTCGGGGTACCAGCGCGACTCCTGATCTTCCGGAAAACTCCGTCGTCCGTCCACGTCAGGCACCGTATGCGACCGGCCACGCCCGCGCCATTTCAGCCCGGCCGGCATGCGCCACCGGTCCCCGCTCGCGGGGCAGGAGTCGCGTCGAGGTAGCGCGGGCGCGCACCGTGATCAAGTGATGAAGAGTAGGTCAGCGGTGGCTCTGACACCTACTTCTCATCACCTGATCATGATGGCCCCCCGGTTGGTGGAGCGCGGCCGGCGCGCTACCGACCTCGAACGCCGCTAGCACACCGTGGGCATGATCGTCCGACTGTCCACAGCACGCCCGTTGTCCACAGTTGGGCCGCCGGCGGGTCGCGGCGATCACCCTCCGGCGGGCACCGTGCCGGCCATGACGAAGCGGAACCAGGCGGTTGGCGCGTACGGCGAGCAATGTGCGGCCCGGCACCTGACCGAGGCGGGGCTGCGCCCTATCGCCCGAAACTGGCGCTGCCCGGCCGGGGAGATCGACATCATCGCGTGGGACGGGCCCGTGCTCGCCTTCTGCGAGGTGAAGACCCGACGGGGTGAGGCCTTCGGCACCCCGGCCGAGGCGGTGGTGCCGGCCAAGGCCCGCCGTCTGCGCGGGCTCGCCGCGAGGTGGCTGACCGAGACCGGTACGACCGCCCAGGAGGTGCGCTTCGACGTGCTGTCGGTGCGGCTGCCGGATGCCGGTCCGGCGCAGGTCGACCACCTCAAGGGCGCGTTCTGACATGCGTACCCGGAGGATCGGTGACGCGCCGTGAGCTACGCCAAGGTGCTCTGCGTGGGGCTGGTCGGGGTGACCGGCCACCTCGTCGAGGTGGAGGCCGACCTGGCCGCCGGCCTGCCGGCGGTGGTGATCTCCGGCCTGCCGGACACCGCCCTGCACGAGGCCCGCGACCGGGTCCGCGCCGCAGTGGTCAACTCCGGCCAGCGCTGGCCCAACCGGCGGATCACCCTCAACCTGCTGCCCGCCACGCTGCCGAAGTTCGGGTCGGCCTTCGATCTGGCCATCGCCGCGGCGCTGCTGGGCGGCTCGGGTGAGTTGCCGCTGCTCCCGCTGGAGGGGGTGGTGGTCCTCGGCGAGCTGGGGCTCGACGGGACGGTCCGGCCGGTGCGCGGCGTACTCCCGATGGTCGCCGCCGCAGCCCAGGCCGGCGTCGCTCGGGTGATCGTCCCGGTCGGCAACGCCGCCGAGGCCGCCGTCATCCCTGGGGTACGGGTGCGTGCGGTGGACACCCTGCACCGGCTCGTCGCCTTCGTTCGGGACGGGACCCCGCTCATCGAACCACCGGCGGACATCCCGGAGCCGCCGGCCGGTGGCCCGGATCTCGCCGACGTCGCCGGGCAGCAGCTGGGTCGGCGCGCCTTGGAGGTCGCCGCTGCCGGCGGGCACCACGTGGCGCTGCTCGGCCCACCGGGCGCCGGCAAGACGATGCTCGCCGAACGGCTGCCGTCGATTCTGCCCGAGCTGGACGACGACGCGGCGCTGGAGGTCACCGCGCTGCACTCGGTCGCCGGGCTGCTGCCGCCGGGTGGTCGGCTGCTGCGTCGCCCGCCGTTCCAGGCGCCGCACCACACCGCGACAGTGCCGTCGCTGGTCGGGGGCGGCTCGGGGCTGGCCCGACCCGGCGCGGTGTCGCTGGCGCATCGCGGGGTCCTCTTCCTGGATGAGGCTCCCGAGTTCAGCAAGGGTGCGCTGGAGGCGCTGCGCCAGCCGCTGGAGCACGGCCGCATCCAGCTGAGCCGCAGCGGGGGCGGCACCGTGTACCCGGCCCGGACCCAGTTGGTGCTGGCGGCCAACCCCTGTCCGTGCGCGAAACCGGCTGGCGACGCGCACTGCGAGTGTTCGCCACTGGTGCGCCGCCGCTACCTGGGAAGGCTCTCCGGGCCACTGCTCGACCGGATCGACGTCCAGGTGCGGCTGATGCCGGTCCGGGCGGCTGAGCTGATGGCGACCGACGGCGATGTCGAGCCCTCGGCGACTGTCGCCGCCCGGGTGGCGGCGGCCCGGCAGGCAGCCGCCGCCCGCTGGGCCGACCTCGGCCGACGGCTCAACGCCGAGGTGGACGGTCCCCACCTGCGCCGACCGCCGTGGCGGCTGCCGGCCCGGGTCACCGTGGAGTTGCGTGGCCGGCTCGACTCCGGCTCGCTGTCGGCGCGCGGCTTCGACCGGGTGATCCGGATGGCCTGGACCATCGCTGATCTGGACGGTCGGGACCGACCTGACCAGGACGACGTCCGGGAAGCGCTTCAACTGCGGACGGGGGAGGCGGCGTGAGCGCCGAGGAGGAACGAAGGCTGGCCCGGGTCGCCCTGACCTGGTTGGCGGAGCCGGGCACGCGCGCTGTGCATCACCTTGTCGAACGACACGGTCCGGTGGAGACCCTGGCTCTGCTGCTCGACGGCGGCAGTCCGGACGGCTGGCTGCACACCACTGTCGCCGCACGCTCGGCGGCCGGCGACGCCCGGGCGGTGGCCGCGGAGGCCCTGGAGCGGGCGGACCGACTGGGTGCCCGGCTGGTCACGCCGGACGACGAGGAGTGGCCGGCCCAGGTCGCCAGCCTGGCCACGATGCGGCTGCCGGACGTCAGCCGCCGGGTGGACTGTGAGACCGCCCCGCCGCTCTGCTTCTGGGTACGCGGCGGGTGGCCGCTCGGCGAGGCTCTGGACCGTTCGGTGGCAGTGGTCGGGGCGCGGGCGGCCACCGCCTATGGGCAGCACGTCGCGACCGAGTTGGGGTACGGCTTGGCGGAGCGGGACTGGACTGTCGTGTCCGGTGGCGCGTTCGGCATCGACGCCGCCGCCCACCGGGGCGCGCTCACCGCTGGCGGTCTGACAGTCGCGGTGCTCGCCTGCGGGCTCGACCGTCCGTACCCGATGGGCAACGCCGCGCTCTTCGACCGGATCGCCGAGACGGGGCTGCTGCTCAGCGAGTGGCCGCCCGGAGCCGAGCCGCTGCGGCCCCGGTTCCTGATCCGCAATCGGGTGATCGCCGCAGGCACCCGGGGCACCGTAGTGGTGGAGGCGTCGGCGCGCAGTGGCGCGACGCAGACCGCGCGGCGAGCCATCCACGCCAGTCGGGTGGCCATGGTGGTGCCGGGGCCGGTGACCTCGGCGATGTCCGTCGGCGCCCACGAGTTCCTGCGCGAGCAGTCCAAGGCCCGACTGGTCACCGGGGTCGCGCACGTGTTGGAGGAGGTAGGTCGGATCGGCGCGGACCTGGCCCCGCTGGCACGTGGACCGCAGCGGGCCACCGACGCGCTGGACGACGACGCGCTGTCGCTGCTGGAGGCCCTGCCCCGCCGGGGCGCGATGGGAGTGGACCGGCTGTCCGCGCGCGCCGGCGTCGACGTCCGGACCGCGTTGCGCAAGCTGTCGCTGCTGGAGGAGCTGTCCATGGTGGTCCGTCGCGGCGACGGCTACGCACTCGCCGCACCCGCCAAACAGAAGCGTGCGGCGGCGGAGACGTCCGGTCGACCTGTTGCCTGAGCGGGTGCGTCACCGCCGCCCGGCCGAGTGGTCGTCCGGATGCCGGTGCCCTCTCGCGGTCGGGATCCCAGCCAGCCGATACTGCCGGTACCGTGCCCGGTCATGGGTGCAATCAAGCCGTGGCACATCAGCGTGCTCTGCTGTCTCGTCGTGACCGCCGTGCTCGTTGTCGGCTTGGTCGTGTTCCTGGTCAAGAAGGACAACCGCCGGTAGTCGGGGGTGGACACCGGTGCCGTCGTGTCCGGTGGCGGAGGCGGGCCGGCCGTAGGCTGGTGCCGTGTCAGCCGTCAGTGAGGGTGCCGGGGCCGAGGAACCGGCCGGCACGTCGGCGCGGCCACGATGAGCCGTCCGGACCGGGGCACCCGGGCCATGCACCAGGCGCTCCCGCCAGCGTTGCGCGACGCTGTCGACGACTTCGCCGAACACCTGTCCCGGGTCCGTAACCGCTCGGCGCACACCGTCCGCGCGTACGTCACCGATCTGGTCTCGCTGCTCGACCACGCCGTCCGGATGGGCTGCGTCGACCTCGCCGAGCTGGACCTGTCGGTGCTGCGCAGTTGGCTGGCGCGGCAGCGCACCACTGGTGCGGCCCGCACGTCGTTGGCCCGCCGGGCCGCGTCGGCGCGGGCGTTCAGCGCCTGGGCACACCGGGCCGGGCTGCTCCCCGCCGACGTGGGCGCCGCGCTGGCCAGCCCTCGCGCCCACCGGGAGCTGCCCACCGTGCTGCGCGCGGACCAGGCCGCCGCCCTGGTCGAGGCACCGAACCGGCAGGCACCGCCCCTCAGCACGGCAGACCCGAACCCGGCTCGCACGGACCCAACGCACACGGATCAGGCGCGCACGCACGGAGCCCACCGGGACACCGAGCCCACCGACCCAGCCGCCGGGCCCGCCCCGAGCGCGACGGAGGAGACCGAGGCGGTGCCGCTACGCGACCGGGTGCTGCTGGAGCTGCTCTACGCCACCGGCGTACGGGTCAGCGAGGCGTGTGGGTTGGACGTCGGGGATGTCGACCACGGCCGGCGGGTGATCCGGGTGTTCGGCAAGGGCGGGCGGGAGCGCTCGGTGCCGTACGGGGTGCCCGCCCAGCGGGCGTTGGACGACTGGCTGCGCCGGGGCCGCCCGGCGATGGCGGGACCCCGCTCCGGCGACGCGTTGCTGCTGGGCGCCCGGGGTGGTCGGCTCAACCCGACGACCGCGCGTCAGATCGTCGGTGCGTACGCGGAGACCGCCGGGCTGCCCCGGACCAGCCCGCACGATCTGCGCCACTCCGCCGCCACCCACCTGCTGGAGGGCGGCGCGGACCTGCGCGCCGTGCAGGAGCTGCTCGGCCACTCGTCGCTGGCGAGCACCCAGATCTACACCCACGTCTCGGTCGAGCGGCTGCGGGCCGCGTACCGGCAGGCCCACCCGCGCGCCTGACCACAGCGCGCATCCGCGCCTGATCAAGGGCCCGGGGGCGTACGAGCACGGCGGTTACGATCATCGCGTGAGCGCCCCGAATCCTCCCGAGCCGATTCCGGGCGCCCGCCTGCTCTTCTCCCTGGACCCGGCGGTCAGCCACCTCAACCATGGCTCGTTCGGCGCGGTGCCGATCGGCGTGCAGCGCGCCCAGCAGCGGCTGCGCGACGAGATGGAGAGCAACCCGCTGCGCTTCTTCACCCAGGGGCTGGTCGACCGGATCGCGCACACCCGCCGGCACCTCGCCGGGTTCCTGGGCGCCGACCCGGACGGCAGCGCCCTGGTGGGCAACACCACCACCGGTGTCGCAGTGGTGCTCCAGTCGGTTGGCCTCAAGGCCGGCGACGAGGTGCTGAGCACCGACCACGGGTACGGGGCGGTGAGCCTGGCGATCCAGCGCGAGTGCCGCCGCACCGGCGCTGTCAGCCGGGTCCTGCCGATCCCCCTGACCGCCACCGATGAGCAGATCGTGCAGAGCATCCGCGCCGGCCTGCGCCCCGGGCGGACCCGGTTGCTCGTCGTCGACCAGCTCACCTCGGCCACCGCCAAGCTCTTTCCGACCGCCGCCATCGTCGGGGTGGCCCGCGAACACGGCGTGTCGGTCCTGGTGGACGCCGCACACGCCCCGGGCATGCTGCCCACGGCGGTGGCCAGCATCGGCGCGGACTTCTGGGTGGGCAACCTGCACAAGTGGGCGTACGCCCCGCGCGGGACCGCCCTGCTGGCGGTGGCGCCGCAGTGGCGGGACCGGATCGAGCCGCTGGTGGTGTCGTGGGAGCAGGAGTCAGGTTTCCCGGCCCGGCTCGAGTGGCAGGCGACGCTCGACTACACGCCCTGGCTGGCCGCCCCGGCGGGCCTGTTCACCATGCGCAGTCTCGGCGTCGACCGGGTACGGGCGCACAACGCCGCGCTCGCCGCGTACGGCCAGCGGGTGGTGGGGGATGCCCTGGGGGTGGCCCACGCCGACCTGCCGGAGCCCGGCGGACCGGGGGTGGCGCTGCGCCTCATCCCACTGCCGGCCGGCACGGGCACCACGATCGACGCGGCGCGGGCGTTGCAGGCGCGCATCGGTGAGCGGCTCGCCGCCGAGGTGGCGGTGATGAGTTGGAACGGCCGGGGGTGGCTTCGGCTCACCGGCCAGGTCTACAACGCCGCCGACGAGTACGAACGGCTGGCCGCACGGCTGCCGGCACTGCTCGCCCAGCGCTGACCGGACGCCCGGGAGCGGACAGCGGGACCGGACTCACCGGGAGCAGCCGCACCGGGCCGAGGCCGAGCAGGGCCAGTGGGTCGAGATATTCCTCGCCCCGGCGCAGGCCCCAGTGCAGGCACGCCTCGGCCGGGCACCCCGGATGCCCGGGCAGCAGCTCGCCCAGCGGCGCGCCGGCGGTGACCGGCTGGCCGGGGCGTACGGCGGGTTGGACCGGCTCGTGGGTGGTCCGCAGCCCGTCGGCGTGCCCCACGGTGACCACCGGTCGACCGGCCACCAGACCGGCGAAGAGCACTGTGCCCGGCCCGGCGCTGCGGACCACCGCTCCGGCGGGAGCGGCCAGGTCGACGCCGCGATGGCCAGGCAGCCACTGTCGCGGCGGCGGGTCGAACCGGCGGACCGGCTGGGGTGGCCCGTCGACAGGCCAGCGGAACCGCCCGGCGGGCGCCGGGTCGACGACCGGCACGGCCAGGGCCGCTACCGGCACGGTGGGGGTCGGTGGTTGACCGGGCACCGCCGCTACCAGCACCGCAAGCCCGCAGAGCTGGGCGGTCAGTGCGAGCGGGAGCGCGGCGCAGAGCAGCACGGTGCGGCGGATCGAACGGACGGATGGCTGTCGCATGCCGGCAGCCTCCGGCCGAGCTCGGGTCGTCCGCCAGCCCGCCCGACGGGTCTGTGGACGACCGGAGGTGCTGTGGACGACCACCCGACGCCCTCGATGATCTGCTATGCCCGGGACGGCGGGAGGCTGTGCACAGCCCGCCGCGCGAACGCCGTCGTACCTCCGGCGCCGTTTCCGGGCCGTCACGGAGGGCCTAGGCTGGGCCGCGTACGGCAGGTGCCGCCGTCTGTACCGGGGAGGCCGCATGACCACTCTCGATGACCGGACGTCGTCCCCCACCGGGCCCACCGTGGCCGAGGTGAGCGGCCCGTCCCGGCTCGCGGAGCCGGACGAGACGATCAGCGCCGAGGAGTTGCAGCTCGCGGCCCGCAACCACGGCATCCCGTTGGAGGCGCTGCGCTACGACGTCACCCCGGCCGGGCTGCACTACCTGCTGATCCACTACGACATCCCGGAGCTCGACCCGGCGACGCACACGTTGACCATCGGCGGGGCGGTGGACCGTCCGTTGACGGTCACCCTCGCCGACCTGCGCGAACGGCCTCGTGTCAGCCGGCAGGTGACACTGGAGTGCGCAGGCAACGGGCGGGCCCTGCTGCACCCCCGGCCGGTCAGCCAGCCCTGGCTGGTCGAGGCGGTCGGCAACGCGGAGTGGACCGGGACTCCCCTCGCTCCGCTGCTGCGGGAGGCGGGCGTCGGCCCGGACGCGGTGGACGTGGTCTTCACCGGCGCCGATCACGGTGTGGAGCGCGGGATCGAGCAGGACTACCAGCGGGCGCTTCCGGTCGCCGACGCGCTGCGCGAGGAGGTGCTGCTGGCGTACGAGATGAACGGCGCTCCCCTGCTGCCGCAGCACGGCGCGCCGCTGCGGCTGATCGTGCCGGGCTGGTACGGGATGGCGCACGTGAAGTGGGTCCACTCGATCGAGCTGCGGACCGAGCCGTTCGAGGGGTACCAGAACGCGGTGGCCTACCGGTTACGCCGAGACGCGGACGACCCGGGCGTGCCGGTCACCCGGATCGAGCCGCGGGCGCTGGTCCGTCCGCCCGGCTTCCCCGACTTCATGTCCCGCCGTCGGGTGCTGCGACAGGGCCCGTGCACGCTGGATGGTCGGGCCTGGTCGGGGCACGCCCCGGTGGTCGCCGTGGAGGTGACCACCGACGGCGGGCAGAGCTGGGCGCCGGCCGTGCTGGACCCGGCGGACGCGGGGGACTTCGCCTGGCGGCGCTGGCGGTACGAGTGGGTCGCCGCCCCCGGCCGGTACGTACTCGGCGCGCGGGCGACCGACGCGTCCGGGCGGACCCAGCCGGTCGAGCAACAGTGGAACCGTGGCGGCTTCGCCAACAACATGGTGCAGCGGGTCGAGGTGGTGGTGCCGGCCGAGTGATCGGCGGCGGGTGTCACGCCACGGGTGGGGGCCCGTGGCACGGCCCGGCGGCTCGGGTGCGCTCAGCCGCCGAAGCCGGAGTCGGCGGGCAGTGAGATGTCGGGCTTCTCCAGCTCCTCGACGTTGACGTCCTTGAAGGTCATCACCCGGACGTTCTTCACGAAGCGGGCAGGACGGTACATGTCCCATACCCAGGCGTCGTGCATCTCGACCTCGAAGTAGACCTCGCCGTCGGAGTTACGCACGTGCAGGTCGACCTGGTTGGCCAGGTAGAACCGACGCTCAGTCTCCACCACGTAGGAGAATTGGCGGACAATGTCGCGGTACTCCCGGTAGAGCTGCAGCTCCATCTCGGTCTCGTACTTCTCGAGATCTTCCGCGCTCATCGCACTCCGCCTTCCATGGCCACATCTTCCCCCACCGGCGTCGGAGGCCGAGGCTGCTCGCCCAACGCCACGCCGACGGTACCCCCTGACGCCCACGAGCGCTCCATCGGCTCATCCGGGCCGTGGCCGCCGGGCCGTCGGGCGCGCGGCGGCCGGCCGTCGCGGCCGGAGACCGCGGCGACATTGACGTACGAGAACCGGTGCTCCCGGCACGGCCCGTGCTCCCGCAGCGCCGCCGAGTGCTCCGGGGTGATGTAGCCCTTGTGCTCGGCGAAGCCGTACGCCGGGAACACCCCGTCCAGCTCCACCATGAGGCGGTCCCGGGTGACCTTCGCCAGCACACTGGCCGCCGCCACACACGCGGCCACCCGGTCGCCCTTCCACACCGCCAA
This sequence comes from Micromonospora sp. NPDC048986, assembly GCF_040649335.1. Lineage (NCBI taxonomy): Bacteria > Bacillati > Actinomycetota > Actinomycetes > Micromonosporales > Micromonosporaceae > Micromonospora > Micromonospora sp. NPDC048986. The sequence goes on from NZ_JBEZFJ010000023.1 coordinate 54,361, forward strand.
CCCGGGCACACCCAGGCCGTCCACGCCGAACCCGTCGGTCAGCACGTACTCCGGGCGGGTGGTGAGCGAGGCGAGCGCCCGGCGCATCGCGGCCAGGTTGCACACGTGCAGACCCCGGGCGTCGACCTCCTCGGCCGGGATGACCACCACGGCGTACGCGAGCGCGGTGTCCACGACCTCCGCGTACACCCGTTCCCGGCTGGCCGGGGTGAGCAGCTTCGAGTCGGCCAGCCCTTCGATCTCGCCGCGCCGCCCCTCGGGCAGCACCGCCGCGGCGGCGACCAGCGGGCCGGCACACGCCCCGCGGCCCGCCTCGTCGGCCCCGGCGACGTGCCGGAAGCCACGCCGCTGCAACGCCCGCTCCAGGGCGTACAGGCCGGCCTCGCGACGCACCACGGTGCGCGGCGGGGTCAGCACGACGCCTCGCCGTGGCCGGCGGTGGTCGACAGCCCCAGCCGGGCCAGCAGGGCGGGCAGTTCGGGCGGGTAGAACCGGTCGCCGCTGGCCGCCAGCTCGTCCGGAACCCACCAGCGGTGGTCGGCGATGCTGCGTCGCTCGATGTCGTTGAAGCCCGTGGTGTCCACCTGCCAGGAGTCCACCCGGAAGCTGAAGAAATCCTGCTCCTGGCGGTACCAGATGCCGTCGAAGGAGAAGTCGGTCGCGTCGGACCAGACCGGCTCGCCCAACTGGGCCGGGTCGAGTCGCAGACCGGTCTCCTCGGCCAACTCCCGGGCGGCGCCCACTGCCGGCGCCTCCCCCGGATCGAGCCCACCGCCTGGGGTGAACCAGTAGCGGTGCCCAGGTCGGGCCGGGTCGAAGCCCTCGAACAGCAGGACCCGGCCGGCCGCGTCGACGAGCAGCACGCGGGCCGCGCGTCGAGGGGTGTAGACGGTCACCGCACCAGCCTGCCAGACCGACTGCAGATCGCCCACGCCCCGTCGGCCTACGGCTTGGGAATGCCGTCGAAGCCGTCAGGCACCGTCAGCCAGGTGGCCCGGTTGAACGGCCAGAAGACGGTGAACGCCCGCCCGACCACGTCGTCCTCGGGGATGGTGGCCTCGGTGATGTTCTGCTGGGACTGCTGCCAGTGCTCCAGTGAGTCGCCGGAGGCGGAGCGGTGGTCGCCCATCACCCACAGCCGACCCTTCGGCACGGTGATGTCGAACTCCTGGTCGGCGGCCTTGTCGCGGATCCCGTCCATGGAGAAGATGTACGGCTCGTCCAGCGACTTGCCGTTGATCATCAGCCGTTCCTCGGGGTCGCAGCAGACCACGTGGTCGCCGGGGATGCCGATCACCCGCTTGATGAAGTCCTCACCGTCGGGGTTACCGCTCCACGCGGTCGGTGCCTTGAACACGATCACCTCGCCGCGGTGCGGTGACCGGAAGTCGTAGACCAGCTTGTTGACCAGCACCCGGTCATCGATCTTGAGAGTGTTTTCCATGGACGGGGAGGGGATGAAGAAGGTCTGCAGCACGAAGGCGCGGACCAGCACCGCGACCAGGATCGCCACACCCAGCAGGATCGGCAGTTCCTTCCAGAAGGAACTGCGCGGCTTGTCGGTCTGCTCGTCAATCACGCCAAGGAGCCTACGTTGCCTGGCTGGACGGCACCGTCCGGAACGCGCGGGAACCCCGTAGTGCGACTGCCAACGGAAGCATCAGCAGCACACCGCCCTGCGGAGTCGGTCGCGCCGGAGCCGCACCGGGGGACGCCGTGGCCGGCCCGGAGACATCCTCGAACGTGGACGGCACCGACAGTGCGCTCCACCGCGACGACGGCCAGACCACCATGAAGGCCCGGCCGACCACGTTGTCGATCGGCACCGGCCCCTGGCAACGCGCGTCCTGGGAGACCTCACGGTGATCACCCATCACGAAGATCTGACCGGGTGGCACGACGATCTCGTCGAAGCGCCGGGAGCGACACTCCGCCGGGTTGGGTGGCAGGTCCAGGGGTGAGTCCCGCAGGACGTACGACTCGTTGAGCGGGATGCCGTTGACTGTCACCCGGCCCTGACTGTCGCAGCACCTGACCCGGTCACCGGGGAGACCGATCACCCGCTTGATGAAGTCCTTCTCACCGGGGCGGCTCACCCCGACCAGGTCGCCGACGGTGCGGGCGAGCCGGCCGCCGACACCGGGCTCCGGCTGCTCGTCGACCTGTGGCGCCCAGCGGTCGGTGCCCCGGAAGACCACCACCTCGCCGCGCAGCGGGTCACGAACGTCGTAGACGACCTTGTTGACCAGCACCCGGTCACCGACGAGGAGGGTGTCCTCCATCGAGCCGGACGGAATGAAGAACGCCTGGAGCAGGAAGGTGCGGATCAGCACCGCGAGGCAGAACGCGACCACCAGCAGCAGCGGCAACTCCTGCCAGAGAGGCATCTGCCGGCGGGTGCGGCGAGCCCGTCGGCGCCACGGATCGACGGTGCCGTCCTCGTCAAGCGTCTGCACCACGCCACTCCCCGGTCCGCAGAAACACCACCGCCCGGGAGCCTCGTCGAGGCTCCACGGGCGGTAGTGGACAACTGCCCGCCACCTGGGCGGGCCCGCCGCCTCGCTGCGCCCGTACCGACCAGGGTAGTGCGCTCTGGTCGTTACGGCATACGCGCAGCTCGGGCGGCGTGGCGAGCGGGAAGTCAGCTGGGCTGCTTCTCCCGCTTCTCCTTGATCTTGGCCTTCTTGCCGCGCAGCTCGCGCAGGTAGTAGAGCTTGGCGCGACGCACGTCACCGCGGGTCACGACCTCGATCCGGTCGATGCCCGGGCCGTTGAGCGGGTAGGTCCGCTCGACGCCGACACCGAAGCTGACCTTGCGGACCGAGAAGGTCTCGCGCAGACCGTCACCCTGGCGGCGGATCACGACGCCCTGGAAGATCTGGACACGGGACCGGTTGCCCTCGACGACGCGGGCGTGCACCTTGACGGTGTCACCGGCCCGGAAGTCGGGAAGGTCGGTCCGCTTCGACTGGGCGTCAAGGGCGTCCAGGATGTTCATCGCTGCGTCCTCGTAAGGCTCACGGCGCACCGTCACTCGGTGCGCGGGTGGGTGATTCTGATTCCCGGGTGGTGATCGGCGGACCGACCCCGGTCGGGGATCCTCGCAGCCGACCGCGGGCGCGGACGGATGCGGCAACCCCCCTACTTTGCCACATCCCCCGGTGGAGGTTGAAATCCGGCCTGGTCCAGGGCCGCGATGTCGCGTTTGTCGAGCCGATCGGCAGGCAACGCGGCCAGCAGGTCCGGCCGGCGGGCGGCGGTGCGCAGCAGGCCCTCCTCACGCCGCCAGCGGGCGATCTTGCCGTGGTCACCGGAGCGGAGCACCTCCGGCACGTCGTGCCCACGCCAGCTCGGCGGCTTGGTGTAGATCGGCGCCTCCAGCAGCCCGTGCGCGTGCGACTCCTCGTCCAGCGAGCCCGCGTTGCCCAGCACCCCGGGCAGCAGTCGGGTGACCGCCTCCAGCATCACCAGGACCGCGACCTCGCCGCCGAAGAGCACGTAGTCACCGAGCGACACCTCGGTGACCGGCATCCGGGTGGCGGCGTGCGCCAGGACCCGCTGGTCGATCCCCTCGTAGCGGCCGCAGGCGAAGAGCAGGTGCGACTCGGCCGCCAACTCGTACGCCATGGCCTGGGTGAAGGGGGCACCGGCCGGCGACGGCACCAGCAGCCTCGGCGGCGGGGCGTCGACCGGCGCGAGGGCGTCCAGCGCCTCACCCCACGGCTCGGGACGCATCACCATTCCCGGCCCGCCACCGTAGGGGGTGTCGTCGACGGTGCGGTGCACGTCGTGGGTCCAGGTCCGCAGGTCGTGCACGGCGAGCTGGAGTACGCCGTTGGCCCGCGCCCGTCCGATCAGCGACAGGTCGAGCGGGGCGAAGTACTCCGGAAAGATCGACACGACGTCGACGCGCATGCGGGCTGGTCCTAAAGGTCGAGCAGTCCGGCTGGCGGGTCGACGATCACACGTCCGCCGGCCAGGTCGACCTCCGGAACGATCGCCCGGACGAACGGGATCAACGCGGTACGCCCCTCGGGGCGCCGCAGCACCAGCAGGTCAGACGAGGGCGCGTGGTCGATGCGGGCGACCTCGCCCAGTCGTTCGCCGGCCGGGGTCACCACGGCCAGCCCGACCAGCTGATGGTCGTGGAACTCCTCCGGGTCGTCCGGTGGGGTCACGTCGGCGCTGTCCACCACGAGCAGGGTCCCGCGCAACGCCTCAGCGGTGTTGCGGTCCGGGATGCCCTCGAACGCGATCAGCACCCGACCCTGGTGGAAGCGGGATTCCTCGATGGTCAGCTCCGCGGGAACCCGGAACGGCACCCCGGGCTCATCGCTGGCTGGCGGGGGTGTCGCCCCCGGCTCAGTGCGCAGCACTGCACCGGGGGCGAACCGTGCCTCGGGCTCGTCGGTCCGCACTTCGACGGTGACCTCACCACGGACACCGTGCGGCTTGCCGATCCTGCCGACGACGAGCTGCATCAGTACGAGTCGACGATGTCGACGCGAACCCCGCGCCCGCCGATGGAGCCGATCACCTGGCGCAGCGCCTTGGCGGTCCGGCCGGACCGCCCGATCACAGTGCCGAGGTCCTCGGGGTGCACGCGGACTTCGAGCCGCTTGCCCCGACGGGAATCGACCAGCCGCACCCGGACGTCGTCCGGGTGGTCGACGATGCCCTTGACCAGGTGCTCCAACGCCGGACGCAGTGGCATGTCAGGCCTGCTCACCGGCGTCGGCAGCGGCCGGCGCCTCGGCCGGAGCCTCGGTCTTCGGCGCCTCGGCGGCCGGCGCCTCGGTCTTCGGAGCCTCGGCAGCCTTGGCGGCCTTCTTGGCCGGCTTGGCCGGGGTCTCCGGGGCGAGCCCGGCGGCGGCCTTCGCCTCAGCCTCGTACGCCGCCTTGCGGTCGGCCCGCTCGGGGGCGACCAGGAGCGGCGGCGGGGCCGGCAGGCCCTTGTACTTCTGCCAGTCACCGGTCAGCTCCAGCAGCCGCTGCACCGCCTCGCTCGGCTGAGCGCCGACGGACAGCCAGTACTGGACCCGCTCCGACTTGACCTCGATGATCGAGGGGTCTTCCTTGGGCTGGTAAACCCCGACGAACTCGATCGCCCGGCCGTCGCGCTTGGTGCGCGAGTCGGCGATGACGATGCGGTACTGCGGGTTGCGGATCTTGCCCATCCGCAGGAGCCGGATCTTTACGGCCACAGTTGTTTCGCTCCTGTTGCGATCTCACCGGCCCAAACGGGCGGTGTGCATGGGTGAGCGCCGACCGGCACAGTGGGGTTGGGCCGGAGACTACTCGGTGGACTGGCGACGTGCCCGGGTTAGAGGGCGCCGGACGCGCGCCGGATACCAGCGACCTATTCTGCCAGATCCGATGCCGATCTCCCGCATCGGACCCGTACACCGCGTTGTCGGTGACCTGGGATACCGCTCAGCGCACCGGCGGACGATCCCACCCCGGCGGCATTTTGTCCGGTATGACCCACTCCGTTGGGGGTGTGAAGTCACACCAGGTGCCGTCGAACGGGAATTCGCCGGCCTCGGCGATCGCGATCACCCGCTCCCCCTCGGCGCGGACCGCCTTCTCGTCGGTCACCCAGTAGTCGGCGCCGAAGGCGAGCCGCTCGACGAACTCGCCCTCGTCCTTCCACTCCCAACTGCGGTCCGGCCACACCACCACGTCCAGGTCCTGGTCCACCACGTCGACGCCGGCCACCGGGCCGTCGTCCCAGCGGACACCGGGCTCCTCAAGGTTGACGTACCAGTGGGCGAACCGGCCCTGGGCGTCGGAGAACCACCAGACGGAGTGCGCCGCCCCGGTGGGCAGGAACTTCAACAACGGCGGGCCGTTCCAGCGCCCCTCCGCCAACCGGTACGTCGACGAGATCCACTCGGCGAACGGCATCGCCCGCATCCCCAGTCCGGCCTCGGTCACCTCGTGGGCCACCGGCGAGTCCCGGGCGATCCAGAGCAGCAACCCTCGATCGTCGTCGCTGACCACGCGGGCCGGCCGAACCCACCCGATCCGGCCGTGCCGCACGTTCCGATGCATGATCAGCCGACCCGGCGCGAACCGGTCGACGGGGTTACCCGGCCACACCTCAGTAGGCGCGGGCGAGGATGGCGACCAGATCCGGCTCGTCCTCCGAGTCCGGTACCGAACCGTCGGCGCGCAGCAGACAGCGCACCGTGACGCCCTGACCGTTCGCCTCCGCCTCACCGGCCACGCCGACCGCCGACCACGGCACCCGCGCCCAGCCGGTCGCGGCGGCCTCGATCGCCTCGGCCAGGGTGGCCACCTCCACGGTGCGCGACTCGCGGTTGGCCAGCGCCTGGTCGTGCAGCACCTGCTGGTCGGTCTTTAGGGCGGCCAGCACCGCGGTGACCACGTCCGCCACCGGGGTCGGGGTCTTCGAACCGTCGGTCCGACGCACCACAGTCGCGTTGCCCACCGCCAGGTCACGGGGGCCGACCTCGACGCGTACCGGATAGCCGCGCAGCTCGGCGTCGACGGCCCGGCGGCCGAACGGGGTGTCGGTCCGGTCGTCGAGCGCGACCCGGACACCGGCGTCGCGCAGGCCGTCGCGCAGCTTGGCCGCCGCCTCGCCGACGCCGTCGCCGTCCTTGACGATCATGACGTACGCCTGGATCGGCGCGAGCCGCGGCGGCACGCGCAGACCGTTGTCGTCGCCGTGCGCCATGATCAGGCCGCCGAGCATCCGGGTGGACGTGCCCCAGGAGGTGGTCCAGGCGTGCTCCCGGCCGCCCTCCTTGGAGGAGTAGCTGATGTCGAACGCCTTGGCGAAGTTCTGGCCCAGCTCGTGGCTGGTGCCCAGCTGCAACGCCTTGCCGTCGCCCATCATGCCTTCGCAGGTGTACGTGGCCGTCGCCCCGGCGAACCGCTCACGCGTCGTCTTCAGACCGACCACCACCGGAATGCCGATCACGTTGACCATCAGGTCCTCGTACGCCTCGTGCAGGATCCGCCGCGCGTACGCCCGGGCGTCCTCACGGGTGGCGTGCGCGGTGTGCCCCTCCTGCCAGAGGAACTCGCTGGTACGCAGGAAGATCCGCGGACGAAGCTCCCACCGGACCACGTTCGCCCACTGGTTGAGCAGCAGCGGAAGGTCCCGGTACGAGTCGATCCACTTGGCCATGAACTCGCCGATGACCGTCTCGCTGGTCGGACGCACCACCACCGGCTCGGCCAGGGGCTTGCCACCACCGTGGGTGACGACCGCCAGCTCCGGCGAGAAGCCCTCGACGTGCTGCGCCTCGCGCTTGAGGTAGCTCTCCGGGATGAACAGCGGGAAGTACGCGTTCTCCGCACCCGCCGCCTTGATCCGAGCGTCCATCTCAGCCTGCATACGCTCCCAGATGGCGTAGCCGGCCGGTCGGATGACCATGGTGCCGCGAACCGGGCCGTTGTCGGCCAGCTTCGCCTTGGCGATCAGGTCCTGGTACCAGCGGGGAAAATCCTCCGCACGGGGAGTGAGCACGCGTGCCATGACCGCACATCCTATGCGCCGCTCGTCAGGGCGGTGCGCTCGGGCGCGGCATCGTTGGCCTCTGCCGTCACTACCGAGCGCGATCCGCACGCCGGAGCGGCTCCCACCCCGAACCCGACGCCCCCGATCTGGCACACCTGGCCGCGAGCCGGGTGCTCCGGGTGGCCCGACACCGGCAGCAGACCCCGCCCGATCACCGGCCGGTCCGGCCGACACGCCGGCCTACACTTCGACCACCATGATTGAGCAGAGGGACCCCACCCCGCTACGGACCGGCATCGTCGACGCCGCCCGGGCGCTGACCGTCGCGACCGGATGGGACGGCGTCCGGATGGGTGCGGTCGCCAACACCGCCGGGGTGAGCCGACAGACCGTCTACAACGAGTTCGGCAGCAAGGCAGGGCTGGCCGAGGCGCTCGCCCGCGCCGAGGTGGACCGGTTCGTCGGCGCCGTCCGGGCCGCTCTGCTCGCCCACGGCACCGACGTACGGGCCGGTGCGTACGCGGCTATCGCGCACACCCTCACCACGGCGGCGGAAAACCCGCTGATCAAGGCGATCCTCACCAGTGCCCGGGGCGGCTCGGACGAGTTGCTGCCGTACCTCACCACCCGGGCCGAGGTGGTGCTCACCGAGGCGTCCGGCGCACTGATCGACTGGGCCGGCGACCACCTGCCCGGAGCGGACCACGACGCGCTGGCCTTCGCCGCCGACACCATCGTCCGCCTGGTGGTGAGCCACATCGTGCTCCCCCGTGAACCGATCGAGCAGACCGCCACGGCCCTCGCCGACCTTGCCGTACACCTCTTCAGCGCCGCCGCCCGCCCAGCCCCCTGACCCCGCGCCCCGCACGCCCAGTGGCCGAAGCCGCACACCCGCCGCGCGCCGCGCGCCGCGGGGATTCTCCTCATTGATCTCGCCGCCCGCAAGATCGCGCTCGATCCTGGATGTAGTGGCATCCCCAACCGTCGAGGCCACTACATCCTGGTTCG
>NZ_JBEZFJ010000024.1:0-54537 GCF_040649335.1 Micromonospora sp. NPDC048986
TGGCGCCGGGACCCTGTGTAACGACCCGGGGGCCGGGGTCATTCCGGGATCGGCCCACCCGTCGGCACCCTCATCGTGGCGGTGCCGGTTGGTCGGTCGTGGGGACTGTAACGACCGGGTGGAGGCTGGCATTCCAGCCTGCGCGACCAGCCCTCAAAAGCGGGGCGGCGGGTCGGTGGTGCTGCGATCGTCAGGGTATGTAACGACCCCGGCCCCGCCATGATTCCAGCCCACGAGTGCACCCGGTCACCGGACAAAGGCCGCGTACCTCGCAGCAGCCTAAGCTCTGCATCTGGCTCGAATACCCCATGCCGGACAAAGCTCCCCAGCGCGATGTCTCTGTACGCCCGCGAGACCTGACACTCGGCTTGATTCACTCGGGATCGTTGAAATCGGGGTGTACGGGCCGGCGGGATGCCCCGACATCAAGGAACCCGTGTTGATCAAGGCTGTATGGGAGGTGGCGCGGGTCATGGCCGTGGGGAACCGCCTGAACGGCACGAAACCGCGCCCTCGCTGGGAGGGCGCGGTTCGCGGATGTTGGGGACGTCGTTGGTCAGGCGACGTTGCGTTGGGCCGGGACGGTCGACTTGTGCGGGCGGCCCAGACGGGCCTCCAGCCGCGCGACGTCGACCCGGGCGTGCCGGCGGTCTGCCAGGTCCTCCCAGCCGACGGCGAGTAGTCGCAGGCGCTCCGACTCGCTGAAGCCGCCCCACACGCCGTAGGGCTCCCGTACCGACAGGGCGTGGGCGGCGCACTCGGCGCGAACCGGGCAGGCGCGGCAGACCGACTTGGCAGCGGACTCGCGGCGCAACCGGGAGGAACCACGCTCACCGTCGGGGTGGAAGAACTGGGCGCTGTCGCGCCCCCGGCAGGCACCGAGTCGCTGCCAGTCCCAGAGATCGACGATGGGTCCGGGCAGTCTACGTACGTTCGACATCAGCACCCCTCCTCCCGCGCGGCTCCGCGAGAATCCTTATGGCCGGCATCCGGGCGGCGGGCCGCGCAGGCGCACCGTTCCCGGCCTGGATCTCCCGGTACCCGGGCTGTCGCCAACTCACACGTCTGTGATCGAAAACGTCCGAGAAATTGCGGCTTTTGCCCTATCTGTCGGAAAAGTTCGAAGGATTGCCGGGAACCCCCTCCCCAGCCGACCTCGTCATGGTCTGCTCGTTGGCGGAGAGGAGACCACAGTGCGTACCGTTCTTGTGTGCGTTAGGACACCACTCGCGGCCCAGCACCTTACTTCTGCTGCCGCGCGGCTGGGGTTGTCCGCGATCGTTCGTACCGCCGTCTCTGATCCAGAGGTGATGCTGCGGCTGGCCGAGCGGCCGGCCGACGTGGTCCTGGCCGACACGGCCCTCACCCGGCCGGACAGCGCCGGTTTCGTCCGCCGGGTGTTGGCGCGTGCGCCCCAGGCGGCGGTGCTGCTGCTCGGCACCGAGGAGTCCGAGGCCGCGGCGGCCACCATCAGCGCCGGCGCGCGAGGGCTCATCCAGAATGTCGACCATGACCTGACCAGCGCGGTGGCGAAGGCGCTCCTGCTGCTCACCGCGCCTGGCCGAGCCTCCCGGCAGCGGATCACCGATCCGGCCCGCGACGCGGCGGCGGTGGGTGGTTCCGGCCGCTCCGGGCCGTCGCCGCGCGGTTCCGGTGAACCCGGCTGGGCGGCCACAGCAGCCGACGGGCCGGCCGGGGTGGCGTCGGTGCCGGTGCAGCGGGGCGACGACGAAGCGGAGGCGGGGACCGGCGACTCGCCGACCCAGACCGACCCGGGCCGTCCCGCACCGAACGCCCGACCCAGTCGGGCGTCGATCGGCCTCACCGAGCGTGAGCTTCAGGTGCTGCTCGGCATGGCCGAGGGCAAGAGCAACGCGGAGATCGGCCGGGAGCTGTTCGTCTCGGAGGACACCGTCAAGACGCACGCCCGCCGGTTGTTCCGCAAGCTTGGCGCCCGGGACCGGGCCCACGCGGTGGCAGCGGGTTTCCGCGCCGGTCTGGTGGCCTGACCTACGCACGCCGCGCGACCGCTGGGCGGCCGGGGCGCGCGACTGGGGCAGACAGCGCGGCTGCTGGGTTTTCGGGGCTCGCGGCAGCGGGACGCCGTGCGGCAGCGGAGCATCCGGGGCGCGGGGCAGCGGGGGTGCCCGCCGCCCGGCAAGCGTTACTTGGTGGCGGTCGGGGCGTCCGGCTCGTCCTCGGTGCCCTCGGACAGGGTGTCGTGCACCCCGTCCGCGTACCCCCGGGCGTAGTCCCAGGTCACGTAGTGGTCCGGGTCCGGGTCGTAGGCGGGTTCGTGCACCCGGGGCCGGCCCGAGTTGAGCAGGTGCCGTAGGTTGCCGCGGAGCAGGTCCCAGTCGAAGTAGTGCGGCTCGCGGCAGTCCTCGCATTCGATCACCAACCCGCGGACCCCGATCGGGGCCAGCAGAGCCTGGTAGATCTCCAGGTCAGCGAGGTCTTCCAGCACATCCTGCCGCTCGACGTCGGTCAGCGGATCCGGCGTCGCGTCATCGCCCGGGTCTTCCAGACCCGCTGTCGGATCGGCCGGGTCGCCATTGAACGGGTCGATGGGCTCGTCGTGCACCCCCTCACCGTAGACCCAACGCGGCGCGAACGTCCGCCCCCCGGCCTCCGCGCCGGCCCGGCCTGCCACGGACGGGTCGCCCAGCTCACTGGGTACGATGAGGCGACGTGCCGGCACCGTGGCGCGCTCCGGTGCCCGCCCGCGCCACCTCGCTGAAGCCCATCCGAGCAGCTCAGGGGAGCAATCGTGGAAAATTCGCCCAGCACCGATCTTCCGGCCGGCGTGGAGCACGCCGACCTGGGCGGCCACCTGCCCGAGCTGCCGGCCGGCTCCGCCCGGGTGGTTCCGCTCGGCCTCACCTTCGATGACGTGCTGCTTCAGCCGGGCGAGTCGGACGTGGTGCCCAGCCGGGTCAACACCCGGACCAAGCTCACCCGCAACATCGAGTTGTCCATTCCGCTGTTGTCCAGCGCGATGGACACGGTGACCGAGGCCCGGATGGCGATCGCCATGGCCCGCCAGGGCGGCATCGGCGTCCTGCACCGCAACCTCTCCCTGGAGGACCAGGCCCTTCAGGTCGATCTGGTGAAGCGCTCCGAGTCCGGCATGATCACCAACCCGGTGACCGCCAGCCCGGATGACACCCTGCGCGAGGTCGACGAGTTGTGCGGGCGTTACCGCATCTCCGGCGTTCCGGTGGTGGACGGCGACGGCCAGCTTGTCGGCATCGTCACCAACCGGGACATGCGTTTCGTCTCCGAGCCGGACACCCCGGTTCGGGAGATCATGACCCACACGCCGCTGGTCACCGCGCGGGTCGGGGTGAGCAAGGACGACGCCCTGGCGCTGCTGCGTCAGCACAAGGTCGAGAAGCTGCCGATCGTCGACGACTCGGGTCGGCTGCGTGGCCTGATCACCGTCAAGGACTTCACCAAGAGCGAGCAGTACCCGGACGCCAGCAAGGACGACGCCGGCCGGCTGCGGGTCGCCGCCGCCATCGGTGTGGGCGAGGACGCGTACAAGCGGGCCCGTGCCCTGGTCGACGCGGGTGTCGACGTGCTCATCGTGGACACCGCGCACGGTCACCAGCGGGCCGTGCTGGACATGGTCCGCCGGCTCAAGGCCGATGTGGCTGTCGACGTCATGGGCGGCAACGTGGCCACGTACGCCGGCGCGAAGGCGCTTGTCGACGCCGGCGCCGACGGCGTCAAGGTGGGCGTGGGGCCGGGCGCGATCTGCACCACCCGGATCGTCGCCGGGGTCGGCGTGCCGCAGGTGACCGCGATCATGGAGGCGGCTCGGGCCGCCCGCCCGGCCGGTGTGCCGGTGATCGGCGACGGCGGCATCCAATATTCTGGCGACATCGCCAAGGCCCTGGTGGCCGGCGCCGACACGGTGATGCTGGGCAGCCTGCTGGCCGGCTGCGAGGAGAGCCCCGGCGAGCTGATCTTCGTCAACGGCAAGCAGTTCAAGACGTACCGCGGGATGGGCTCGCTCGGCGCGATGCAGTCCCGGGGCCAGGCCAAGTCGTACAGCAAGGACCGTTACTTCCAGCAGGACGTGCTCAGCGACGACAAGCTGGTCCCCGAGGGCGTGGAGGGTCAGGTGCCCTACCGGGGGCCGCTGTCCCGGGTCGCCCACCAGCTGGTCGGCGGGCTGCGGCTGGCCATGGGGTACGCCGGTGCGGAGAACATCCCCGATCTGCACCGCCGGGGCCAGCTCATCCGGATCACCGCGGCTGGTCTGAAGGAGAGCCACCCGCACGACATCCAGATGACCGTCGAGGCGCCCAACTACCACACCCGCTGATCCAACACCCCCAACCACCTGGAGTCCCCCATGCGTGACGTGGTCGAGATCGGGCTGGGCAAGACCGCGCAGCGCGGCTACCACCTGGACGACATCGCCATCGTGCCGAGCCGCCGCACCCGCGACGTCGACGACGTCTCGACGTCGTGGCAGCTCGACGCGTACCCGTTCGGTATTCCGTGCGTCGGCCACCCCTCCGACGCCACCATGAGCCCGGCCTCGGCGGTGCGGCTCGGTCAGCTCGGCGGCCTCGGCGTGCTCAACGTCGAGGGGCTCTGGACCCGCTACGAGAACCCGACCAAGGTGCTGGACGAGCTGGCCGGCCTCGACGAGGAGGCCCGCGCCACCAAGCGGCTCCAGGAGGTGTACGCCGAGCCGATCCGCCCGGACCTGATCGCGGAGCGGGTGCGCGAGCTGCGCGCCGGTGGCAGCACGGTGGCGGTGCGGGTCTCTCCGCAGCACACCCTCGCGCTGGCGCCGGTGATCCTGGACGCCGGGGTGGACATCCTGGTTATCCAGGGCACCATCGTCTCGGCCGAGCACGTGTCGACCACCGATGAGCCGCTGAACCTCAAGGAGTTCATCGCCGACCTGGACCTGCCGGTGATCGTCGGCGGCTGCACTGACTACAAGACGGCGCTGCACCTGATGCGTACCGGCGCGGCCGGCGTGATCGTGGGTATCGGTGGCGACGAGTGGTCGACCACCGAGTCGGTGCTGGGCATCCGGGTGCCGATGGCCACCGCGATCGCCGACGCCGCGGCGGCCCGCCGTGACTACCTGGATGAGACCGGCGGTCGGTACGTGCACCTGATCGCCGACGGTGACATCCAGACCTCGGGCGACATCGCCAAGGCGCTCGGCTGCGGTGCGGATGCGGTGATGCTCGGTGAGCCGTTGTCGCTCTGCGACGAGGCCCCGGCCGGTGGTGCCTGGTGGCACTCGGCGGCGAGTCACCCGTCGCTGCCCCGGGGTGCGTTCGAGGTCTCCGGTGAGCCGCTCGGGTCGATGGAGCAGTTGCTCTTCGGGCCTGCGGACGAGGCCGACGGCCAGCTCAACCTGTTCGGTGGGCTGCGTCGGGCGATGGCCAAGTGCGGTTACCGCGACCTGAAGGAGTTCCAGAAGGTCGGACTGGTCCTCGACCGCTGACCGATCGTCAGACGCCGAAAGGCCGGCCCCGCCTGGTGCGGGGCCGGCCTTCGTCGCGTTCAGCGGGGAGTCACTTCTCCAGGTAGATGGTCAGGTCGGACATGTTGCGGTAGCTGGTCGCCGCGAAGTCGAGCGACTGGCCCCTGTTGTCCGCGCCGCCTGGGGCGGTGTCCATCTCCCAGTTGGCGTGGTGGAAGTTGCGCTCGCCGATGGTCTGGAAGAACTGCTGGAAGTTGAGGTCGCCGTCACCGAGCGGGGTCATCTGGTACCCGTTGGGCACGCTGGTGTCCCGGTCGCCGTCCTTGGCGTGGAAGAGCGGGAACCGGGTGGTCCGGTCGGCCACTGTGAGGATCGGGTCGAACAGGTCGGTCACTTCCTGACCGGCCGGGTTGACGTACTTCTGGTGCTTGTAGCGGGCCACGTAGGCCCAGTAGATGTCCAACTCGAAGAAGACGTACCGCGGGTCGGTGATCTCGAAGAAGTACTCCAGTCGGCGGATGCCCGAGGACCGGGTCTGCCGGCCCTGCGCGTCGCGCGGGCCCCGGTCGATCAGGAAGCTGTACGCGGCGTCGTGGTTGTGCGTGTAGAGCCGCATGCCCCGGGCCCTGGCCTGCCGGCCCAGCTCGTTCCAGATGTCCGCGGCGGCGTCCCACTCGGCCTTGTAGGCGCTGCTGGTCGGGTCGCTGCCGGTGCCGATGTTCTTCATGCCGAGTTCCTCGGCGATGTCCAGCTGTTGCTGGAAGGTGGCCGGCTGGATCGTGGCGTGGGTGCCGTTGGCCACCAGACCGTTGTCGTCGAGGATCTTGCGGATCTCGGCGGGGGTGATCTGCCGGCCCAGGATCTCGGTGCTCTGGGTGTAGCCGGCGAACTCGATCTCCTTGTAGCCGATCTCGGCGAGTCGGGCGAGGACGCGCTCGAAGCCGTACGGCACTCCGCTGTCGTCGGGCGCGGCGGTGATCCGGTCGCGGACGCTGTAGAGGATGATGCCGCGGTTGCGGGCCGGGATTAGCGGCTCCACCCGCAGCTTGCTCGCGTTGCCGGGATCGGCGAGCGCGGGGGTGCCGGTGGCGAGGACGGGTAGGCCCGCCGCGCCGATCGCTGCGGCGGCGCCGGCGGAGGCGGCGAGCAGGGATCGGCGGCTGAGCCGGCCGGTGGGGGTGGCGTCGGGGGCGGTGTGGTCTGGCATGGTTCCACCTTTCGCGACGGTGGTCGGAGACAGACACTAACGTCGGTCTAAGTCGAAAGAAAGGTTCGATCGACGGCAGCTTTTGTTGGATTCGACGAAAGTCACTGATGATCGTCGATACCGGCCGCGCGGCCCGCGATCCTGACTACGCTCGTCCTCACCGCAACGCCGCAGGAGGTCGGGCGCGGCAGGAGGGGTGGGCATGGTCCTGACCGGACGGAGATTGCGCGTCGCCGCGCTGACCTGCGCGATCGGGCTGGCCGCCACCGGTTGCACCGGCGACGACCACGACGGCTTCCGGCCCGGTGCCGCCGACGTCGGCGACCCGTACGTGCCGGGGCACGGCAACGGCGGTTACGACGTCGGGCACTACGGCCTCGACGTCCGCTACGACCCGTCGGCCGACCGGCTGACCGGTCGAGCCGTCATCACGGCCACCGCCACGCAGGACCTGTCCCGGTTCAACCTGGACCTGGTCGGCCTGAAGGTCAGCGCGGTCAGCGTGGGTGACGCGGCGGCCGAGCACCGGCGCGGCGACGGCGAGCTGGTGGTGACCCCCCGCGACGGACTGCCGCGCGGCCGGCAGTTCACAGTGACCGTCGAGTACGCGGGCGTCCCCACTGCTGTCGACGACGGGGTGTTGGGCAGCGGTGGTTTCCTGCACACCGCCGACGGCGCGGTGGCGCTCGGCCAACCCGATTCGGCAGCCACCTGGTTCCCGGTCAACGACCACCCGTCGGACAAGGCCACCTACGACCTGGCGGTGACCGTCCCGGACGGCCTGGCCGCGCTGGGCAACGGCGTACCCGGGCCGAAGAGCAGCGCCGACGGCTGGACCACCTGGCGCTGGTCGGAGCGCGCCCCGATGGCCAGCTACCTGAGCACGCTCGTGATCGGTGACTACCGGGTGGTGACCGGCACGCACGCCGGCCGACCGATGGTCACGGCGGTGGCCGCGAGCCTTCCGGCGACCGGCGGCGCGGCCGCCTCGCTGGCCCGCACCGGCGCGATCGTCGACTTCCTGGCCAGCCGCTTCGGCCCGTACCCGTTCGACTCCTACGGGGGGATCGTGATCGCCGACGAGCGGATCGGGTACGCGCTGGAGACCCAGTCCCGGCCGGTCTACGGGCCTGGCTTCTTCGCTGACGACCGGCCGAACCCGAGCGTCGTCGCGCACGAACTGGCGCACCAGTGGTTCGGCGACAGCGTGTCGCTGACCAGGTGGAGCGACATCTGGCTCAACGAGGGCTTCGCCAGCTACGCCGAGTGGTTGTGGGAGGAGCACGACGGCGGCCGGACCGCCCAGCGCAACTTCGA
Organism: Micromonospora sp. NPDC048986; assembly: GCF_040649335.1. Classification (NCBI taxonomy): domain Bacteria; kingdom Bacillati; phylum Actinomycetota; class Actinomycetes; order Micromonosporales; family Micromonosporaceae; genus Micromonospora; species Micromonospora sp. NPDC048986. Next base: position 7,986 of record NZ_JBEZFJ010000024.1, read on the forward strand.
GATCCAGTACGCGGCGACCGACTGGACGCAGCCGTCGGTCGAGCCGGGCCGGGAGCAGATGTTCGGCAGTGCCGTCTACAAGCGCGGGGCGCTCGCCGTGCACGCGTTGCGCCGGACCGTCGGTGACGACCTCTTCTTCCGCATCCTGCGTGCCTGGACCACCGAGCGGGCGGCGGGCAACGCGACCACCGCGGACCTCGTCGCGCTGGCCGAGCGGGTCGCCGGGCGGCAACTGCGGCCGCTCTTCGACGCCTGGTTGGTGGGTGGTTCGGCCCCCACACTGCCGTGACCCGGCCCCGCTGCCCGGTCGATATGCTGCCGCCTGCGAACGGCGGGTAGGCGCCCGTTCGCGCGGGACGGCGGAGGCCGTGACCGGCCACCGTGCGGAAAGGGTGTGGGATGCGCGGGACGCGGCACAGACTGCGAGTGGCTGTCGGCCTGCTGGTGACCGGTGCGCTCGCACTGTCCGGATGTGGCTCGGCGGGCCCGGAGACGGCCCCAGCACCGAGCGCGTCCCCCACTCCGGCGCGGACGTTCGCCGCGGGCGCCGACGGGGTCGGCGACGCCTACTTCCCGACCTACGGCAACGGCGGCTACGACGTCGGGCGGTACACGGTGAAGGTGCGCTACGACCCGGCCAAGGACCAGTTGACGGGTACGACAACGGTGCGGGCCACCGCGACCACGGACCTGTCGACGTTCAACCTCGACCTGGCGGGCCTGACCGTCAGCGCGGTCACAGTGGACGGCGCGCCGGCGACCCACAGCCGCAAGCGGAACGAGCTGGTGATCAAGCCGGCTTCCGGCCTCATCAACGGCAACGGGTTCGTCGCCGAAGTCACCTACGCGGGCAAGCCGAAGCCGCTGAAGAACGAGACGCTCGGTGACGGTGGCTTCCGGCACACCGCCGACGGTGCCATCGCGCTGGGTCAACCCGAGTCGGCCAGCACCTGGTTCCCGGTCAACGACCACCCGTCGGACAAGGCTGCCTACGACTTCGAGGTCACCGTTCCGGACGGCCTGACCGCGATCAGCAACGGCGTTCCCGGCGGGAAGACCAGCACCGGCGGTTGGACCACCTGGAAGTGGTCGGAGAAGTCGCCAATGGCCAGCTATCTGAGCACGCTGGTGATCGGCAAGTTCCGGATCACCACCGGCGAGCACAAGGGCCGCCCGGTCTACAACGCGGTCACCACCACAGTGGCCAAGGGGAACGCCGACGCGTCCATCGCGCAGACCGTCGCGGTGGCCGACTACCTGGAGAGTGTGTTCGGGCCGTACCCGTTCGACGCGTACGGCGGGGTGGTGATCTCCGACAGCCGGATCTCCTATGCCCTGGAGACGCAGAGCCGACCGGTCTACGCGGCGAGTTTCTTCCGCCAGGGCGAGAACACCGAGGTCGTCGCCCACGAGTTGGCCCACCAGTGGTTCGGCGACAGTGTCGCGTTGGCCAAGTGGGAGGACATCTGGCTCAACGAGGGCTTCGCGACGTACGCGGAGTGGCTCTGGGCCGAGCACACCGAGGCGTACACCGCCAAGGAGGCGTTCGACACCCGGTACGCCGAGATGTCCGCGCAGGTGTGGAGGACGCCGCCGGGCAAGCCGGGCGTGGACAAGCTGTTCAGCGAGTCGGTCTACCAGCGCGGTGGGATGACACTGCACGCCCTGCGGGTGGCCGTCGGCGACAAGGCGTTCTTCGAGATCGTCAGGACGTGGGCGGCGGAGAAGCGCGACGGCACCGCCACCACCGCCGAGTTCGTGGCGCTGGCCGAGCGGATCTCCGGCAAGCGGCTCGACGCGATCTTCGACGCCTGGCTCTACGGCACCGAGAAGCCCGACCTGCCAAAGCGACTCTGATTGGCGGTCAATTCTTCACGACCAGGGCGGGATGGGCGGTCAGGTACGCGTCGGCGCGGCCGGCGCGGAGTTCGGTGAGGAACTTCCGGCCCTCGCTGGTCAGCTGTTCACCCCGGTAGGCGCTGCCCTTGCCGACACCGGAACCGGGCAGCCCGACCAGCGTGAAGCGGTTCTCCGGCAGGCCACCGAGGGTGTACGCGATGTCGACGATCCGGCGACCGCCCACGTAGACCAGCGTGTCGCCCAACGCGGAGACCACCTGGTCGACGCGCTCCGGTTGCCGGGCCAGGCCCTCGTCCAGGATCTTGCGGGTCATCGCCCGGATCAGTTGCTGCTGGTGGCGCTGCCGGGCGTAGTCACCGCCGGTGATGTAGCGCTGCCGCGCGTAGTCGAGGGCCTGCCAGCCGTTGAGGTGCCGGTCGCCCTTCTCGTAGACCTGCTGCGGCCCCTTGTAGCCGCCCGGCGCGCTCTCCCGGTACTTGCCGTCCGGTCGGCGGTGCAGCGACTCGACCCGCTGGTCGACGTAGATGTCCACCCCACCCAGGGCGTTGACCAGCCGATCGAACCCGGTGAAGGTGAGCACCGCGCCCGCGTCGATGCGCAGACCGGTGTAACCGCTGACGGTGCTGCGCAGCAGCTCGTACCCCTGGGCCGTGCTGGGTTGTTTGGGTTTGCCCGGCACCCGGCTGCCGAAGCTCATCGCGTGCGTGAGTTTGGTCTTGCCACCCTTGTAGCCGGCCTTCGGGAACGCCGGGATGTCCACCACCAGGTCGCGGGGGAGCGAGAAGAGGTACGCCCGATCCAACCCCTTGGGTACGTGCAGCACCAGCACGGCGTCCGAGTGCGGCTCCCACCCGGGCACGCTGACCCGGGTGTCCACACCGACCAGCAGCAGGTTGAGCGGGCCGGTGATGTCCGCGCCCGGCGGTGGGCCGCTGGGGCTCGGCGTCGGCGTGCCGATCGGCGACGGGGTCGGTGAGCCGGCCACCGGAGCGCCGCCCGGCTTGTCGTCGCCGGTCAGCCGGGTGATCACTACCGTGCCGGCCGCGATCAGCGCGACGACGGCGAGGGCCGCCAACCCCAGCAGCAGCCACCGTCGGCGCGGCGCCATCGACCCGAGAACCATGTTGGATTCCTTCCACCCGTCTGGTGAACAACGTTCCGACGGGTGCTCCGGGTTGCGGCCGGGAGACGCCGGGTCGGTCGGCCGGAGCATGATCGCGCGAAAAGTGCCGCTGGCGCGAGCGCTACTCGCGAGTAATGATGCGTGCATGCGGTACGACGTGGTCGTCATCGGGTCCGGCTTCGGTGGCAGCGTCACCGCGCTCCGACTGGCCGAGAAGGGCTACTCGGTGGCGGTGCTGGAGGCCGGCCGCCGCTTCGCCGACGACGAGTTCCCGCAGACGTCCTGGCGGGTCCGCCGGTTCCTCTGGGCCCCGAAGCTGGGCTGCTACGGCATCCAACGGCTCACCCTGCTCCGCCCGGCCGACAGACGATCCGGCGACGGAGTGCTGGTCCTCTCCGGCGCCGGGGTGGGCGGCGGTTCGCTGGTCTACGCCAACACCCTCTACGAACCGCTGCCGGCCTTCTTCAGCGACCCGCAGTGGCGCGACATCACCGACTGGCGCGACGAGTTGGCCCGCCACTACGACCAGGCGAAACGGATGCTCGGCGTCACCACGTACCCGGTGCACACCGGCGCGGACCGCGCCATGCGCGCGGTGGCCGACCGGATGGGGGTGGGGCACACCTTCCACGCCACCCCGGTGGGCGTGCACATCGGCCGGCCCGGCCAGCGGATCGCCGACCCGTACTTCGGCGGCGCCGGCCCGGACCGCACCGGCTGCCTGCACTGCGGCTCGTGTATGACCGGCTGCCGGCACGGCGCGAAGAACACACTGGTGAAGAACTACCTCTGGCTCGCCGAACAGCTCGGGGTCACGGTCCGTCAGCTGACCACTGTGACCGCCGTCCGGCCCGCCGACGGCGGCGGGTACGAGGTGCACACCGAACGCACCGGCGCCTGGCTGCGCAAGGGACGGCAGGTCATCCACGCCGACCAGGTGGTCTTCGCCGCCGGGGCGCTCGGCACCCAGCGGCTGCTGCACGGAATGCGGGCCGACGGTGCGCTACCCGGGCTCTCGCCCCGCCTCGGCGAGCTGACCCGGACCAACTCGGAGGCGATCCTCGGCGCCTCGGTGCCCCGTCGACGGGCCCGGGCCGAGCGGTTGGACTACACCGAGGGGGTGGCCATCACCAGTTCGTTCCACCCGGACCCGCAGACCCACATCGAGCCGGTCCGCTACGGGCGGGGCTCCAACGTGATGGGGCTGCTCCAGTCGCTGCTTGTCGACGGCGGCCCACACCGGGTACGCCGCTGGCTGGGCAGCATCGTGCGGCAGCCCCGGTTGGCCGCGCGGATGCTGTCGGTACGCGGCTGGTCGGAACGGACGGTGATCGCCCTGGTCATGCAGTCCGTGGACAACTCGCTGACCACCCGGTGGCGGCGCGGCCCACTCGGCAGCAGGTTGGTCACCGGTCCGGGCCACGGCACGCCGAGCCCCACCTGGATCCCGGCCGGCAACGCCGCCGCCCGAATGCTCGCCGACGAGATCGGTGGCACCCCCGGCGGTTCGCTCACCGAACCGTTCGACATCCCGATGACCGCGCACATCCTGGGCGGAGCGGTCATCGGGGCCACCCCGGCCGACGGGGTGATCGACCCCTGGCACCGGGTGTACGGGCACGTCGGACTGCACGTGGTCGACGGCGCGGCAGTCTCGGCCAACCTGGGCGTGAACCCGTCCCTGACGATCACCGCACAGGCGGAACGGGCGATGTCCTTCTGGCCCAACCGGGGCGATGAGGACCCCCGTCCGGCGCTCGGCTCCCCGTACCGCCGCCTCCCACCCGTACCCCCGAAAAACCCGGCAGTCCCGGCAGCCGCACCGGGAGCGTTGCGTCCCTGACCCCACCCTGCGGCGATCTTGCGGGTTCGGTCGTCGTTCTGCGGTGTCTGCGGCTTTTGTCGGGACAGGAAGTGCAAGATCGCGGGGAGAGTGGATTGCCGGCGAGCCGGTGCCGGGAACGGCCGTGACTGTCGGTAGGCTTCGTGCACATGAGCCTGCCTCGCCCCGTCCTCGTGGTGGACTTCGGAGCCCAGTACGCCCAGCTCATCGCGCGCCGGGTCCGTGAGGCGAAGGTCTACTCCGAGATCGTGCCGCACTCGATGCCGATCGCCGAGATGCTGGCGAAGAACCCCGCCGCGATCATCCTGTCCGGCGGCCCGTCCAGCGTCTACGCTCCGGACGCGCCGCAGATCGACGCGGGCGTGTTCAGCGCCGACGTGCCGGTCTTCGGCATCTGCTACGGCTTCCAGGCGATGGCCCAGGCGCTCGGCGGCACTGTCACCAGGACCGGCAACCGCGAGTACGGCGGCACCCCGCTGCGCCCCCGCCTCCTCGACCCCGGTGTGCTGCTGCGTGACCTCCCGGCGGACCTGCCGGTCTGGATGAGTCACGGCGACTGCGTCACCGAAGCGCCAGAGGGCTTCACAGTGACCGCCGAGTCGGCGGGCGCGCCGGTCGCCGCATTCGAGGACCTGGCCGGTCGCCGGGCCGGCGTGCAGTTCCACCCGGAGGTCGGGCACACCGCGCACGGCCAGGAGATGCTCACCCGCTTCCTCTACGACATCGCCGGCATCGAGCCGACCTGGACTCCCGAGAACATCATCGACGAGCAGGTCGCCCGGATCCGCGCCCAGATCGGCGACAAGGAGGTCATCTGTGGCCTCTCCGGCGGGGTGGACTCGGCGGTCGCCGCGGCGCTCGTGCACAAGGCCGTCGGTGACCAGCTCACCTGCGTCTTCGTCGATCACGGCCTGCTGCGCGCCGGCGAGGCCGAGCAGGTGGAGAAGGACTACGTCGCCGCCACCGGCATCAAGCTGAAGGTGGTCGACGCCGCCGACCGGTTCCTCGGCGCGCTCGCCGGGGTGATCGACCCGGAGCAGAAGCGCAAGATCATTGGTCGGGAGTTCATCAGGGTCTTCGAGGCCGCAGCCCGCGAGATCGCCGCACACGGCGACGTCGAGTTCCTCGTCCAGGGCACCCTCTACCCCGACGTGGTGGAGTCCGGCGGCGGCACCGGCACCGCCAACATCAAGAGTCACCACAACGTCGGCGGCCTCCCGGAAGACCTGAAGTTCGCGCTGGTCGAGCCGCTGCGCACCCTGTTCAAGGACGAGGTCCGGGCGCTCGGCCTCCAACTGGGCCTGCCCGAGGCGATGGTCTGGCGGCACCCGTTCCCCGGCCCCGGTCTGGCCATCCGGATCATCGGCGCGGTCGACCAGGAACGGCTCGACCTGCTCCGCCAGGCCGACCTGATCGCCCGCGAGGAACTGACCGCCGCCGGCCTCGACAGGGGTGTCTGGCAGTTCCCGGTGGTGCTGCTCGCCGACGTGCGCAGCGTCGGTGTGCAGGGAGACGGGCGCAGCTACGGGCACCCCGTGGTGCTGCGCCCGGTCTCCAGCGAAGACGCGATGACCGCCGACTGGTCCCGGCTGCCCTACGACGTGGTGGCCCGGATCTCCACCCGGATCACCAACGAGGTCGCCGAGGTCAACCGGGTCGTCCTGGACGTCACCAGCAAGCCGCCGGGCACCATCGAGTGGGAGTGAGCGCCGCTCAGGCCGCTGGCGGCGGGTCGGACGGGGTCGTCGGCGGGTAGGGCGGCGTCGGGGCGTACCCCTGCGGTGCCCCGCCGGGCGCGGGCCCGGCGGGGGGCGGCGGGCCGTTCTGCGGCGCGACGCCCGCGGCGTGCGGCCAGGCCGGCGCGCCGGTGGGCTCCTCCGGCATCAGGAACCACATGATCGGGTACGCGAACAGCGCGAGCCCGCCGGTGAGCAGGCCGGTGACCGCGAAGATCACCCGGACCAGTGTGGGATCGACGGCGAAGTAGCGGCCGACGCCGCTGGCGACCCCGGCGACCATGCGGTCGGTGGTGGGTCGCCGGAGCTGCTTGTACGGGGCACGGGGAGCGGTGGTCGATGTCATACCCCCACGGTCCGCGCTGGCGACCGGCCCGACCTCGGTGACCGCCCGGATCCTTACCCTGACCGATCCCTGACCGGGGCCAGATAGTCAGGAATCCGACTCTTTTCCGTTCCGGTAACCCGGCCCGGGGAGAATTTGCTTCCGTGACCACCTTGCTCAAGCCGCTCCGCAGGATCGCGGCATACGCAGTTTGTGCTGATTCAAGCGGCCGAGTCTTGCTGGTCCGCGCATCGGAGCGCTCCGGCACCCCCGGCGCGTGGTCGCTGCCCGGAGGGGCTGTCGACCACGGCGAGGACCCGAACCACACAGTCGTTCGCGAGACCGCCGCCGAAACCGGCCTCTCCGTCGCCGTCTCCGGCCTGGCCGACGTGCTCGCCGACATGCGGGCACTCCCGGACCGGGGCATCACCATCCACACCGACCGGCTCATCTACCGGGTCGCAGTGCGCGGTGGCACCCTCGCCGACCGGGTCGGCGAGCGCCCCACCGACCTGGCCCGGTGGTACACCCTCGACGAGGCGCGCGAGCTGCCGCTGCGCTCGTTCACCGCACGCGCCCTCGGGCTGCCCGCCTCCTCGGCCGACGTGGTGCCCGACGAGGCACCCGAATTCCCCTCCTTCTACGCCGTGCCCGGCCCCGACGGGCTGCACCGGGCCCAACGCTTCGCCGCGTACGCGGTCTGCACCGACCCCGCCGGTCGAGTGCTGCTCACCCGCATCTCCGACGGCTACCCCGGCGCCGGCTGCTGGCACCTGCCCGGCGGCGGCACCGACTACGGCGAACAGCCCGGCGCGGCACTCATCCGAGAGCTGATCGAGGAAACCGGCCAGGCCGGCCGCCTCGTCGAGCTGCTCGGCGTCGCCAGCCACCGCGACGCCGCCTCACTCGGCCCCGAGGGCTACCCGATCGACTGGCACGGCGTACGCGCCTTCTACCGGGTCGTCGTCGACCAGCCCAACCCGCTGACAGTGGCCGACGTGGGCGGCTCCACCTGCGAGGCCCGCTGGTTCGGCCGCGAGGAGTTGGGCGCCCTCCCCACCGACCGCCTCACCGAGGTGACCGCCGAAGCAGTCCAAGCCGCCCAACTCACCTGACCCTGCGTCGCGCCGCCGGCCCTCGGGTCTCGGGTCTCGGGTCTTGGGCCTCGGGTCTTGGGCCTCGGGTCTTGGGCCTTGGGTCTTGGGTCTTGGGTCTTGGGTCTTGGGTCTTGGGTGTAGGCCTTCGGGTGTCGGGCCAAGATCGTGCTCGAACCATGATGTAGTGGCTTCACTGGCGCGCCGATGCCACTACATCCTGGATGTTGCGCGATCTTGACTGCGGGACGCCTCGCCGAAGGGTGCCGCGCGGGCGTCGCGGGCAGGCAATCATCGGCGCGCCGCCACGCCCCTCGGTGATCCACTCGGATTCCTAGAAGGCGCGGTGTCCCAGGCGCTGGCATACCGCGCCTTCCGTGAACCCGAGTCGATCACCGTTCGTCTCGACTCTCGCGACGCGGATGGACGGCACAATGAGGGCCCAATAGGGTGAAGCGGATCGGTCGCAAAGCAGGCTGAACGGGTCTTGGTCGGGCGAACTGGCTGTCGTCATGGGGTGGTCGGGCTGCGACCTCCGGAACGCGCTGGAGGTTCGGACGCGCTGGGGGCCTCGGACGCGCTGGAGCCCTCGGGCGCGCTGGGGGCCTGGGACGCGCTGGAGCCCTCGGGCGCGCTGGGGGCCTGGGACGCGCTGGAGCCCTCGGGCGCGACGCTGCCCTCGGGCGCGCTGGAGGCGCCGGGCACGCTGGAGGCCTCGGACGCGCTGGACGGCCACGGACGCCTGCGACGCCTCGGCTTGCCAGGCTCTGCGGGTTCCCGTGCACTGCCTCGCGTTGATCATGAAGTTATTGTCGGAACGCGAGATGGACCGCGATAACTTCATGATCAACAGTTGTGGGTGCGAAGCGGGGGCGAGCGAAGGTGCAATTTGCGCGGCGAGTCGGGGCCTACGGGCTGGTGCGGGACTCGGGCCGGGTCTTGATGGTTCGGGATGGGGCGGAGGGTGAGTTTCCCGGGTTCTGGCGGTTGCCCGGCGGTGCCGTAGGGCATGCCGAGGACCCGCAGCACGCCGTGGTCCGCCAGGTCGCCGAGCAGGCCGGGCTGACGATCGCTGTGACGCGACTACTCGCGGTGGTCGCTGATGTGGCCACCTCTGTGGAGGGCGAGGCCGCGCTGCACACCGACCGGCTGTTGTTCGAACTCGACATGCCCCAAGGCGCACTGTCCGACGGCGCGGGGCGCGAGGGCGCACTGTCCGACGGCGCGGGGCGCGAGGGCGCGGGGCTTGAGGGCGCGGGGCTTGAGGGCGCGGGGCTTGAGGGCGCGGGGCTTGAGGGCGCGGGGCTTGAGGGCGCGGGGCTTGAGGGCGCGGGGCCTGAGAAAGGCCAGTCCCGGGGCGGGTTGAGGGACGGCGGGGCTGCTCTGGTTGATCAAGTTGGCTGGCTTTCGCTGGCGGAGGTGGCGCAGTTGCCGCTGACCCCGTTCACCGCCGAGGCGCTCGGCCTGCCGGTCACGCCACTGCCGCCGGCAGCACACCGTTCGCGGGACCTGTCGCCGCCGCAGCACCCTGATCGTCGGCTGCGCTTCGGGGCGTACGGGCTGGTCACCGACCCGGCCGGGCGGATTCTGCTCACCCAGATCGCGCAGGGCTACCCGGGGGCCGGTCTGTGGCATCTACCCGGTGGTGGCACCGATCACGGCGAGCAGCCGGCCACCGGGTTGCTGCGGGAGTTGGTCGAGGAGGGTGGGCAGGTGGGCAGGGTCGTGGAGCTTCTTGGCGTCAACAATCTGCACAATCCCGCCGCGCTGGGCCCGGAAGGCCGACCTCTGGACTGGCATGGCGTACGGGTGATCTATCGGGTGCTGGTGGACGTACCCACCGACGCGGTGGTCACCGAGTCCGCCGGGGGGTCGACGGCGCGGGCGGGGTGGTTCACCCGCGACGAGGCGACTGACCTGCCGTTGAGCGACATCGCCGCCGTGGCAATCGGACAGAGTGGCCGATAGCACCCCGCTCGGTGAGCCGACTTGGTGACCCTCCGGTACAGTCAAAGGCGGGAATGATGGAGGAAACGGGCGATGAAGCCCGGGATGGGAACAAGCGAGCGGTTCGAGCGGTTTAAGCCAGATATAAGTACCGCCGGCAGCTATCGCCAAGCCATGTTCCCCTATGCGATGGTGTACTCCGCAAAACGGCTGCCGGGCCATGCAAGGTCCGGCACGAGACAGCCGGACACCCGCCACTTGGCGGTCAGCAGATCCGGTGATGGAGGAAACGTGCCGAGAGCCCCATGGCGCCGGCGTCGTACTACTGACAGTCCGCGCCCCGCAGGGCGTCGCTGGGCGGGCCGGTTGCGCCGCAGCAGCACGTTCGCCCGCCAGGTGCTTTTGGTCCGGGTCGGCCGCCGCGACGGCGACCTGCACCCGACCGACCTGGCCCCGACCGAGCACCGGTACGCCGATCGGCAGCGCCGTCGCTACGGCCTGGACCGGCTCAGCCGGCCGACACTGGGCGTGGACCCGACACTGGGCCTGAATCGAGCCGATGTCGACGCGGTCATGCCGGTCAGCCCGGCGATGCCGCCGATGACGCAGACCGACGAGGCCCACTCGATCCCACTGCTCCCCGGCGAGCGCACCATCGCGCGTCGGATGAAGTTCGGCCTGGTCAACGCCTGCACGCTGGCCAGCCTGATGCTCGGCATGCTGGCCATTTTCCTGGCCATGCAGGGCGAGGTGCGGATGGCGGCGCTCTGCCTGATCGCGTGCGTCGGCTTCGACGGCCTGGACGGCGCTCTGGCCCGGCGGCTCGGGGTGGCAAGCCCGTTCGGCGCACAGATGGACTCACTGGCCGACATGTGCTCGTTCGGTCTCGCCGCGCCGGTGGTGGTCTACGCCTCGCTCGCCGGCTCCGTCTCCACGGCGGCGGCGGCGGTGGCGTGCGCCCTGGTCGCGGCGTGTGCCGCGATTCGACTGGCCCGGTTCAACGTCTCGCCCAAGGACGGCAGGTTCTTCTGCGGGGTGCCCACCACCATGGCGGCGGCAGTGCTCGCCGTGACGGTGGCGATCGGCCTGCCGGTGCCCGGTGCCGTGCTGGTCGCCGGGGTGGCGCTGCTGGCCTTCGCGATGGTGTCGAGCTTCCCGTACGCCAAGCTCGCCCGCCTGGTGAAGCTGCCGCCGTGGCTCTGGCTGGCCCCGGTGATCGGCGCGCTGGTCGACATCCGGCTCACCTTCGCCCTGATCGTGGTGGGCTACCTGGTCAGCGGACCGGTTCTCTGGCTGCGGCAACGTCGTACCGCCTGATCTGAGCAGAAAGAACGGGGCGCCGCGGACAGCGGCGCCCCGTTCTTTGCGTTTGTGGGTCAGCGCCAGCGGGCGATGACGGTGGACCCGCCGACCACCTTGTCGCCCGGCCCGACCAGCGGGTCCGCAGCGTCGGCGGGCAGGTAGACGTCGGTCCGGGAGCCGAACCGGATCAGTCCGAAGCGCTCGCCCTTGGCCAGCAGCGCGCCGATCGGCGCGCGCTGCACGATCCGGCGGGCGATCAGCCCGGTCCGCTGGGCGACCACCACGGTGCCGCGAGCGGTGTCCAGCACGGTGTACGCGGCGACGTTGTGCTCGGCGTCCGGCTTCATCGCGTTGACGAAGCCGCCGTCGGCGACGAAGTAGTCAACCACCTTGCCGGCGACCGGGGTGCGGTTGACGTGCACGTCCAGCACCGACAGGAACACGGCGATCCGCAACCACTCGCCGTCGCCGAAGCGCTCGTCGTGCAGCCGCTGCACCGACAGGACCTTGCCGTCCGCGCTGGCGACCACGGCGCTCGGGTCCTCCGGCACGTCCCGTTCGGGATCCCGGAAGAACGCGGCGACCGGCCCGGCGGCCAGGGCCGGCAGCAGCCACAGCTTGGACGACGGTCGCGCCACCCGGGCCAGTGCCGCGAGCCCCAGCGCGATGCCCGCCGCCGCCACGCCGTTGGAGTCGATGTGCATGCCCCGGGTCACCGGCACGCTCGATGGCCGGTAGGCGGGGGCCAGGCTGTCGGCCGCGGTCGGGCTGGCCGGGGTGAAGCGCAGTCGGTAGACCCGCACCGGTGGCGAGTTACGCAGCACCAGATCGGCGCCGACGCCGTAGAGGGCGTCCTGGCGGGCCAACTCGGCGGCGGCACCCTCGGTCCGGCCGGGGGCGGCGACGGTCGCCACGCTCAGCACCGCCCCGTCGGTCAGGTACTTGGTCAACCCTTCGACGCCGCTGCGGGTGGCCTCGGCGGTGCCGGTGAACACCTCGGCGGCGATGACGACCGCGGCGGCCTCGGCTTCGGCCAGCGAGTCGACGACGCTCACCCGGTCGGCGACCCAGCGGCCCTGGGCTGTGATGTGCTCGCGCAGCGCCGCAGCGCCGAACGGCTCGGCGGGCACCACGGTGAGCCGGTCACCGGGGAGCAACGCATCGACAGCGGCGGCCAGCACCGCGGAGTCCGGGGTCACCCCGACCAGCAGGGCAGCCTTGGGGTCGTTGATCCGGGCCAGCTCGGCGACGAGGGTACGGGCGGCTCGCTCGCCGATGCGGACCGGACCGGACCGGCCGGTGGTACGCACGGCGGGGGACTGGGTCATGTCGGGCGGGCTCCTGACGGGGGTAGAGACGGGAATCGCGGCGGGACCGCCATGGGCGGGACGGGCCGGCCGGCGGAGGCGAGATCTCCACCAGCCAGCATATGCGGCCGTCCGCGCCGGCCGCACCGCCGTGGGGATGCGGTGGACCGACGCGGACGGGTGCCCGATGTCAGGCTTGCCTGTGCGGACTCTCGCGCTCGTCACCCGGCTGGTCGCCGGTGGCCTCGACCGGTTGGTCGGAACGGGTCGGCTCGTCCCCCTCTGCCGAGGCCGGGCGGGCGGGGTTCCCGACTGTCGACTCGTCGTTGCCGGTGCCGGGGTGGCCGGGAATGGGCTCGGTGGGCGGCTCCGACGGCGGATGTGCCAGCCAGGCCGGGTGGATCACGTCGGTGGCCGGCACGTCCTGCGCCCGCACCTCGGTGGTCGGCGTCTCCAACGTCCGGTCCGAGCCGAGCGTCGGGTCCGAGACGAGCCTCGGATCCGTGGAAGGAGTGTCCCAGGTGGACCGTTCGGCTTCCCAGACCGGCAGGGCCGCGCCGGACGTCGACGTGGCGGCGCCGGAGACGGGTACGCCGGAGACGGACGTGCCGGAGACGGGAGCGACAGCTTCGGCGGCACCGGCCTCGGCAATCGGCTCGGGCTGGTTCGGTCGACCCGAGCGCAGCGCGCCGACCAGCCCGAAGACTCCGATCAGGATGAGTGCGCCGGCCAGGAACCAGCCGACCGGCGGCAGCGCGAGCCCGAGCAGTTGGGCGAGCAGCCACCAGGCGGACAGCGCCAGGAACACGAGCCCGAAGGCGAACGACACCAGATCCGTGCGGTGAGCCTTCACCGGGTCACCTCCAGGTTGCCGGCATTGACATGGATGTAGAGGCGCAGGGTCCCGCCGCCGGGCCCGTCCGCGCCGACGTCTGTGGATTCCCGCAGGCGGCCGTCCAGCCCGCCGGAGCGGTTGCCGAAAATGGTGGCGTCACCCGCGTTGACGTCGGCCACTGTGGTGACGTCGACGTTCGGCGGCACGACCACTGTCGCCTGGCCGAAGTTGACTGCCACTGTCACCTGGCTGTCCCGTTTCGCGAAGTCGATTCCGCGCAGGTCGAGCACTGCGTCACCGAAGCTGTTCTCGTACCGGTCCGCCAGGTCGCGGTAGTCGGTGGGCGCCCAGGTCACCGCGCCGTCGACCCCACGGATCCGGTCGTAGGACTCGGCGACTGTCGCAGTGCCCAGCGCCGCCGCGGTCACCAGACCGAGGGCGATGAGCCAGCGCGCCCGCCCGAACCACGTGCCGACCAGCAGGCCCAGCGCGATCGTGGCCAGCGCGGCCGCGAAGTACGCCGAGGCGCTGATGGCGAAGACGTCCAGCAGGTCGAGCAGGGCGACCAGACCGAGCACCAGGAAGATCAGCGAGAAGGTCACCGCGCCGAGCGGCGACCGCTCCTTGGGGCGCTTCGGCGGCTTCGGTGGCTTCGGCGAAGGAGGCGCGGCCGGTGTCGGCGAAGCGTACGGGCCGTGCGGCGCGAACGGAGGACGGTAACCGGAGGGTGGCGGGGCGGTCGGATAGCCGGTCGGGGCGGTGGGTGTGCTGCTCACCGGTGCCGACGGCCAGCCGGCGCTGGGCATGGCGGTGCTCGGCCAGCCGGGCTGGGCGGCCGTGGTGCCGGCCGGTTGCCCGGACACCGGGCCGACTGCCGACACAGGCTGCGTCGCGCTGGTCGGCTGCGCGTCGTACGCGGGGATGGTGACGGTGGGCGTCGCCCCGGTCGTCGCTGTGGCGTACTCCGGACCGGTGCTGAACATCGGCGGCGTCACCGCTGGGCCGGTCGACGGCGCCGCGCCGTACGACGGTGCGGGCCAGGTCACCGGTGGGACGACCGGACCAGCCGGGTTGCCGGCCGGCGCGGCGGGCGGCGGACCACCCGGGGTGCCGGGCCGTGGATTGCGGCCGTCCCGGTTGAGCAGGAGCGCGCCGGCGACCAGGATGGCCGCGCCGAGCAGCACCGCGCGGAAGGCATCGGTGACGATGTACGCGAAGCTGGCCGCGACCAGGATGCCCAGGACGATCACTGTCACCGGGGACATGCTGGAACGACCACGACCGAGCATGGACTCGACGGGGGACGCGGTGTCGCCCTCGTTCGGGATGATCAGCCAGGCGGCGACGTACACCAGGATGCCGATGCCCCCGAAGAACCCGAGCACCGCGAGCAGCACCCGCCAGAGCACCGGATCGGTGTTCGTGGCGCGCCCGATCGCCGCGCAGACACCGGCCAGATACCGCCCCTCGCGCGGCCGGACCAGCCCGTACCGCGAGGTGAAGCCGGTGCCGCCCAGCGGCGGTGGCGGCGCGGACGGACCGGGACCACCCGGCCCCGGTGGTGTGCCGCCCGGGCCGTAGCCGGTGCCCGCCGCGAACCCTGGGCCTGGGCCGTAACCCGCCGTGGGTGGCGCGTAGCCGGCGGTCGGCTCGCCGGGCGCGGTGCCGGCGGTCGGCTCGCTGCCAGCGTGCGGACCGAACGTGCTGGGCTCGGTCCATCCGGTGGGCGTGGTGGTGGGCGGGGGCGGTGCTGAACCGCCCGGCTGTGCCGACCCCGGTCGGGGCGGCGGGGCAGCTTCCTCGGTCATGCTTCGATCCTGCTGCCCGGTCCACCCGAACGACCTCAGGACCCGACCCTGACCCCACCCTGAGATCCTGCGGCCGGAATGTCGGGGGCGTCCCCGTGGTCGCGGACGCCGCAGCGTGTGACGATCGAGTCACCGACCTCGACCTGTCCGCCACTGTGACCAGGGAGCCTCCGATCAGCACCGTGACCTCGCCCCCGCGCCTGTACCGCGCCCCGGAGCACCGGATGGCCGCCGGCGTCGCCGCCGGTATCGCCGACCATCTCGGCATCTCGGTGCTGCGGGTGCGCGTCGCGTTCATGGTCCTGCTCGGGCTCAGCGGGCTGGGCCTGTTGCTCTACGCGGCCTTCTGGGCGGTGGTGCCGCTGCGTCCCGGTGACACGGCGGTGCCGCCCCGGCGGGACGTCGCCCAACTCCTGCCGTTCGTGGGGATCGGGCTCGGTGTCCTGTTGATCCAGGTGATGGTCTTCGACTCGGTCGGCGCGGCGGGCACCGCCGGTTGGTTGGTGGCCATCATCGCTGTCGGCGCCGGGGTCATCTGGCACCAGTCCGCGCCCGAGCGGCGGCGACAGTGGGGCGAGGCGATGCCGGTGCCCTGGCTCGGCGCGGTCGTCGAGGAGAGCGACCGGCGGGCCTTCGTGCTGCGGTTCATCGGCGGTGGAGTGCTGGTCGCGGTCGGCATCATCGGCGTCGCGGCCGTCTACTCGCCGGCACAGAACTTCGACGCGGTGATCAATGGCGTGATCTTCGCGTTGGTCGGGCTGGCGGGCGTCGGCGTGGTCGCCGCGCCGGTGCTCTGGCGGACGTACAGCCAGCTCCGCTCGGAGCGCGAGGGGCGCATCCGCGAGCAGGAGCGGGCCGAGCTGGCCGCGATGGTGCACGACCAGGTGCTGCACACGTTGGCGCTGATCCAGCGCAACGCCGGCGACGTCAAGACGGTGCAGCGGCTGGCCCGGGGGCAGGAGCGTTCGCTGCGCAACTGGCTCTACAAGCCGACCGCTTCGCCGAGCGAGCGCTTCGCCGCCGCGCTGGAGCAGGCCGCGGCTGAGGTCGAGGACACCTTCGCGATCAGCGTGGAGACGGTAGTGGTGGGGGACCGGGAGACCGACGAGAAGGTCGGGGCGCTGGTCGCGGCCGCCCGGGAGGCGTTGGTGAACGCGGCCCGGCACGCCGGCGTGCAGACCGTGTCGCTCTACGCCGAGGTGGAGCCGGATCAGGTCAGTGTCTTCGTCCGGGACCGGGGGAAGGGCTTCGATCCGGATACCGTGGAGGACCACCGGCACGGCGTACGCGGCTCGATCATCGGGCGGATGAAGCGGCACGGCGGACGGGCCGAAATACGGTCCGGCCCGGGGGAGGGGACCGAGGTCCGGTTGATCCTGCCGATCTCCCGGGACTCGTCCGCAGCGGAGAGGAACAGATGACCATGGCCGAGCAGCCGACCGAGCACCTCGACCCGGCGGAGGCCCGCCCCGAGCGGCTGCGGGTGTTCCTGGTGGACGACCACGCCATGTTCCGAGCCGGGGTGCGTGCGGAGTTGGGCGCCCACGTCGAGGTGGTGGGCGAGGCGAGCACGGTGGCCGAGGCGGTCACCCGGATCGCCGTCGTCGGCCCGGACGTGGTGCTGCTCGACGTGCACATGCCCGACGGCGGCGGTCGCGCGGTGCTGGAGGCGATGCGGCGTACGCACCCGCAGGTCAAGTTCCTCGCGTTGAGCGTCTCCGACGCGGCGGAGGACGTGATCGGGCTGATCCGTGCCGGTGCCCGCGGGTACGTCACCAAGACCATCTCCCCGGACGAGTTGGCTGCCGCGATCCGTCGCGTGGCCGACGGGGACGCGGTGTTCAGCCCACGGCTGGCCGGGTTCGTGCTGGACGCCTTCGCGGCCCGACCGGACGCGCCGGTGGCCGACCCGGAGCTGGACCAGCTCACCAACCGTGAGCGTGAGGTGCTGCGGCTGTTGGCCCGGGGGTACGCGTACAAGGAGATCGCCAAGGAGCTCTTCATCTCCATCAAGACTGTGGAGACGCACGTGTCGAACGTGCTGCGCAAGCTTCAGATGTCCAACCGCTACGAGCTCTCCCGCTGGGCGGCGGATCGCCGTCTCGTGTGACGGCGCGTCGCGCCGGCGAGGATCAGAGAAACGTCCGGCGCGCCCTCGTACACCCAGTCGGTGATCGTGTCCGGGTAGCCGTAGGGGCCCTCATCCGGACGGGTCGAAACGTGAGTGGTGACGGACGTCCCACCGGGCTCGGGTGACCTCGGGGCTCGCGCACGGGCCGAGGCCGGCTGTTCGGGCGGCGCAACGTATTTCCTGCTCAGTGCCGCCCGCGCCGGGCGTTTTATGATCATTTTTCAAGTATCGGCAACGTGGCGGGCAACTAACGGCTTGATAACGGCACCTTCACGGAAGAGGCCAGTGGGTGTCACAGTGGCAGCACCTCACCATCGGTGTGTGGCACTCCGTACGCCCCACGACCACGATTTCGCCGATCTCGGCGGCCCGTGGCTGTGTCGGTTGCGTCGTGTCAGGCCTCGTTGGTGGGGGAGCCCGGCGGATCGGAACATCAGGGGTGTCCCCAACTTCCCTGTGGTCCCGGCGACCCGCGCCCCGGGGTGGTCGGGCGGTGTCACCCCCAAACGTGCGTGAAACCCACGACGGAACCTGGTTAGAAAGAGGAGGCCCCTCGGAATGAGAGTCTCGAAGCGGGCGACGAGCGCTATCGCGCTCAGCGCGGCTGCCGCGCTTGTCGCGAGCGGTTGCTCGAGTGGCGGCGGCGACGAAACTGCCGCCAGCGCGGACGGCTCGATCGTTGTTCACGGCGTCCAGCCGGAGAACCCGCTGGTCCCGTCGAACACCACGGAGACCGGTGGCGGCAAGATCATCGACTGGATGTGGACCGGCCTGGTCGAGTACCCGAACGACGGTGGGGCCCCGCGTAACGCGCTGGCGGATTCCATCAAGACCACGGACTCCAAGGTCTTCACGATCAAGATCAAGGCCGGTACCAAGTTCCACGACGGTACCGAGGTCAAGGCGAAGAACTTCGTCGACGCCTGGAACTGGGCCGCCTACTCGCCGAACGGCGCGCAGAACGGCACCTTCTTCGCGGACATCGCGGGCTTCGACCAGACCTACACCACGGACCCGGATGGCGCGGACGGCCCGAAGAAGGCCCCGACCCCGACGGCCGACAAGATGTCCGGCCTGAAGGTCATCGACGACCAGACCTTCGAGGTCACCCTGTCGGCGCCGACCGCGGTCTTCCCGACCAAGCTCGGCTACAGCGCCTTCATGCCGCTGCCGGACGTGTTCTTCACCATGAAGCCGGAAGAGTTCGGCAAGACGAAGCCGATCGGCAACGGCCCGGTGAAGTTCGTGTCCTGGGAGGACAACTCCCTCATCAAGCTGACGCGCTTCGACGACTACAACCTTCGCGACAAGATGAAGGTCAAGGACGTCGACGTCAAGCTGTACCAGGACGACAACGCCGCCTACGCCGACCTGCTGGCCAACAACCTCGACTTCATGGAGGTTGTCCCCACCTCGGCGCTCGCCGGTGACAAGTGGAAGACCGACCTCGGTGACCGGGGCCGCTCGACCGTCACGCCGTCTACCGCGTTCATCGCGTTCCCGGTCTACGACAAGCGCTTCCAGAACCCGAAGCTGCGTCGTGCCGTGTCCCTCGCCGTCAACCGGCAGGAGATCTCGGACAAGATCTTCTTCGGTACCCGCAAGCCGGCCGACAGCTGGGCGAACCCGCTGACCCCGGGCGCCAAGCCGGGCAACTGCACCGCCTGCAAGTTCGACCCGGAGACGGCCAAGACGCTGCTCGCCGAGGCCGGTGGCTTCAGCGGGGAGATGGTCTTCTACTACAACGCGGACTCCGCCCACAAGGACTGGATGGACGCCGTCGCGCAGCAGATCAAGACCAACCTCAACATCAACGCGCGGGCCGAGGGTGTGCCGACCTTCGCGGTGTTCCGCCAGAACATCAACGCCCACAAGATGACCGGCCCGTACCGTGCTGCCTGGCAGCAGGACTACCCGGACGTCGAGAACTGGGTCAACCCGCTCTTCGTCACGAACGGCTCCTCGAACGACGGCCTCTACAGCAACCCCGAGGTCGACGCCCTTGCCAAGCAGGCCAGCGCCGCGCCGAGCCTGGAGGCTTCGCACGAGGCGTTCGCCAAGGCGGTCGAGAAGGTCGACCAGGACGTTCCGAGCATCCCGGTCTACTTCTACGGTCAGCAGTCCGGCCACTCGGAGAAGATCAAGAAGCTCGAGCTGAACAACGTCGGCGAGATCGACATCACCTCGGTCGAGCTCTGATCCGAACGGTCTGACCCCGGGTCGGGCTCGCCACATCCGGTGAGCCCGACCCGGGGCCGTTCCGCGATTGGGTGTTACAACACTCCACTCGCACGTTGTCACCACCGTGTCGGCCGTCCGACGCGCCCCCTGTCTGGAGGACCACCCCATGGGCCGTTATCTGTTGAGACGGCTGCTCCAACTCGTGCCGGTCTTCATCGGTACGACGTTCCTGATCTACTGGCTCGTCTGGGCCGTTCCGGGCGATCCGTTCGCCGGCAAGTGCGGTGAGCGTCGCTGCCCGGACCAGTACATCGCCTTCATGACCGAGAAGTACCACCTCGACCAGAACGTCTTCGTGCAGTACGCCAACTACATGAAGAACCTGCTCCAGGGCGACTTCGGTCAGACGTTCTCGCAGCGCGAGATCAGCGACATCATCCTGACTTCGTACCCGAACACCCTGAAGCTGGCCCTCGTGGCTCTCGCCATCGAGGCGATCATCGGCCTCGGCGCCGGCGTCCTCAGTGGTCTGCGGCGTAACGGCTTCCTGGACAACCTGGTCCTGGTCTCCACCCTGTTCCTGATCGCGCTGCCGGTCTTCGTGGTCGGCTTCGTGCTGCAGTGGCTGTTGGGTGTGCAGTGGGGCATCATCAAGCCGACCGTCTCCTCCGAGATGCGGTGGTCTGAGTTGATCGTGCCGGGCTTCGTGTTGGGCAGCGCGTCGGTGGCGTACATCGCCCGGGTGGCACGAACGAGCATCGCCGAGAACCGTCGCGCCGACTACGTGCGGACCGCCATCGCCAAGGGCCTGCCGATGCGCCGGGTGGTAGGCGTGCACCTGCTGCGCAACTCGCTCATCCCGGTGGTGACCCTGCTCGGCACCGACCTCGGCGCCCTGATGGGTGGCGCGATCGTCACCGAGGGAATCTTCGGCATCAACGGAATCGGCCGTCAGGTCTTCCGGGCGATCATCACCAAGGAAAGCGCCACGGTGGTAGGAATCGTGGTCGTCCTGGTGCTGGTCTATCTCGTGATGAACCTGCTGGTTGACCTGCTCTACGCCGCCCTGGACCCGAGGATCCGTTATGAGTGACCCGAGTACCGCATCGATCGTCAGCACCCCTGGCGCACACCCCACCGACTCCGCCGCTCCCGCCACCGCGGGCCAGCCGCAGAGCAACGAGAAGCCGCGCGGCCTGCTCGGCGACGCCTGGCGGGACCTGCGGCGCAAGCCGCTGTTCTGGATCTCGGCCACGCTGATCGTGATCTTCCTGTTGATGGCGGCCTTCCCGTCGCTGTTCGCCCCGGGCGACGCGGTCAACGGTTCGCTGTCCCGCAGCCTCGACAAGCCGTCCGCCAATGGCTGGTTCGGCTACGACGTGCAGGGCCGCGACGTCTACGCCCGGGTCATCTACGGCGCACGGGCCTCCATCGTGGTCGCCGTGCTCTCCGTGATGGGCACCCTGCTCATCGGCGGCACCATGGGCATCATCTCCGGCTACCGCGGTGGCTGGGTGGACGCGCTGCTCAGCCGGATCGCCGACGTCTTCTTCGGCCTGCCGTTCGTGCTCGGCGCGATCGTCATCCTGACCACCTTCAACGGGTCGGGCGCCGGCAACAGCAAGGCTCAGATCATGGGCCTGGTGATCGCGTCGCTGATCGTGCTGAGCTGGCCGGTCGTGATGCGGCTGATGCGCTCCTCGGTGCTCGCCACCAAGGAGGCCGACTACATCGTGGCGGCCCGCGCGCTGGGTGCCGGCACCGGCCGGATCATCCTCAAGCACCTGCTGCCGAACTGCCTGGCCCCGCTGCTGGTCTACGGCACGATCATGGTCGGCTCGTTCATCGGCGCCGAGGCCACCCTGTCGTTCCTGGGCGTCGGTCTGAAGTCGCCGGTGGTGTCCTGGGGCATCATGATCAGTGATGGGCAGCAGTTCGTCCGGGTCGCGCCGGGGCTGGTGTTCTTCCCCGCCGCGTTCCTCGTCACCGCAGTGCTGAGCTTCGTGATGCTCGGTGAGTCGGTCCGCGAGGCCCTCGATCCGAAACTCCGCTAGGGGAGATCCAGTTGTCCGACATTCTCGTGTCCGAGCAGTCAGCGCCGGGACCCGGCGGGTCCGGGCGTCCCTCCGGCCGCCTGCTCGAGGTCGACGACCTGCGGGTGGAGTTCCGCACCCGGGACGGCGTCGCAAAGGTCATCAACGGGGTCACGTACCACGTCGACGCGGGGGAGACCCTCGCCGTGCTCGGCGAGTCCGGCTCCGGTAAGAGCGTCACCGCGCAGACCATCATGGGCATCCTCGACACGCCGCCCGGCTTCGTCACCGGTGGGCAGGTCCGCTTCCACGGCAAGGACATGCTCCGGATGTCCGACGAGGAGCGACGCCGCATCCGCGGCGAGGGCATCGCGATGATCTTCCAGGACGCGCTCTCCGCGCTGAACCCGGTCTTCACCGTCGGGTTCCAGATCGCCGAGCAGTTCCGGGTCCGGCGGGGCATGGGCCGCGCGGAGGCCAAGAAGCGCGCGATCGACATGCTCGACCAGGTCAAGATCCCGAACGCCAAGGGCCGGTTCAACAACTACCCGCACCAGTTCTCCGGCGGTATGCGGCAGCGCGCGATGATCGCGATGTCGCTGGCGCTCGACCCCGAGGTGCTGATCGCTGACGAACCGACCACCGCACTCGACGTCACAGTGCAGGCCCAGATCATGGATCTGCTGGCCGAGCTTCAGC
The DNA here is from genome assembly GCF_040649335.1 of Micromonospora sp. NPDC048986. Taxonomy (NCBI): domain Bacteria; kingdom Bacillati; phylum Actinomycetota; class Actinomycetes; order Micromonosporales; family Micromonosporaceae; genus Micromonospora; species Micromonospora sp. NPDC048986. The sequence continues at coordinate 30,210 of NZ_JBEZFJ010000024.1, forward strand.
GCGAGCGGCAGATGGGCATGATCCTGATCACCCACGACCTCGGCGTGGTCGCCGACGTCGCGGACCGGATCGCTGTCATGTACGCGGGCCGGATCGTCGAGGAAGCCGACGTGTACGAGCTGTACGCCAAGCCGGCGCACCCGTACACGCTGGGTCTGATCGACTCCATCCCGCGCCTCGACGAGAAGGGGCAGCAGCTCCGGACGATCAAGGGCCTCCCGCCGAACCTGATGAACATCCCGCCGGGCTGCCCGTTCAACCCGCGGTGCCCGATGGCTCAGCCGGTGTGCCGGGAGAAGGTCCCGCCGCTGCTGCAGGTCGGCCCCGCCCGGGCCAGCGCCTGCCACTTCGCCGAGGAGCTGGTGAACCGTGTCTGAGAACATCCTCGAGGTCAATGACCTGGTCAAGCACTACCCCGTCACACAGGGTGTGGTGTTCAAGAAGACCGTCGGTCAGGTCAAGGCGGTCGACGGGGTCACGTTCGGGCTGCGCGCCGGTGAGACGCTCGGTGTGGTCGGCGAGTCCGGCTGCGGCAAGTCGACGCTCGCCCGGGTGCTGATGAACCTGGAGAAGCCGACCGCCGGCAACGTGGTCTACAAGGGCCAGGACATCTCCAAGCTGTCCGGTGGGGCGCTGCGGCGTCTGCGCCGGCAGATCCAGCTGGTCATGCAGGACCCGTACACCTCGCTGAACCCGCGGATGACCGTCGGCGACCTGCTTGGTGAGCCGTTCGAGATCCACCCGGAGGTGGCGCCGAAGGGCAGCCGCCGGGCCAAGGTCCGCGAGCTGCTCGACCTGGTCGGGCTCAACCCGGAGCACATCAACAGGTACCCGCACCAGTTCTCCGGCGGTCAGCGTCAGCGCATCGGCATCGCCCGCGCGCTCGCGCTGCGGCCCGAGATCATCGTCTGCGACGAGCCGGTGTCGGCGCTGGACGTCTCCATCCAGGCCCAGGTCATGAACCTGCTGGAGCAGTTGCAGGGCGAGTTCGGCCTGTCGTACGTCTTCATCGCGCACGACCTGTCGGTGGTCCGCCACCTCTCGGACCGGGTCGCGGTGATGTACCTCGGCAAGATCGTCGAGATCGGCACCGAGGACGAGATCTACGAGCGGCCGACCCACCCGTACACCCAGGCGCTGCTCTCCGCGGTGCCGGTGCCGGACCCGACCCAGCGGAACAACAAGACGATCATCCGGCTCACGGGGGACGTGCCGTCGCCGATCAGCCCGCCCTCGGGCTGCCGGTTCCGGACCCGCTGCTGGAAGGCGCAGGACGTCTGCGCCGAGCAGGTCCCGCTGCTGGAGATCCGACAGGGCTCGGACCACCCGAGCGCCTGCCACTTCGCGGAGAAGCGCGAGATCGTCGCCAGCCACGAGGTGTGAGTCACCGAAACCGCCTGCCGCCGTCACCACGACGACGGCAGGCGGTTTCGTCTGTCAGTGCCCGGATCGGCCGCGCGACCACCTGGCAACCCACGCGGTGTCAGCGGGCCGTGTGCGGCCAACTCGGGCGGTGTGGCTCACCAGGTCGGCTCACCGGAGACTGGACGGCCCGGACGGCTCACAGCGGCCCGCGGCCCGCACGGAGCAGCAGCAGGGCAAGTTGGGTGCCGTCGGCGCCGAGCGCGCCCCGGAAACGCTCCAGGATCTCCCGTTCCCGGGAGAGCACCAGGCGAGTCCCACCGGACGCCATCCGGGTCACCCCGACCTCCTGGGACAACGCGGCCCGCTCCTGCCAGAGCGTGATCAACGCGTGGTCGATCTCGTCGATCCGTTCCCTGATCTGCACGATCCGCGCCGAGGCGGACGGCTCCTGGGTGCCGGTCTGCTGCTCGGCCGGCTCGGCGTCCGCACCCGTCGGCGGTGTGACCACCGCCGGCTCAGCCCCCGCTGCGGGCTGCCCCGGTCGGATCGGGCTGCCGCTCTGCTCCATCACGTCTGTCATCATCGGGTACCTCTCGCACTGTGGTGCCCGGTGCCCGGAACCTGGGACGGAAAAAGCCCCGGACTCCAGGAGCCCGGGGCTTTAGCAGGTCTGAATCGATCAGGCGCGACCTACGGCTGCCGGACTCCCGGTGCCATAGTAAAAGTAGAAGCGCGCAGCGATCACGTCGTCGAGTATGCCCACGTCGTTGCCGGGTGCGCAAGCATTCCGCGTCGACGAAGGGCACCTTTCCCGCCGGTGGGCGTACGAGGTGGTGGTGCGCGCCGTCGGGCACGAGCTGCTGAGCGCCAGCGGCGCAGTGTCCGGGTGGCGGCATAGACTTGTCGGGCGATGCATCCTCTCTTCGACATCCCCGCGTCCCCGCCTGCGCCGGAGTCCGCGCCGGCCCGCCCGCACCGACCCGGGGCGGCCGCCGCGCGTCTCGATCCGCAGCAACTGCTCGCCGGGCTGAACGGGCCGCAGCGCGACGCCGTCAGCCATGCCGGCTCGCCGCTGCTGATCGTTGCCGGCGCCGGGTCCGGCAAGACCCGGGTGCTCACGCACCGGATCGCCTACCTGCTCGCCGCTCGGGACGTGCACCCCGGCGAGATCATCGCGATCACCTTCACCAACAAGGCCGCCGGTGAGATGAAGGAGCGCGTCGCCGCGCTGGTGGGCCCCCGGGCCCGCCTGATGTGGGTGTCGACGTTCCACTCGGCCTGCGTGCGGATCCTGCGTGCCGAGCACGAGCACGCCGGGCTGAAGTCGACGTTCTCGATCTACGACGCGGACGACTCCCGCCGGCTGATGCAGTTGGTCACCCGCGAGCTGGATCTCGACCCGAAGCGCTACCCGGCGCGTGGGCTGGCCGCCCAGGTCTCCAACCTCAAGAACGAGCTGGTCGACCCGGAGCAGTTCGCGGCGCGGGCCACCGGGCCCAACGAGCGGGCCCTCGCGGAGGCGTACACGCTCTACCAGCGTCGGCTGCGTGAGGCTCACGCCCTGGACTTCGACGACCTGATCATGACCACGGTGCACCTGCTCCAGTCCCACCCGCACGTCGCGGAGAGCTACCGCCGGCGGTTCCGGCACGTGCTGGTCGACGAGTACCAGGACACCAACCACGCCCAGTACGTCCTGATCAAGGAGCTGGTCTCCGGCACCGACGGGCTGGAGCCCGCCGAGCTGTGCGTGGTCGGCGACGCCGACCAGTCGATCTACGCGTTCCGGGGTGCGACGATCCGCAACATCCTGGAGTTCGAACGGGACTTCACCGACGCGCGGACGATCCTGCTGGAGCAGAACTACCGCTCCACCCAGACCATCCTCAACGCGGCCAACGCGGTGATCGACCGCAACACCTCCCGCAAGCCGAAGCGACTGTGGAGCGAGGCCGGCGCCGGCGAGCAGATCGTCGGCTACGTGGCCGACACCGAGCACGCCGAGGCCGACTGGGTGGCCCGGGAGATCGACCGGCTGGTCGACGCCGACGAGACCCGCCCCGGCGACGTCGCCGTCTTCTACCGCACCAACGCCCAGTCCCGCGTCTTCGAGGAGGTGTTCATCCGGGTCGGCCTGCCCTACAAGGTGGTCGGCGGGGTGCGCTTCTACGAGCGCAAGGAGGTCCGCGACGCCCTGGCGTACCTGCGATCGGTGGTCAACGACGACGACACGGTGAGCCTGCGGCGAGTGCTCAACACCCCGCGCCGGGGCATCGGCGACCGCGCCGAGGCGTGTGTCGAGGCGCTCTCCAGCCGCGACCGGATCTCCTTCGGCGCGGCGCTGCGCCGGGCCCGGGAGGCGCCGGGCATCTCCAGTCGGGCAGCCAACGGCATCGCGGACTTCGTGGCGCTGCTCGACGGCGCCCGCGAGCTGGCCGAGACCGGCACCCCGGAGGAGGTGCTGGAGGCGCTGCTGACCCGCTCCGGCTACCTCACCGAGCTGGAGGAGAGCCTGGACCCGCAGGACGCCGGCCGGGTGGACAACCTCCAGGAGCTGGTCAGCGTCGCCCGCGAGTACACCGAGCGGATCGAGGCGCTGGGCGAGGAGGGGGAGCGGGCCACCCTGGCCGGCTTCCTGGAGCAGGTGGCGCTGGTCGCCGACGCCGACCAGATCCCCTCCGACGACCCCGACCACCAGGGCGTGGTCACCCTGATGACGCTGCACACCGCCAAGGGGCTGGAATTCCCGGTGGTCTTCCTGACCGGGCTGGAGGACGGCGTCTTCCCGCACCTGCGCTCGCTGGGCGACACCCGCGAGTTGGAGGAGGAGCGCCGACTGGCCTACGTCGGCATCACCCGTGCCCGACAGCGGCTCAACCTGTCCCGGGCGGTGACCCGCTCGGCCTGGGGGCAGCCGTCCTACAACCCGCCGTCGCGCTTCCTGGAGGAGTTGCCGACCGAGTTGGTGCACTGGGAGCGCACCGAGGGGTCGTACACCTCGTGGGCTGGCGGGGGCGGGGGCGTCGGTGGCCGCGCGGACCGCGCGCCCGGCGCGCGTGGCAACTTCACCGGGGGTACGCCGAAGGCGGCGCAGCTGGCTCAGCGGCTCGGCGTGGACGCCAGCCGGCTGACCACGGCCAGCGAGCTGCCACAGGGGCCGAAGGTGTCAGCGGGCGACCGGGTCAGCCATCAGCGGTACGGGTTGGGGCGGGTGCTCGCCGTCGAGGGGCACGGCCCGGGTGCCCGCGCGCAGATCGACTTCGGCGACCAGACCATGTGGCTGGTGCTCCGGCACGCCCCGGTCGACAAACTCTGACCCCGGCACTCCAAGATCGCACCAAATCAAGGAAAGAGTGGCCTCAGCGGTACGCGAGGCCACTCTTCCTTGTTGTTGCGCCCGGACCGCGCGGGGAATGCGGCCTCAGCAGCCCAGGTCGACGCCGCGGGCCCGCATGAACGGGGCCGGATCGATCTGGTTCCACATGCCCTGGTGCACCTCGAAGTGCAGGTGCGGGCCGGTGGCATCGCCGGTGGCGCCCTCGTAGCCGATGACCTGGCCGGCCTTCACCTTCTGGCCGACGGTGACCGCGATGCGGCTCTGGTGGGCGTAGTGGGTCAGGTAGCCGTTGCCATGGTCGATGAAGACAGAGTTGCCGTACCCGTCGGAGGCGTCGCCGGCCTGGGTCACTGTGCCGGCGGCCGCCGCGTGGATCGGCGTACCGGAGGGCAGCGCCAGGTCGATACCGGCGTGCAGGGTGCCCCAGCGCTGCCCGTAGCAGGACGTGACGGCTGCGCCCGGCATCGGGTCGACCCAGGCGGATGTGGGCCTGGTGGTCTTCTTCGGCTTCGGCTTGGCCTTCGCGGCGGCAGTCTTCGTGGGGGCCGGGCTGGCGCTGACCGCCGACGGGCTGGGCGTCGGGCTGAGCGAGGGGACGACCGGGGTGCTCGACTCACGGACCGAACGGTCGGCCCGGCTCGCGGCCTCGGCCCGGGCCTGGGCGTCGAGGGAGACGGCGGCGGGTGCCGGGTGGTCGGTGCCGCTGGTGGCGACGGCGACACCGCCGAGGCCGAGGGCTACCAGGGCGGCGGCCCCGAGCACGATGAGGCGGTTCCGTCGGCCGGTGCGCTGCGGCGGCGCGGTGTGGCTGGTGTCGGGGGTGTTCTCGTTCTGGACGGGGCTGTCTTCCTGCACGGCGGACCTTCACAGTCGAGGGGCACTTGACCTCGAAATACTGGTGTCGGGCCGAGGTGGGGCAGGCGCGGGGACCGAACCCTCGGACGGAGGGCTGACGGTCGGGTGCCCGGATATGACCCGCTGTGCGGCGCTACATCCGGAAAAGTGATCATGTTGATGGGTGCCGTCGGTCACATTCGGCGCTGTGACCCGGGATACATCCGCCAGGATCGCAGAACGCAAAACCGCCCGGATCGACAGATCCGGGCGGTCAACGGTCATTACGCACCGTCAGCGGTCGGCTACCTCGCTGTAGATTGCCTCGACTTGCAGCTTGATGTCCACTCCGCGCTCCTGGAGGAACGGCACCGGGTCGGTCGGCTGCCCCTTGACATGGATCTCCAGGTGCAGGTGGGTGCCGTACGCGTGGCCGGTCTGACCCACGAGGCCGAGCTGGTCGCCCGCCTTGATCTGCTGGCCCTCCTTCACGCTCACGGCGGAGGAGTGGCCGTAGATGGCCTCGCTGCCGTCGGCGTGTTGGACGATCACCGCGTTGCCGTACCCGCCGAACCAGCCGGCCTTGGTGACCAGCCCGTCGTGGATCGCCACGTAGGGCGTGCCCTCGCCGGCGACCAGGTCCACGCCGGTGTGCATCTTGCCCCAGCGGACGCCGTAGGGGGAGTTGAAGTCGTAGCCCTGCAGCGGCAGCAGCCAGACCTCGGGCTCGGCGCTGTCAGTGCTGCGGCTGTCCCGGGAGGCGCGGTCGGCGTTGTCGGCACGGGCCGCGGCGTCCTGGCTGGTGACCGACGCCTGCTTGAGCTCGTCGAGAACCGTCGGGCTGACGTCCTTGGCGTCCGGCAGGGCGCTCGCGCCGAGAGCGACGATGCCGGCACCGACGAACGCGGTGGTGACGACAGCGGCGTAACGGCTGCGGGGTGGGGTGGGTACGCGGCGGCGACCGCGATATCGATCGGGCTCAGACGACAGGCGCTGGCGCACGCACACCCTCCGTTGTCGGGGTTCCGAAGCGGCCGGTGGGCGTCCCCTGAAGCTCCAGTGGAACGTCCGCTGACCGCGTCGTCACCCGTCCATGGACCTGATGACAACCGTGGACACGTTAGCCAACCGCCAGGCGAGTCACAAGCTAGACCGAAAAATTGGCGTGTCGATCTGTCCGTTTGCGTCCATGATTGTCATGCATCGCGACACCGAACGGTGCCCCCGTCGCTGCCCGTTCGTCGCCCAGCGTGACCGTTCCGGCGGAGTCGTCCGACTTGACTCCGAACCGCGCCGGGATGATGTCCCCGGCCCTGCCAGCGACGTGGCCGTGGCGAAGCCGGGACGCCGCCAGGCCGGACCTCTCCGGGTTGCGCGGTGGGCACGCCGGGTAACGGCCGGTGACGGAGCCCGGATTTCCCGGGCCCGGCCCGCCGGGTTACCGTTCGTTAAGGTGATGGCGGTCAAGCCGGTGAAAGGTGTGCGCTGATGAGCTCTCGGATTCGGGTCGTCGTCGCGAAGCCTGGCCTGGACGGCCATGACCGGGGCGCGAAGGTCGTCGCGCGGGCCCTGCGGGATGCCGGGATGGAGGTCGTCTACACCGGCCTGCACCAGACTCCTGAGCAGATCGTGGAGACCGCCATCCAGGAGGACGCCGACGCTGTCGGCCTGTCGGTGCTCTCCGGCGCGCACATGACGCTGTTCAGGCGGGTGCTGGAGCTGCTCGGGGAGCGGGACGCCCGCGACATCGTCGTGTTCGGCGGCGGCATCATTCCGAACGGCGACATTCCCGAGTTGGAGAAGCTGGGCGTCGCGAAGATCTTCACACCGGGCGCCACCACCCAGGCGATCGTCGAGTGGGTCCGACAGAACGTGGCCCAGCCGGTTTCCTGAGGCACGCCGATCTGCTGCGCCACCGGATCTGGGCACGGGGGAGGGGCCGGACGCACCCCTCACACGTCCGGCCCCTCTATGCACGATGCCCCGCCGCCACCCCTCGACCGACAGGGCATCGGCCGTATCCCGTCTTTGCGCTGTTCAGCGCTCCGACATCTGACTCAACGACGCCCCCACGGCGGGGTTACGCAAGCCGGACAACATCGCCCGGACGGTGGATGCCAACCGCATCGTGGCCGGAAACCGGCCACACCTGATGTCCGGTTGTGCATTACCGCACACCGCGCACCCGCTCGGTTGCCGGCGGTGCCGACCTCGCTAGGCTGCGGCCAATGGCCTGTTTCAACTGATGACAGGCGTCAAACTGTTTTCTGAACGCTGGTGGCGGCGCGACGGCGCGCCGCGGAGACGGGACGGGACGCGCAATCGTGGACCTGTACGAGTACCAGGGGCGGGACCTGTTCGAGCGGCACGGCTTGCCCGTGCTGGCCGGCGGCGTCGCCACTACCCCGGAAGAGGCCCGCGCGATCGCCGAACGTCTTGGCGGCCGTGTGGTCGTCAAGGCGCAGGTAAAGGTCGGCGGCCGAGGTAAGGCCGGCGGCGTCAAGCTGGCCGAGGGCCCGGATGAGGCGGTGGCTCGGGCCACCGACATCCTCGGCATGGACATCAAGGGTCACACCGTCCACAAGGTCATGATCACGGTGACCGCGGACGTGGCCGAGGAGTACTACTTCTCGTACCTGCTCGACCGGGCGAACCGCACCTTCCTCTGCATCGCCAGCGTCGCCGGCGGCATGGACATCGAGCAGGTCGCCGCCGAGACCCCGGACAAGGTCGTGAAGGCCCCGATCGACGCCGTGAAGGGCGTGGACGAGGCCAAGGCCCGCGAGATCGTGACCGCTGCCGGCTTCCCGGCCGAGGTCGCCGACCAGGTGGTCGAGATCGCCGTCGGCCTGTGGCAGGCGTTCGTCGCCGAGGACGCCACCCTGGTCGAGGTCAACCCGCTCGCCAAGAACGGCGACGGCCGGATGCTGCTGCTCGACGCCAAGATCAGCCTGGACGAGAACGCCGCGTTCCGGCACCCGGACCACGAGGCGCTTGTCGACCAGGCGGCTGTGGACCCGCTGGAGCAGGCCGCCAAGGCCAAGGACCTCAACTACGTCAAGCTCGACGGCGAGGTCGGCATCATCGGCAACGGCGCGGGTCTGGTCATGTCGACCCTCGACGTGGTCGCGTACGCCGGTGAGCGGCACGGCAACGTCAAGCCGGCCAACTTCCTCGACATCGGCGGTGGCGCGAGCGCCGCGGTGATGGCGAACGGGCTGGAGATCGTGCTCTCCGACCCGGCTGTGAAGAGCGTCTTCGTCAACGTCTTCGGCGGCATCACCGCCTGCGACGAGGTCGCCAACGGGATCATCCAGGCGCTGGCCCTGCTGGAGCAGCGCGGCGAGCAGGTCACCAAGCCGCTCGTCGTCCGTCTCGACGGCAACAACGCCGAGGCTGGCCGGGCGATCCTGGACAGCGCAAACAACCCGCTCGTGCAGCGGGTGGACACCATGGACGGTGCGGCCGAGCGGGCCGCCGAGCTGGCAGCTGCGGGGGTCTGATCATGGCTATCTGGCTGACCAAGGACTCGAAGGTCATCGTCCAGGGGATGACCGGTTCCGAGGGTTCCAAGCACACCCGACGGATGCTGGCCGCCGGCACCAACGTGGTGGGCGGCGTCAACCCGCGCAAGGCGGGTCAGACCGTCGACTTCGACGGCACCGAGCTGCCGGTCTTCGCGTCCGTCGCGGACGCGATGGCCGAGACCGGGGCCGACGTCACAGTCATCTTCGTGCCGCCGCAGTTCACCAAGGCCGCCGTGGTCGAGGCGATCGACGCCGCGATCGGCCTGGCCGTGGTGATCACCGAGGGCGTCCCGGTGCACGACACCGCGTCGTTCTGGGCGTACAACGTGGCGCAGGGCGAGCGGACCCGGATCATCGGGCCGAACTGCCCGGGCATCGCCTCGCCGGGCGCGTCCAACGCCGGCATCATCCCGGCCGACATCACCGGCTCCGGCCGGATCGGCCTGGTCAGCAAGAGCGGCACGCTGACCTACCAGATGATGTACGAGCTGCGCGACATCGGTTTCTCCACCTGCGTCGGCATCGGCGGTGACCCGATCATCGGGACCACCCACATCGACGCCCTCGCGGCGTTCGAGGCCGACCCGGAGACCGACGCCATCGTCATGATCGGTGAGATCGGTGGCGACGCCGAGGAGCGGGCCGCAGAGTTCATCAAGGCCAACGTCACCAAGCCGGTGGTCGGCTACATCGCCGGCTTCACCGCTCCCCCCGGCAAGACCATGGGTCACGCCGGTGCGATCATCTCCGGCTCGGCCGGCACCGCCGAGGCGAAGCAGGCGGCCCTGGAGGCCGTCGGCGTCAAGGTCGGCAAGACGCCTACCGAGACCGCGAAGCTGATGCGGGAGATCATGTCCGGCAGCTGAGCCGGTCAGGCAGTGCCGAAGGGGGTCGACCACACTTGGTCGGTCCCCTTCGGCGTATCAGTTGGCGGGTGAACCCTCGCCGCCCGATGGTCACCGCGCGGCGGGCTACGGCCGACGCGATGCCGGGCGAGCGTCACCGACCGGCACATCGCACCGCAGTTTGTTCGCCCAATATCTGAGTCGTTCGGACCGCCGGTCAAGCTTTCCCCCTCCGTGCACAATGCGCGCAGTCGTGGCGGCCGACGGTTTCTTCCCGATTCTGGTCGAGTGCGCGGAGCCCAGCTATGTCGCAGACTTCTTCCCGTCGTGCTGACCGATCCTGATCTTAGATGTTGCACATCGAAAGATGGGCATGTATGGTCCGGAAGTCAGCTATTCACGGGGAGGTCCACATGGTACGTAATCTGCTTGAACGTCGAAAGCTGAAGTCGCGGGGCGTATTTCGGCGCGCCACTGTTGTCGGTGCGGCATCAATTGGGCTGCTGCTCGCTTTTGCCGGGCCTGCTCAGGCTGGCAGTTCCAGTGTTAGTCACCAGGGTGGCGGCGATGCCTACGTCACTTATACCTTCAATGGCACCCGCTCGGTTTCCCTGACCGTGAGAGTGGTCGACTGGAAGTGCAACTCGCATTCCGCGTGGGGTGGCGTCGAGGTCATTGGAGGTGGTCTCGACACGACCACTCTCGATTTCTGGAACGGCTACGGCTGCAACACCGAAAAGACCATGACTCAGACGTACACATCTAGCACCAATATCATCAATATCAGGGTTGGTGCTGATGGCGATGGCCGACCTGGGGGATTGGCGACTGTGTTCGGGACCTATCAGGACAACCCCTACACCTGACCGGTCGGTGTCAGGGCAACACCTGACGCCACGGACCACGTTCGACCGCCAGCTCAGCACAGAACAGGCCGACCGCAGCCGGTCGGCCTGTTCTGTGCTGCCCACCGATCCTCATGCTGTGTGCCGAAGGCGAGCCTCTCCTGGATCGGTCGTGGCCGTGGGTCGTCCGAGCGACCCGTCCGCCAACTGGCTCAGTCGTTGTTCCAGAACGGGTAGTTGCCGGTCGACCGCAGGATCGCCCCGCCGATGATGTTGATCACGCCGAACGCGATGGCGAGGTAACCGAGCAGCGGCGACTGCCCGTACCGCCGGGCGTCGCGGATGGACAGGTAGCCGAAGACGATGCCGAAGATGCCGCAGCAGATCAGCCCCAGCACGATGCCCAGCACGCCCCAGAGGGTGGTGCGGTCGCGTCCCCGGGCCGGTGGTGGTGGGGGAGGCGGGTATGGCGTCGTCACAGCGTCCTCCGAGCGGTAATGGGCGACGTGCCGGCCCGGACCGCGACCGGCGGGCCCGTCCCGGGTGGCGGCGACTCGCGCCCCCTCAGGGCCGAGGCTAGACCGGCCCGGGTGGGCAGGACGTCGGTTCGGTGAACTCGCCGACCTTAGGAGGGGTTAACGGACTGCCACCGCCCGCGCGACGTGCCAGAGTAGAGCGGATGTCCCCCGTCACCCCTGACCGTCCCAGCCGTCCCGGCGGTGTGAGCGCCGACGACCGGCCGGTCGACCGTGCCGCACCGGCCCGGCGGGTGCCCGCGCCTCGCGCGGGCGGGTCGCCGCGCGGGCGGGCGCCGTTGCCAGTCGCCGCCGGGGTGGCCGCCTGCTGGGCCGCCCTCACCTCCTACCTGCCGGTCGCCATCGTGCTCGGCCTGGTGCAGCTCGGCGCGGATGGCACCACAGTGACCGGCACCCTGCGCACCGCGCTGGCCGGCTGGCTGCTCGGGCACGGCGTGCCGCTGCACACCGAGACCGGGCCGCTCGGGCTCGCCCCGCTGGCGCTGACAGTGCTCGCGCTCTGGCGGCTGACCCGCGCCGGCGTGCACGTCAGCCGCGCGATGGGTGCCCGCGACACCCGCTCACCGCGCCGGGCACTGCTCGCCGCGGTCGCGGTCGGTGTGGCGTACGCGCTGCTCGGCGCGCTCGCGGCGGTGCTGGTCGGCACGGGTGGGCCGAATGTGTCGCTGATCCGGGCGGGCGCCACGTTCGCGGCGGTCGGCACGCTCGCCGCGCTGGTCGGCGCGGTCCGGATCACCGCCGTGACCCGGCTGCTCGTCACTCGGCTTCCGGGCCCGGTGCGCGACGGCGTTCGCACCGGCCTGGTGGCCGGGCTGCTGCTGCTCGGTGCGGGCGCGGGCGCGGCCGGCCTGGCGGTGGCCACCGGCGGCGGCGACGCGGCCGACATGATCGGGGCGTACCGGACCGGGGTCGCCGGGCAGGCCGGCATCACACTGGTCAGCGTGGCGTACGCGCCCAACGCGGCGGTCTGGTCGACCAGTTACCTGCTCGGGCCGGGGTTCGCGGTGGGGACCGACACCGCGGTCCGTACCAGCGAGGTGTCGGTCGGCGCGCTGCCGGCCGTGCCTTTGCTCGCTGGCCTGCCGCGCGGCCCGGTGGACGGCTTCGGTGCGCTGCTGCTCGCGGTGCCGGTGCTGGCCGGGATGGTCGCCGGGTGGCTGCTCGCCCGGCGGGTGGCTCGCCTCGCGGTGCCGGAGCGGGCCGCGCAGCGTTGGGCCGAGCTGCTGGCGCCGGCGGTGCTGGCCGGGCCGGTGGCCGGGGTGGTGCTCGGCGCGGCCGCGGCGGTCTCCGGTGGGCCGCTCGGCGCCGGTCGGCTGGCCCAGGTCGGGCCGGTGGGTTGGCAGGTCGGGGCGGTCGCGGCCGGTGTCATAGCTGTCGGCGCGCTGCTCGGCGCCGCCGCCACCCGGGCACTGACCCGCGGTCCCGCGCAGTAGACCCGCCGTCACCCGGGCGCTGAGCCGCTGTCGCGCGTAATAGAGCCGCCGCCGTTCGGCGCTGACCCGCGGGTAGACGAGCGCGGGGCGCCCCGGGTGAACCCGGAGCGCCCCGTCGGATCCGAGCCCGTCAGGGCTGGGCGGGCAGATTGACGTTCAACACCACGCTCAGGATGATCGAGATGATGCCGAGCGCGACGCCGACCGCACCACAGATCAGGCCGGCCTTGGCCTGACCGGCGTTGCTGGCCTGCCCCTGGTCGGCCTTCTGCTTGCCCAGGTAGCCGGTCACCAGGGCCCCGATGCCGACCGGGATGCCCAGGATGGCGCAGCAGGCCAGCGGGATCGACGCGATACCGAGGATCAGCGCCACCAGGCCGAGGGTGTTGTTCTGCCCCTGTGCCTGCGGGTACCCGGCGTTCGGGTAGGTCGGGCTGGCGCCGTACGGGGGCTGCTGCTGCGCGTACGGGTCCTGGTGCGGCGGCTGCTGACCGTACGGCTGCCCCGGGGTGGGCTGCTGACCGTACGGGGCCTGCGGCGCGGCGTACGGGTCCTGCGGCTGCTGACCGTACGGCTGGCCGGAGGTGGGCTGCTGGCCGTACGGGGCGGCCGGCGGCTGGGGAGCGGTCGGGTCCTGGTTGGGCTGCTGGCCGTACGGGTCCTGACCGGGGTTACCGGGCTGCATTCGAGAAGCTCCTTGGACTGGTTCCGTCAGTTGGTGCTCTTTGTTTCCATCCATGATCGCGGTCAGTCCTCCCAAAGCCCAGTACAGCAACAGGAAGACATGTCTCCCAAAGCAGGCAAAAGGGTCCTTGTCGACCGCTTCGTGTGCCGGATCAGTGGCGGTGTGTGGGCCGGCGCGGCGTTCGGCCCGAGCGAGCGGCAGCGTACCGGGTCGACGCACGTCGGCACCGTCGAAGATCGGCGCACCGCCCGGTCGAAGGGCGTCCCTGACCTGCCCGATAGGGTGGCCCGGTGACCGAGCCCGCGCCTGTCGCCCGCATCGTCGTCCTCATCTCCGGCTCCGGGAGCAACCTTCAGTCGCTGCTGGATGCCGCCGCCGACCCCGCGTACGGCGCACAGGTGGTAGCGGTCGGCGCGGACCGCGATGGCATCGCGGGCCTGGACCGGGCCGACGCGGCGGGGGTGCCGACCTTCGTCGAACGGGTCCGCGACCACGACACCCGGGAGGACTGGGACCGCGCGCTCACCGCGCACGTCGCGAAGCACCAGCCCGACCTGGTCATCTCCGCCGGTTTCCTCAAGCTTGTCGGCCCGCACTTCCTGGCCGCCTTCGGTGACCGCTACCTGAACACCCACAACACGCTGCTGCCGGCGTTCCCCGGCATCCACGGCCCGCGTGACGCCCTCGCCTACGGCGTGAAGCTCACCGGAGCCACCCTCTTCTTCGTCGACGCCGGCATGGACACCGGGCCGATCGTCGCGCAGGTAGCGGTGCCGGTGCTGGACGACGACGACGTCGACACGCTCACCGAGCGCATCAAGGAAGCCGAGCGACGCCAGCTCGTCGAGCAGGTCGGTCGGCTGGTCCGCGAAGGCTGGACCATCACCGGAAGGAAGGTCACGGTTCCGTGAGTCCCACTCAGGACGGGCGCCGCCCGATCAGGCGGGCGCTGGTCAGCGTCTACGACAAGACCGGGCTGGTCGAGCTGGCTCAGGCCCTGCACGCGGCCGGTGTGGAGATCGTGTCCACCGGCAGCACGGCGGGCACCATCGCCGCCGCCGGGGTGCCGGTGACGCCGGTGGAGACGGTGACCGGGTTCCCCGAGGTGCTCGACGGCCGGGTGAAGACCCTGCACCCGAAGGTGCACGCGGGTCTGCTGGCGGATCTGCGCAAGGACTCCCACGTCACGCAGCTCGACGAACTGGGCGTGGCGGCGTTCGACCTGCTGGTCTCCAACCTCTACCCCTTCCAGGCGACGGTCGCCTCCGGCGCCGACGTCGAGGAGTGCGTGGAGCAGATCGACATCGGTGGCCCGGCCATGGTGCGGGCCGCCGCCAAGAACCACGCCTCGGTCGCCGTGCTCACCGACCCGGCCGGTTACCCGGCGCTGATCGGCGCGCTCAGCGAGGGTGGCTTCACACTGGCCCAGCGTCGCGCGCTGGCCGCTCGGGCGTTCGCCGACATCGCCGAGTACGACGTCGCGGTGGCCCAGTGGTGCGCCAAGGAGCTGGCACCCGCCGACGACTCGTGGCCGCAGTTCGCCGGGCTGGCGCTGCGCAAGTCGACAGCGCTGCGCTACGGCGAGAACCCGCACCAGCCCGCCGCGCTCTACACCGACCCGGACGCCCCGGCCGGTCTGGCCCAGGCCGAGCAGTTGCACGGCAAGGAAATGTCGTACAACAACTACGTCGACGCCGACGCCGCCTGGCGGGCCGCGAACGACTTCGCCGACCAGCCGGCGGTGGCGATCATCAAGCACGCCAACCCGTGCGGCATCGCTGTCGGCGCGGACGTCGCCGAGGCGCACCGCCTGGCGCACGCCTGCGACCCGGTGTCGGCGTACGGCGGCGTCATCGCTGTCAACCGGCCGGTCTCGGTCGAGCTGGCCCGGCAGGTCGCCGAGATCTTCACCGAGGTGCTGGTCGCCCCCGGCTTCGACGAGGGCGCTGTCGACGTGTTGCAGGGCAAGAAGAACATCCGGCTGCTGCGGGCACCGGCCTGGACACCGGCGCTGGTGGAGTTGCGGCAGGTGACCGGTGGCGTGCTGGCCCAGGTCGCCGACCGGGTGAGCGCCCCCGGCGACGACCCGGCCAACTGGCAGTTGGCGACCGGCGAGGCCGCCGACGAGGAACTGCTGCGGGACCTGGCGTTCGCCTGGCGGGCGGTCCGCGCGGTGAAGAGCAACGCGATCCTGCTCGCCAAGGACGGCGCCACCGTCGGCGTCGGCATGGGTCAGGTCAACCGGGTCGACTCGGCGCAGCTCGCGGTGGCCCGCGCCGGTGCCGATCGTGCGCGCGGCTCGGTCGCCGCCTCGGACGCGTTCTTCCCGTTCGCCGACGGCCCGCAGATCCTCATCGACGCCGGCGTCCGCGCGATCGTGCAGCCAGGTGGCTCCATCCGCGACGAGGAAGTCATCGAAGCGGCCAAAAAGGCCAACGTAACCATGTACCTGACCGGTACCCGCCACTTCTTCCACTAACCACCCCACCCCACCCCACCCCACCCCCAGCTCGACCCCGTCGATCATGAAGTTATTGCCCGGCACGTCGGCGTGTCAGGGCAATAACTTCATGATCAACCGCGGAGGGCTGGGGGGGGGTGGGGTTAGGCCGGGGTGGCTGGGCGGAGTTCGGCGAAGTGGCAGGCGGAGGGGTGGGGGTCCGCTGCCCTCGGGACCGTTTGGGGGTCCTCGGTGGCGCAGATGTCCTGGGCCTTCCAGCAGCGGGTCCGGAAATGGCACCCGCTCGGCGGGTCGGCCGGGCTGGGCACGTCGCCGACCAGCCGGATCATGTTGCGCTGGTCGCGGGCCTCCGGGTCCGGCACCGGCACCGCGGAGAGCAGAGCCTGGGTGTACGGGTGGGTGGCCCGCTCGTAGATCTCGTCCTCGGTGCCGATCTCGACGATCCGACCGAGGTACATCACCGCGACGCGGTCGGCGATGTGCCGCACCACCGACAGGTCGTGTGCGATGAAGATGTACGAGAGTCCCAGCTCGCCCTGTAGCTGCTTGAGCAGGTTGATCACCTGGGCCTGGATGGAGACGTCGAGCGCCGACACCGGCTCGTCACAGACGATCACCTCGGGCTTCAGCGCGAGGGCGCGGGCGATGCCGATGCGCTGACGCTGACCGCCGGAGAACTGGTGCGGGTACCGGTTGATGTGCTCCGGGTTGAGCCCGACCAGGTCCAACAGCTCCTGGACCCGCTTGGCCTTGCTGCCCTTCGGCGCGGCATCCGGGTGGATCTCGAACGGCTCGCCGATGATGTCGCCGACCGTCATCCGCGGGTTCAACGAGGTGTACGGGTCCTGCATCACCATCTGCATGTTGCGGCGCAGCCGGCGCAGCTCACCGCCGGAAGCCTTGAACAGGTCCTTGCCCTCCAGGGTGGCGCGTCCGGAGGTGGGCGTCTCCAACCGCATCAGCAGCCGGGCGAGGGTGGACTTGCCGCAGCCCGACTCGCCGACCACGCCGAGCGTCTCGCCCCGGCGCAGCTCGAAGCTCACCCCGTCGACGGCCTTCACCGCCCCGATCTGTCGCTGGAACAGCACGCCCTGAGTGATCGGGAAGTGCTTCACCAGGTTGTCGACGGAGAGGATGGTCTCGCCGCGGACCTTGGTGGGGTTAGCTGGCGACGCTGTCATCACGGACCTCCTGCGCGAAGTGGCAAGCGCTGGTCCGGCCGTCGCCGAGGACCAGGTCGTGCGGCACCTCGTCCAGGCAGACCTGCTGGACGTACGGGCACCGGGGGTGGAACGGGCAGCCGGACGGGATGCGCATCAGGTTCGGCGGCAACCCCTTGATCGTCGACAGTTCCTGACCGCGGACGTCCAGGCGCGGGATCGACTCCAACAACCCCTTGGTGTACGGGTGGGCGGGCGCCTTGTAGAGCGAGCGGACGTCGGCGTGTTCGACGATCCGGCCGGCGTACATGACAGCGATCCGGTCCGCGACACCGGCGACGACACCCAGGTCGTGGGTGATCAGGATCATCGCCATGTTGAGTTCCCGGCGCAGGTCGGCCAGCAGGTCCATGATCTGGGCCTGCACTGTCACGTCGAGGGCCGTGGTGGGCTCGTCGGCGATCAGCACCTTCGGGTCCAGCGCCAACGCCATGGCGATCATGACGCGTTGCCGCATACCGCCGGAGAACTGGTGCGGGTAGTCGCCGATCCGCTTGGCGGCACCCGGGATCTTGACCAGGTCCATCAGCTCGATGGCACGACGTCGAGCGTCGGCTCGGGACATGCCGGCGCGCTGGCGCAGCGTCTCACCGATCTGCCAGCCGACCGGGAACACCGGGTTGAGGGCGGAGAGCGCGTCCTGGAAGATCATCGCGATCTCCTTGCCACGTACCTGCCGGCGCTGCTCCTCGGAACGGGTCAGCAGGTCCTCACCCTGGTAGAGGATCTGGCCGGAGCGGACGAACGCGGGCGGCGTGTCCAGGATGCCCATGATCGCCTGGGCGGTGACCGACTTACCCGAGCCGGATTCGCCGAGCACGGCAAGGGTCTCGCCGGCGTCCAGGTGGTACGACACACCGTTGATCACCCGGGCGACACCCTCGTTGGTGCGGAACTCGACGTGCAGGTCCCGCAACTCCAGCAGGTGACCGCCCTCTGGTGTGGCAGAGGCGGGAGTTGGATTGACGGTCATGAGGTTCTCACCGCAGCTTCGGGTCGAAGGCGTCACGGATCGCGTCGCCGAGCATGATGAACGCCAGCACGGTCAGCGCCAGGAAGGCCGACGGGACGATCAACGGGGTGGCCGCCTCCCGCATGTGGATCCGGCCGGTGTCGATGTCCTGGCCCCAGGAGATGGTGGGTGCCTTCAGGCCGATGCCCAGGAAGGAGAGCGTGGCCTCGGCCGCGATGAACGAGCCGAGCGCGATGGTCAGCACGACGATCGCCGGGGCCAGCGAGTTCGGCAGGATGTGCCGCCACATGATCCGGCTGTTGCCGGCGCCGAGCATCCGGGCCGCCGCGACGTAGTCCTGCTCCTTCGCGGTGATCACCGAGGACCGGACCACGCGGGCGGCGGTGGTCCAGCCAAGGAGAGCCAACACGAAGACGACGGCGCCGATCCGAGCCCACTGGCTGTCGCTGGACACCCGCTTGAGCAGCACGATCGCGGCCAGCAGCAGCGGAATACCGAGCACCACGTCGATCACCCGGGAGAGCACCGCGTCGACCCAGCGGCCGAAGTAACCGGCCAACATGCCGATCACCAGCGCGATGATGCCGGTGCCGAGCGCGGCGAGCGCGCCGACCAGCAGCGACGCGCGGGTGCCGTAGACCGCCCGGGAGTACGTGTCGCAGCCCTGGAAGTCGTACCCGAAGATGGCCCCGCCGGACGGCCCGGCGTGCTGCCGGGAGAGCAGGCAGTCGCTCGGGCTGTTGGCGGTGAAGACCCCGGGGAACAGCGCCATCAGGCTGAAGATGACGACCAGCGCCAGCGAGATCCAGAAGATCGGGTTGCGGCGCAGGTCGCGCCAGGCGTCCCCGGCCAGGCTGCGGGGCTTCTGCGCGGCGCCGACCTGGTTGGGCGTGCCCGGCTCTCCGGAGGGGCCACGTCGCGCGGCCTGGTTCTCGGTGGCCGCCACAGTTTCAAAGTCGCTCATGCCCGCACCTCGCTGCGCTCGGCGCCGGCCTGAGAGCCCAAGCACGCTGCGCTGATGATTCGTTCGCTGCGCTCACTCATAGCGGATCCTCGGGTCGAGTACGGCGTACAGGACGTCCACCACCAGGTTCGAGACCAGGTAGACCACGACGAGCACGCTGACGATGCCCACCACCAGTGGGCCGTCCTCGGTGCGGATGCCGCGGAAGAGGTTGAAGCCCACGCCGGGGATGTTGAAGACGCCCTCGGTGATGATCGCGCCGCTCATCAGGTTGCCCAGTTCCACACCGAGGAAGGTGACCACCGGGATCAGCGAGTTGCGCAGCACGTGGACGACGACGATGCGCCGCTTGACCAGGCCCTTTGACCGGGCGGTCCGGACGTAGTCGGCGCGCAGGTTCTCCGCCACCGAGGCCCGGGTGAGTCGTAGGGCGGTGGCCAGCGACAGCGAGCCGAGCACGATGCCCGGCAGCAGGAGCGCGTAGAACGTCGGGTCCGAGCCGGCGGTGGGTGGGAAGAGCTGCCACTTGACGCCGAGGAAGTACTGCGCCAACGGCGCCAGCACGATGGTCGGGATGCCCAGCACCAGCAGGGTCAGCACCAGCGTCGAGTTGTCGAAGATGCTGGCCCGGCGGATGCCCGCGAGCACCCCGGCGGTGACGCCGAAGATGATCGCCACAGCGAGCGCGATGAGCGCGAGCCGCACGGTGACCGGCCAGGCCTGCTGAAGGATGTCTCCGATGTTCCGACCGGTGAGTGACTCGCCCAGGTTGCCCTGGAGCAGGTTCTTCACGTAGTCGAAGTAGCGGTAGAAGAAGCCGCCGACGCCAGTGGCATCCAGGTGGTACTTCTCGGTCAGGTAGGCCCGCTGCGCTGGCGTCACCGGCCGTTCGCCGGCGAGCGCCTGGATCGGGTCGCCCTGCCCGGCGAATGTCAGCGCGTAGACGATCAGGGTGGTCCCGAAGAACGCCAGGACCATCTGCAGTAGGCGCCGCAGGATGTAGCGGAACATGCTTAGCAGTCTCTCCGGAAATGTGCGAAAGGGTCGCAGGACGGCATCTCTGGTCGTACCCGAATATCCGAGACGTTCCGTCCGGCCCGGGGGAGCCGGCACCACCGACGCCGGGTCCGCTGCTGCGGCCCGGCCCCGGTGGTGCGGTCCGGGCCACCCGGGCTTCGTCGCCCGGGTGGCCCGCACCATGGTCAGCTCAGCTGGCTGCTTCGATCTTGACGAGGTTGACCCGCTGGAACAGGTCCATCTCCACGTTCTTGACCTTGGACGAGTGGCCGAACACGTTCTCGCCGAAGCGGAGCGGGATCACCGGCATCTCCTTGGCCAGGATGTCCTCCGCCTGCTGGTACTTGGCGATCGCCTCGTCCTGCGTCTTGGCGGCGGAACCCTCCTTGACCAGCTTGTCGAACTCCGGGTTGCTGTAGCCGTAGTAGTTCGACGAGCCGTTCGTGCTGTACAGCGGGCCGAGGTAGTCCTCCATGGTCGGGTAGTCCATGACCCAACCCATCCGGAACGCACCCACCGGCGTCTTCTTCTCGACCTTGGTCAGCAGGTCGGCGAACTTCGGCTCGACCGAGCCGACAGCGTCCACGCCCAGGTTGGTCTTGAGCTGGTTGACAGTGGCGTCGACCCAGTCCTTGTGCCCGCCGTCGCCGTTGTACGAGATGACGATCTTCGACGGACCGCCGGCGGCCTGGTAGAGCTTCTTGGCCTCGGTCGGGTTGAACTCGGCGGCCTTGCCCGCGGTGTCCTCCCGGTAGCCCGGCAGGACCGGCGCGACGAAGGAGCGCGCCGACGTCTGCGAACCCTTGAAGACCGACTTGGTGATCTCGTCACGGTCGATCGCCATCGAGATGGCCTTGCGCACGTCCGGGTTGCTGTAGTCCTTGTCGAACGTCGGGAACGCGAGGAACTGGAACGACGACATCGGGCTGGTCTTGTACCGGTCACCCAGATCGCTCGGCGCGGTGCTCAGGCTCTCGGTCGGGATCGTGGGCAGCACGTCCAGGTTGTCCGCCAGGACGTCCGCGTAGGCCGCGGTGAGCTGCTGGTAGATCCGGAACTCGATGTTCTTGACCTTCGGCTTCTCGCCCGGGTACGCGTCGTAGCGCTCGACGTCGATCTTGCTGTCGTGCTGCCAGGTGCCCTTCATCTTGAAGGGGCCCTGCCCGATCGGCGCCTGCTCGTAGGAGTCCTTGAGCACGCCCGGAGCCGAGAACGCGGCGTCCGGCATCGGGAAGAACGCGTTGTAGCCCAGCGTCGTCTTGAAGTCGATGTACGGCTCGGAGAGCGTCACTGTGAAGGTGAGGTCGTCGACCTTCTTCAGACCGGACATCTCCTTGGCCTTCGGCGCCTTGTCCTGCAGGTCGGCGTAACCAGCGATCTTCTCGAAGAACGGGTTGGTGTCCTGACCGTTCGGGGCGTACGCGCCGTAGTTCCAGGCGTTGATGTAGTTCTGGGACGTGACCTTCTCACCGTTGTGGAAGGTGAAGCCGTCCTTGATCTTGATCGTCCAGACCTTGTTGTCGGACGAGGTGATCGACTGCGCGGCGACCTCGTACGGCTTGTTCTGGGCGTCGTAGTCGACGAGCGGGCTGAACAGGCCGGCGATCACCTGCGATCCGGACGTCTCGGTGGTGTTTGTGGGAACCAGGTGCTTCGGCTCGGCGATCTGGATGCTGACCACCGAACTGTCGCTGCCACCGGATCCACCGTCTCCGCCGCTGCCGCAGGCCGCGAGGCCCAGCGTCACCGCGAGCGGGAGGGCGGTCCAGGCGGCGAGTCTACGAACTCGCATTGAGCCTCCTCATCTCCTCACGCTGCGCAGTCAGGCCCGACGCTGGGTTACGCTGCGCAACAAGCGGTAACGGTAGGTCGGCGATGGGGCTTCGACAACGACGCGGTTGCGGGTGGGTAACAGTCCGGGGTCACCTCAGTTGTCGGAGGCGAGCGAACCTGCTACCCCAAACCGGGCTTATTGACGTTGAGCTGCGAAAATCCCGGCGAATGACAGTGTGTTCCGCCCTGCCTGGCCGCCTCGATGTCGCCTGGGGTGGCCGTCCCATCTCCGCAGTTCCGCCCTGGCCTGTCTGGTTCGACCGTGATCGAATCCACAAACTGTCACCGAAAGTGACTAGCGACACCTCACACACGGTTACTCCGGCGGCAGCCACCCCGCCATGGCCCGGCCCGCCCGATGGCAACCCCGCAGCACTGGGCGGCGGACGGCCCGAGCGAGGTCGTCTGATCCGCGGGCGGTGGTCGTGAGACGATTCGGTCGTGACGGCGACGCTTCTGGACGGCAAGGCAACCGCAGCGGAGATCAAGGACGAGCTGCGCATCCGGGTGAAGGCACTCGCGGAACGCGGCATCACCCCCGGGCTCGGCACGGTCCTGGTCGGGGCGGACCCGGGCAGCCAGGCGTACGTCAACGGCAAACACCGCGACTGCGCCGAGGTGGGCATCGCCTCGATCCGCCGCGAACTGCCGGCCGACGCCACCCAACAGCAGGTCGACGACGTGCTGGCCGAGCTGAACGCCGACCCGGCGTGCCACGGCTACATCGTCCAACTGCCGCTGCCGGGCCACCTCGACACCCAGCGGGTGCTGGAGCTGATCGACCCGGACAAGGACGCCGACGGCCTGCACCCGGTCAACCTGGGTCGGCTCGTGCTCGGCTACGACGGTCCGCTGCCGTGCACGCCGCGCGGCATCGTCGAGCTGCTCCGCCGACACGACGTGGCGCTGCGCGGGGCCACCGTCGCTGTGGTAGGTCGCGGTAACACTGTTGGCCGGCCGCTCGGCCTGCTGCTCACCAGGCGCAGCGAGAACGCCACTGTCACCCTCTGCCACACCGGCACCCTCGATTTGGCCTCGCACACCCGGGCCGCCGACATCGTCATCGTCGCGGCCGGCGTACCGGGTCTGCTCACCGCCGACATGATCAACCCGGGCGCGGTGGTGGTGGACGTCGGCATCACCCGCGTGATCGGCGCGGACGGCAAGGGCCGCTACACCGGCGACGTGGACCCGGAGGTGGCCGAGACGGCTGGCGCGCTGGTCCCCATGCCCGGCGGCGTGGGCCCGATGACCCGGGCCATGCTGCTCACCAACGTCGTTGAGCGCGCCGAGCGCGGCTGACCCGCGCCCCGGCGACGCCGAACCAGACGGCGGTGACGTTCGCCCCATCCCGGCGATGGCCGCCGCCCCTGGCCTGATCGGTGCCAGGATGACTGATACGGTCCGGAAAACCGACTGGTATCAGGGAGTGGGACGACCATGGGTAAGAAGGTCACTGTCGTCGGGGCTGGCTTCTACGGCTCCACCACCGCACAGCGCCTGGCCGAGTACGACGTCTTCGACACCGTAGTGATCACTGACATCGTGGAGGGCAAGCCCGCGGGCCTCGCGCTCGACCTCAACCAGTCGCGGGCCATCGAGGGCTTCGAGACCAAGGTGGTCGGCGTGACCACCGGCCCCAACGGTGAGGGCTACGAGAGCATCGAGGGCTCCGACGTCGTCGTGATCACCGCTGGTCTGCCGCGCAAGCCCGGCATGAGCCGGATGGACCTGCTGGAGACCAACGCCAAGATCGTCCGCCAGGTCGCCGAGAACGTCGCCAAGTACGCCCCGAACGCCGTCGTCATCGTGGTCTCCAACCCGCTGGACGAGATGACCGCGCTGGCCCAGCTCGCCACCCAGTTCCCGAAGAACCGGGTGCTCGGCCAGGCCGGCATGCTCGACACCGCCCGGTTCAGCAACTTCGTCGCCGAGGCGCTGAACGTGCCGGTGGCCTCGGTACGCACGCTGACCCTGGGCTCGCACGGCGACACGATGGTCCCGGTGCCGTCGAAGAGCACAGTCAACGGCAAGCCGCTGCGCGACGCCATGCCGGCCGAGCAGATCGAGGAGCTGGTCGTCAAGACCCGCAACGGTGGCGCCGAGGTCGTCGCGCTGCTCAAGACCGGTTCGGCCTACTACGCCCCGTCCGCCGCCGCGGCCCGGATGGCGAAGGCCGTCGCGGAGGACTCCGGCGAGGTCATGCCGGTCTGCGCCTGGGTCGACGGCGAGTACGGCATCTCCGGCGTCTACCTGGGTGTCGAGGCGGAGATCGGCGCCGAGGGCGTCAAGCGGGTCGTCGAGACCGACCTGGACGCCGACGAGCGCGCCAGCCTCCTGGAGGCTGCCGAAGCCGTCCGCGCCAAGCAGGACGACATCTCCAGCATGTAGTTCCCCGAACCACAGCATCAGCGAAGGGGGGGGCCGGCCCCCCCGGGCCCCGGCCCCCGGGC
>NZ_JBEZFJ010000025.1:0-24274 GCF_040649335.1 Micromonospora sp. NPDC048986
GTCGGCCGGGTCGCCGCAGCCACCCAGGCGGTGGTCAGCGGGCCGCAGGCGGTCTCCATCGGGGCACCGCAGCCTCCCCCCCCCCCCGGCCCCGCCCCGCCCCCGCCCGGCCCCCGCCCCGACCCGACCCGCGTGATCAAGAGGTTTGCGTCAGGGATCGCGCCTGCGGTGACGCAAACCTCTTGATCCACCAGGTGGGGGTGCGGGAGACCTACGTGGGCTGGTGGGGGGTGAAGGGGATGCCGAGGTGCGGGGTGGCCAGGACGGTGGGGGAGTGGGTACGCAGGGCGGTCAGCCGGGAGGTGCGGGCGAGTTCCGGGTCTTCCTCGTGGGCGTACGCCAGGTCGGGTTCGACGAGTTGCACCATGTGCACCAGCAGGTCCCCGGTGAGCAGCATCCGTTCGTCGGCCGCGCTCAGGAGCACGCACTGGTGACCGGGCGTGTGGCCCGGGGTGGGCAGCAGACGTACCGCTGGGGTGAGGGCGGTCTCGCCGTCGACCACCCGGAGCTGGCCGGCGGCGCGCAGGGGCGCGATGAGGCCGGCCGGGAGCCCGGGGTTGAGCGTCTCCGCCGCGTCGAGTTCGGCGCGCTGCAGCAGGTAGCTCGCGTTCGGGAAGTACGGCCGCCCGGGCGTGCCGGTGACCGCCCAGCCGATGTGGTCGCTGTGCAGGTGGGTCAGGACGACAGTGTCGACATCGGCGGGGTCGATGCCCGCTGCGGCCAGCTCGGCGGGCAGTCGCCCGGGCACGGGCGCCCAGCTCGCGGCGGGTGCGTCGGCCGGGCCGATCCCAGCGTCGACAAGCGTGACAGGCCCGTCGCCGGCGCGGATCGCGAAGCTGCGGAACGGCAGCCACCACTGCCCGTCGGCGGTCACCGAACCGGGGTCACGCCGGTCCGCCTCCGCCCAGTGCGCCGCTGTGGCCTGCGGAAACGCTTCCGCGCGAGGCTGGAAGAAGGCACCCTCACCGTCGGTGAGCGCGGTGACCGTGATAGACCCGAGGGTGCGGTTCAGTGGCATCGGACGATGATTCCAGGGCATTCCTGTTCCGCGCAGCCCGGTTCCGCCGGCCGGTCGAGGCCGGCTGGGGGCTGCCGGCCCAATTGCAGTACGCTCGTACTGCTTGAGCACGTGTCCCCCGAGAGGAGCGCCGGCCGATGGCGAAGATCAAGGTAAACAACCCGGTCGTAGAACTCGACGGCGACGAGATGACCCGGATCATCTGGAAGCAGATCCGGGAGCAGCTGATCCTGCCCTACCTCGACGTCGACCTGCACTACTACGACCTGTCGATCCAGCACCGCGACGAGACCGACGACCAGGTCACGATCGACGCCGCCAACGCCATCAAGGAGCACGGCGTCGGCGTCAAGTGCGCGACCATCACCCCGGACGAGGCCCGGGTCGAGGAGTTCGGCCTGAAGAAGATGTGGCGGTCGCCCAACGGCACCATCCGCAACATCCTCGGCGGCGTCGTCTTCCGTGAGCCGATCATCATGTCCAACGTGCCGCGGCTGGTCCCCGGCTGGACCAAGCCGATCATCATCGGCCGGCACGCCCACGGTGACCAGTACAAGGCCACCGACTTCGTCGTCCCCGGCCCGGGCACGGTGACCATCACCTACACCCCGGCCGACGGCGGCGCGCCGATGGAGATGGAGGTCGCCAACTTCCCCGGCGGCGGCATCGCCATGGGCATGTACAACTACGACGAGTCGATCCGGGACTTCGCCCGGGCGTCTTTCCGGTACGGGCTGGACCGCAACTACCCGGTCTACCTGTCCACCAAGAACACCATCCTCAAGGCGTACGACGGTCGGTTCAAGGACATCTTCGCCGAGGTGTTCGAGACCGAGTTCAAGGCCAAGTTCGCCGCCGCTGGCATCACCTACGAGCACCGGCTCATCGACGACATGGTCGCCGCCGCGCTCAAGTGGGAGGGCGGCTACGTCTGGGCCTGCAAGAACTACGACGGTGACGTGCAGTCCGACACCGTCGCGCAGGGCTTCGGCTCGCTGGGTCTGATGACCTCCGTCCTGCTCTCCCCGGACGGCCGGACCGTCGAGGCCGAGGCCGCGCACGGCACTGTCACCCGGCACTACCGGCAGTACCAGAAGGGCGAGAAGACCTCGACGAACCCGATCGCGTCGATCTACGCCTGGACCCGGGGCCTGGCCCACCGGGGCAAGCTGGACGGCACCCCGGCGGTCACCGAGTTCGCCAACACCCTGGAGCAGGTCATCGTCGACACCGTCGAGGGTGGCCAGATGACCAAGGACCTCGCGCTGCTCATCTCGCGCGACGCCCCGTGGCTGACCACCGACGAGTTCATGAACGCGCTCGACGAGAACCTGGCCCGCAAGATCGCTGCCTGATCCAGGCGTACCGCGTCATCGGAGCCCGCCGGCACCTCAGCCGGCGGGCTTCGGCGTGTCAAGCGCCGCCGCGCCGATCGGCGTCACTGCGGCCGGCGCGCCTCGTTGACCAGGATGGACGAGATGCCAGTCGCGTCCAGGAAGGTTGACCACGGTCGACCCGCGGCACCCGTGCGCCGATCAGCCAGCCTTCCCGGCTGTGCCGTGCACAGCCAGCCGTCCCTTCCCTGCGGGGGGCCCTGTCCCGGGCCCCCCGCGCCCTGTCTCCCGCCACGTTCAGGCCGTGCGCGCAGCGGGGTTGCTCAGGCGGCGCGCAGCAGGTCGGCGGCGCGTTCCGGGGAGATGTCGTTGATGAAGACGCCCATCCCGGATTCGGAGCCCGCCAGGTATTTCAGCTTGTCCTTGGCCCGTCGGATGCTGAACAGCTGTAGGTGCAGGTGGCCCAGTTCGCGGTCGACCCGCACGGGAGCCTGGTGCCAGGCCGAGATGTACGGCATCGGCATGTCGAACAGGCCGTCGAAGCGGCGCAGTAGATCCAGGTAGAGCGACCCGAAGGCGTCCCGCTCGCTGTCGCTGAGCGCCGGGATGTCCGGCACCACGCGGTGCGGTGCGACGTGCACCTCAAACGGCCAGCGGGCGGCCGCCGGGACGAACGCCGTCCAGTGTTCGTTCTCGGTGACCACCCGGTCGCCGGTGGCGCGCTCGGCGGCCAGCACGTCCGCGTACAGGTTGCTCCCGCCGGTCCGCTCGGCGTGCCGGCGCGCCGCGGCCAGCAGCGCGCGGGTGCGCGGCGTCACGAAGGGGTACGCGTAGATCTGGCCGTGCGGATGGTGCAGCGTGACACCGATCTCGACGCCCCGGTTCTCGAAGCAGAAGATCTGCTCGACGCCGGGCAGCGCGCCGAGCACCTCGGTCCGGTCGGCGAGGGCGTCCAGCACTGTGCGGACCCGGCGCGGCGGCAGGCTGGCGAAGGAGGCGTTGTGATCCGACGTGAAGCAGACCACCTCGCACCGGCCGAGGCCCGGCCGGACCGGTGTGAACGGGGTGATCTCCCCGGGCTCCTCGGCCACCCGACCGCTCAGCGACGGGAACCGGTTCTCGAAGACCACCACGTCGTAGTCGGGTGCGGGGATCTCGGTCAGCCGGTCGCCCACCGACGGGTCGAGCGGGCACTCGTTCGCCGGCGGGAGGAAGGTGCGGGTCTGCCGGTGCACGGCGACCGCCACCCACTCGTCGGTCAACGGGTCGTAGCGCAGCTGCGACGCGGGGGGAGGTGGCGGCAGGTCCCGGCGGTCCGGCTGGTCGCGGACCGCGTCGTCGCGCTCGTCGAAGTAGATCAGCTCCCGGCCGTCGGCCAGGTTGATCGCGGTGCGCTTCACGGCGCCGTCCCCTCAGTTGTCGGCGTGCGCGTCACGCGGCCCGCCCCTGTTGCCTTCACCATGATCAATTCGCCCACGTGTTCGCCGAGTACCCGTCGTGCGGGTGGAGGCAACAGGTCGTCGCTGACCAGTACGTGCGCCGCCGCCAACCCGACGATCGAGGAGATGCCGACAGTGCCCCACTTGGTGTGGTCGGCGAGCACCACCAGCTGGTCCGCCGCCGCCACGAGCGCCCGATCGGTCTCCGCCTCCATCAGGTTCGGGGTGGTGAAGCCGGCCCGCTCGGTGATGCCGTGGACGCCCAGGAAGAGCAGATCCAGGTGCAGCGACCGGACGGCCCCGACCGCGAGCGGCCCGACCAGCGCGTCCGACGGTGTGCGGACGCCGCCGGTCAGCACCACCGTCTGGTCCGGGCGGCCACCGGCGTGCATGATCTCGGCCACCGGCAGCGAGTTGGTCACCACTGTCAGCTCGGGCACGTCCACCAGCCGGCGGGCCAGCTCGGCCGTGGTGGTGCCGGCGGAGAGGGCGACCGCCGCTCCCGGGCGGACCAGCTGAGCGGCCCGGTCGGCGATGGCGGCCTTCTCCGGCAGTTGGCGGACCGACTTGGCGCGGAAGCCCGGCTCGTCGGTCGAGCTTGGCCCGGTCGTGGTGGCGCCGCCGTGCACCTTGGCCAGCAGGCCGCGCTCGTGCAGCGCATCGAGGTCACGCCGGATGGTCATGTCGGACACACCGAACTCGGTTGCCAACTCGCTGACCCGGACGCCGCCGGTCGAGCGGACCCGCTCCAGGATGGCAGCCTGCCGCTGCTGAGCGAGCATCCGCCGTGCCTCCCCGAGCCTCCACGTACCCTCACGCGGTCAAACGTGTTCCAACAAAGATGAACACTAGCGCGTGCCGCTCAGCTGTGGAAGGAACGGGTACGGCGATGCCTCAGGCGGTGGCGATCTTCAGCTCCACCCAGCCGGTCTCGGTCAGATGGTGCAGCACTGCCTGCACCGCGTCCGCCACGCTCAGGTCGGTGGTGTCGAGCACGAGATCGGCGTCGGTCGGCTCCTCGTA
The DNA here is from genome assembly GCF_040649335.1 of Micromonospora sp. NPDC048986. Taxonomy (NCBI): domain Bacteria; kingdom Bacillati; phylum Actinomycetota; class Actinomycetes; order Micromonosporales; family Micromonosporaceae; genus Micromonospora; species Micromonospora sp. NPDC048986. Next base: position 4,815 of record NZ_JBEZFJ010000025.1, read on the forward strand.
CGGGTCGTCGATGCCGGTCATCCCGGTGAGCAGGCCGGCCCGCGCTCGCGCGTACAGGCCCTTGCGGTCCCGCCGCTCGCACACCTCCAGTGGCGTGGCCACGTGCACCAGCACAAAACCCGATCCGGCGGCGAGGGCCATCTCCCGGGCGGTGGCCCGGGCCGCCGCGTACGGGGCGATCGGACAGCAGATGCCCACCCCACGGTGCCGGGCGATCTCGGCGGCAACCCAGCCGATCCGCCGGACGTTGAGATCCCGGTCGGTCTTGCTGAAGCCGAGCCCGGCGGAGAGTTCCCGGCGCACCACGTCCCCGTCGAGCAGGGTCACCGTGCGGTCGCCGCTCTCCCGTAACGCGTCCGCCAGCCCTCGGGCGATCGTCGACTTGCCGGAGCCGGAGAGGCCGGTCAGGAAGACCACCAGCCCGCGCTGCCGACGCGGTGGTCGGGCCCGGGCCAACTCCCGTGCCACAGCGGGCGGGGTGTGCCACTCCGGCAGCGGGAAACCCCGGTCGAGCAGGTCGTCGATCTCCGGCTGGGTCAGCGCGAGCCGGCGGTTGCGCGGTGGGATGTCCTCCCGCCAACGCCACTGCCCGTCCCGATTGTCGTAGGCGAGTTCGCGCGGCACCAGCACCCGCAGCCCGGCGCCGGAGAGCATCTCCCCGGTGGAGAGCAGATGGGTGACCCCGTACGCGGCCGAGACCCGGGCGCGCAGCAGCGCGTCGCTGATCTCCTCGCGTCGGTGCGACAGCGGCACCGCGACCAGGGTGGCGGGTGGCATCCGGTCCCGCGCGGCGAAGATCGTACGGACCAGCGCCTCCGGCGGAAGCCCGTCTGCGCCGCCCTCGCCGACCGGGATCATCACGAGCAGGTGAGCGGCCAGGGTGCGGGCGGCGTGAGCGATCTGGGCGAGCTGTGGACGATGCAGCGGCCGGTCGGCGATCACCCCGAGCACCCGGCCCGGGGGCAGCAGCGCCCGGACCTCCTCCGGGTTACGCCGCAGTCGCTGGAACGGACCGTGCCCCCCGTCGCCCAGCCGCCGAACCTGGCCGCCCACTCCCGCCACGCCCTCGCGGACCGGCCAGACGTCGGCCACGTCCAGGGCGGCCGTCGGTGCGCCCTCCCCGTCGGTCAGCACGAGCGCCCGGCGGGCCGGGTCGCGCGGATCGAAGCTCTGCGCCAGGGCGGCCGGCACCTGGAGCACGACAGCGACCTGCCACGGTGTGCCGTCGGCCAGCCGGCCGCGTCGGCTGACCGAGACCAGGTCGGCGCGGGTCATGAAACCGGTCAGAGGGGCGTACGCGCCGGTCAGCAGCAGCTCCAGATCCGCGAGCTCACCGGGACGTGGCGTGTACGCCGGTGCGTCCCGTAGCACCTCGTCGGGCAGCACCCAGCCGTTGCTCATCCACACCCCCCACTCGCTGACCGGCACACAGTTTCGCAGCCGACCGCCCATCGGTCGAGGGCGCCACTCCAAGACCCCCGCGGGCGGATCAGCGCTTGATCCGTCGGCCTACCGCGGACCGCACCCGGTTCCACACCTTCCGCTCGTCGCGGATCCGGGGTCGCGAGCCGTCGGCACGGCAGATGAACACCAGCGGCAGTCGCGCGTCCTCGGTCCAGCCCACGTTGGTGATCCGGGCTTTGAGCTGCCAGCTGCCCCTGGTCCGGCCGCCGTTGAGGGCGGCGAAGTCGATGGTGGCGGTGGCCCGGTGCACCAGGTGGACGGTGTCCGCTCCGGTCGTACCGGTGATCCGCTCGGTCTGGAAAGTGTTCGGAATGAAGATCTCGGCGCCGGTCTCCCGGTGGCGGGCCACCAGGTCCAGGCGGGCCTTGCGCACCTGCGCGGTGGCGTCGAGCACCTCGGGGGTGACCTCCTCCATCGGAAGCATCAGCACGTCGCGGCCATCGTCGGCGCGGAACCCGACCGGCTGGTCCGCGGCGCGCAGCTCGGCGGCGACGGTCACCGTGACGGCGTGGTCGACACGTTGGAATTCATCGACAGTGCCGTGTGCGGCGATGCCCGCCTCCCAGCGGGCAAGCCTGCGCAGGTCCGCGACGCGCCCCTGCTCGGCCAGGTACGCCACGGCTCGCAGCAGGGGCGGCAGACCACCGGCGACGCCCGGAGCGAAGCGGTCCTGGATGATCTTCTGGATCTCCAGCGCGACCTGCTCCAGCCACGCCTCGGGGGCGTTCAGCAGCCGCTTGCCGCGTAGCCGGCTGAGCATCTCGTTGCGCATCCAGCGCCGGTGCAGCCGGTCCCGCAGCGGGCCCGGCTCGGTGTTGGCGTCCACCACGTCCAGCGCCTCCCGCACGCTGGCGAAGTAGCTCGCCGGGTCCAGCTCGCCCGCTGTGACGTTGCGCGCGTCGCCGCGCTGGACGTGGTGGTAGCAGACGTAGTCGGACAACACTGAGGTGCGCCGGGACAGGAAGTAGGCCCGGATGACCATCGAGTGGTCCTCCAGCCGACGCTTGCCGCCCTCCGGGAACCGCAGATCATGCTCGTTGAGGAACGACCGCCGGAACAACTTGTGACAGGTCAGGCTGTCGACAAGGGGGGAGTTGCCGAGGGTGGCGTCGAAGCGGTTCTTGCGGAACAGCTCCCGCGGCACGGGGCGTCCGTACCCGGCCATCTTCCCCACCACGATGTCGGCGTCGTTCGCCTTCGCGCAGGCGTAGAGCCGCTCCAGTGCCTCGTCGGCGAACCAGTCGTCGTCGTCGGCGAAGAAGACGTACTCGCCGCGGGCGTGCTCGACGCCGAGGTTGCGCGGCCGCGACGGCCAGCCGGAGTTCTCGATGTGCAGCACCCTGATGTGCGGGTGCTCCGCGGCCAGCCGGTCCAGCCGCTTCGCGGTGCCGTCGGTCGAGCCGTCGTCGACGAAGATGGCTTCGAACTCGTCGGCGGGCAGTGACTGGCGCAGCAGCGAGGCAGCGAGCTTCTCGATGTGTGGACCGCAGTTGTACGCCGGCACCACGACGCTCACCTTGGGGACGCCCACCTCGGCCATCAGGATCCCTCCCGCGTCGTCGGTCGATCACCGGGCGGGTCGAGGCCTGGTGAACGGGAGGTGAATGGTGTCACCTTGGACGGGTCTTTCCCAAGGCGGGGTCGGGTCGAGTGCGGGACCGGCGGAAACGTCGCGGGAGCCGCAGCGGGGGACCTTAGGGGTCCGGCGGAAAAGGATCAGGGGAGTGCCGGGGGCGTGCCGGTGTCCCTGCTGGGCATCGACTCCCTACGCTGGGCGCGTGACACTGATCGCGACCCAGTCGCTCACCAAGACGTACGGAGGTCGGGTCACCGCGTTGGCCGACCTCACCGTCGCCGTCGAGCCCGGGATCATCGGCCTGGTGGGCGCGAACGGCGCCGGCAAATCCACCTTGATCAAGATTCTGCTCGGCCTGATCGCACCGACCAGCGGTCAGGTCTCGGTGCTCGGCATCGACCCGACCGCAGACCCGGCGGCTGTCCGCAGCCGGGTCGGCTACATGCCGGAACACGACTGCCTCCCACCGGACCTGTCCGCCGCCGAACTGGTCACCCACCTCGGTCGGATGAGCGGGCTGCCCCGCACCGCGGCCCGCGAGCGGGCCTCGGAGGCGTTGCGGCACGTGGGGCTCTACGAGGAGCGCTATCGCCCGGTCGGCGGCTACTCGACCGGCATGAAGCAGCGCGTCAAGCTGGCCCAGGCGCTGGTGCACGACCCCGACCTGCTGTTGCTGGACGAACCGACGAACGGCCTCGACCCGGCCGGCCGCGACGCCATGCTGGCCCTGGTACACCGGATCGGCACCGAGTTCGGCATCTCCGTGCTGGTCTGTTCGCACCTGCTCGGCGAGGTGGAGCGGATCTGCGACACGCTGATCGCCATCGACGGCGGCCGGTTGCTGCGCGCCGACAACATCTCCGCGATGACCTCTGCCACCGACGTGCTCGCCGTGGAGGTCAGCGAGGGCACCGAGGAACTCGCCGCCCGGCTCGCCGAGCTGAAACTGCCTGTCGCCCGGGACGGGCGACTGCTGCTCGTGCCGCTCGCCGACGACGACACCTACGACCTGATCCTCGGTGCGGTCGCCGAACTGGACCTGCCACTGCACCGACTCGACCAGCGCCGGCACCGGGTGGCCGAACTCTTCGCCACGAGGGAGCTCACTCATGCCTGAGCCGTCCACCACCGCCGTGCGCGCCACGCCGACAGGCGTCATCCACGACATCGGCTACCAACGCTACGAAGGCCCGAGGCTCGGCCGCCGGCAGGTCTTCGGCGCGCTCTACCTGCACGGTCTGCGAACCGCGTTCGGTCTCGGGCGCAGCGCCAAGGCCAAGATCTTCCCGTGGCTGGTGGTCGGCATCGTCGCCCTGGTCGCGGTGGCCCTGGCCGCGGTACGCAGCCAGATCGGCGAGCCGGTCGCCACGTACGCCCAGTTCGCCGACGCGATGAGCTGGCTTGTCATCTTCTTCGTCGCGGTCGTCGCTCCGGAGCTGGTCTCCCGGGACCTGCGCAGCGGTGTGCTGCCGCTGTACTTCTCCCGGCCGCTGCCGCGCTCCGACTACGCGCTGGCCAAGCTGCTGGCGTTGGTCACCGCCCTCTGGCTGTTGCTCGGCGGGCCGCAGCTGCTGATGTTCCTGGGTGCCGCCTTCACCACCAAGCAGGGCATGCGCGGGGTGTGGAACGAGCTGCTCGACCTGCTGCCCGGGCTGCTCTACGCCGGGCTGTGGGCTGTGGTCTTCGCCTCGGTCGGGCTGCTGGTCGCCTCGCTGACCGGCAAGCGTGCCTTCGCCGCCGGTGGGGTGGTGGCGGTCTTCCTGATGACCACCCCGATCGTCGGGGTGCTGAGCATCCTGCCGTCGCGCGCCGCCAACGAGCTGGCCGGGCTCGCCTCGCCCTCCACGCTGGTGCAGGGGGTGGGCATCTGGTCGCTGGGTGACCTGCTGGTCGAGGGCGATCCGGGCGAGATGATGATCGGCGGGTTCGGCCCGGTCTACGCCCTGGCCGCGGTGCTGTTGGTCGTCGGCGCGACGGCCCTCCTGCTGGCCCGCTACCGGAAGGTCGCCTCCTGATGAGCACGCTGAGCCTGACCGGGGTGTCCCGGTGGTACGGCAACGTGGTCGCGGTCAACGACATCAGCATGGCCCTGGGGCCTGGCGTGACCGGGCTGCTCGGCCCGAACGGCGCCGGCAAGACCACCCTGCTGCACATGATGGCCGGGTTCCTCGCCCCGTCGCGCGGCACTGTCACCCTCGACGACGAGCCGACCTGGCGCAACCCCGACGTCTACCGGCGGCTGGGGCTGGTCAGCGAACGGGAGGCGGTGCAGGGTTTCCTCACCGCGTACGAGTTCGTGCTGGCCAGCGCGAAGCTGCACCGACTGCCCGACCCGGCGGCCGCGGCCCGACGGGCGATCGACCTGGTGGAGCTGGAGTCGGCGCAGGACCGCCGGATCGGCACCTACTCGAAGGGCATGCGCCAGCGTGCCCGGGTGGCCGCCGCGCTGGTGCACGACCCGCAGGTGCTGCTGCTCGACGAGCCGTTCAACGGCATGGACCCGCGCCAGCGGCTGCACATGATGCAGCTGCTGCACACCCTGGGTGACGCCGGCCGGACGATCCTGTTCAGCTCGCACATCCTGGAGGAGGTCGAACAGGTCTCCGGAACGGTGCAGGTGATGGTGGCCGGCCGGTTGGCCGCCTCCGGCGACTTCCGGACCATCCGCCGGTTGATGACCAACCGCCCGCACGTCTTCGCGGTGCGCTCCACCGACGACCGGGCGCTGGCCGTCGCGCTGATCGCGGAGGCGTCGGTGAGTGGGGTCGAGTTGGACCCGACCGGCTTGACAGTGCGGGCCGGTGACTACGGCGCGTTCACCCGGGCGCTGCCCCGGATCGCGCTGAACAAAGGCATCCGGGTACGCCAGCTGGTGCCGTCCGACGAGTCCCTGGAGAGCGTCTTCTCCTACCTGGTGGAGGCCTGACATGTCGACAGTTACCTGGATCACCGCGCGCGGGTTGTTCGGCCGACGTCGGTTCCTGCTGCTGCTACCGCTGCCGTTGGTGCTGCTCGGGCTGGCCGTGCTCTGCCGTTCGCTGGGGGTGGACCCGGGCGAGTGGGGGCCGCCGGTGCTTGTCGGTCTGGGGCTGGCCGTGGTGCTGCCGGTGGTTGCGCTGATCATCGGGACGGGCGTGTTGGGCGCCGAGATCGACGACGGCACCGTGGTGCACATCCTGACCAAGCCGCTGCCGCGCTGGCAGATCGTGCTGCCGAAGCTCGCGGTGGCCGCCGGGGTCAGCGCGGCCACCGTCGCGGTGCCGCTCTACGTCGCGGGCGTGCTCGCCGATTCGGTACGCCTCGGGCTGGCGCTGGCGGTCGCGGCGGCGCTCGGCGCGCTCGCGTACTCGGCGTTGTTCCTCGCGCTCAGCCTGGTCACCAGGCGGCCGGTGCTGCTCGGGCTGGTCTACGTGCTGATCTGGGAGGGGCTGCTGGGCAACTTCGTCAGCGGCACCAAGGTGCTCTCCATCCAGCAGTACGTGATCGCCCTCGCCGACCGGATCGCCCCCACCGGGCTGCTGGAGACGAGCGTGTCGGTGCCGGTGGCGTCGGTGATGACCGCGCTGGTCAGCGTCGGCTTCACAGTGCTCGCCATCGACCGCCTGCGCTCGTTCAGCGTGGCTGGCGAGACGAGCTGACAGCGGTGCGAGACGCCGTTCCGGCCAGCCCCCGCGTGGCGGTAGGGCTGGCCGGATGGACCAGCCGGGCCACCTCGGGCCAGGCTGGTGGGCGTGAGCGTCGAAGCGGAGCGGACGTCGTTGGCTGAGCCATACTCCCGGAGCAGCCGGCCGTGGCTGACCAGCCTGGCCGTCGCCGGGCTGGCCTGTGCCACTGTCGCCACTGCGGCTCAGGGCAGCGGCCAGTTCCACTGGTGGGCGGTGTTCATCCTGATCCCGGCCGCGTTGATCGCGGCCAGCGGTGGGCCGTTGCTGGCTCGCGGCGGCGGCCGGGCCTTCGCCGGGTACATGCTCGCCTGCGTCGGCACGATGGTGTTCGCCGTCGGCGCGCTGCTGATGTTCGGCGTGATGGGGCGAGGCTGGCCGCTCATGGTGGTGCTGCCCTGCCTGGCGGTGGCCGGCACCTACGGCTGGCGCGCGGCCCACCCGCTGGCCCGGGGCCTGCACCGGGCGGTGGCCCTGCTCGCGCTGACCGGAGCGCTCCTCGGCCTGACCCTGCAACTGATCCGGGTGGACCTGATCCACCTGGAGACCGGTTGGTGGGGCGCGTTCCTGATGCTGGCCGGGGCCATCGTGCTGGGCAACGCGGGCGAGTTGACCCGACACCGGATGCCGTACCGCCTCCAGGCGATCACCCTGCTGGTGGGGCCCGCCGTGATCGCGTTCCTGCTCGGGCTGCGTTTCCTGCGCGGTTGGTGACCCGTTGGTCCGCCGCCGCCCGATCAGGCGGCGGCGGACCAGGGTCAGAAGGCGCAGGCGATGACCAACTCCGGGGTACGGTCCGGGAGCAGGTCGAGTTTGCCGATCCGGCCGGCCGCCCGTAGATCGTCGGCGACCAGCGTGAGCTGCTCCAGCAGCGCCGCCGGGCCGAGCGCCTCCGCCAACGGCACCTCCGCCTTCATCGACAGCTTCCGCTCCGACTTGGCCCGTCGCACCTGGCTCAACGCGTCACCGGCGAGCCGCAGCAGCGCCGGCTCACCCGAGCCCTCGATCGTGCGGGCCACCTCGTAGGTGGTGGGCCACGGCGCCTGGTGCACCGAGCCGTACCGCCACCACGACCAGACCTCCTCGGTCACGTACGGCAGCACCGGGGCGAACAACCGCAGCTGCACCGACAGCGCCGAGGCCAGCGCGGCCCGTGCGGAGTCGGCCGCCGCGCCGGTGCCGTAGGCCCGCTCCTTGACCAGCTCGATGTAGTCGTCGCAGAACCGCCAGAAGAACGCCTCGGTGGCCTGCAACGCCGCCGTGTGGTCGTACGAGTCGAAGGCGGTGCTCGCTGCGGTGACCACTGTTGCCAGCTCGGCCAGCATGGCCCGGTCCAGTGGTGCGGTCGCCGGGGCGCGCAGCGCGTCCGCCGCGCCCAGCCCGAGCGCGAACTTGGACGCGTTGAGCAGTTTGGTGGCCAGTCGCCGGCCGACCTTGATCTGCGCCGGGTCGAAGGCCAGGTCCATGCCGGGTTTGCCGCTGGCCGCCCAGTAGCGCACCGCGTCCGAGCCGTGCTGCTCCAACAGGGCCAGCGGGGTGACCACGTTCCCCTTGGACTTGGCCATCTTCTTGTGGTCCGGGTCGAGGATCCAACCCGAGAGCACCGTGTCCCGCCAGGGCAGCACCCCGTGCTCGAAGTGCGAACGGACCACGCTGTCGAAGAGCCAGGTCCGGATGATCTCCTGCCCCTGCGGGCGCAGGTCCATCGGGAAGACCCTGGCGAACAGGTCCGGGTCGGTCTCCCAGCCACCGACGATCTGCGGGGTCACCGAGGACGTGGCCCAGGTGTCCAGCACGTCCGGGTCGCCGATGAAGCCGCCCGGTCGGCCGCGTTGCGACTCGTCGTAACCGGGTGCCGGATCGCTGGATGGATCGACCGGCAGCGCCGACTCGTCCGGCGTGAGAGGGTGGGACCAGTCCGGCTCGCCAGTGTCGTCGAGCCGGTACCACACAGGCACCGGCACGCCGAAGAAGCGTTGACGGCTGACCAGCCAGTCCCCGTTGAGGCCGCCCACCCAGTTGTCGTAGCGGTGTTTCATGTGCGCCGGCACCCAGTGCAGCTGCTCGCCCCTGCCCAGCAGCGTGGCTCGCAGCGCCTCGTCCCGGCCGCCGTTGCGCAGATACCACTGTCGAGTCGAGACGATCTCCAGTGGGCGATCGCCGCGTTCGTAGAACTTGACCGGGTGGGTGATCGGGCGCGGCTCGCCGATCAGGTCACCGGTGTCGGCAAGCATCCCGACGATCTCCCGGCGGGCGCCGTTGACGGTCTGCCCGGCCAGCGCCGCGTACGGCTGGGTCGGCACCCCGTGCGGCGGCTCGGGGAGCAACCGACCGTCCCGGCCGATCACCACCCGGGTGTCCAACCCCAGCTCACGCCACCAGGTCACGTCGGTCAGGTCACCGAAGGTGCAGACCATCGCGACGCCGGTGCCCTTGCCGGGTTCGGCGAGGGGATGGGCGTACACCGGCACCTCGACGTCGAACAGCGGGCTGCGCACGGTGCCGCCCACCAGGTCGGCGTACCGCTCGTCGTCGGGGTGACAGACCAGCGCCACACAGGCCGGCAGCAGCTCCGGCCGGGTGGTGTCGATGAGCACCTCACGCCCGCCGGCCGCGGTGAACCGCAGCCGGTGGTAGGCGCCGGGGCGCTCCCGGTCCTCCAACTCCGCCTGGGCGACGGCGGTGGCGAAGCCGACGTCCCAGAGGGTCGGCGCCTCCGACTGGTACGCCTCGCCGCGGCGCAGGTTGCGGACGAACGCCCGTTGGCTGGCGGTCCGGGCGATCCGGCCGATCGTCGTGTACGTCAGGGACCAGTCCACCGAGAGCCCGAGCCGCCGCCACAACGCCTCGAAGGCCTGCTCGTCGGTGACCGTCAGCCGTTCGCACAGCTCGATGAAGTTGCGCCGGGAGATCGGGGTGGGGTTGCGGCGGGCCGCGTCGTCGACCGGAGCCGCCGGTGGCCGCCACACCGGGTCGTACGGTAGCGCCGGATCGCAGCGCACCCCGTACACGTTCTGCGCCCGACGCTCGGTGGGCAGGCCGTTGTCGTCCCAGCCCATCGGGTAGAAGACCGCCTTGCCGCGCATCCGCTGGTACCGGGCGGTGGTGTCGGTGTGCGTGTACGAGAAGACGTGCCCCATGTGCAACTCGCCCGATACGGTCGGCGGCGGGGTGTCGATCGAGAACACGTCGCTCCGCTGCTTCGAGCGGTCGAACGCGTACGTGCCTTCCTCCTGCCAGCGGCGTGCCCAGCTCTCCTCGAGCCCGTCCACTGTCGGACGCTCGGGAATGCCGGCGCGGGCCGTCCTCGCCGTGTCGGTCATCCTGCGATCGTAGGCACCTGCCGGGTGCGGGGCGACGTAGTTGCGACGGAACACACCGGCGGGCGGTTGTGGCCGCGACGGGGCGGCCCGGCTAGATCAGCGAGTCGCGCCACTGGCGGTGCAGGGCGGCGTACCTGCCATCGGCCTCGGCGAGCACAGCTGGTGGGCCGTCCTCGACGACAGTTCCGCCGTCGAGGACGAGCACCCGGTCGGCGGTCTCCACAGTGGAGAGTCGGTGGGCGATCACCAGTGCGGTGCGGTCGCGCAGGATGGTGCCGAGCGCCCGCTGCACCAGGCGTTCCGTCGGCACGTCCAGCGACGACGTCGCCTCGTCCAGGATGAGCACTGTCGGGTCGGCCAGGAACGCGCGGGCGAACGCGACCAGTTGCCGCTGCCCGGCGGAGAGCCGGCCGCCGCGCCGGTGCACCTGGGTGGCGTACCCCTCGGGTAGTGCGGCGATGAAGTCGTGCGCGCCGATCGCCCGCGCGGCGGCCTGGACGGCGGCGTCGTCGGCCCCCGGGCGACCGAACCGGATGTTCTCCGCGACGGTCCCGCTGAACAGGTGGTTCTCCTGCGTCACCAGCACCACCGCGCGGCGCAGGTCGGCGTCGCGTACGTCGCGCAGGTCGACCCCGTCCAGCCGGACCGTGCCGGTGTCGGGGTCATGGAACCGGGCGACCAGCTTCGCGATAGTCGACTTGCCCGCCCCGGTGGGGCCGATCAGCGCCACTGTCTGCCCGGCCGGCACTGTCAACTCCAGTCGGCAGAGGATCGGGGTGTCGGCCCGGTAGCCGAACCCGACCGCGCAGAAGACCAATTCCCCACGGCCGGGACCGGTGGGCAGCGGTGTGGGCCGGGCCGGTTCGGCGACGGCCGGTCGTTCGTCGAGCACCCCGGCCAGCTTCTCGAGTGCGGCGGTGGCCGACTGCAACGAGTTGTAGAACTGGCTCAGCTCCTGCATCGGCTCGAAGAAGCGGCGCAGGTAGAGCAGGAACGCGGCGAGCACACCGATCTCGGTCTGCCCGCCCAGCACCCGCCAGCCGCCGTAGCAGAGCACCACCGCCACTGTGACGTTGCCGATCAGCTTGATCGCGGGCGAGTACGTGGCGATCAGCCGGAACGCGTGCAGGCTGCTCCGCCGGTAGTCGTCGCCGAGCGCCACGAAGATTCGCTGGTTGCGGGGCTCCCGGCGGAACGCCTGCACCGCCCGGATGCCCCGCATCGACTCGACGAAGTGCACGATGACCAGCGCGACCGCGTCCCGGGTCCGTCGGTACGCGCTGGCCGACGACCTGGCGAACCAGCGGGAGAGCCAGAACAGGAACGGAAAAGCGAACAGCGTCACGGCCGCCAGCGGCAGGTCCAGCCAGAGCAGGATGGCGGCCACCGACAGGATCGAGAGCCCGGCCAGCACCAGGCTGTCGATCCCACCGTCGACCAGCTCGGCGATCGAGTCCAGGTCGCTGGTGAGCCGGGAGACCATCCGGCCGGACGTGTACCGCTCGTGGAAGCCCACCGACAGCCGCAGGAAGTGCCCGAACACCCGCTGCCGCAGGTCGAGCAGGACGGCCTGGCCGATCCGGGCGGAGAGGGTGAGGAAGCCGCGGCGGGCCGCGTACTCGGTCACCGCGGCCACCGCGAACGCCCCGGCGACGGCGACCAGCGGGCCGGCGTCGCCGACGCGCAACGGCGCGATGGTCCGGTCGATGCCGATCATGACCAGGTACGGGCCGGCCATCGCGGCGGCGTTCTGGGCCAGCAGCAGGGCGACCGCCGCGGCGAGACGCTTCCGATGCGGGCGGAGCAGGTCGCGCAGCAGGGCACGGCTGAGCCGGCGTAGCCGGGCCACCGCCTCGGTGCTGGTGTCCTCGGCTCGACTCCGGTCGGCCTCCGGGTCGGTGGCGGTTCCGCGCCAGCGGGTGAGCTCGGGTTCCTCCTCGGGAGGTGGGTCGGCCTGCTCCGGCACGCTCACGAGCGCACCAGCCCCCACCCGTCCGAAGGGGACGAACTGGGGTCGCCGGCCCCAGCCGTTGGTGGACGCCCGGCGGGCGGCTCGGCGGCGAGCAGTGCCCGGTACGCCGGGACGGTGGCCAGCAGGTCGGAGTGCCGGCCGGTCGCGGTGATCCGTCCGTCCTCCAGCAGGGCGACCCGGTCGGCCAGCGCGATCGTCGACGGCCGGTGCACCACCAGCAGCGCGGTGCTGTCGCGCAGGACCCGTCGTAGCGCCGCTTCGACGAGGGCCTCGGTGTGCACGTCGAGAGCGGAGAGCGGGTCGTCCAGCACCAGCACCGCCGGTCGGCCGAGCACGGCCCTCGCCAGCGCGAGCCGTTGCCGTTGCCCGCCGGAGAGGGACAACCCCTGCTCGCCGACCCGGGTCGCCAACCCCCACGGCAGGTCGTACGCGAAGTCGGCCTGGGCCAGCGCGAGGGCTGCGCGGATCTCGTCGTCACCGGCGTCCGGGCGACCCAGTGTGAGGTTCTCCCGCACCGACATGGAGAAGAGTGTGGGCTCCTCGAACGCCACCCCGACCAGCCGGCGCAGCGAGGCCAGCCGCAGCTCGCGCAGGTCGTGCCCGTCCAGGGTGATCCGGCCGGTGGTCACCTCGTGCAGCCGGGGCACCAGGGAGAGCAGCGTGCTCTTGCCGGAGCCGGTGGCGCCGACCAGGGCCAGCGTCTCGCCCGGCTCGATGGTCAGGTCGATCTCGCGCAGCACCCCAGTGGTGGCACCCGGGTAGCTGAAGCCGACCCGCTCGAAGCGCAGCCGACCGTGCACCGCGTCACGTGTCAACGCGACAGCGCCGGGAGAATCCACTATCTGCGGTGGAGTGTCCAACACCTCCTGGATCCGGTCGGCGGCGGTGGCCGCCTCCTGACCGTTGGCGATGATCCAACCGAGCGACTGCACCGGCCAGATGAGCATCAGTTGGAGGCTGACGAACGCGACAAGCTCGCCGATGGTGAGCGCGCCGTGCGCGACGGCGGCTGCCCCGGCCGCCAGCACCACGCCCAGTGTCACGTTGGGCACCAGGTCGAGCAGCGCCGACGTGTTCGCCAGCAGCCGCCCCTTGCCGACGCCCGTGTCGTGCAGCCGCTGGGCCGCACCGGCGAAGCGAGCGGCCAGCTCGGGCCCCCGCCCGTACGCCTTCATGGTGCGCAGGCCCTGCGCGGTCTCCTCGACCAGCGTCGCCACGTCGCCCTGCTGATCCTGCATCCGGCGGGACGCGGCGTGGTAGTGCCGGCCGAACCGGCGACTGATCAGCAGCAGCGGCACCGCGCTGGCCGCTATCAGCACCCCGAGCGCCGGGTGCAGGTTGATCAGCAGCAGCACCACCACCACGTACGTGGTCAGGTTGAGCACCAGGAAGAAGACGCCGAAGGAGAGGAAGCGGCGGATCACCGACAGGTCGCTGGTGATCCGGGAGAGCAACTGGCCGGACTGCCAGCGGTCGTGGAAGCTGGTTGGCAGCCGTTGCAGGTGGGCGTAGACGTCGGCGCGCAGCGCCGCCTCCATGCCCACCGCCGAGGACGACTGCACCCACCGGCGGATGAAGATGAGCACCGCCTCGACGACGCCGAGCAGCAGGGCCAGGCCGCCGAGCTGGAGCAGCCCTGCCGGTTCGTGTCGGGCCACCGGCCCGTCCACGACCCGCTGCACGACAAGTGGTACGGCGATCCCCGCCGCGGTGCCGGCGAGCCCCGCGACGAGCAGCCAGGCGAACTCGGCGGCGTACGGGCGCAGGTAGGGGCGCAGCCGCCAGAGGTTGTGCACGGGGTGGGTGCCCGCGGCGGCCCGGGCGGCCGGGTCGCCGTCGCTCTCCACAGGCACTACCAGACGGTAGCGTCAATGAGTGTCGATGTTCCTGTCAGCTTGTTGTCAAGCGCCGCTCATGACCGAGAAGCCACTTCTTCACGTCCAGCCCCCAGCGGTAGCCACCGAGCGTGCCGTCGGTGCGAAGGACCCGGTGGCAGGGCACGAAGAGGGCCGCCGCGTTCCGGGCGCAGGCGGCCGCTGCGGCTCGGACCGCCGGTGGTCGACCGGCCAGCGCGGCGTACCCGGTGTAGGTGACCGGGGTGCCGGGCGGCACCTCGCGCAGCACCTGCCAGGCGTGCGCCATGAACTCTCCACCGGTGCGTTGACGGACCGGCACCGCGTCGATGGCGGCGAGGTCGCCGTCCAGGTAGGAGTGGACCGCCGCACTGACCGGACCGAGGTCGGCCCGCTCCCGCAGCGGTGCCCGCAGGGCCGGGTGGATCAGGGGCGGCAGCGCCGCCGGGTCCGCTGTGAAGCCGGCCGCCAGTACGTCACCGTCGGGGCCGGCGAGGATGCTCAGTGGGCCGGCCGGTGTGCTCAGTACGGTGCTGTCGATGTTCATGCCGCTCTCCAGAGTCTGATCGTGGCGTAGGACCGCCAGGGACGCCACCGTTCGGCGTGCCTGTCGAGGGTTGGCGGGGTGTCGGGCAGGCCGAGCGCGGCGGCGCCGCGCCGGACCGCGAGGTCGGAGCTGAGGAGGACGTCCGGGTCGCCGTAGGCGCGCATGGCCAGGTAGTTGGCGGTCCATGGGCCGATGCCGGGCAGCGCGAGCAGCCGCCGAACGGCGTCCTCCCGATCCACCCCGGGAGCGAGGTCCACCGTCCCGTCGCTGACGGCCCGAGCCAGCCCTCGCAGCGCCTCCCGCCGCCCCACCGGCATCCCGAACGCTGAATCCGGCAGGCCCAAGAGCTCCTCCGCCCCCGGAAACCCCCGCAGCTCGCCCGGTTGATCATGAAGTTGTTGCCCCGACACGCCGGCGCCGGTGGCAATAACTTCATGATCAACGCGAGCGTGCGCGGTGAGGAGGCGGGTGAGGGTTGTTCTTGCGGAGGTGACCGAGACCTGTTGGCCGATGATGGCGCGGACGGCCTGCTCGAAGCCGTCGACGGCGCGGGGGACGCGGATGCCGGGTTCGGCGGCGATCGCCGGGGCCAGCGCCGGGTCGGCAGCCAGCGTGGCGTCGATGGCCACCGGGTCCGCGTCCAGATCGAGCAACCGGCGGCAGCGGGCCACCGCCGGCGCCAGGTCGCGCACGTCGGCGAGCCGCAACGTCGCCGCCACGTGCCCGTCCGTCGGGGTCAGCGCCACCTGGCCGATGCCGTGCGGCAACCGCAGACCCCTGTGGTACGTCCCGTCGTGGACCGCCTCCACACCGGGCAACGCCCGTACCGCGAGGAAGTCCAGCAGCGCCCGGGCGTGCAGCGGCGGGCGGTACGCCAGCCGGAGCGCGATGGTCCCCGCCCCGGCCGGCGCCTGCTGGCGGCCACGGGCCGCGCGCAGGTCCGACGGGGCGCTCGCGTACACCTCGCGAAGCGTGTCGTTGAACTGCCGCACGCTGCCGAAGCCGGCGGCGAACGCGATCTCGGCCATCGCCAGGTCGGTCGTCTCGATCAGGATCCGGGCGGTCTGGGCGCGCTGGGCCCGGGCCAGCGCGAGCGGCCCGGCGCCCATCTCGGCGCTCAGCATCCGGTGCAGATGCCGTTCGGTGTAGCCGAGCCGGGAGGCCAACCCCGGTACGCCGTCCCTGTCGACGACCCCGTCGGCGATCAGCCGCATCGCCCGACCGACCACGTCCGCGCGGACGTCCCAGAGCGGTGAGCCGGGCGCGGCGTCCGGCCGGCAGCGGCGGCAGGCGCGCAGCCCGGCGCCCTGCGCGGCGGCGGCGGACGGGAAGAACCGGACGTTGTGCCGCTTCGGTGTGATCGCCGGGCAGGACGGCCGGCAGTAGATCCCGGTGGACGTCACACCGGTGTAGAACCAGCCGTCGAACCGCTGGTCACGGCTGTCCACGGCCCGGTAACACCGCTCGAAGTCCATCTCCATGTCACCGATGATGCCCCGCGCGGCCGGTCATCGGCTGGCGGGAATCGGACCTGGGTGTGCGGGCCCGAAGCGGCTGGGTCAGCGGGGGCGTCGACGGCGCCGGTGTGGCTGGCCGGAACGGCCGGGCTGCGCGGCGCGGTTTGGCTGTGCGGCGCGGTTCGGCTGTGCGGCGCGGCTCGGCTGCGCGGCGCGGTTCGGCTGCGCGGCGCGGTCCGGCTGACCGGTCAGCAGGGCCGATCGGAACACACCGTCCGGGTCGTACCGCTTCCACAGCCGCCGGACCCGGATCCCGGTCTCGCCCGGGTAGATCCGGGCGAACGCCGCCGGGTCCGGTCGGCTCTCGAAGTTGACGTACGCGCCGTCGGCGCGTGCCCCGGCGGCCCGCCACGCGGCGTTCAACGCGGCGTCGGCCTGCGGCGGAAACACCGAGGCGTGTCCTGGTGGCGATGCGGGTACGCGGTGGCGTCGTGAGCGACGTCGTTGACCGCCCCACCCAACGAGCGGAGCTGGACCACCGCCCGCCCCGGCCCGGTCACCGCTCGCGTCACCGCCCGTGCCCCGGCGTCGTCCAGCGTGGTGAACAGACCGTTTGTGGTAGTGCCACGCTGCTGCCCGACGTTCGGGTTGAGGTGCGCGGCCGGCACCAGCGTCGGGTAGGGCAGCAGGTCGGTCCGGTGTTCGAGCACCTTGCCGATGGCGAGCAGCGGTTCCACCGCCGGCCGGGCCCGGCGCAGGCTCTCGGCGGCGACCACGGCCGTGATGGACATGAGGACCGATCGACCCTCGGAGTACACCACGGCGGCTGCGGACAGCTCCCGTGGCGCCTGGGCCAGGTAACTCGTCCACTCCCGGACGGTGCGACCGTCCGGTTGCGCCTCGACGACCAGCTGCGCGACGCCGACGTTGCGCTGCTCGACCGCCTCGATCTCGAAGGCCACCACGATGCCCGCGCCGGCGCCGGCGCCACGGACCAGCCAGAACAGCTCCGGCTCGTGGTCGGCGTCGGCGCGTACCAGCGTCCCGTCCGCCAGCACCACCTCGACGGCGCGGACCCGGTCGATGGTGAGGCCGTGGGCGCGGACCAGCCAGCCCACACCACCACCGGTGGCCAGGCCGCCGACGCCGACGCCGCCGTAGTCACCCGAGCTGATCACCAGGCCGTACGGCGCGAGCGCCTTCGCCACGTTCGCCCAGCGCGCGCCGGACTCGACCCGGACCAGCCCGGCCCGCTCGTCGATCACCTGGACCCGGTTGAGCATGGACAGGTCGATGACCACCCCGCCGTTGTTGGACGAGGCGCCGGAGAGGCCGTGCCCGCCGCTGCGGACCGCGATGGGCAGCCGCTGCTCCCGCGCGTAGCGCAACGCGTCGACCACCTGCGCGGTGGTCTTCGGCAGCAGGACCGCGGCCGGTGACGCCGACCTGGTGTATGTCGAGCGCAGTTGCGCGTACCGGCGGTCGCCGGGGGTGACTATCTGCCCCCGGAGGGAGTCGGGCACCCGGGCCATGGCGGTGCTCATCGTTGCCCCCGTGGCCCGCACCTCGGGTGTCCGGGATCGGTCATGGCCCAAGAATGAGCGGGCATGCCGGCCTCGACAAATTCGGTGGACCGGTGCCCGCCGGTCGTCCCGTGGCGCGACGCGCCCCGGTACCGGGGAGCGCCGCGAGAGAGTGATCGGAATCTCCGACCGGTTGCCCGTCTCCGGCTCCGGAGGCCAGTGGCGTGTCGGTGCCACCGGGGCCGGCGATGACAGTGGGACGGCCGGTCCGGCCGACGCGAGGAAACCGCCGACCGGACCGGTCCCGCTCAGCGCAACGGGGTCGGCGACACCGTCGGTCGGCCCGGCACACCGGGCGGGCCCAGCGAACTCGACGGGCTTGGTGAGGCGGTCGGCCCGGCCGGCACACCCGGTGCCCCCGGCTTGCCTGGCACGCCCGGCGGAGTCAACGGGGTCGGTGAGACCGTCGGCCGTTCCGGCACGCCGGGCGGGCCCGACGGACTCGCGACCGCGCCACCGGGGCGGGGCTCGACCGTGGGCACAGTGGTGGGCGCGGACGGGGTGGGCACGGGTGGGCTGGGCACGGCCGCTGGTCCGGCCGGGCTGGGCACGGCCGGGGGAGGCTCGTCCGACCCGGTAGCGGCCAGGGCGAGCGGGGTGGCGATCAGGATCGCCGCGAGGGTGCTCACCGCCCCCACCGTCACCGTGGCGCGACGTCTGTTGCGCACCCGCCGTTCCGCTCGGCTCAACTGGTCATGCACGATCGGTGCCTCCTCGGCCAGGTCGGTGAGGGTGGAGCGGATGAGGTGCTCGAAGGGTTCGGTCATCGCCGTACCTCCAGCCTGTCGACGTCCGGCAGCAGGTCGCGCAGTCGTTTCACCGCTCGGTGCGTACGGCTGCGTACGGTCCCCACCGAGCAGCCCAGCAACTCGGCCACCCGGGCTTCGGGCAGGTCCTCGTAGTAGCGGAGGACCACCACCGCCCGCTGTGTCGGTGGCAGGTGGCGTAGCGCGGCCCGCATCGCCAACCGCACGTCGGTGCCGCTGCTGGGGTCGCCGCCGACCGGTTCGTCGGCCGGGTTGAGCGGTGTCTCCCGCCACCGGCGGAGTCGCCGCCACCAGCTGATCTGCTCGCGGTACATCACCACCCGCAGGTAGCCCTCGGGGTCGGCGTGCCGAATGGTTCCCCACTTCGGGATGGTCCGCGCCAACGCCGACTGGAACAGGTCCTCGGCGGCGTTGCGGTCCCCGGTCAGCAGGTACGCGACCCGCATCAGCGCCGGAGTCCGACTGCCGACGAACTCGGCCAGCCGCGCGCGCTCGTCCTCGTCCACCCACCACCCCCGTTTCGTTGTCACAGATACAGACGCCCCAGGTCATCGTCGCTATCCACCATCGGTGAGGTTTTTCGGCCCGAAAGTGTCGGTCGTGCCGGGTAGCGTCCGGCCACCAACTGAAGAAGGGGTGCGGCGATGACGAGCGTGGCGGGTTGGGCGGCGGCGTCGACACCGGGTGCGTTCCCGCCGCTGCCCCGCGCGGTGGCGCAGTCCTTCTACCGCCGGATGCGAGCCGTCGCGCCGGCCGCCGTGGGCGCCATCGAACGGGACCGGGCGGGCGACCCCGAGCAGAGTTTCCCCGGCACGGCCTGCGGCCGGTTGGCCGGCTCCCTGGACGACGCTGGCCTGCGGGCGCTCGGGATGTGGACGCACCACTGGTGCATGCGCTTCTACGACGACGACACGAGCGTCGGCCGGCGGTTGATCCGCGAGATCGCCGCGCGGCCGGGGCTGGGCTGGACGGCCGACGAGGTGCGTTGGATGCTGCGCGAGTCGGTCTCCGCCGGGCCGGCCGCCGCCGACCGGTTCACCCTGCCCCGCGCCGCCGCCGGGCAACTGCCGCCGGTCGACCGTCGGGCCCTGGGTCATTGGCCCGAGGTCGAGGTGCCCCGCCAG
The DNA here is from genome assembly GCF_040649335.1 of Micromonospora sp. NPDC048986. NCBI lineage: Bacteria > Bacillati > Actinomycetota > Actinomycetes > Micromonosporales > Micromonosporaceae > Micromonospora > Micromonospora sp. NPDC048986. The sequence continues at coordinate 24,143 of NZ_JBEZFJ010000025.1, forward strand.
CGGCGGCCCGACCGGGCTAGTTGATCGTGAGGCTGACGGGGTGGGGGGCCCCCCCCCCCCGGGGGGGGGGGGGCCCCCCCCCCCCCCACCCCGAACCGGCGCGGGCGGGAGGGGGGCCCCCCCCCCCCCCCC
>NZ_JBEZFJ010000025.1:24284-43093 GCF_040649335.1 Micromonospora sp. NPDC048986
GCCGCGCGGGGGGGCCTCGCGGGGGGGGGGGGCCCCCCCCGCGGGGGCCCCCCCCCCCCCGGGGGGGGGGCCCCCCCACCCCACACCGAACGAACCGGAGACCGGCTGCGGCAGGATGGACGCCGCACCGCCCCCGACGGAAGGACGCTTCGATGCCCGCCAGCGAACCGACCATCATCGCCACCAGCATGGGCTTCCTCCGGGGCGATCGGGGGCCCTACGACCTGCGCCCCAGCCCGGTCTTCGAGCTGGCGGCCGAGTTGGCCGAGGCCGGTCCGCAGCCGCGGGTCTGCTACCTCGGGCAGGCCGTCGGCGACCAGCCCACCTCGCTGACCGCCGTCTACGGCGCGTTCGCCGACACCCGGTTCCGGCTGTCACACCTCGCCCTGTTCCCGATGCCGAACGTCGAGGACGTCCGCGCGCACCTGCTCGCCCAGGACGTGCTCTGGGTCGGCGGCGGCAGCGTCGCCAACCTGGTAGCGGTGTGGCGGGTGCACGGGCTCGACGAGATCCTGCACGAGTGCTGGCAGGCCGGCGTGGTGCTGGCCGGCGTCTCCGCCGGCTCGATCTGCTGGCATGTCGGCGGTGCCACCGACAGCTTCGGCCCCCGGCTGCGTGGCTTCACCGAGGGCCTGGCCTGGCTGCCGTACGGCAACGGGGTGCACTACGACAGCGAGGGCCAGCGCCGCCCGCTCATGCACGAGCTGGTCGGTGACGGCACCCTGCCCACCAGCCACTGCACCGACGACGGCGTCGGTCTGGTCTACCGGGGCACCCGTCTGGTCGAGGCGATCGCGGACCGCGACGGCGTCTCGGCGTACGAGGTCAGCCGTGGCGCGGACGGCAGCGTCCGGGAGGCGGTCATCGCCCCCCGCCGGCTCGGCTGAGCGTCACACCTCCTCGCCCGGCTGCCGGCGGCGCAGCACCGCGTCGAAGACCTGGGCCAGCTCGGCGGCGTCCTCCCCGGCGTGGTGGGTGTGCGGCAGGTCGTGCAGGCCCAGCTCGTGCTTGATCGTGCCCTTGCGGGTCTGGACCCACTCGCCGCCGGTCAACCCCATCCAGTAGCTGCGAAGATCGACGCCGGAGCCGGTCGCGCCGAACGGGCTGTGCCCGACGAAGCGGACGAAGTACCAGTGCACGAACATGCCGTCCCAGACTGCCGGGGCGGCGAGGAAGACCGGACGGCCGACCCGGCGCAGCCCGTTGACCCAGGCCGCCGCGGCGGACATCGCCTCCTGCGCGGTGGGTGCCTCCCGCAGCAGCCGGTCCCGGTCCAGGCCGGAGACGGCCAGCGCCGCCGGGACGAACTCGTCGGAGATGGGACGCAGTTCGGTGTAGAAGGTGAGGTCCGGGCGGCCGGCCACCGCCATGCCCAGCGAGATCATGCTGTACGGCCCGGGGATCGGCCCGTCCGCCTCCACATCGACGGCGATATACAGCTCGGGCAACGTCGAGGCCATCTCACCTCCAGCAGCGGAACATCGAACCGGGAGATTAGCAACGTCTGCCGGGGCCCGGTGGGAGCGACGACCGACCACCGGCGCGGCGGCGAATCGGAGCCGCCTGGACCGGCCCGGCCGGGACCGGCGTAAGCTGGCCCGTCGTGAGTCTCACCATCGGCATCGTCGGCCTGCCCAACGTCGGCAAGAGCACGCTTTTCAACGCGTTGACCAAGAACGACGTGCTGGCGGCGAACTACCCGTTCGCCACCATCGAGCCCAACGTCGGCGTGGTCGGGCTGCCCGACGAGCGGCTGGGCAAGCTGGCCGAGATCTTCTCCTCGCAGAAGGTGCTGCCGGCGCCGGTGTCGTTCGTCGACATCGCCGGCCTGGTCCGTGGCGCGTCGAAGGGGCAGGGCCGGGGCAACGCCTTCCTGGCCAACATCCGGGACGCCTCGGCGATCTGCCAGGTCGTCCGGGCTTTCTCCGACCCGAACGTGGTGCACGTCGACGGCAAGGTCTCCCCGGCCGACGACATCGAGACGATCAACACCGAGCTGATCCTCGCCGACCTGCAGACCCTGGACAAGGCGCTGCCCCGGTTGGAGAAGGAGGCCAAGCTCCGCAAGGACCGGGCCGCCGCTGTCGCCGCGGCGAAGGCCGCTATCGAGGTGCTCGACGGTGGCACCACCCTCTACTCCGGGGCCGCCGCCGCCAAGATCGAGCTGGAGCACCTGCGCGAGCTGCACCTGCTCACCACCAAGCCCTTCCTGTACGTCTTCAACGTCGACGAGGCCGAGCTGGCCAACGAGACGTTCCTCGACGAGCTGCGCGCCCTGGTCGCCCCCGCCGAGGCCATCTTCATGGACGCCAAGATCGAATCTGAGCTGGTGGACCTGCCCGAGGAGGAGGCCCGCGAGCTGCTGGAGTCGATCGGGCAGAACGAGCCCGGCCTCAACCAGCTCGTCCGGGTCGGCTTCCGCACCCTCGGCCTCCAGACGTACCTCACGGCCGGCCCCAAGGAAGCGCGCGCCTGGACCGTCCCGGTCGGCGCCACCGCCCCGGAGGCCGCGGGTGTCATCCACAGCGACTTCCAGCGCGGCTTCATCAAGGCCGAGGTGGTCTCGTACCACGACCTGGTCGAGCACGGCTCGATGTCGGCGGCCAAGGCGGCGGGCAAGGTCCGCATCGAGGGCAAGGAGTACGTCATGCAGGACGGCGACGTCGTGGAGTTCCGCTTCAACGTCTGAATCCCGCCTGTTCCCGCAGTTCAGGAGGTTGGTGCCTCGCCTTGGGGGGCCTACCGGGGGCACAACCCCACGCCTCATCGACCGCCCGGCGGGTGCGCTCCTCCGAGTCCGGCATCAGGTGACAGTAGGTCGACAAGACCAGCGTCGCGTTCTCGTGCCCTAGCCGTTCGGCCACAGTGATGACCGACTCGCCCTGCATCAGCAGGACCGAGGCGTAGTGATGGCGCAGGTCGTGTGTCGTGATGCTGTCCGGCAGGCCTGCGGTCCGCACCGCCGCGCCGAAGATGAGCGAGCCGTAGTAGTCGTGCCGGTAGGGGCCGGCACAGCGGGTCGTGAACAGGGTGCCGTCATCAGCCGGCGGGAACTGCGCCATGTGCGCCCGCAGCGCGTCGGCGACGACCTGGGGCAGCGGCACGGTCCGGCGCGAGCGCGGTGTCTTGGGAACAGTCCGCACCGTGGACTGCGGCGCGAACTGCCACTCGATCCGCACCAGGCGCGCGGTGAAGTCGACATCCTGCACGCGCAGCGCGAGCAGCTCGCCGAGGCGCAGACCCAACCCGGCCTGGGCGAGGACCATCGCGCGGTTGCGCGCAGGGATCGCGTCGGCGAGCGCGCGGACATGGTCGACGGTGAGCGGCACGACCCGTTCCCGGTGGGATGACGGCAGCGGGTGTTCCGGTGGGTCGGCCGATGCGCCAGCAGGCGTCGATGAGGCGGGCGGTGTGGTCGCCGTCAGGGTCGCGGTAATCCTCGATGGTGTCGGCGGTCAGGCGGGTGGAGGTGTGCCCGGTGGCCTCGGTGCTCTTGGTGGCGTACTTGGCAAGGCAACCCGCGACCATGCCGTCGGTGACCTCACCGGTGCCGTCGGTGGCGATGATGGGTTCCAGGTCGACCTGCTCGCCCCAAGTGATCGGCCAGCCCTGGGGCCGGTCCGGGTGGGTTGGGGTGTGGAAAGCTGGCGTGAGCACTCGCGTGACGCAATCACGCAGCCACCGGAGTAACGCCAGCGGCCGGACTGCCGGCGATGTCGGGCTCCACTTGATGCGTTACGGATTGCTGTCACTTGATCCGTTACACATCCGGCTAGCTGATCTCACTTGCACCTGGCTATGTCTCGGTGGCTTCAGCTGCGGTCGAAGTGCCCGTTCTCGCCCGCTTTGCCCTGGTAGACGGAAGAGTAAGCATCATGGCGACGGACGACCAGGCAACGGCGGCGACAGACCCGGGATACGCGGCCGCGCTGGACACGGCTGAGCGCCTGCTGGGCTTCCGCTTGGAGCGCTTTCTTGGCGCTACCCCTGGTGAGCCAGCTAACGGCGCAGACTTCAAGCGGATCGCGACGATGCACGCCTTCGGCGACGTTTGGCCGCGCACCGAGCACCTAGATACGCAGACGCGGGCACTGGTATCTGTAACCATCGCGGCAACACTCGGCGTCCTGGAGCCGCTACGCGGTCAGCTCCGCATCGCGCTCAACGCCGGCGCCACCAAGGAAGAGATCGCCGAAGTCTTCCTTCAGGTCGCGGTCTACGCCGGCGTAGCACGCGCGTTCGACGGCTACCAGGTCGCGGCCCAGGTCTTCGCAGAAAACCCGGAACGCTAAGGTACGGGTTTTCGTGATCGCACGATCCGGCAGTCACGGACAACTCCACCAACGCTCGGCGGAGTGTCACCCATCATGTGAAGTCGACCTGTAACGCATCAAGCAAAGTCGGACACCGGACTGCCGGCGAAGTGGACGCTCCTATTTCCGTCAAGCGCTTGGGATGAACCGGTCCTGGGTGGGTGAGTAGATGAGCAGGGGGTGCTCCGGACCGTTCTCTGGCGTCAGGCGCACTGGCTTCCCGAGCTGGTGTCCAAGGCTGCGCATGAAGCGGCAGAGGAGATCCAGCTGGGGCTGGCCCTGTAGCTCAGTGCGGTCGAAGTCGAACTCAACCTCGTCATCGCTGAAGAAGTGCGTGTTGACCAGCATGTTGGGTGCTGGCCAGATGTGCATGGTGACAGTCGCCTCGGAGCGGCGGAGAGCGAAAATGTCGGCGGCCTGCTGCGGTAGTGGCCGGGACTGCCCTTCAACCGTGTAGTCGAACCGCCATCCCTGAGATCTCACGAGGTCGATCACCCGCTGCCAGTCGGTCTCGTTGGCGTCGAGGACGTAGGCGTCCAGCAACGAGCCGTCGGGCTCGAACCAGTCGGCGACATCATCCCAGGTCACATCGTGCACCTGGACATGATGGCCCCGGCTGAGTTTTCAGGCACCCTCAATTCGGGTGAGCAGGTGCGAGCGGCCGGTAGGCGTCTCGGGCGATGTAGCGCTTGAGGCATCGCATGATCTCGGTCTTGGTCTTGCCCTCTGCGGTTCGGCGGGTGACGTAGTCCTTGGTCGGTTGGTGGCAGCGCATGCGGACGAGGGTGATGCGCCAGAGGGCGCGGTTGGCGTCGCGGTCGCCGCCACGGTGCAGGCGGTGGCGGTCGGTGCGTCCCGAGCTGGCAGGGATGGGGGCGACGCCGCAGAGCCGGGCGAAAGCCGCTACGGAGTGAAGGCGGTGAGGGTGTCGCCGGCGGTGACGAGGAGTTGCCCAGCGGTGTCGACGCCTATACCAGGCAGCGCGACCAGATCCGGGGCGGTGGCAGTGACGAGGGCGGCGAGGTGGCCGTCGAGGTCGTCGATCTCGGCCTGTAGGGCAAGCCAGCGGCGGGCGAGGCTGCGCAGCGCGATCCTGGTGGCGGTCGCCGGCTCAGACACCGTGCCGGGCCTGAGAGCGGCACAGACGCGGATGCGGTTCTTGCCGGCCAGTCCGCGCACGACTTCTCTCACAGGTTCGGGGGCCGAGACGATGAGCGACTCGACCTGGCCTCCGGCTTGAGTTCGAGCCTTCATCGCTCCGCGGCGGGCGACGCGCAGAGCCCGGATCATCTCGACCTGTGCGTCGCGGGCCTTCGGGGTGCCGGCGGCGCGGCCGGACAAGACCGCCCGGGCGGCGGACTCGGCGTCGATGGTGTCAGTCTTGCCGATCCGGCGGCGGGTAGAGCGGTCCGGACGGTCGACCTCGACCACCGTCAGGCCGTAGTCCGTCAGGAACCGCAGCAACCCGGCGCCGTAGCTGCCGCTGCCCTCCAGACCGATCTTCGCTACCGTGCCGAAGGACTCGGCCCACGTGGCGAGCTGCGCGTAGCCACGCATCGTCGTCGGAAAGCCCTGAGTGGCCAACACCCGACCGGTCTGGTTCAACACCGCCGCGACGTGCACGTCCTTGTGCGTGTCGACCCCAACGGTCACGTCCTGGTCCTCGCTCACGCTGTCTCCTACCTGCTGATTCGACGGCAAGGCTCGACCACCGAGCACGAGGAGAACGCTGGACAGAACGGGGATGAGGGACGAACCCAAGCTCCTAATCAGGTCACCACGCCGGCCCGTGCAGGTGCCGAGAGAGGTGCCCCCGCCGACCGGGTCGACGGGTCCACATGAGGGCACGGAGCCAGTTCAAAGTCGACGAGATGCAGTCGTCGTTGAGGGCAACCGTCGATGAAGATCCCTGAGTGTGGATGTCATCTACCTCTGGGGCACACACGGGGCACAAGACAGCGTGAAACGTCGGCAACCAGCCATCAACGATGTGAGCCCATCAGCGAGCGTGGCCAGCACGTCGACCAGGACGCCGCAGGTCAGGGGAGATGCGGTCTAAGTTCCGCTTCAACGTCTGATCCAACCTGTGCGCCGTCGGGTCGGGTGGAGGGAACGGGACGTGTCGTCACCTGCCGGGCCGACACCGAAGGGGTCAGAGCGCCGAGGTCGGGTGTCCGGTAGGACGCCACACCCTGTCGCCCTGGCCCCTTCACCAACGACGTGTGTGGCTAGTCGCTGGGTGAGTGTTCCTTATTGCCTGAGTGAGGTCCGCGATGGCGCGGAGCAGGCTTTCAGTTGTAGTGGGCGAACTCCGTATAGTCGTTCCAGATCCAGCCCTTTACGCCAGTGCAGCAGTCCGAGTGCCACCACAGGTTTCCGGCATCGTTCACGCAACGCTTGTCGATACGGAAAAGCGTCTTCGACTTCCAGTGGGCGATCACCGTAGACGACCCCGAATAGCTGGTGTGCACCGCGGCGCTGCCGACGATGACCCGCCTGATGTGCGGCGTCCAGTTCGAGCAGGAGGCCAGTGTTCCGACTTCCGCCGGCACAGCGCCCAGCTCGTCCATTATGGCGGCCGGGACGGGCTCGACCGCCGCAGATGCCGGTGTGGCGATCGGAAGAATGCCGGCAAACGCGAGCGTGAGTGCGCCACCCGCCGCTGCGAGTTTCCTCGACGTTGCTTTCCTCATAAATTCCTCCATATCTGCAGGTGCTTTGGTTTGGACCGTATAGCTAGCGCCAATGCCGTGAAGTCCGGTCTTGGTAACGGATAGATAAACGTGGCTTGACCAGGGCCGCGACTCGTAGATCCAGGTAAATTGGTGCAGTGATTATCGCCTTTGCGTGGCGAATCAGTCTCGGCGAGTGCAGCGGTGCCGCCGGGCTCGACCTGGTTCGCTCCCGTCCGGGCCTGCCTGAGGCACTCGCGGCGCTCCTACTGCTGGCCGTGGTGGCGGCTCGGCTTGCGCTTCGTTGCGGCCCTGGCGTTCGTGGGCTGTCGTCGGCGTTGGTCTCGTTGCTGCCGCTGCCAGTCCTGCCGCCGGCGGTCGCGTCGTCTCTGGTAGCCGCGGGCGACCGTGGCTAGTGCCATCCACCCGGACAGCACCAGGCCTGCCGCCCCGATCACCCCTTGCAGCCGGCCCCGGTGCCCGCTGAGGATGCCGAAATCGGTGACGAAATCCTCCGGATCATCGGGGTTGACCCAGATCTGCATCGCGCTGCCGGCCGGCAGGCAGACCTCCCAACAGCCAACCTCGGCCTGACGCTGAGCGCCAGCGAACTCGTAGCGCAGGTGCATCGTGTTCCGCCGCTTGTGCACTAGTTCATCAACGACTGCCTGGGCTGGCACGCCGTTGACCCGCAATCGACGCCCCCAGGCGTCGTCGTCCTGAAAGGTCTTCAACGGCAGCCACATCATGACCAGCCCGACCGCGAGGCCGAGTGCGTAGACGGGGTAGCGGGCAAGCCACCAGCTCCGCAAGATCTGCACGGTGGCCATGGTCGCAGTCGATGTCGACAAGCGGCGGTACGTTGATCGGATGACGGAACAGATGCTCCGATCGTCGTTTGGCGCGGCGGCGACCGCGTACGCCCAGCACCGCCCCGACTACGCGCAGGCCGCGGTGCGGTGGGCGCTGGAGCCCGCACCTGGCCTGCGGGTGCTCGACCTGGGTGCCGGCACCGGCAAATTGTCGGCGACGCTGGCGGCGGTGGGCGCGGACGTCGTGGCCGTGGAACCGGACCCGGCCATGCTTGCCGAGCTACGTCGTACGCAGCCGGACGTCAATGCCCTGCCGGGTAGCGCCGAGGCCATCCCGTTGCCGGACGCCTCCGTCGATGCCGTGCTCGCCGGCAACGCCCTGCACTGGTTCGACATGGCCGTGGCGGGGGCGGAGATCGCCCGGGTCCTCGCACCCGGCGGCATCCTGGCCGGTCTGTGGAACATCATGGACGACCGGATCGACTGGGTTGCCGGGCTCGAACGGGTCAGCGGGAGTGCTGCCATCGGCCCGCGTGACACGCTGAGCAGTTGGCGCGCCGCGACGGCGGGCATGCTCGTCCCGAGCACCGGCCTGACCGCCCGGTTCGGGTCCGCGGAGCAGGTCGAGTTCCCGCACGGGCAGCGCCGTACCGCCGACTCGCTGGTCGCGACGCTCGCGACGCGGGCCGGGATGCTGGTCATGCCGGACGAGGAGCGAGCGGCCACCCTCGGCCGGATCCGCGCATTCCTCGGCAGCCGACCCGAAACCGCGCACGGCGAGTTCACGCTGCCGATGCTGACCGGCGTGCTGCGCGCCCGCCGGAACTGACGATCGTCGGCCCGGTGAACCGGCATCGCTCCGGGGCGTTGAACGCTGCGCTGGCAGGCGCCGAGGTGGCGCTGGTGGGCCTGTTCTCGGCGAAGGACAAGGACTTCGGCAGCGAGCTCGATCTGCTGGCCAGCGTGGTGGAAGCCCACGGTGGCCAGGTCGTGGGCCGGCATGTGCAACGGCGGGGAGTCTCTTCGGGTGGCGCGGACAAAATGGGCGACCCGTTTTCGCGACGGACGTTACTCAGCCCTGGTAGGGCCCGCGAAGTCGCCGAGGCCTGCCGGCAGCGCGGGGTCCGCGTCGCTGTCTTCGCGAACCCGTTGACCGGCCACCAGCGGGCCGTCCTCACGGACGTGTTCGGCTGTCTCGTGATGAGTGGCGAGGACCTCCGGTAGGTCAGGGACGGGCGGCCTTCTCGCCATGGACGATCGCGTACTCCGCGGCGAGCCAGGGCCCAAGGTCGTCGATGAGTTCGCGGAGGACACCCGGAACCGGCGAGGGGGTGCGACCGATAACGGCACCTCTACGCATCTGCTCCGCGCGTTCCGGATAGTGGAGCCCGAACGCCTCGGCGGACTGGGTGAGGTCGCTCGTCCAACCTCCCCACTGAGGCATGACCAGTGTGAAGCCGGTCCTGACGATGCGCCGAGCGACGAGCCGGCTGAGGGCCTTCCGTTGCTGGTCGGTGTTCGCTTCGGCTGCCTGGCGGCGCCACCCCGCGAGCGCAAGGGACAGGTCGCCGTTCGTCTCGCGGGCGAGCAGGGAAGTGGGCCGGTAGCGGGGGAGTTGGTCGGCGAGGTCGTCGCCCAGCAGGGGGGTGCACAGGCAGGCGACGAAGAAGCCGAGGTCGTGCCGCTCAAGCTCGCTGAGCAGCGTACCTGCACGGAACAGCAGGATGCCCACGCCGTCGATCTGCGGAAAGGACCGGTCGAGGTCCTGCTCGATCCTGGTGGCAGCCGCCCGGTCGGCCTCGGTTGGTTCGGTGTGCAGGGCGAGGAGCAGGTCGAGATCGGAGACGCCGAGGATGGCGGTGCCACGCGGGATGCTGCCGTAGATGTAGGCGCTGTGCAGCCGACCAGCGTCGAACGAGTCGGCTATCCGCGCGCGTGCCGCGTCGACAACACCGGCGAACGCGACCGGGACCCGGCTCAGTGCACCCTCACGGGCGATCGCACCCTCGACGTCCAGGCCTCTTCCGGCCATGGCGACACCCTGGCGGTCCCTGCGATGACGATCATTCATGTCGCGCGTCGAGTGGTACGGAGATGGCGTCGCGGATCGCGGTTACGGCGTGGTCGACATTTCGTGCCGTGGCCTGAGAGTCGTCCTGCTCGGACTCGTGCACGAAGGCGGTGACGCCGCGACGGCTGCCGCAGTAGTCAACGATTCCGTGCTCGATCTGCGTCCGCAGCGCGTGCCCGTACCCGTGTCGCTCGTAGAGGCCGGCGTCGTCGCCGGCGACGGGGAGCAGGTGGGTGGTGAGGCGGTGCAGCCGCGGTCGGATGCCGGTGGCCGGGGCGTAGTCGAAGGCCCAGCCGTTGATGAACACGCGGTCGATCCACCCCTTGAGCAGCGCCGGCATCGACCACCAGTAGACCGGGAAGACCAGCACGAGGTCGCTGGCCCGGTCGATGCGCTGCTGCTCGCGGAGGACGTCGGGCGGCGGCCCGCCGCGCTGCTGGTACGCCAGGCGATCGGTCGGGGTGTACCTCGGGTCGAAGCCCTCCTGTGCCAGGTCGGCGATTTCGACCGACCCCGGACGCAGCGCGGCCTCAAGTCGCCGAACCAGGTGGTGCGTCAGGGACCCGGGCTCCGGGTTCACGGCTACCAACAAGGTGTGCATGGTTGCAAGGGTCCTACTGCTCGGCCCAGGCGCCCAACTCGTTGCCGCTGGGGTCGGTGAAGTGGAACCGCCGGCCACCGGGGAACTCGTACGGCCCGTTCACCACCTGGCCGCCGGCCTCCTTGACGGCCTGCACGGACCGGTCCAGGTCGCTGGAGTAGAGCAGCACCAGTGGGCCGCCCGCTCGAACCTCAGTGTCCAGACGGAGACCGCCGACCTCGGGCGCGGCGTCGCCGTGTGGGCTGCGGATGCCGGCGTACTCCGGCCCGTAGTCGTTGAACCGCCAACCGAACGCGTCGGCGTAGAAGCGCTTGGCCACGGCGAGGTCGGTCACCGTGAGCTCGACGTAGTCGATGGTGTGGTGGCGGTGCGGCGATGACTCAGACATGTGCCGATCGTGCACCAGGGGTACGACGACGCCACGACATGCAACGAAAGGTTGCGCGATGGGTGCGGGCTGTCGTAGGTTGGGTGCAACCAAAGGTTGCGAAAGGTTGTGCGCATGGAACAGGGAACCATCGAACGCGACATCCACGTCAACGCGTCCCCCGAGGTCGTCTTCGAGGTGGTCAGCCAGCCCGAGCACATGCGGGAGTGGTGGCCAGACGACGCGCGGTTCGAGTCCGTCGCCGGGGCGCCCGGCGAACTGGTCTGGCGCGACACCGACACCGGCGAGACGAAGACCGTCGCGCTCGCCGTCGTCGAGGTCGACCCGCCGAAGCGGTTCTCCTTCCGGTGGTGCTTCACCGAGCCGGACCGGGGCGGGCAGGCGCTGCTCGTCACCTTCGACCTGGTGCCCAGCGGCGGCGGGACGCTGATCCGGATGACCGAGACCGGTTTCCGCGAGCTGGGTTGGGAGGTCGCTGTCCTGGAGGAGCAGTACCGCGACCACGAGAACGGTTGGGACCACTACATGCCCCGGCTGGGCGAGTACGTCGCTCGGTTGGTCGCGACCCCGTGAAGCCCGTGGTCGACGACGAGTTGTGGTCGGCGATCGGCGACCCGACTCGGCGTACGATGATCGATCTTCTTCTCGCCGACGGGCCCGGCACTGCCACCTCGTTGAGCAGACGGCTACCCGTCACCCGGCAGGCCGTCTCGAAGCACCTGGCGGTCCTGGACCGGGTTGGGCTGATCCACGCCGAGCCGGCCGGCCGCGAGCGTCTTTACCAGGTGGACGAGGCGCAACTCGCCCGCGCGGTCGCCCAGTTGTCGGCGGTGGGCTCCACCTGGGACGCCCGACTCCGCCGGATCAAGCGCATCGCCGAGACGATCGAACGCACCCGCACCAACGACGAAGGAGACTGAGAATGGTCGACATCCTGCACCGGGTCGGCGTCGCCGCGCCGCTCGACGACGTCTACCGAGCGGTGGCAACGCCGGAGGGCCTCGCCGCCTGGTGGACCACCGACACGGTGGGCAAGAGCGAGGTCGGTGGACAGTTGGCCTTCCGGTTCGGCGATGCCGGCGGCTTCGACATGGAGGTTCTGGAGCTGAACCCCGCCGGGCGGGTGCTGTGGCGCGTCGTCGACGGCCCCGAGGAATGGGTCGGTACCGAGGTCGACTGGCATCTCGACCAGCGCGGCGAGTACACGATCGTCCAGTTCGCGCACCAGGGCTGGCGCGAGCCGGTCGAGTTCATGCACCACTGCAGCACCAAGTGGGCGATGTTCCTGATGAGCCTCAAGGAACAGGTGGAGACCGGCCACGGTCGACCGGCCCCGGACGACGTCCGGATCAGCGACTGGCACTGACCGCGGTGACGGCTGCATCGTCGGGCAATCGCGAGCTCCGCCTGGAGATCGCGATTGCCCCGACGGTCAGGCCGAGGGCCACGATCGCCAGGGCGCACAGCAGCAGCGTCGGGCGTGCGCCGATGGCGCCCACCAGTGGCCCGCCCAGCATGGTGCCCAGGGGCACCGCCAGCACGAGGACGGCACCGTTCGCGGCGAGCACCGCCGGTAGCTGCGCGACGGACGTGCTGCGCTGGAACAGCGCCATCGACGTGGACATGTACGGCGCCCAGATGAAGCCCGCCAGGGCGAACGCCGGCAACGACACGCCGACCGGTACGCCCAGGCCGAGGGGCAGCAGGGCGACACCGAACGCGACGACGATGCCGATGGTGGTGGTTCGCAGTGGCCAGCCGCGAAGGTAACCGGCGACCAGGCCCCCGGCGAGACCGCCGACGCCGAACGCGGCGTAGTACGCGCCGAACAGCGTCGCGGAGGCGTGCAGGTCGTCGGTGATGTGGATCGGCATCGCCACGTACACCGGTCCGAAGAGGAAGAAGAACCCGAGACTCAGCACCAGCAGGCCCAGCAGGGCCGGGCTCTGGCGGATGACCGCGAAGCCGGCCGTTCGCGAAGCGCCACTCTCGTCCCGCGTGGGTCCGCCGTTGGCGGGAAGGGCGAGACGGTACGTGAGGGCCAACACGGCGAAGGTGGCGGCGTCGATGGCGATGACCCATACCGGCCCGACCCAGGCGATCAGGAGGCCCGCCAGTGGTGGCCCGACGATGGTGGCGAACCCGGCGATGCTGGCGAGCACGGCGTTGGCCGGCAGATGGTGTCGCTGCGGCAGCAGTTCGGCGATCAGTGTGAAACGCCCGGCGGAACCCCACGAGTGCAGCAATGCGGACGCGGCGAGCAGGAAGACGTACAGCCAGACGCTGAGCGCACCGGTGAGGTGCGCGAGGGGGATCGCCCCGAGCGCGCTGGCTCGCAGAATCGCGTCCCAACCGGCGAGTTGCGCCCCGCTGCGCCCCCGCAGCCACCGGCCGAAGACGACAGTCCCGGCCGCGCTGGGCAGTGTGTACGCCGCCATGGCCAGCGCGATCCAGGTGCCCTGTTGATGGTGCGGGACGAGTTGGATGGCGAGCCAGGTCACCGCGACCACCGCCAGGCCGTCGCCCAACGCGGAGACGGCCAGCCCAGGTAGGACCCGTCGGAGCTGAGGGTGACTGACCACCGGCCAGTACGGGGAGGAGCGCGGGAATCTGGAGGCGTCCGGCATGCTGTCAGCACACCCGGCGCGGGACCCGCGGATCAACACCTACTGCTACCAGCAGAATCAGCCGAGGCCAACGGCGGCGGGAACTACCGGTCCGGGCCGGCGTTTCTGCGGGCAGCGCGGGAGGACGAGCCGATGCTCGCCACTATCGAACCCACCGAGGCGAGCGACACCGCCACAGTGCCGGCCGTGTCGGCCCCGCCGTCCCCGGTCACCTTGAGGATGATGCCGGTGACCATCAGGACGACCGACAGCGCCAGGACCACATGGATGGCTCGTCTGCTCATGGCGGCATCTCACCTTCGGGTGGCGGGAGATCGGCTCGGGTTCCTTGAAGTCGGGCGATGACACCTCGGCTTTCCGGAACCCGAGCCGATCAAACCGTTACTCCGCCCGGTAGACGGAGATGTGCGACGGGCTGTCGGCCTGGAACGGTCGTCGGTGCCAGTCGGCGTACCGCTCGGTGAGCCGGAGCCCGGCCTGCTGCGCCATCCCATCGATCTGGTGCGGCCAGGCGTACCGCATGGCGAACGGCTTCAGGTGCACACCGTCCGCGTCGAACGTGATGGTCTGCCGGATGAACCGCTGCGCTGGTCGGTCGTACCGGTGCAGTCGGATCGTCGCGGAGTCCTCGGTGACCTCACGCACCTGCACCTGCTCGTCCGAGTCGAAGCTGCGCGGGTCGGGCACGAACGTCTCGATGACGAACGCGCCGCCGGGCGACAGCACCCGGGCGACGTTGCGGAAGCAGTCCGCCTGCCGCTCGGCGTCCACCAGGTTGAACAGGGTGTTGAAGACCAGGTACGCGAGCCGGAACTCACCGGCCACCGGCACGTCAGCCATGTCGGCGACGACCACCGGGATCTGGTCGCCGCCGGGTTTCGCCCGCAGCTGCGCGAGCATCTCCTCGGACGCCTCGACGCCGTGCACGGCGAGGCCACGTTCGGCCAGCGGCAGCGCGACCCGCCCGGTGCCGATCGCCAGTTCGAGAACCGGACCCCCGTCGGCCAGGTCGGCCAGGAAGTCCACCGCCGGCGCGGGGTCGGGGTTTCCTGGGCTGTCGTAGTCGGAGGCCCAGAGCCGGCCGAAGAGGCCGGGATCGTCGAAGACCGACATCAGCGGCCTCCGGGGTTGGTGTCAGTGGCGCCGAGCAGCGCCAGGGGAACAGTCCTGCTCACGAAGTCTCGATTCCTCGGGTCGGATGACGGTTGGTTCGGGGGACTTCGTTGTGTTCGGCATGGTGGCTGCTCCCTTCGCGTGGCTGTCGACCGAGGACACCAGAAACGTCGTGGGCCCGGCAAGGCAATTACGCCAGCCGGGCCCACGACGGCGCATCCGGTCAGGAGATGTGGTGCAGGATCACGTTGTGCACGTGGTGGCTCTTCTGCGCGCCACGGAACTCCACCTCGTAGGTGTGCGTGCCGACGTGGATGGCGATGGCGCCGGTGGAGAAGAACGAACCACCCCACGACTTGTTGCTGACCACGCTCACGCTGGTGATCTTCGAGTACGGGATGCTGGTGATCGCGAACCGCTTCCCGACGAAGGACCGGTCCTGGATGATCACGCGGCGGTCGGTCAGCCCGATGAACCCGGTGCCGGTGCCGACGGCGTCGTAGACGGCGATGATCTGCTCGCCTTCGAGGAGGCCACTCTCAATCTGCTGGACCTGCTCTTTGCGGTCGTACGCGATGTTCGCCATGTGCTCCAGGCTAGAAAACCGGTGCCAGCGTGCCCGCCCGTGCGATGACCACGAACTCGCCGTCGCCGTGGCCGACGGGCTCCCCGTGCCAGCCCCCGTGAACGCGATCCACGATGAAGCCCGCCCTGGTCAGGGAGGTGCGCAGCTCGGCCTCCGTGCGGAAGCGCAGGCTCGCCGAGCTGAGGAGTTCCTCCCCGTCGTCAAAGTGGTAGTGGTGGGTGAAGTCGACCACTCCGTCGCGTACCCCGGTGACCTCGGTCCACGCGCGGACCTCGCCGCCGTCGGGCAGCGTGACCAGCCGGTGCGAATCCACCGGGTTCCACAGCTCCCAGCGACGGTCCGCCGGGTCGCGGGCGTCGAACACCAGCCGGCCGCCGGGCACCAGCGCCCGGGCCAGGTCGGCGAGGGTACGCGACCACTCCGCATCGTCCACGAAGAACTGCGCGACGTGGCTGGTCAGCACCGCGACGTCGAACGCCCGCTCCGGCAGCAGCGCCGAGGTGCCCACGATCCAGGTCACCCGCCCACCACCCGGCTTGGCCCGGGCGGAGGCCACTGACGCGTCGGCCGGATCCACAGCGGTGACGGTGTGGCCGGCGGCGGCGAGGGCAATGGCCAGCCGGCCGGTGCCGCAGCCGAGGTCGAGCACCCGGGCGGCCGGGGTCTCGTCGACCACCGTCCGGAAGAAGTCGTCGTCCGGCCCCCACCGGCACTCCGCGTCGTACACCCGCACCAGCCGGTGGTGGCGGAACTCGGCGTGCCTCATCGGGGGTTCGCGTCCGTCGCGGCGCGGACGAACTCGCGTACCCGGGTGGTGGTGTTGCTGGGCAGCCAGACCGGCCCTCGTTCGATCGGTGGCGCGTCGTGGATGGGCACGTACGCCACGTCGGGGCGCGGGTAATAGCGCCGGGTGTGCTCGCCCACCGGCAGGACTCCCCGGCCCAGCGCGACCAGGGACAGCATCTCGGAGAAGGTGTTCCCGGCGGGCCCCTTTGGCACCGCCCGGCCGGACGGGGTGCGTTCGGGGGTGCGGTCCCGCTTGAACTCCACCGAGGTCACCGTCGGGTACTGCACCACCGGGTGGTCGGCGAGCACCTCCAACGACACCGACCGCTCCCGGGTGAGCGGGTGACCCGCCGGCACCGCCAGCACCCGGCCCTCGGAGATCAGCGCCGGTCCGGTGGCCATCCCGTCGAACGGGTACGAGGCGATCAACACGTCTGTCGAGCCGTCGAGCAGCCCGGATCGGGTGGTGGACAACTGCGCCTCGTGCACCTCCACCCGACAGTCGGGGTGCCGTTCAGCGAACAGGGCCACCGCCCGGAGCAGCACCGGCGCGGTCCACTCGCCGAGGAACGCCACCCGTAGCGTCCCGGTCACGCCCCGGGCGGCGTCTGTCGCCCGGCGGACGGCCTCGTCCATGCCTGCCACCAGCGGAGCCAGCTCGTCGGCGAGCTGCCGGCCGATCGGGGTGAGCCGGACGGTCCGACTGGTACGGGCGAACAGCGGTGCGCCGATCCGGCGCTCCAGCTTCTTCACCACATGGCTGACCCGGCCGGTGCTGACTGTCAACCGCTCGGCGGTCCGGCCGAAGTGCAGTTCCTCCGCGAGGGTCAGGAACGTCTCGACCTCGTAGCGCTCCAGCACACAGTTCCCATCGTTGACCTGTGGGCAACGATCGTAGCGGCATCGGGTCTTGGTCGGCGGCCCTCGCCCGGGGATCGTGAACGCGGCAGGGAACACCGAGCGAAGGGCTCTGACATGAGCGTTGACGACTACCTGGCCGGCCTCGCCGGCCCACTGCGCGAGATCGGCGAGAAGCTGACACCGGTCATCGCGGCGGCCCTTCCCGGGGCGACCGGGGCGATGTGGCACGGGCACCCGGTCTGGAGCCTGGGCGACCGGCCCGGCCAGCGCCCGCTCTGCCTGGTCAAGGCGTACGGGTCGTACGTCACCTTCGGGCGGTGGCGGGGGCAGGAGATCACCGACCCGTCGGGGCGGCTGATCCCCGGTGCGCGGGCGATGGCGGCGGTGAAGTTGCGCGACGTCGCCGATATCGACCCGGCCCTGTTCAGCGACTGGCTGCACGCGGCGGCCCACCTGGAGGAGGGGTGAGCGAGGTGCGGGTAACCGGTTTCGACCACCTGGTGCTGACAGTCGCCGACGTGGAACGGTCAGTGGACTTCTACTGCGGCCGGCTCGGGCTGGCACCGGTACGCGTCGACGAGTGGCGTGCGGGCAGCGTCCCGTTCCCGTCGGTGCGGATCAGCCCCGACAGCATCATCGACCTCGTCCGCGGTGAGCCGCAGGGCGCGAACGTGGACCACTTCTGCCTGGTGGTGGCACCACTGGACTGGGCGCAGGTGATCGAGTCGGAGGTCTTCACGGTGCTGACCGGCCCGGTCAGCCGATTCGGCGCCCGCGGTTCGGCGACCTCGATCTACGTGCGGGACCCGGACGGCAACTCGGTGGAGCTGCGCTGGTACCCACCGGACGCCGGGTCGGATTCGGAGACTGTCGTCAGGCCTCGGTGACCGCCCGGTACGCGTCCTCGATGCGGGCAGCCAACAGCACCTCGCCCTCGGTCAGCGGCTCGCCGCTGCCATGCCCCACCCGGATCTGGGTGCTGTCGGCCCGGCGGCTGATCTCGGGCCGCAGATGCAGCGCATCCGCGACGACCTTGACCCGCTCAGTGAGTGCGGCGTGTTGGGTATCGTCGATCACGAGCGTCCGTCGGATCTGCTCGCCCTCGCGCGTCCAACCAGATAGCAAGGTCAACGCGTCGGACAGGTAGTCGTGCTTGGCCCTGCTGTTGAACAGCACGCGCATCACCGCACCCCCCAAGCGCCGTTGCCGGCTTGTGGCCAAGTCGTCGCCATCCCGTGTCTTGTCGGTGTCTCCTAGTCTCTCGCTGCTCGGAGGGGGTGTCCACGCCCACACTTCCGTGTCTTGTTGGCCTAGCGGACGGCTACGGTACCCAAACCGCCGATTGATCTGGCACCCTGGACGCCCGTGCGGACCGAACGGGCGAATGATGGCGGGCAGGCCGAACGACGGGACCTGAAGGTGATCGTCGGTGCGGCGATCATCCGGGATGGGCGGGTGCTCGCCTGTGCGCGTTCCGCCCCACCCGAGGTAGCGGGCATGTGGGAGTTTCCGGGCGGAAAGGTCGAGCCGGGGGAGGCTGAGACCGACGCGCTGATCCGGGAGTGCGCCGAGGAGCTGGCCGTACGCGTCGAGATCGGCGACCGGGTCGGCCGCAACGTACGGATGGCGCACGGCCGGTCGGTGCTCAAGGTGTACGCGGCCCGCCTGCTCGGCGACGACCAGCCACAGGCGCTGGAGCACGAGGCGCTGCGCTGGCTCACCGCCGACGAACTGGATTCGGTCACCTGGCTCCCCGCCGACGCCCCCATCGTGGCCGCCCTCCGCCCCCTCCTGCGCAGCTCTCGGTGATCATGAAGTTATTGCCACCGCGCGCGGCGGGTCGTGGCAATAACTTCATGATCACCGGGGCCGGGCCGGGCCGGGCCGGGCCGGGCCGGGGCCGGGGCCGGGGCGGTGGTGAGGATGTCGGCGCTCTCGGCCATGAAGTGCACACCGCAGAAGACGATGTACTCCGCCTC
>NZ_JBEZFJ010000026.1:0-30613 GCF_040649335.1 Micromonospora sp. NPDC048986
CTCAGCGGTGGCGACCCGGACCGACTGCGCGAGATGCGCCCGTAGGTGCCCGGCGAGCAGGCGGCACCCGCGTTGATCATGAAGTTATTGCCACCGCCGTCGGCGTGTCGTGGCAATAACTTCATGATCAACCAGGGCGTGGGGGGGTGGGGGTGGGGTGGGGTGGGTGGGGTGGTTACTTCACTGAGGGGGTTACGAAGGGGGGTTTGGTGAGGGTCAGGGGGGCTCGGCGGCCGCGGATGTCGATCTCGACCTCGTCGCCGTCGGTCAGGTTGGCGTCGGTGTCCAGCAGGGCCAGGGCGATGCCCTGCTTCCTCGTCGGGCTGAAGGTGCCGCTGGTCACGGTGCCGACCTGGGTGTCCCCCACGTGCAGGGTCATGCCGGGACGCGGGATGGCCCGGTCGACTGCCACCAGGCCGCGCAGCGTACGCCGGGGGCCGGCGGCCTTCTCGGCGAGCAGCGCGTCGCGGCCCCAGAAGGCCGGCTTGTCCCAGCCGACCGCCCAGCCGGAGCGGGCCTGCACCGGGCTGATGTCCAGGGAGAGGTCCTGCCCGTGCAACGGGTAACCCATCTCGGTCCGCAGTGTGTCCCGGGCGGCCAGCCCGCAGGCGCGCAGCTCGAACGCCGCGCCGGAGGCGAACAGCGCATCCCACACGACGACCGCGTGCTCCGCCGGCACCACCAGCTCGTAGCCCAGCTCACCCGTGTAGCCGGTACGACAGACCGTCAGCTCCACCCCGTCGAGGCTCGCGGCGGAGAAACTCATGTAGCCGTGCTCGGTGGGCAGGTCCAGGGCGGCCAGCAACTCGGCCGAGCGGGGGCCCTGCACGGCCAGCACCGCGTACGCCTCGTGCTCGTCGGTGACCGTCACCTGCGCGGGAGCGGCGGCGCGCAACCGGCGCACCACCTCGGCGGTGTTCGCCGCGTTCGGGATGAGGAAGACGTGGTCGTCGGCGTACAGGTAGGCGATGATGTCGTCCACCACACCGCCGGTGGCGTCGTCGCAGCAGAGCGTGTACTGCGCCCGGCCCGGGCCGATGCGGCCCAGGTCGTTGCTGAGGCAGGAGTTGACGAAGTCGGCCGCGCCGGGGCCGCTCACCCGGGCCTTGCCCAGGTGTGACACGTCGAAGACCCCGACCGCCGTACGCACCGCGGTGTGCTCCTTGAGCACTCCGCCGCCGGCGTACTCCAGGGGCATCTCCCAGCCCCCGAAGGGGGCGAACTTGGCTCCGGCGGCGGTGTGCCGCTCGTGCAGCGGGGAACGGCGCAGCCGGGTCGCGGCGGCGGCGGAGGTCACGTCGGTCATGGGTGGCAACTTACCGGGGGCAACGTCGCTGGTTAGCATCGGCGGGAGCCCGCTGGCGCTGTCGGCGGGACAGCCATGACGTCCGGCGGGTAGGTTCCGCCGGAGACCTTCACCGCTGGTACGCGACGCCGCGACCGGCCCGGCCCGCCCGGAGTAGCTTCAGTGACTTCACCCCGCACCACCAACCTGAGCCTGGTCGACACCGACCCGGCCGAGCTCGCCGTCGACGCGATCGTGATCGGCGTGCACAGCCAGACCGGAGAGCAGGGCGCCACCAGCGGCCTCGCCGGCACCCTGCTGCTCGCCAGCGGCGCGGAGAGCATCGCGGCCGCGTTCGACGGCAAGCTGACCGAGACGCTCGCGCTGCTCGGCGCGACCGGCGGGCCGGGTGAGGTCATCAAGCTGGCCACGCTGGGCACCGTGACGGCACCGCTGGTCACCGCGGTCGGGCTCGGCCCGGAGCCGTCGGGTGCCGCCCCGGCCCCGGAGACGCTGCGCCGGGCCGCCGGTGCGGCGATCCGGGCCCTGGCGGGCGCACCCACTGTCGCGCTGGCGCTGCCGCTGCCCGACGACGCGGACGCGTCGGCTGAGCTGCGCGCGATCGCCGAGGGCGCGCTGCTGGGTGGGTACCGGTTCGCCGGCTACAAGACCCGACCCCAGCCGACCCGGCGCGAGCCGGTGGCCGAGGTGCTCATCGCGGTGCCGGACGCCGGCGACGCGGGCGCCCAGGCGGAGGTCGCCCGGGCGCAGGCGGTGGCGGGCGCGGTCCGGCTCAGCCGGGACTGGGTGAACACCGCGCCGAACGAGCTGCGTCCGCCGTCGTTCGCCGACGCGGTCGCCACCGCGGCGCGCGAGGCGGGCCTCGGCGTCGAGGTGCTCGACGAGGCGGCGCTGGCCGCCGGCGGGTACGGCGGCATCGTCGCGGTCGGGCAGGGCTCCGAGGCCCCGCCGCGGCTGGTGAAGCTGACCTACACCCCACAGGGTGGCGGCAACGGCAAGCGGGTCGCGCTGGTCGGCAAGGGCATCACCTTCGACACCGGCGGCATCTCGATCAAGCCGGCGCAGGGCATGTGGGAGATGAAGTCCGACATGGCGGGCGCCGCTGCGGTGGGCGCGGCCATGCTGGCGATCGCCGCGCTGAAGCCGACGGTGGCTGTCAGCGCGTACCTGCCGATGGCGGAGAACATGCCGTCGGGCACCAGCTACCGGCCGGGTGACGTGATCACCATGTTCAACGGCAAGCGGGTCGAGGTGCTCAACACCGACGCCGAGGGCCGGATGATCCTGGGCGACGCCATCGCCCGCGCCTGCGCGGACGGCACCGACTACCTGTTCGAGACCTCCACCCTGACCGGGGGTCAGGTGATCGCGCTCGGCAAGCGGGTCGCCGGCGTGATGGGCACCCCCGAGCTGTGCAACCGCGTCCAGGTGGTCGGCGACTCGGTCGGCGAGCCGGCCTGGCCGATGCCGCTGCCCGACGACGTCCGTAAGGGCATGGAGTCGGATGTGGCGGACATCTCGCAGGTCAATGCCGGGATGGACCGGGCCGGTCACATGCTGCAGGGCGGCGTGTTCCTGCGCGAGTTCGTGGCCGACGACGTGGCATGGGCGCACATCGACATCGCCGGGCCGGGCTACCACTCGGGCGAGCCGACCGGCTACTGGACCAAGGGCGGCACCGGCGTTCCGGTCCGCACCCTGGTGCAGCTCGTCGAGGATGTCGCCGCCAACGGCTGACCGGACAGTCGGAAGGGGCCCCTGCTCAAGGGGGCCCCTTCCGCGTTTGCCCACTACCGCTCGGGGCGACGTTTGCGCCGTTCGTTGAAGTCGCGCATCCGCTGCGGGTAGCCCATCAGCCGGACGTCGTACACCGGGATGCCCATCCGGTACGCGAAGCGCCGGGCTCCGTCCGGGCCGTCGATGCGCCGACGGGTCCACTCCCCGTCGTCGGCGATCAGGATGACGGTGGTCTCCGTCACCGTCGTACGGGGTTCGATGAACGCCTCGACGCCGCGCCGACTCCGGATGAAGTTCTCCAAATGGTCCAGATCGCCGCGACTGGCAGCACGGTCATGGCTCGGCACAGCCGTCTGTTTGCGGCGCCGGAACAAGCCCACCGGATCTCTCCCCCACCGTGCGTCATCGACAACGGTGCCAAGGGTACGTGTCGATGACGTGTCGTTGGGCACCTCGGTACGCACCCTGTGCCCAGTGGTGACAAGATGACCGAGGTGGGGTGTGTCCGTGTTACACCTCTGTGACCCCCGATGCAGCGACGCGACCTGGGAGTTGGACGTGAGCGAGCCGAACGAAGCGACCTTCGACATTGTCATTCTCGGAGGTGGCAGCGGCGGCTACGCGACCGCGCTGCGCGCCGTCCAGCTGGGCCTGAAGGTCGCGCTGGTCGAGAAGGGCAAACTCGGCGGCACCTGCCTGCACAACGGCTGCATTCCGACGAAGGCCCTGCTGCACGCCGCCGAGATCGCCGACCAGGCCCGCGAGTCGGAGCAGTTCGGCGTGAAGGCCGAGCTGATCGGCATCGACATGGCCGGGGTCAACTCGTACAAGGACGGCGTGATCGCCCGCCTGTACAAGGGCCTGCAGGGCATGTTGAAGGGCAACAAGGCCATCACGATCGTCGAGGGCGCCGGCAAGCTGGTCGGCAAGAACGTGGTCGAGGTGGACGGCAAGCGTTACACCGGCCGCAACATCGTCCTGGCCTCCGGCTCGTACGCGAAGAGCCTGCCCGGCCTGGAGGTCGACGGCGAGCGGATCATCACCAGCGACCACGCCCTCACGATGGACCGGGTGCCGTCGTCGGTGATCGTGCTCGGTGGCGGCGTGATCGGCGTCGAGTTCGCCAGCGTGTGGAAGTCCTTCGGTGTGGACGTGACGATCGTCGAGGCGCTGCCCCGGCTGGTCGCCGCCGAGGACGAGGAGTCGTCCAAGGCGCTGGAGCGGGCGTTCCGCAAGCGGAAGATCAACTTTAAGGTCGGCAAGCCGTTCGAGAAGGTCGAGAAGACCGAGAGTGGCGTCAAGCTGACCATCCAGGGTGGCGAGACCGTCGAGGCGGAGCTGCTGCTGGTCGCCGTGGGCCGCGGCCCGAACACCGCCAACCTCGGGTACGAGGAGCAGGGCGTCAAGATGGACCGCGGCTACGTGCTGACCGACGAGCGGCTTCGCACCAGCGTGCCGAACGTCTACGCGGTCGGCGACATCGTGCCCGGCCTCCAGCTCGCACACCGGGGCTTCCAGCAGGGCATCTTCGTCGCCGAGGAGATCGCCGGGCAGACCCCCGCCGTGATCGACGAGGTCGGCATCCCGCGCGTCACCTACTGCGACCCGGAGCTGGCGTCGGTGGGCCTCACCGAGGCCAGGGCCAAGGAGCAGTACGGCGCCGACAAGGTCAAGACGTACAACTACAACCTGGGTGGCAACGGAAAGAGCCAGATCCTCAAGACCACCGGCTTCGTGAAGCTGGTCCGGGTCGAGGACGGCCCGGTGGTCGGCGTACACATGATCGGCGCCCGGGTGGGTGAGCTGATCGGTGAGGCGCAGCTCATCTACAACTGGGAGGCCTACCCGGCGGAGGTCGCCCAGCTCGTGCACGCCCACCCGACCCAGAACGAGGCCCTGGGCGAGGCGCACCTGGCCCTCGCCGGCAAGCCGCTGCACTCGCACGCCTGATCATCCACAACCGCGGCGTCCGGCGACGGGCGAAGATCCCACCAGGGGAATGAAGGAGTCTCAGAAAATGCCGGTATCGGTCACCATGCCCCGGCTCGGCGAGAGCGTCACCGAGGGCACCGTCACTCGCTGGCTCAAGCAGGAGGGCGACACGGTCGAGGTCGACGAGCCCCTGCTCGAGGTCTCCACCGACAAGGTCGACACCGAGATCCCGTCACCCGCTGCCGGCGTGCTGAGCCGGATCGTGGTCGGCGAGGACGAGACCGCCGAGGTCGGCAGCGAGCTGGCCGTCATCGCCGGTGAGGGCGAGTCGACCGGCGGTGGCGAGGCCGCCGGGCAGGAGCAGGCCCCGGCCGAGTCGGTCGAGCCGGATGCCGAGCCGACGGCCGCCGCCGAGGGCACCGCCGACGAGGTGGCCCAGGACGAGGCTCCGGCCGAGGCGCCGGCTCCGGCCGCCGCCTCGTCGGGCGAGGGCACCGCGGTGAAGATGCCCGCCCTGGGCGAGAGCGTCACCGAGGGTACTGTCACCCGCTGGCTGAAGCAGGTCGGCGAGACCATCGAGGTCGACGAGCCGCTGCTGGAGGTCTCCACCGACAAGGTGGACACCGAGATCCCGTCGCCGGTCGCCGGCACGGTGCTGGAGATCAAGGTCGCCGAGGACGAGACCGCCGCGGTCGGCGCCGACCTGGCGATCATCGGCGTTGCCGGCGGGGCCTCCGCCCCGGCGCAGCCCGAGCCGAAGCCCGAGCCGAAGGCGGAGGCCAAGCCGGCGCCGAAGGCCGAGCCGAAGCCGGCGCCGAAGGTCGAGGAGCCGACCCCCGGCATGTCGTACAACGAGCCCGCCGCGGAGACCGAGAGCTCGGCGCAGCCGGCGAAGACCGAGCAGGCCGCGCAGCCGGCCGCGTCGACCTCGACGCCGCCGCGTCCGTCCGCCCCGGCACCTGGTGCCGGCGAGGAGGCCGCCGGGTACGTCACGCCGCTGGTGCGCAAGCTGGCCGGTGAGCACGGCGTCGACCTGGCCGCGCTCAACGGCACCGGCGTGGGTGGTCGGATCCGTAAGCAGGACGTGCTGGAGGCCGCCGAGAAGGCGAAGGCCGCCAAGGCCGCTCCGGCTCCGGCGGCCGCTCCCGCCGCCGCACCCGCGGCCAAGCCGGCCGCGAAGCCGCAGCCGAGCACCAAGCGGGGCACCACGGAGAAGCTGCCGCGGATCCGGGCGACGATCGCCAAGCGGATGCAGCAGTCGCTGCACGAGACGGCCCAGCTGACCACCGTCGTCGAGGTCGACGTCACCAAGGTCGCCAAGCTGCGGGTCCAGGCGAAGGACTCGTTCCAGGCCAAGCACGGCGTGAAGCTGTCCTTCCTGCCGTTCTTCGCCCTCGCCGCCGTCGAGGCGTTGCAGACCCACCCGATCATCCAGGCCAGCATGGACCTGGACGGCGGCACGATCACCTACCCGGCCGCCGAGCACCTCGGCATCGCCGTGGACACCGAGCGCGGGCTGCTCGTGCCGGTCATCCACAACGCCGGTGACCTCAACATGGGCGGCATCGCCAAGCGGATCGCCGACCTGGCGGAGCGCACCCGGGCCAACAAGATCACCCCGGACGAGATGGCCGGGGCGACCTTCACGCTGACCAACACGGGCAGCCGGGGCGCGCTCTTCGACACCCCGATCGTGCCGTCGCCGCAGTCGGCGATGCTCGGCACGGGTGCCGTGGTGAAGCGTCCGGTCGTGGTCAACGACCCGGAGCTGGGCGAGGTCATCGCGGTCCGGTCGATGGTCTACCTGGCCATGTCCTACGACCACCGGCTGATCGACGGCGCCGACGCGGCGCGCTTCCTGACTGCTGTCAAGGAGCGGCTGGAGGGCGGCAACTTCGAGGCGGAGCTGGGCCTGGCCTGATCCGCCGTAACGCCGAAAGGGGCGCCCCGGTCATCGACCGGGGCGCCCCTTCGTCTGTGCCGCTCAGCCCTTGAGCAGATCCGTCGAGACCTGCCAGAGCCGCTCGGCGGCCTCCGGATCCAGCGCGTAGTCGGCGACACCCGTCCGCCCGCCGGGCCGGGCCGGGGCGGCCTGCTGGCAGTCCTCGAAGTAGCGCCCGCCCACGCCGTCGAGCAGCGGCGAGGCGGCGACCAGCACGGAGGTGGCGGCACCCTGTTCGACTGTCTTCCAGGCCGCCGCGTTACCGGCGCGCATCCGGTTCAGCTCCTCCTCGCTGACGTAGCGCTGGAGGTTGGTCTGGATCGCGCCGGGCATCAGCGAGTTGGTGAAGATGCCGTCGTCGGCCCAACGGCGGGTCGCCTCGACGGCGAACAGGACGTTCGCCGTCTTGGACTGCCCGTACGCCTGCCACGGCTCGTACTCCCGCTTGTCGTACTGGATGTCCTCGAAGACCACCGGTGAGCGCAGGTGCGCGGCGGAGCTGACCGAGACGATCCTGGCGCCGTCGCCGGCCGCGAGTGCCGGGCGCAGACCGGTGGCGAGTGCGAAGTGCCCCAGGTGGTTGGTGGCGAACTGCATCTCCCAGCCCTGCGGGGTGCGCGACAGGGGTGCGGCCATGATGCCGGCGTTGTTGACCAGGATGTGCAACGGGCCGTCCCAGTTGGCCACGAAGTCGGCGACCGATCCCTGGTCGGCGAGGTCGAGCGGGGCGACCAGGACGCGGTCGTTGCCGGTGGTGCCGGTGATGTCGTTGGCGGCCTGCTGACCCGCGTCGGGGTTGCGGACGGCCAATGTGACCTCCGCGCCGGCGCTGGCCAGGGCGCGGGCGGTCTCCACGCCGATCCCGGAGGACCCGCCGGTGACGACCGCCCGCCGCCGGACGAGGTCCACGCCCCGGATCACGTCCATTGCGGTGGAGTGATGGGCGAACGAAGTGGTGATCGGGTTATTGGTGGTCATTGTCCATCCTTGTCCGGGGTGGGGCGGACCTGCCGGCCCGCTGCGGGAGGCCGCGGCCCCGGTGTTTTCCCGACCCGGGCCGGAGGTAACGCCGGACTCCATCGCCATCGCCGTTCGGCCTCCGACCAGCCCCAACGCTGCCAGAGTGGGATCGTGGGCGGCTACCGGCGGGGTGGACAGCTGGGACCGGCCGTCCCGATCGCCCCCGGCGCGCGGGTGGACAAGTTCGAGGTCTTCTTCGATCTGGTCTTCGTCTTCTCGTTCTTCATCATCACCCGCGCCACCGCCGCGAACATCACCAGCCGGCAACTGCTGCACGCCGGCCTGGTGCTCGCCGTGCTCTGGTGGATCTGGGTGGTGCACAGCCTGGTCGCCACCCGGGTCCGGCTCGGCGAGGGCTACGTGCCGGTGCTCATGGTGATCGCGATGGTCGCCCTGTTCGCGTTCGCACTGGCACTGCCACAGGCGTTCACCGACCCGAAGGGGAGCGCCGCCGGCCCGATGCTGGTGGCGATCAGCTACGTCGTGGTCCGTGGCATCCACTGGATCCTCTATCAGCACGTGGTGCGGGACAGCCCGCAGGAGCGCAGGCAACTGCGGCGGTTCGCCCCGGAACTGGCGGTGAGCATCGTGCTGCTGCTGGCCGCCGCTCTCATCCCGCCGCAGATCGCCGACCCCGATCAGGCCGCCATGGTCCGCGACGGCCTGTGGATCACCGTGGTGGTGGTGCAGTACGCCACCGGCTTCATCGTCGGTACCTGGGGCTGGGGGGTGACCAGCGCCGAGCACTGGACGGAGCGTTACGCCCTCATCCTGATCATCGCGCTGGGCGAGTCGATCATCTCGACGGGGGTGGGCGGAAACCTGCTCGGCAAGCCGGTCACCTGGCCGGCGGTGGCCGCCGCCGCGCTCGGCATCGTGGTCACCGCGGCGCTCTGGTGGGCGCACTTCGACTTCATCGGGCCGGCCGCCCGGATCGCCCTGCACGCGGCGGAGGGCTCCCCCCGGGTGGCGATGGCCCGCGACGCGTACGCGTATCTCTACCTGCCGATGATCGCCGGGGTGATCCTCTTCTCGATCGGCAACGAGGAGGTCCTCCACAAGATCACCGATCCGGCCGGCGGGATCGCCGAGAAGGTCGAGGGGCCGGCGGTGCCGATGCTCTTCGGCGGCCTGATCTGCTATTTCGCCGTCAACCTGCTCTTCCAGTTGCGCACCCTGCACACCGTCACCTGGACCCGCGTCGGCGTCATAGTGGCGCTCACCGCGGCCCTCCCGGTCGGCCAGCACCTGCCGGCGCTGGGCGCGCTCACCCTGGCGACAGTGATCTGCGTGGCGCTGGTGGCCGTGGAGGTGATGGTGATGGCGCAGTCCCGGCACGCGTTGCGGGCCGCTGTCTTCCAGGAGCGGACCACCCACGAGGCCCACGAGGCCGAATGGCGGGCGCGCTGGCACGACGTCCGGGAGACCGACGAGCCGACCACGCCGTGACGCCCTCGGGATAGGCTTCGTCGCAGCGTCGCAGTGCACCCGGCCCGAAGGCCGCCGTGGGCATGGAGGCGCGGGGACAGCATGGGACGAAACGTGCACCCAACAGGTTCACCGGCCGGCCGGCTCGCCGCCGTCGGCAATCAGATGATCGAGATCCACCTCTGGCTCAGTGCGGAACTGGCCCGACTGCAGGCAAGCCTCGACACCCCGTCCCGGGACCTGCGGGCGCACTGCCTGACCTTCTGCGCCGCGCTCGGCCGACACCACAGCGGTGAGGACGCGGGCGCGTTCCGGTTGCTGGCCGAGGAGGCCCCCGAGCTGCGGCCGGTGATCGACAACCTGATCGCCGATCACGAGGTGGTGGCGGGGATCCTGGAACGGGTCGAGGCACTGCTGGGCGGCGACGCGGCGGTGCCGGTCGCCCAGGTGCGCGCCGAGCTGGGCGGGCTGGCCGCCCTGCTGGAGTCGCACTTCCGCTACGAGGAGAAGCGTCTGGTCACCGCCCTGAACGCGCTGACCGGTCGAAGCGGAACGACAGAGGAACTGCTCGGCCTGACCGCGCCCGGTTCCCGCTAGCCGGCCTCCGACCCCGCCGCGGTGCCGGGTGGCCGCTCGTAGAAGCTGATCTTCTCCCGGAGGTGGTCGTACTGGCGCTGGAGCAGGCGCATCTGCTCCTCGACCCGCGTTGCGTGGTGGCACAGCAACTCGTGCCGCTCGGCTGTGGTGTGCTCACCGTCGCGGGCCAGTTGCGCGTAGCGGCGCATCTGCGCGATCGGCATCCCGGTGTCGCGCAGGCAGCGGAACAGCACCAGCCAGCCGAGGTCGTCGTCGGTGAAGACCCGCTGCCCGCCCGCAGTGCGCTCAACGTCGGCAAGCAGGCCGATCTTCTCGTAGTACCGCAGAGTGTCCAGGCTGAAGCCGCTGCGGCGGGCGGCCTCCGAGGGGGCGTAACCGCTCATGTCGCGAGATGGTAGTGCTTGACCTGGAGCGCGCTCCAGGTTGGAGGCTGTCGACCATGACGACGACACGGACGCTGGGACGCAGCGGCATCACGGTGAGCGCGATCGGAATGGGATGCTGGGCCATCGGCGGCCCGCTCTGGGGTGACGACGGGCAGCCGTTCGGCTGGGGTGAGGTGGACGACGACGAGTCGATCCGCACCATCCACCGGGCGCTCGACCTCGGGGTGACCCTGTTCGACACCGCCAGCAACTACGGCGCCGGGCACAGCGAGCGGATCCTCGGTCAAGCACTGGCCGGGCGGCGGGACGGCGTGGTGATCGCCACCAAGTTCGGCAACGTCAGCGAGGAGGGCACCCGGCGGGCGCTCGGCACGGACGCCAGCCCGGCCTTCGCGGTGCGCAGCCTGGAAGACTCGCTCCGCCGGCTCGGCACCGACCACGTCGACCTCTACCAACTGCACATCAACGCACTGCCGGTGCCCGCCGCGCTCGATCTTGTCGACACCATGGAGGCCCTGGTCGACCAGGGCAAGATCCGGGCGTACGGCTGGAGCACCGACGACCCGGCCTCGGCGGAGGCGTTCGCGGCTGCCGGCCCGCACTGCGCCGCTGTCCAGCACGACGAGTCGGTGTTGCGCGACAACGCGGCGGTGCTGGCGGTCTGCGACAAACACGACCTGGCCAGCCTCAACCGTGGGCCGCTGGCGATGGGGCTGCTCACCGGGTCGACCCGGGCGGTCGGCGCGGATGATGTGCGCGGACGGGCACCGGAGTGGCTGGAATGGTTCACCGACGGCCGGCCGACGCCACGGTGGGCGGCCCGGGTCGACCAGGTCCGCGCGGCGCTCACCGCCGACGGGCGCACCCTCGCCCAGGGCGCGCTCGGCTGGCTGCTGGCGCGTAGCCCCCGTACCGTGCCGATCCCGGGTCTGCGCACTGTGGCCCAGGCCGACGAGAACCTGGCCACCCTGGAGCAGGGCCCGTTGAGTGCCGAGTCCTACGCCGAGGTGGAGCGACTGCTTGCCGACCTGCGCACCCCCTGACCCCCACGCCCACCCCGCCGATCTTGCACTTGCTGTCCCGACGAAACGGATGTGTCGGGGTGTAACGGCGACAGAAAGTGCAAGATCGGCGAGGGGGTGCGTCCACCGGCGGCGTTCTGGACGAAGATGGGGGTATGCGGATCCTTCTGGCCGGCGCTTCCGGTTTCCTTGGCACCCGACTGGCCGACCAGCTCGTCCGCGACGGGCACGAGGTCACCCGGTTGGTCCGTCGGTCGCCGCGCGACTCGCAGGAGCGGCGGTGGGACCCGGCCGCCGGGCAGCTCGACCCGGCCGTGGTCGCCGAGACCGACGCCGTGGTCAACCTGGCCGGCGCGGGTGTCGGCGACAAACGCTGGAACGACGACTACCGGCGGTTGATCCGCACCAGCCGGGTGGACACCACCACCACGCTGGCGACCACCATCGCCGGGCTCCCCGCCGCCGACCGACCCGGCGTGCTGCTCAACTCATCGGCCGTCGGCTGGTACGGCAACACCGGCGACCGGGCGGTCGAGGAGGACGCACCGGCCGGCGAGGGCTTCCTGGCCGACGTCTGCCGGGTGTGGGAGGCCGCGACCCGGCCGGCCGAGGACGCCGGGGTACGCGTGGTCCGGCTGCGTACCGGTCTGCCGCTGCACAGCGAGGGTGGGTTGCTCAAGCCGCAACTGCTGCCGTTCAAGCTGGGCATCGCCGGCCGGCTGGGCAGTGGCCGGCAGTGGCTGCCGTGGATCTCGATGGCCGACTGGCTGGACGCGACCCGCTTCCTGCTCGACCGTGACGACATCGCCGGACCGGTGAACGTGGTGGGGCCGAACCCGGTCACCAACGCCGAGTTCACCCGCGAGCTGGCCCGGCAACTGCACCGCCCGGCGATCATCCCGATCCCCGCGTTGGCGCTCAAGGTGGTCCTCGGCGGCTTCTCCCACGAGGCCCTCACCAGCACCAGAGTCCTCCCCGGAGTCCTCACCAGGGCCGTCTACCCCTACCAGCACCCCACCCTCCCCGAAGCCCTCCACGCAGCCCTGACTCCCTGACCCCGGTGGTTCGGCCCTCGGCAGAATCGGCTGTCAGCGGGTCGTCGGTGGGCCGGCGTGGGCCGATGCTGGACCAATGGCGACCTTCTCCCTCCAGGCCACCCCGACCGACGCGGCGAGCTGGGCCGAGCTGGCCCGTCGCGCCGAGACCGCCGGCTTCGACGCTCTGCTCGCCGCGGACCACCCCGGCGACGTGACGTCACCGTTCGTGGCGTTGGCCGCCGCAGCCCCGGTCACCTCGACGATCGGGCTCGGCTCGTACGTGTCGAACCTCGGCGTACGGGAACCGATGCTGCTCGCGGCCGACGTGGCCACCCTCGATCTGATCTCCGGCGGACGGGCCCGGCTCGGTGTCGGCGCCGGTCACACCCCGGCGGAGTGGCGTGCGGTGGGCCGGGAACGCCCCGACGTGGCCGGCCGGGTCCGCCGTTGCGTGGCCGTCGCCGAGGCGGTCCGTGCCCTGCTCGACGGCGCCTCGGTCACCGTCGACTCGGCCGAGCTGACGATGCGCGAGGCGGTGCTGCGCGAACCCCGGCCGGTGCAGGACCGGATCCCGCTGACGATGGGTACGGCGAACTCGATGCTGTTGCGCTGGGCCGGCGGGCACGCCGACGTGGTCGGGCTGACCGGGTTCGGACGTACCCTCGCCGACGGCCACCAGCATGAGGCGCGCTGGCGGGCCGACCAGATCGAGGCACAGTTGGCCTGCGTTGCCGCCGGCGCCGCCGGACGAGCCGACCCGCCGGCGTTGGAGGCGCTGGTGCAGACGGTGGTGATCACCGACGACGCCGAGGCTGCCGCCGCGGAACAGGCCCGGCGCAACGGCATGACCGCCGCCGAGCTGCTGGCCACCCCGTTCGTGCTGATCGGCACGGTGGGCGAGATCATCACGGCGGTCGCCGAGCACGAACGGCGCTGGGGGGTGACCCGGTTCGTGGTCCGCGACGACGCGCTGGATCCGCTCGCGCCGGTCCTGGCCCGCCTGACCTGAGCCCCGCCGCCTGCCCCTGTTGATCAAGAGGTTTGCGTCATCCGGAAGCCGGAATCCGACGCAAACCTCTTGATCAACAGGGGCAGGCGGGTGGGGGGCTCAGCAGCCGATCACCCAGTAGTTGGGGGCGGTTTGCTTGAGGGCGCTGGTGTAGAAGGTGTTGTAGAGGCCCATGCGCTGGTTGGAGCCGTTGGCGTAGGCGTAGCCGCCGGACTGGTACGCCCGACCGGCTGCCACGTGCGCGTAGTTGCTGGCCGTCACGCAGGTCGGCGGCGTGGTCGGGGTGGCCGTCGGGGTCGGCGTGGCCGTCGGGGTCGGCGTGGCCGTCGGGGTCGGCGTGGCCGTCGGGGTCGGCGTGGGGGTGACCGTCGGGGTCGGGGTCGGGTTGGTCCCGCCGCCGTTCAGACCGAAGAAGAGCGCGTCACGGTACGTCGAGCAGATGGTGTCCAGGAAGTACGCGCCAGCGGTGCCGCACTGCTCGGCCGCCGAGCCCGGGTCGACCGGGGTGCCGTGGCCCATCCCGGAGATCCGGTAAAGGCGAACGTCGTCGTTGCCGTACACCTCCAGGCTGGTGTTGCCGGGCAGCGACGAGGTGCTGGTCGGGGTCTGCGACACGCCTCGCACGTTGGTCCACTGGTCGCGGGACTCGGTGCCGTTGAGCGGGGCGACGGTGCTGTCCGAGGTGCCGTGCCAGATGGCCACTCGGGGGCGCGGGCCGGTGTAGCCCGAGTACGCGCCCCGCACCAGGTCACCCCAGGCCGCGGGGGTCTTGTCCGCACCCGGGTTCATGCAGCTGAACGCGTTGACCATGCTGGTGGCGCAGCGGTACGGAATCCCCGCGATGATCGATCCGGCGGCGAAGACGTCCGGGTAGGTGGCCAGCATGACAGCGCTCATCGCCCCGCCCGCGGAGAGCCCGCTGACGTAGACCCGGGAGCCGTTCACCCCGAAGTTCGCCTTGGCGTGGTCGACCATCTGCTTGATCGACAGTGCCTCACCCTGACCTCGGGCGGTGTCCCCCGCCTCGAAGAAGTTGAAGCAGGAGTTGGCGTTGTTGCCGGTGGGCTGCTGGGCGACGATCAGGGCGAACTTCCACTGGTCGGCGTACTTCTGCCAGCCGGAGTTGGCGAAGTAGCCGGAGGCGTTCTGCGTACACCCGTGCAGCAGGACGACCGCCGGGGAGTTGGCCGGCAGGCCGTCCGGGCGGTAGGCGTACATGGCGAGGTTGCCGGGGTTGGAGCCGAACCCGGTGACCTGGGTGAGGGTGGCGGCCTGGGCTGGTGCGGCGACGGCAACCGCGCCCGCGACGGCGAGGGCGAGCCCGGCGACCGCACCGAGCAGCCGGGTGAGAGTGGACGAGGAGCGGCGCACGGCGGCCTCCTGAGGGGCGGGCTGTGAACTGGGTCACGGTCGAGTTGCCGAGACGTTACGACGATGTGTCGCCGCTATGACATGGGGCACACTCACACATTCACGACGGACGCTGTGTACGTCAGACAGTCGACGTGGCGGACCGAATCCGTCCCCAACGGTCCCGTCCTTGCAGGTCTGACCGGCCCGTCCAGGTCCGGTTGGTAACGTCCGCTGCGTGCCGTCCTCCCCGTCGCTGGCCACCGGGCCCGCACCCGTGTCACCGCCGCGCACCGTCCGGGACCGCCGGGCCGACCTGATCGTCGTGCTGGTGGCGCTCGCGCTCGCCGTCTGGGTGACCAGTGGGCTGTGGCGGGACCCGAACGTCCGCACCATCACCGTCAACTCCAGCGACCAGGCGTTGTTCGAATGGCTGCTGGCCTTCGGCGGGCACGCGGTCACCCACTGGGAGAACCCGCTCTTCACCTACCTGATCAACGTGCCGGACGGTGTGAACCTCGCGGTCAACACGACGATCACCGTGTACGCGGTGGTCTTCGCCCCGCTCACGTACCTGATCGGGCCACCGGCGACGTTCCTGGTGATCCTCACCCTGAACCTGCTCGCCACCGCTCTGGTCTGGTACTGGTTGCTCTCCCGGCACCTGGTCCGCAGCCGGCTGGCCGCCGGGGTCGGCGCGCTGTTCATCGCCTACTCCCCCGGCATGGTGTCGCACGCCAACGCGCACCTGAACTGGACCGCCGGTTGGCTGGTGCCGCTGCTGATCTGGCGGCTGTTCGCGCTACGCCGCGCCGGGCACTGGCTGCGGGGCGGGGTGATCCTCGGCGTGCTGGTAGCGGTGGCCTTCTCGATCGCCGCCGAAGGGCTCTTCTTCGCCGCGCTGGCGCTGGGAGTGTTCGTCGCCATCTGGGCGCTGCACCCGGCCAACCGGGCCGAGGCCCGCACCGCGCTGCCCAATTTCCTGCGCGGGCTCGGGGTGACCGCCGTGGTCGCCGGTGTGCTGCTGTCGTACCCCTTGTGGTTGCACTTCGCCGGGCCGCAACGGTTCCACGGCACCGGCTTCGACCCGGTGATCCACTCCGAGGACATCGCGGCGTTCGCCGCCTTCCCGCGCCGCTCGCTGGCCGGTGAGGCGGGGCTGGGCACCTCGCTGGCACCGAACCCGACCGAGGAGAACTCGTTCTTCGGCATCCCGCTGCTGGTGCTCAGCGTGGTCTGCTTCGTCGTGCTCTGGCGGCGGGCCGACCCGCACCGCCGGGCCACCCTCTGGGCGCTGGGCGTCGTCGCGCTGATCTTCTCGGTGCTCTCCTTCGGCCCGGTCGCCAAGGTCGACGGGCGACGCACCGACCTCCCCATGCCGTTCGACCTGCTCGGCCAACTGCCCGTGGTGAACGCCGCGCTGCCCGCCCGGCTGGCGCTGGTGGTCGCGCCGGTGATCGGGCTGCTGCTGGCGTACACGGTCGACCAGTTGCGCGCCGCACCACCCCGGCACCGCTCCACGGAACTGGCCTGGCTGCTGGGTTTCGCGGTGGCCCTGGTGCCGCTGCTGCCCACCCCGCTGCTGACCGACGAGCGGGAGCCGATCCCGCACTTCATCACCTCCGGCACGTGGCGGGACTACGTCTCACCCGACGGGGTGCTGACCCCGGTGCCGCTGACGGTGGACATCTACCCGGACGGCCAGCGCTGGCAGGCGTACGCGTTGTCGCACCGGCAGGGCGAGTTCGCCATCCCGGGCGGCTTCTTCCTCGGCCCCGGCGGGCCGGACGGCCGGGGCCGGATAGGCCCGGTGCCGCGCACCCTGAGCGCCCTGATGGACCAGGCCGGTCGTACCGGTTTGGTGCCCATCGTCACCGACGGCACGATCCGGGAGGTCCAGTCGGATCTGCGGCACTGGCGCATCGAGACGGTGGTGCTCGCCGACCAGGTGCACGGCGCGAAGTTCGAGGTTGACGAGGAGGCGCTGCTGCGTACCGGCACCGCCCTGTTCGGCGAGCCGCAACGGGTCGACGACGTCTGGCTGTGGCGCATCCCGCCCGCCGGTCGGTAGCCCGCGACGCGGCCGGCCGGGGCAGCACGACCGGCCGCCGTCGCGTCTAATGGGCCGATGCGATTGACCGGTGGGCGATTGCGGCATGCCGCCGTGGTCGGGCTCGCGCTGGGGCTCGTCGCGCTCGGCGCGCCAACCGCCAGCGCCGCGAACAGCACTGTCGCCGACAGCACGGCCGGCGGGAGCACTGTCACCGACAGCACTGTCGGGGTGGTGCCGAGCCGGGTGCGCGATCCGTGGCTGTGGCAGGCCACCGTGGGGCAACGACCGGCCGGTCCGGCCGCGTTGGTGTTCTTCACCGACCGCACCCGCTACTTCGAGTCGACAGGGGTGCTGGTCGCCCGGGACGGCGCCTACCGGCTCATCCCGATCGGCGTCGCCGAGGGGCACGGGCTGCTCTCCCCCGACGGGCGGCACTACCTGCGGCCGCAGTCCGGCGAGTTGCTGGACCTCACCACCGGCCGGCAGCGCCGCACAGTGAAACCCGGGCTGCACCCTTTCGCCTGGTCGCCGGATGGGCGGCGCGTGCTCGGCACCCGCAGCAACGACGATTCGGTGATCAGCTACGGGCCGGACAACCAGCAGCTGAACGACCCGGAGAAGCCCGACGATCTGCTCGTCGTCGACCCGTACCAGGGCACCGAGCAGGTCGTCGCGGCCGGCACCTTCGCCGCCCACAACCAGGCGGCCTGGTCACCCGGCGGCGACCTGGTGGCGGTCACCGGCCCGCCGGACGTGCCTGCCCAGCTCGCCGAGCGCCAGCGACTGGTGGTCGTCGACCCGGCCGGCGGCGGTCCTCGCTGGCAGGTCGACCTGGGCGACCGGCGGACACTAGCCGGCCCCGCCGCCTGGCACCCCGACGGCCGGCGGCTCGCGCTGCTCGCCTTCGACGGCTGCGCCGGGCCCAGGTGCACGGCCGAGCAGGCGGCGGCGCGCACCTGGCGAATCGAGTTCCTGGACACGGCCACCGGTCAGGCGGTCGGCCAGGCCCTGCCGGCCGGCACCTCGGCCAGCGGGATCATCGGCTGGCGCGCGGACGACCCGATCCTGCGGTATGTCAGCGATACGGAGCAGGACACGGACCGGCAAGCCCTCCTCGCCGCGCTGTCGCCCGACGGGGGTCGCGAGGTGCTGGTGACCACGCCGGTCGGGTCGACCGACCTGATGGTGCCGGCCGACCTGCTGACCCGGGCCGCGTTCGGTGGGCCGGAGCCCCGGCCGTCACCGTTCGCCGCCCCGCTGTGGGTCTACCTGACGCTGGGCGTGCCGACGCTGCTCGCGATCGCTCTCATCGTTCGCCGCATCCGCCGCCACCGCGCTGCGACGGTCCCTGCTCCGCAGTGACAACGAGCCGCCGAGCGGTGCCGCGACCGGCACGACGACGTCCTCGTGAGGCGGCTCACCAGCGGAGATCGCCTGCAACAGGATTACGCTGGGGCCGTGACAACGACGACCCCCGGCCTCACGGCCGTCCGTGCCGGCCTGCTCGACTACCAGGCCGCCTGGGACGAGCAGCGACGCCTGCACGAGTCGGTGGTGGCTGGCGAACGCGGCGACACAGTGCTGCTGCTGGAGCACCCGAGCGTCTACACCGCGGGCAAGCGCACCGAACCGTGGGATCGACCGATGGACGGCACTCCGGTCGTCGACGTGGACCGCGGCGGCAAGATCACCTGGCATGGGCCGGGGCAGCTCGTCGGCTACCCGATCCTGCGCCTGCCCGACCCGGTGGACGTGGTCGCCTACGTGCGCCGGACCGAAGAGCTGCTCATCGACGTGTGCGCCGAGTTCGGGCTGACCGCAGGCCGGGTCGAGGGGCGCAGCGGGGTGTGGGTTCCCGAGGACGACAGGGGGCCGGCCCGCAAGGTCGCCGCCATCGGCATCCGGGTGGCCCGGGGCGTCACCCTGCACGGCTTCTCGATCAATTGTGACTGCGACCTGACGTACTTCGACCGGATCGTGCCGTGCGGCATCCGGGACGCGGGCGTCACCTCGCTCACCGCCGAGCTGGGCCGCCCGGTCACCGTGGCCGACGTGCTGCCGGTGGTCGAGCGCCGGCTGTCCACCCTCGTCACTGTCTGACACCCGGCCGCCCGCCGGGTGACCGAAGGTCGCCTACCCTCGGTCGGGTGCAGATCGATCTCGTCACCGTCGTCGTCACCGAGTACGACCCGGCCATTGCCTTCTTCACCGACGTCCTCGGCTTCGAGCTGGCCGAGGACACCCCGTCGCTGACCAACGACGGGCGGCCGAAACGCTGGGTGGTGGTCCGCCCGCCCGGCGGCGGCACCGGGCTGCTGCTGGCCCGCGCCGACGGCGAACGGCAGCAGACCGCGGTGGGCGACCAGACCCACGGCCGCGTCGGGTTCTTCCTCCACGTCGACGACTTCGACGCCACCTACCGCCGGATGGCCGAGATGAACGTCGAGTTCGTCAAACCGCCGCGCACCGAGCCGTATGGCCGGGTCGCCGTCTTCCGCGACGTCGCCGGCAACCTCTGGGACCTGCTCGGTCCCGCCTGAGCCCCCGCCGGCCCGCTCCACCCGATCGAGTGGGCCGGCAGGGCACAGTGCTACGGGGTCAGGCGGTGCAGGTCCCGCGGGAACGCGGTGACCTCCCGGATGTTGGCCGCGCCGACCAGCCGGGCCACGAACCGTTCCAGGCCGATGGCGAAACCGCCGTGCGGTGGCATGCCGTGCCGGAACGCGTCCAGGTAGCCGGCGTACGGCTCGACCGGCTCGCCCCGGGCCGCCAACGCCGCCAGGTAGTCGGCGTGCCGGTGCAGCCGCTGCCCGCCGGTGACCAGCTCCAGACCGCGAAAGAGCAGGTCAAACCCGTTCGAGTACGCGGGCCGCGCCGGGTCCGGATGGGTGTAGAAGGGCCGCTTCGCCATCGGGTAGCCGGTGACGAAGAGGAAGTCCGACAGGTGTTCGCGGCGGGCCCACTCGCCCAACGCCCGTTCGTGGGCGGGCGCCAGGTCCGGTTCGTCGGCGGGCGCTCCGGCGATCGTCAGCGCCTCGGTGAAGTGCACCGCCGGGATCTCCGTGGGCACCCGCGGCGGTGTGACGCCGAGCGTGGCCAGCGCGCCACCGGCCCGCTCGGCCACCGCGCCCAGCATCCCGTCGAGGGTGTCGCGCAGCACCCGCATCACGTCCCGGTGGTCGGCGACGAAGCCCAACTCCGCGTCGAGTGACGTGTACTGCGCGAGGTGCCGGACGGTGTCGTGCGGTTCGGCCCGGAACACCGGCCCCACCTCGTAGACGCGTTCGAAGACGCCGACCATCAGCTGCTTGTAGAACTGCGGCGACTGGGCCAGGTACGCGGGCCGGCCGAACCAGTCCAGCGCGAACACGTTCGCCCCGCTCTCGGTGCTGGAGCTGACCACCTTCGGCGTGTGGACCTCCACGAAGTCCTGGGCGTCGAGTGCGGCCCGGAACCCGGACACCGCGGCCGCCGAGATCCGCAGCGCGGCCGACCGGGTGGGGTGCCGCAGCGCTGTGGGCGCGTTGTCCAACTGGGTGGGCAGGCTCGCGGTGAGCGCCGGCCGGTACAGGTCGAACGGTGGCGGTGCGGCGGGCGGCCCGAGGAGACGTACCGTCGGGTCGGTCAGCTCGACCCCGGCGGGCGCCGTGCCGTTCGCGGTGGCCGTCGCGGTGACCTCGACGACCGTCTCCTCGGTGAGTTTCTCCAGCTCGGCGCGGACGGCCGGGTCGGTGACGACCACCTGGGCCAGGCCGGTGGCGTCGCGCACGATCAGGAAGGCAACCGACTTGAGCAGTCGGCGGCGGTGCACCCAGCCGGCGATCCGCACTGTCGTGCCGATCCTGGCGGGCAGTTGCCGGGACACTGTTCGTTGCATGGCGGGCTACTCCTCGGTCGATCGCCACGCCGTCGCCGCCCTAAGGTGGCGAAAGCGTCGCATCAGCCCCAGGGAGGTGTGGGCGAGCGGGAACCTCGCGGTGCCACCACACCTTCGCCCCCGCCGGAGCGGGAGCCTCGTTCGTCGCCTGATGACCGGGGCCAGCCGGGCGGGCTCTACTGGGCGCGGGGAGCCCGCGGCCGTTCTTCCCGCAGCTCGGGAGGGTCTTCGCGCCCCGGTGCCAGACCGCCTCTCAGCACCGGCGGCTCTCTGCACTGGCGGGTCGGGGGCTACTCGGCTCCGTCGTCGCTGTTGCCGGCGACCGTAGCACCCGATTCCCCGATCTGTGACGCCCTTTTCCGACCGGCCGGTGTCCGGCGTCACAACGTTCGGGGCGTGACGCCGGTCGCCTGACGCACATAGACACCCGCCGTCCAGCGTAGGCTCATTTTCGTGACGATCGAGCACTCCGCGCCGACGACCGGCCAGGCAGCGCGCACCGCAACGGCGGCCCCCGAGGGGCGGCGTCTGCTGCGGATCGAGGCGCGTAACGCCGAGACGCCGATCGAGCGCAAACCGCCATGGATCAAGGTCAAGGCAAAGATGGGCCCGGAGTACACCCAACTGCGCGGGCTCGTCTCGCGCGAAGGGCTGCACACCGTCTGCCAGGAGGCCGGCTGCCCCAACATCTACGAGTGTTGGGAAGACCGGGAGGCCACCTTCCTCATCGGCGGTGACCAGTGCACCCGGCGCTGCGACTTCTGCCAGATCGACACCGGCAAGCCGGCCGAGTTCGACGCCGACGAGCCGCGTCGCGTCGCCGAGTCGGTGGTCTCGATGGGGCTGCGGTACGCCACCATCACCGGTGTCGCCCGTGACGACCTGCCCGACGGCGGCGCCTGGCTGTACGCCGAGACCGTCCGACAGATCCACGCCCTCCAGCCCGGCTGCGGCGTCGAGCTGCTGATCCCGGACTTCAACGCCGTCCCCGAGCAGTTGGCCGAGGTCTTCGGCTCCCGCCCCGAGGTGCTGGCCCACAACGTGGAGACCGTGCCGCGCATCTTCAAGCGCATCCGGCCGGCGTTCCGCTACGACCGCTCGCTGGACGTGATCCGGCAGGCCCGCGCCGACGGCCTGGTCACCAAGAGCAACCTCATCCTGGGCATGGGCGAGGAGCGGGCCGAGGTCTCGCAGGCGCTGCGCGACCTGCACGACGCCGGCTGTGAGCTGATCACCATCACCCAGTACCTGCGCCCCTCGCCCCGGCACCACCCGGTGACCCGTTGGGTCAAGCCGGAGGAGTTCGTGGAGCTGCGCGAGGAGGCCGAGGAGATCGGCTTCGCCGGGGTGATGAGCGGGCCGCTGGTGCGTTCGTCGTACCGGGCCGGCCGGCTCTACAAGCAGGCCATCGACGCCCGCGCCGCCGCCTCGGTCACCACCGCCAGCTGACTCCGTCGGCAGCGCCGCACGGCAGTTCGACGCCCGGGTGTCATGATCCTGTGATGACCGTCGGGGTACGCGAGCAGCCGCGCGGCGCTGGCTCGCCCCGCCCGCGGCTCGGCGCACGTCCCGGCCTGGTCGGTTGGCTCACCGGGTTGGCAGTGCTGGCCGGGGTGGGTTACCGGCTCTGGCTCCTGCTGCACGCCGCGCCGCCGACGAACAGCGACGAGGCCACCATGGGGCTGGCCGCGCTGCACATCGCCCGGGGCGAGGGTTTTCCGGTCTGGTTCTACGGCCAGCAGTACATGGGCACGCTGGAGGCGTACCTGGCCGCGCCGGTGTTCGCCCTCGCCGGTGGGCCGTCGCTGCTCGGGCTGCGGCTGCCCACGCTGGCCCTGTACACGCTGTTCCTGCTGCTGGCCTGGCGGTTAACGCTGCGGCTGACCGGGGACCGCTGGTTCGGGTTGCTGATGGTGGCGCTACTGGCCCTCGGCTCCGACCGGGTCATCAAGAACCAGCTGATCGCCGGCGGCGGCTACCCCGAGATGAACGCGGCCGGGGCGGCGCTGGCCCTGCTCACAGTGGATCTGGCCACCCGTCGCCCGGGGCGGCGACGAGACGGGCGGACGGCAGACACCGGGCGACCCGGCTGGCGGCTGGCGCGCTGGGCCGGGTGGGGGTTCCTGGCCGGGCTGATGCTCTGGGTCGACCCGCTGGTGCTGCCGTACGTCGCGGCGACCGGCGCGGTCCTCGTCGGGTTCTGCCGCCGGGAGCTGTGGGGTGCCGCCGGGGCGTTGCTCGGGGCGGCGGCCGTGCTGGGGGCGGCCCCGCTGCTGCTGCACAGCCTGCTGACCGGGCGCAACCCGCTGCACGCCGTGCTCGCGGCCAGCGGTGCGGACGCCAGCGCCGGCTGGCCGGACCGGCTGCACGGCGGCCTGGTGCTCGGCCCCGGACTGGGCATGGGCTTCTGCGCTCCCGGCCAGTGCGCCACCTGGCAACTGTGGTGGTCGCTCGCCCTGCCGCTGCTGCTGGTCATCGCCGCCGCCACCGCCTGGCGGGCGCTACGCACCCCCGACCCCGATCCTGCTGGCTCCGCCGCTGTCGGCCCCGACGTGGTGTCGCCTCGGGTGGCGGCGGCCGCACGGCTGGCGCTCGTGCTGGCCGCGGTGGCCACCCTCGGCGCGTACACGGTGAGCAGTTCCGCCGGTCTCACCCCGGTGGAGAGTTCCCGCTACCTGTCCTGCCTGCTCATCTCCCTGCCGGCGCTGCTCTGGCCGGTGTGGACGGTGGCCCGGCACGGGCTGCGTCCGGCACCGGCCGGCCGGCGCGGCGTCGGGTCGACGCTGGCCCGATCGGTCGCCGTGGTGTCGCTCGCCGCCACGCTCGGCACCGCCGCCCACGCCACCTGGCGGGCAGCGCAGACCGCCCCGGCGACCCGGGCCGCCGAGGCCCGGCACACCGAGTTGGTGAGCACCCTGCGTCAGCTCGGCGTACGGCACGTACGCGCCGGCTACTGGACCTGCAAC
Organism: Micromonospora sp. NPDC048986; assembly: GCF_040649335.1. NCBI lineage: Bacteria > Bacillati > Actinomycetota > Actinomycetes > Micromonosporales > Micromonosporaceae > Micromonospora > Micromonospora sp. NPDC048986. The sequence goes on from NZ_JBEZFJ010000026.1 coordinate 23,663, forward strand.
CGACTCACCTTCGCCAGCGCGGAGCAGGTGGTCTGCGCTGTCGTCGACGACACCCTGCGCCAGGGTTTCGACCGCTACCCCGCGTACCGGCGGGAGGTGGACAGCGCGGCGGCACCGGCCTGGGTCGCGCCGGCCGGCTCGCCCCTGGCGGAGGTGCTCGACGAGCGGCAGCGGGCCACGCCGGGCAGCCTGGACCTGGTCACCATCGAGGGCTGGCGCATCTACCTGCCGCGCTGACCTCGACTGCCCACGTCGGCGCGGCCGGTGCGCGCGTCAGCGCGGCTCGGTGCGCGCCTCAGCGCGGCGCGGCGGGCTCGGTGAGCAGGCCGAGGCGGTGGGCCAGGGCGGCGGCCTCCACCCGGTTGGTCACACCCAGCTTCGCGATGATCCGGGAGACGTGCACGCTCGCCGTCTTCGGCGAGATGAACAGCCGCTCGGCGATCCGGCTGTTGCTGTGCCCCTCGGCGACCAGGCGCAGCACCTCCCGCTCCCGGGCGGTCAGCAGGTCCGCGCCGGCCCCGCCCCCGGCGCGCAGGCCGATTCGCCGCGCCAGGGTGGCGGCCGCCTCGACCAGCGGGGTCGCACCCAACCGCCGGCCGATCTCGGTGGCCTCGATGACAGTCGCCGACGTCCTGTCGCGGTCCCCGGCTGCGGCGGTCGCCTCGGCCAGCGCCAGCAGCGCCCTGCCCAACGGGTAGGGCTGCCCGTCGGCTCGCCACGCGTCGACCGCCGCATGCCACGCCGGCAGCGCCTGGTCGCCGACCGCTAGCAGCGCGGTGACCTGGGCGGCGTGCGCGCGGGCCGCCGGGTGCCGCGCGGGCAGTTCGGTGGCGAGCGCCGCCACCGCGGCGGCCAACTCCCTGTCGCCCACCCGTGCCGCGGTACGCGCGGCGGCGCTGAGCACCGGCCAACCCTCCCTGGGCAGCCGCGACAGGCTCTCGTCGGCGACCGCGACGCGGGCCGCCCGTACCGCCTCGATCTTGTCGTCAGCGGCCAGCGCCGCCTCGATCGCCAGCTCGTGCAGGGGCAGGCGGTGGTTCGGCCACAGGTACGGTCGGTTGAGGAAGGTGAGCGCCCGGTCGACCAACTCGTCGGCGCCCGGATGGGCGCGGGCCAGCCGGAGCCCGGCGCCCAACTGGAGCCAGTGCAGACCGGTGACACCGGACAGGTCGATTCGAGCGGCCTCCGCGCAGACCGCCTCGGCCTCGTCCCACCTACCCAACGCGATGAGCGCCTCGGCCCGGTTGGAGAGCAGGTACGCCCCGGTGGAGCGGCTGATCCCCACCCGTCGCGCCTCGGCCACACCGGCCTCGGCGGCCTGCGCGGACTCGGCGTAGCGGCCCAACTCGCAGAGCATGTCCGACTCGAACACCATGGCGAGCACCAGCGTCGGCGCGTCCCCCGCCGCACGGGCAGCGGCGGCCGCCTGGCCCAGCTCGGCCAGCCCGCCGGTCAGGTCCCGCTCGCCGTGACAGAGCAACGCGATCCGCGTCGACAGCAGGGCCACCTGTTCGCCGAGCGCCTCGGCGTCGGTGGCGGCCTCGGCTGCCACCCGGGCCGCCTTCTGGGGGTCGATCTTGACCAGGTGGGTGGCGATGTCGGCGAGCAACCGGACCCGCTCCGCGCCGGGCGGGCCACCGGCCGCCAGCCGGTACGCCTCATCCAGCTCGCGGCTGCCGTCGCTCTTGCCGAGCAGGGCCATCAGTCGACCGCGCTGGTCCAGCAGGCGGGCGGCGCGCAACGGCGCGGCGTCGGCGTCCACCTCGGCCAGCCCGGCGCGGGTCAGGGTGATGGCCCGGCTGAAGTCGCCGGCGGTCACCGCGGCGTCCAGCGTCTGCTCCAGCAACGCGAGGTGGTCCATGCCGAGCAGGTCGGCGGCGTCCGGCACCAGCTCCCACAACTCCAGCGCCCGCTCCAGCAGTCGGCGCTGCTCGGCGTACGCGTACCGCTCGGCGGCGGCGCACGCGGCGGCTCGTGCGGCGACGAGGGCGCGCGGGTGGTCGTGCGCGGCGTGCCAGTGGTGGGCGATCTCGGCCGGGGCCCGGCCGGCGGCTACCAGATGCGGCTGGGCCTCGATGGCGGCGGCGAACCGGGCGTGCAGCCGGGCGTGCTCACCGGGCAACAACTCGTCGTGTACCGCCTCGCGGACCAGCGCGTGTCGGAACTCGTAGTCACCGTCCCGGTCGGCCACCACCAACTGGGCGGCGACGGCGGCGCGTAACGCGTCCTCCAGCTCGGTCTCGGGCAGCCCGGCGACCTCGGCGAGCAGGTCATGGGCGAAGCGGGTGCCGCCGGCGGCCGCGATCCGCAACACCCGCTGGGCCGGCTCGGGGAGCCGGTCCACCCGGGCCAGCAGCAGGTCACGCAGCGTCTCGGGGAGCGCCGCGCAGCCGATCGGGTCACCGGCCACGGCCAACTCCTCGATGAAGAAGGGGTTGCCCTGGGTACGGTCGTGGACATCGTCGACGGTGCGGGCGAGCGGCTCGGCGCCGAGCAGGTCGGTGAGGATCGCGGCGGTGCCGTCGCGGTCCAGGCGAGCCAGCTCGACCCGCTCCACACCCCGGGCCCGATCCAGCTCGGCGAGGAACGGGCGCAGCGGGTGCCCGCGCTGCAACTCATCGGTGCGGTAGGTGCAGACCAGCAGCAGCCGGCCCGGCCTCGCCGCCCGGACGAGGAAGCCGATCAGGTCGCGGGTGGAGCGGTCGGCCCAGTGCAGGTCCTCGATGATCAGGACCAGTGGGCGGGCGTCGGCCAGCCGCTGGAACAGCTCGGCGACCAGGTCGAACAGGTACCCGCGCGGCGCGTCGCTGAGCGGGACGGCACGCGGGGTGGTCAGTGCCGCGGAGGCGCGGCCCAACTCCGGCAGGAGCGGGGCGAACTCCGCCTCGTAGCCGGCGAAGACCTCGGGGCCGTCGGCGCGCAGCACAGTGCGCAACGCGGCGGCGAACGGCGCGAACGGCAGACCCGCCTCGCCCAGCTCCAGACACTGGCCGACCAGCACCCGCGCCGCGCCGTCGGTGGCCCAGCCCGCGAACTCCTCCAGCAGCCGGGTCTTACCCACACCCGCCTCGCCGCCGACAAGCACTGTGGTCGGCTCCCCGGCCCGCGCCCGGCCCAGCGCGTCCCGTAGCGCCGCGGTCTCGCTGTGGCGCCCGACGAGGACTGAGCTGGCGGCGCGTACGGTCACGTGTTCGAGCATGCCATGGCGGCCCACCCCGCCGACCCCGCCGATCGGCCGGCGGCCGGGCGGCGGGGTCGGATCGGGTAGCGCGGCCAGCCCGACGGCTGCGGCGGACGTGACGGCCGCGCCGAGCGCTGTCGGCGCGGCGGTGGAGCTGGGCCTGGCGGCCGAGCTGGGCCTGGCGGCCGAGCGGGGCGCGGTCACCGGCGGGCGTCGCCGGTGCGACCGGCCTGCCTGCGCCGGCCCAACCACCCGCGGCTGACCGGACGGGACAGCGACCGGGCGAGCCGGTCCGCGGCCGCGTCGGCGCGCAGCTCAGCGGAGTGGGTACGGTGCAGGGTGAGCAGGAAATCTGCGTCGTTGCCGAACATGTCGGGCTCCTTCGTGGCGTCGTCGTCTTCTGCTGACGACTCTTCGCGCGAAGGCCCCACCCGGGCATGGGCATGGCGCCTCATCTTCCCCGCCCACAGCCTCCTTACCCGGCCGCTCCGGGCACGTACGGCGACGTAAGGTACTCAGCTGCCCCGGCACCCGGACGCGGATCAACCGGGCCGGCGGCGACCACTAGACTCTGCGGCATGGCAAAGCCCCAGGAGAAGGTCTCGTTCGGCCAGCGGCTGAAGCAGATCGGGATGGTGTTCCAGTTCACCGCCAAGCAGGACCGGTGGTTCGCGCCGTTGGTCGCCGCAGCGGTGCTGCTCCCGCTCGCGCTCACCGTTGTCGCTGTCATCCTCTGGGGCTGGATCTGGCTGCCGCTGGGCATCCTGTTCATCCTGCTCGCGGTGCTGATCGTGCTCAACCTGCGGTCCAACAAGGCGATGATGAACGCCGCCGAGGGGCAACCCGGCGCGGCGGCGCAGATCATGGAGAACATGCGCGGCGACTGGCGGGTGACCCCGGCGGTCAGCTCGACCACCCAGATGGACATGGTCCACCTGGTGATCGGTCGCCCGGGCGTGATCCTGCTGGCCGAGGGCAACCCGCAGCGGGTGCGCGGCCTGCTCGGCCAGGAGAAGCGGCGGCTGTCCAAGGTGATCGGCTCCGCTCCCCTGCACGACTACGTGATCGGGCAGGAGGAGGGTGAGCTGCCGATCCGCAAGCTGCGGACGACGCTGCTGCGCCTGCCCCGCGCCCTCTCCGGCAAGGACGTCAACTCGCTGGACAAGCGACTCAAGGCGCTCACCGCCCGGCCACAGATGCCCAAGGGCGCGATCCCGAAGAACATGCGGCCGCCAGGCGCCTTCCGCCAGTCGCGGGGCCGCTGACCCCTCAGGTGTACGCGTAGAAGGAGCCGGGCCCGCGCGGGCCCGGCTCCTTCTACGCGTACGCCCACAGGTGCCCACCCCCGACGCGCCACCCGCCTCAAACCACCTCTCGTCCCCGCCCCCACCATGGTCGTGCTCGCCCACGCCACGCCATGATCGTGCTCCATCCACGCCACGCCATGGTCGTGCTCCGCCCACGCCACGCGTGATCGTCCTCGCCCCCACCACGCCATGATCGTGCTCGATCCTGGATTTAGGGGCCTCGCTCGCGGTGGATGCCACTGGATCCTGGATCGAGTGCGATCTTGCGGTTCGCGCGGTCCCGGAGGGGTTGGCTCAGCCGCGGGGGGCGTCGACGATGACCGAGCCGGCGACTCGGTCGTGCAGGCCGCGCCGGTGCTCGTCCATGATCAGTGCGGGGACCACGAGGGCCAGCAGCAGGCCACGGATCAGCCCCCGGAGCACGCCGATCCGGCCACCGTCGAGCCAGTTCACGCAGCGGATCTTGGTGATGTACATGCCCGGGGTCTGGGCGAACAGGCCCAGGAAGATGCCGTACTCCAGGACGAGCACCAGCACCGGGGCCCAGCCGTCGCGTACCGGGTCGGCGAAGAAGTTGGACACCAGCAGGCAGAGGACCCAGTCGATGATCAACGCCCCGAACCGCCGACCGAGGCTCGGCGCGGCAAAGGTGGGGTCGGTGGCCGGCGCTGCCGGGAGGTGCGGATTGGTCACAGCGGTCAAGGGTATCCGCGCCGGGATGAGAGGTTGCCGGGTGCCGCCGCCGCTGTGTGCCGATTCAGGCCAAAGGCATCAGATGTCATTACACTGGCACAGTCGGTACGGCTTTCCTGGCGGGCCGGAGGCGCGGACCGGGGCGTCGCTGACGCTCCGCGAGGGACGTAACACGGCAGAAACAACGGAGACACGGCCGGGCAACCCCCCGGCCCTAGCGTCGCCAGAAGCCTAGCCACCCCGTGGACGTGCCAGGAGGATGTGTGTTCGCCAATCCCGAGGAACTGCTGCGATACCTCAAGAACGAGGACGTGAAGTTCGTCGACGTTCGTTTCTGTGACCTGCCCGGCGTGATGCAGCACTTCAACCTGCCGGTCGAGTCCGTCAACGACGACCTCTTCACCGACGGCCTCGCGTTCGACGGTTCGTCGATCCGCGGTTTCCAGGCGATCCACGAGTCGGACATGCTCCTGCTCCCGGATGTCGCCACCGCGTTCATCGACCCGTTCCGCGCGCAGAAGACGCTCGCGCTCAACTTCTTCATCCACGACCCGTTCACCCGCGAGGCCTACAGCCGCGACCCGCGCAACGTGGCGAAGAAGGCCGAGGCGTACCTGGCGGCGAGCGGCATCGCCGACACCGCCTACTTCGGGGCCGAGGCGGAGTTCTACATCTTCGACTCGATCCGCCACGAGACCTCGGCGCACCAGTCGTTCTACTACATCGACTCGATCGAGGGCGCCTGGAACACCGGCCGCGAAGAGCCGGGCGGCAACCGCGGCTACAAGACCGCGTACAAGGGCGGCTACTTCCCCGTCCCGCCGGTCGACCACTACGCCGACCTGCGTGACTCGATCGTGCGCCGCCTGGTCGACACCGGCTTCAATGTGGAGCGCTCGCACCACGAGGTGGGCACCGCCGGCCAGTCCGAGATCAACTACCGGTTCTCCACCCTGCTGCACGCCGGTGACCAGCTCCAGCTCTTCAAGTACATCGTGAAGAACGAGGCCTGGGCCAACGGCAAGACCGCGACGTTCATGCCCAAGCCGCTGTTCGGCGACAACGGTTCCGGCATGCACACCCACCAGAGCCTCTGGCTCAACGGTGAGCCGCTGTTCTACGACGAGACCGGCTACGCCGGCCTGTCCGACATGGCCCGCTGGTACATCGGTGGTCTGCTGCACCACGCGCCGTCGCTGCTGGCTTTCACCAACCCGACGATCAACTCGTACCGCCGCCTGGTGCCGGGCTTCGAGGCGCCGGTCAACCTGGTCTACTCGCAGCGCAACCGGTCCGCCTGCACCCGCATCCCGGTGACCGGCGCGAACCCGAAGGCCAAGCGCGTCGAGTTCCGCGTCCCGGACCCGTCGGCCAACGTCTACCTGGCCTTCTCGGCCATGATGATGGCCGGCCTCGACGGCATCAAGAGCAAGATCGAGCCGCCGACGCCGATCGACAAGGACCTCTACGACCTCCCGCCGGAGGAGTGGGGCGACGTCAAGCAGGTGCCGGGCTCGCTGTCGGCGGTGCTCGACTCGCTGGAGGCCGACCACGACTACCTGCTCGACGGCGGCGTCTTCACCCCCGACCTGATCTCCACCTGGGTCGACTGGAAGCGCGCCAACGAGGTCGACCCGGTGCGTCTGCGCCCGACCCCGCACGAGTTCGCCATGTACTACGACTGCTGAGCAGTCGCTAGAACACCGGCCGGGGGGGGGGGGCGGGGGGGGGGGCGCGGGCGGCCGGGGGGTAGGACCCCCCGGAAACGCC
>NZ_JBEZFJ010000027.1:0-27726 GCF_040649335.1 Micromonospora sp. NPDC048986
GGCGTGGGGCGTGGGGCGTGGGGCGTGGGGCGTGGGGCGTGGGGCGTGGGGCGTGGGCGTGGGGCGTGGGGCGTGGGCGTGAGGCGTGGGGCGTGGGTGCGGGGTGCCCGGCGCGGGGCGCGGGGGCAACGGGCCTGGGGGCGCAGGTGTCGCGAGGGCGAGGGCGAGGCGGGGCGTGGGGCGTGAGGGGCGGGGTGCGGAGGGCGTGTCCCGTGGGACTGGTGGGAAGCGGTCCGGTTAGGGTGTCGAACACACGTACTGCTGACGGCTGGGGAGGGGGCGGCGTGCGCGTGCTCGGTGTGGACCCGGGGTTGACCCGGTGTGGGGTGGGCGTGGTCGAGGGTGTGCCCGGCCGGCCCTGCACCCTGGTCGCCTACTACGTGGTCTACACCGACCCGGCCGACGACCTGGCGCTGCGTCTGTTGCACCTGGACCGGTCGCTGAACAAGCTGGTCGCCGAGCACCAGCCGGAGAGCGTCGCCGTCGAGCGGGTGTTCAGCCAGCACAACGTCCGCACCGTGATGGGCACCGCGCAGGCCAGTGGCATCGCTGTGCTGGCCGGGGCGCGGGCCGGGCTGCCGGTGCAGACGTACACCCCGAGCGAGGTGAAGGCCGCCGTGACCGGGTCCGGTCAGGCCGACAAGGCGCAGATGACAGCCATGGTGACCCGGCTGTTGCGGCTGGCGGAGCCGCCGAAGCCGGCGGACGCCGCCGACGCGCTGGCCCTGGCCATCTGCCACGTGTGGCGTGGCGGAACCCGCTCCAAGCTGGCCGCCGCGGCGGACCGGGCACGACGAGGAGGAGCGCGATGATCGCCAGCGTGCGCGGCACGGTGACCGCGACGGGTCCGGACCAGGCAGTGATCGAGGTCGGCGGGGTCGGGCTTGCCGTGCACTGCGCCCCGGGGACCCTCGCGGAGCTGCGGGTCGGCCAGGTGGCCCGGCTCGCCACCAGCTTGATCGTGCGGGAGGACTCGCTGACCCTCTACGGCTTCGCCGACGACGACGCCAAGTCCCTGTTCGAGCTGCTCCAGACCGCCAGTGGGGTCGGCCCGCGGCTGGCCCAGGCGGTGCTGGCGGTGCACACCCCGGACGCGGTTCGCAAGGCGATCGCCAACGCCGACACGGCCGCCCTGACTCGGGTACCCGGGATCGGCAAGAAGGGCGCGGAACGTCTGGTGCTGGAGCTGCGTGACCGGATCGGCCCGGTGCCGATCGGCGCCGACGGGGTGGCCGGGGTGACCCGCGGCAGCTGGCCCGACCAGGTCCGGCAGGCGCTGGTGGGGTTGGGCTGGACGGCCGGGCAGGCCGACCAGGCGGTGGCCGCGGTGGCGGAGTCGATCGAGGGTGAGACCCCGCCGGTGCCGGTCCTGCTCAAGCAGGCCATCCGACTGCTGGGCCGTACCCGATGACCGCGCGGGCCGCGCGATGAGCGAGACCGAGGGGCTCGTCTCGGCGTACGTCAGCGACGCCGATCGGGACGCGGAGGCCACGGTGCGGCCGAGGCGGCTGGCCGAGTTCATCGCCCAGGACCGGGTACGCGACCAGCTCGACCTGTTGTTGCAGGGCGCCATGCGGCGGGGGTCGCCGCCGGATCACATCCTGCTCTCCGGCCCGCCCGGGTTGGGTAAGACGAGTCTGGCCAACATCGTCGCCGCCGAGTTGGGCGCGGGCATCCGGGTGACCAGCGGCCCGGCGATCGAGCGTTCCGGCGATCTGGCGGCGATCCTGACCAGCCTCGCCGAGGGCGACGTGCTCTTCATCGACGAGATCCATCGGATCGCGCGGCCGGCCGAGGAGCTGCTGTACAGCGCGATGGAGGACTTCCGGGTCGACGTGGTGGTGGGCAAGGGGCCGGGGGCGACGGCGATCCCGTTGGACGTCGAGCCGTTCACACTGGTTGGCGCGACGACCCGCTCGGGCCTGTTGACCGGGCCGATGCGGGACCGGTTCGGCTTCGTGGCGCACCTCGACTTCTACGCCCCGGCTGATCTGGAGGCGCTGCTGCACCGTTCGGCGCGGATCCTCGGGGTGCCGATCACTCCCGAGGGCGCTACCGAGATCGCCGGTCGGTCCCGGGGCACGCCGCGGATCGCGAACCGGCTGCTGCGGCGGGTCCGTGACTACGCCGAGGTTCGGGCGAACGGGGTGGTCGATCTCGACACCGCCCGCGCGGCTCTGATCGTGTACGACGTGGACGCGCTCGGTCTGGATCGGTTGGACCGTGCGGTGTTGACCGCGTTGGTCGACTCGTTCCGGGGCGGCCCGGTCGGGTTGTCCACCCTCGCCGTGGCGGTGGGGGAGCAGCCGGACACGGTCGAGGAGGTCTGTGAGCCGTTCCTGGTGCGGGCTGGGCTGTTGGCCCGTACGCCGAGGGGTCGGGTGGCGACCGAGGCCGCCTGGCGGCATCTGGGGCGCACGCCGCCGAATGGTACATTTGGTGTAGATAGCCCGCCTGTGCCCGACTTGTTCTCCTTGGATGTCGATCAGCCGTGATGTGAACGTGATCTGTGCCGCATTCGGCGTTCCCAGGTGCAGGGTTTAGACTTCGCCGCGGTCTGTACAGGACGTGAGATTCCGCCTCCGCTCCGGCGCCCACGGTGCCGGGGAGGTGGCCAATGGGAAGGTCAGTAACCGTGCAATTGGCAGCACCGGGTGGTGGGGCCGGCGGCATCACGCCGATCCTGATGATCGCCCTGCTCTTTGGCGTCATGTACTTCATGATGATCCGACCCCAGCAGAAGCGCCGCAAAGAGGCGGAGGCGATGCAGTCCAACCTCGGCCCCGGCGACGAGGTCGTGACCATCGGTGGGCTCTACGGCACCGTCACCGGCATCGAGGACGACACCGTCCTGATCGAGGTCGCCCCGGGCGTGCAGACCCGCTACGCCCGCCCGGCCATCGCCCGGGTGGTCACCCGCGCGGAGCTGCCGAGCGAGCCGGTCACCGAGGACGCGGACACCGTCAAGGAGTGACCCTCCCCCCGGGAGCGGCGAGTCCGGCGTACGGCCGGTGGGCCGGCTTCCGGGTCGTCGCGCCCGAACGGGGCAGCGGGCGAGACGTGAAAACTGGATAGTTGGGTCGACGCCGGGCGTCGGCACGTTCCCGTGACCGTCGGCGTTCCACGCCGGGGTGCCCGGTCCTCGTGTCGGCATCTCGTCGGCTCAAGGCAGACCCGTCGGGCGGAACCCCCGGCCCGACACCGCCGCCGCTGCGACAGCGGCGCGACCGTACAGGGAGACAGGACAGCCGTGGCACCACCTCAGGGACAGATGCGCCCCGGGCGGCAGCTCGCCGTGCTCGGTTTCATCTTCGTGGTCCTCTATCTTTTGGTGTTCTTCGCCGGCGCCAGCGGCAGCTGGAAGGACCGGCTCGAGCCCAAGCTCGGCCTGGACCTCATCGGCGGCACGCGGGTGACACTGGAGGCGACCAACAGCGTCGACGGCAAGCCCCCGACGGCGGAGAACCTCGAGGAGGCCCGCGAGATCATCGAGAGCCGGGTCAACGCGTTCGGCGTGGCCGAGGCCGAGGTGGTCACCGAGGGCAACCGCAACATCGTCATCTCCCTGCCCGGTGAGAACCGGAACCTCGACGACGTGGGTGAAGCGGCTGAGCTGCGCTTCCGCAAGGTGCTCAAGGCGGCCTCCGGCAGCGGGGTGGCCGAGGCGCCGCCCGCCGCCACGCCGGCCCCGTCCGGCAGCGCCGCCCCGACCGGCAGCGCGACCCCGTCCGGCGCCGCGACGCCGACTCCGACGGGCAGCGCCTCGCCGAAGGTGACCTCGTCGCCCAGCGGCGGTCAGGGCGGAATGGCCCCGGCGTCGCCCAGCGCCACGCCGACCCCCTCCGCGTCCGCCACCGCCTCGCCGAGCGCCGCCGCGCCCAGCGCCAGCGCCGAGCCGGTGCCGGCCAGCGTCGAACAGCAGCGCAAGGCCGTCGAGCAGAAGGTCGGCGCCGCCGCCTGGCAGGCCGCCAACGGATTGCAGGCTCCGGCCGACCTGAGCGCCGACCCGTCGCTGGCCGAGAAGCTCAAGCCGTTCGGCACGCTGTCTCCGCAGGAGGTCGCGGTGTTGCCGGCGCAGATGCAGTTCAACGTGCCGACGATCGGCTGCACGCAGCTCGACCAGCGCCCCCCGGCGTCGATCTCCGACGCGAAGCAGCAGGTGGTCTCCTGCGAGGACGGCGCGTCGAAGTACCTGCTCGACCAGGCCAAGGTGCTGGGCACCGACGTGTCCGACGCCGACGCGGTGCTCGACCAGACCAACGCCTGGGTGGTCAGCCTGGACTTCACCGGCGACGGCCAGGGCAAGTGGACCTCGCTGACCCGTGAGGCGTTCAACAACGAGGGCCAGGCCTGCGACGCGACCGCATTGGGTCAGGACGGCAAGTGCCGGGTGGCAGTCGTGCTGGACAACGAGATCGTCTCCTCCCCGGAGATCCAGGCTGTGCTGACCGGCAACTCCCAGATCACCGGCACCTTCACCCAGAAGGACGCCAGCACCCTCGCCGGTCAACTCCGCTACGGCGCGCTGCCGGTGACCTTCGAGCAGCAGGAGGCGCAGAACGTCACCGCCACGCTGGGTGCCAGCCACCTGCGCGCCGGTCTGCTCGCGGCCGGCATCGGCATGCTGCTGGTCATCATCTACGCGTTCTTCTACTACCGGCTGCTCGGCTCGGTGATCTTCCTGAGCCTCATCCTCTCCGCGCTGCTGGTCTTCGGCGCGCTGGTGGTGCTCGGCCGGCAGATCGGCTTCACGCTCACCCTCGCCGGGATCGCCGGCATGATCGTCTCGCTCGGTGTGGCGGCGGACTCGTTCGTCATCTACTTCGAACGTCTGAAAGACGAGATCCGGGAGGGGCGCAGCCCGCGTAGCGCGGTGCCCCGTGCCTGGATCCGGGCCCGTCGGACGATCATCTCGGCCAACGCGATCACGCTGCTCTCCGCTGTGGTGCTCTACGTGGTCTCGGTCGGCACGGTCAAGGGCTTCGCGTTCGCCCTGGGTCTGGCCACCGTGCTGGACCTGGTGGTGGTCTTCCTCTTCCGGCACCCGATCATGACGATGTTCGCCCGGACCCGGGCGTTCCTGTCCCCGCGGGTCAGCGGTCTGGGCCGGGCACTGCCGGCCCGCAACCAGCCGACTCAGCCCCGCAACCCGCGCGCCAAGGAGGCCTGAGATGGCTCAAAACGGTCTGGCGAGCCGCCTCTACAACGGCGAGGCCGGTCTCAACATCGTCGGTCGGCGCAAGCTCTGGTTCGGCGTCGCCGGGGTTCTGGTCCTGATCGCGATCCTCAGCTTCTCGATCCGTGGGTTCAGCCTGGGCATCGAGTTCGCCGGCGGCAACTCGTTCCAGGTGCCGGCCAGCGTCGGCACTCTCGACGACGCCGAGCGGGAGGTCAACTCGGCCCTCGCCGCCGAGAACACCGGCGTCACGGTGGCCACCACGCAGAAGGTCGGCGGTACGGGCGGCGACTCCTACGAGCTGCGCACGCCCCAGCTCACCGCCGAGCAGGCCACCGCGGTCAAGGCCCAGATCGCCGAGGACCTCGGCATCAACGTCGACCAGATCAGCGACAACCAGGTCAGTGAGGCCTGGGGCAGCCAGGTGACCGAGCGGGCCGTACTCGGTCTGGTCATCTTCATCGCGCTGGTGATGGTCTACCTGATCCTGCGCTTCGAGTGGCGGATGGCCGTGGCCGCGGTCGCCTCGCTGATCACCAACCTGATCCTCACCGCCGGCATCTACTCGCTGGTCGGCTTCGAGGTCACCCCGTCGACGATCATCGGCTTCCTCACCATCCTGGGCTTCGCGCTCTACGACGTGGTGGTGGTCTTCGACAAGGTCCAGGAGAACACCCGGGGCATCACCGCCAACAACAACCAGACGTACGGCGAGGCGTCCAACCTGGCCATCAACCAGAGCCTGATGCGGTCGTTGAACACCTCGGTGGTCGCGCTGCTGCCGGTCGGTGGTCTGCTCTTCATCGGTGCCGGCCTGCTCGGCGCCGGCACGCTGAAGGACCTCGGTCTGGTGCTGTTCGTCGGTATGGCGGTGGCGTTCCTGACCTCCATCCTGGTGGCCACCCCGCTGCTGGCGCTGTTGAAGAACTACGACCCGCGGATCCAGGCGCACAACAAGCGCGTCCTGAGCCGGCGGGGCGCGGTCGGCCGCGGCGAGGTCGCCGGTAAGGGTGCTGCCGCGAGCCCGGTGGCCCAGGCCGACGCGACCGACGAGCCGGTCGACCAGGACGCCGCCGCGCTGGCCGGTGCCTCCCCCAAGGTGGGCGCTCGGCCGACGGGCAAGCGGCCCACCGGTGCCCGGGGCGGTCGCCCGGGTGGCGGCGGCAACCGGCCGGGTGGCGCCAAGCGGCGCTGACCCGACAGGAAACACCCGAACGGCGTCCGGCATGCTGTTGCCGGACGCCGTTCGTCGTCGAAGGGGAGCGAAACAGCCGTGACGGAGACCCACAGCACCGCAGCGCGCGGGGACAGTGGCCCGCAGGTCGCCCGACTGGTCGCCAGCCGGGTGCTGGACGTGCCCGACTTTCCCAAGCCCGGCGTCATGTTCAAGGACCTGATGCCACTGTTCGCCGACGGCAAGGTCTTCCGTGACGTGATCGACGGGATCGTCGCGTACCACGGGCGGGACACCTTCGACGTGGTTGTCGGCATCGAGGCGCGCGGGTTCGTCGTCGCGGCGGCCATCGCGTACGCGACCGGCGTGGGCGTGGTGCCGGTGCGCAAGGCCGGCAAGCTGCCCCGCCCGGCGCACTCGGTCTCCTACGAGTTGGAGTACGGCGAGGCCACCCTCGAGGTGCACGAGGACGCCTTCACCGCCGGGCATCGGGTGCTGGTGGTCGACGACGTGCTGGCCACCGGTGGCACCGCCGAGGCGACGCTGGACCTGGTCGAGCGGGCTGGCGGCACCGTCAGCGGCTTCACTGTGCTGCTGGAGCTCGGCTTCCTGGGTGGGCGCGAGCGACTGGCGCCGCGTCCCGTCCACGCCCTGTTGACTGTTTGAACCGGTCGATGCTCTGCTGACCGTTTGATCCCGGACCCGTCGGATGGACCCGGCGCCGACCGTCCGGCGGAGCGGCAGGGGACCGTCCGTGCGGGTAGCATTGCCCTTTGCTGACGCCGGCGGTATCCCGTCCGGCGGGCGAGACCAGGTCGGCCGATCTTCGGCCGGCGTGTTTCCGGCGAGCGGTGAGGAGGCCGGTGTCCCACGATGTCGTCCCTCCGGCGGAGGGCACGGTGCACCCGACAGGCGACGCTGACGGCTCGGTGACCGACCGGACAGGCGACGCGCCGGCCCGGGTGACGGGCACCGGCAACGGCTCCGGTCGGGCTGCCGGTGAGAGCGCGCTGCGTCCGACCAGCGGCCCGCCGAGCGCCGAGGCGTCCCCCGGCGCCGATGGCGTCGTGGTGCCGTTCCCGACCGACGCGGGCATCGACCCGTCGCCCAGCGGTGGCTTCGGGCTGTCCAACGCGCCCACCGGTCGGCGGGTCCGGGCCCGGCTGGCCCGGTTCAACGCGCCCTGGCAGACCTCGCAGGTCAGCGAGGTGCTGGAGCCGCTGATCGCGAGCCACCGGGACAACCACCCCAAGGCGGACGCCCGGCTGCTCCAGCGCGCCTTCGACACCGCCGCGCGGTGGCACTCCGGGCAGTACCGCAAGTCCGGTGACCCCTACATCACCCACCCCCTGGCCGTGGCGACCATCCTCGGCAACCTGGGGATGGACACCACCACGTTGGTCGCCGCGCTGCTGCACGACACCATCGAGGACACCGAGTACACCCTCGACCAGATGCGGGCCGACTTCGGCGGCGAGGTCGCTCTGCTGGTCGACGGCGTCACGAAGCTCGACAAGGTCAAGCTGGGCGACGCGGCCAAGGCCGAGACGATCCGCAAGATGGTCGTGGCCATGGCGAAGGACCCGCGGGTGCTGGTGATCAAGCTGGCCGACCGGCTGCACAACATGCGCACCCTGACCTTCCTGCCCCGACCCAAGCAGGAGCAGAAGGCCAAGGAGACGCTGGAGATCCTGGCGCCGCTGGCGCACCGGCTCGGTATGAACACGATCAAGTGGGAGCTGGAGGACCTGTCCTTCGGCACGCTCTTCCCGAAGCGCTACGAGGAGATCAACCGGCTGATCGGGGAGCACCAGCCGCAGCGCGAGGCGCTGCTGCGGCAGGTGACGCAGAAGGTGCAGATCGACCTGAAGGCCGCCAAGATCAAGGCGGAGACCACCGGTCGGCCGAAGCACCTCTACTCGATCTACCAGAAGATGATCGTGCGGGGTCGCGACTTCAACGACATCTACGACCTGGTCGGTGTGCGGATCCTGGTCGACACCGTTCGGGACTGCTACGCGGCGCTGGGGGTCATCCACGCCAACTGGCAGCCGGTGCCGGGCCGGTTCAAGGACTACATCGCGATGCCCAAGTTCAACATGTACCAGTCGTTGCACACGACTGTCATCGGGCCCACCGGCAAGCCGGTGGAGATGCAGATCCGCACCTACGCGATGCACCGCACCGCGGAGTTCGGCATCGCCGCGCACTGGAAGTACAAGGAGCACAAGGGCACCCAGATCGTCGGCCCGCCCGCGCACATCGACGAGATGACCTGGCTGCGGCAGTTGCTGGACTGGCAGCGGGAGGCGGCCGACCCGAGCGAGTTCCTGGACGCGCTGCGCTTCGACCTGTCCAGCCAGGAGGTGTACGTCTTCACCCCGAAGGGTGACGTCATCCCGCTGCCGACCGGGTCGACGCCTGTGGACTTCGCGTACGCGGTGCACACCGAGGTGGGGCACAAGTGCATCGGGGCGCGGGTCAACGGCAAGTTGGTGCCGTTGGAGTCGACGCTGTCCAACGGCGACGTGATCGAGATCTTCACGTCGAAGTCCGAGACGGCCGGCCCGACCCAGGACTGGCTGGGCTTCGTCAAGAGCCCGCGCGCCCGGACGAAGATCCGGCAGTACTTCAACAAGGAACGGCGCGAGGAGGCGATCGAGGCCGGCAAGGACGCGATCGTCAAGGCGATGCGCAAGCAGGGCATGCCGTTGCAGCGGATGCTCACCTCCGACGCGCTCATGTCGATCGCCCGCGACCTGCACCTGGCCGACGTGGCCTCGCTCTACGCGGCGGTCGGCGACAGCCAGGTCTCCGCGCAGTCGGTCGTGCAGAAGCTGATGGCCGCGTACGGCGGCGAGGAGGGCGCGGCGGAGGACATCGCCGAGACCGCCGTCGCCACCCGGCCGCCGCGCAGCCGGCAGAGCAGCAGCGACCCGGGCGTGGTGGTCCGGGGCGTCAGCGACGTCTGGATCAAGCTGGCCCGCTGCTGCACCCCGGTCCCACCGGACTCGGTGTTCGGCTTCGTCACCCGCTCCGGCGGGGTGAGCGTGCACCGCGACGACTGCGCCAACGCCGAGGACCTGCGCGCGCAGAGCGAGCGGGTCGTCGAGGTGAGCTGGAAGCTCACCTCCGCGTCGACGTTCCTGGTCGCCATCCAGGTCGAGGCTCTGGACCGGCACAAGCTGCTGGCCGATGTCACCCGGGTGCTCTCCGACGAACGGGTCAACATCCTCTCCGCCACCGTCACCACCACCCGTGACCGGGTGGCGGTGAGCCGGTTCAGCTTCGAGATGGCCGACCCGAAGCACCTGGGCCACCTGCTGGCCACGGTGCGCAAGGTCGACGGCGTCTTCGACGCCTACCGGGTCACCTCCGGCGCCTGACACCCCACCGGATCGGTCTCGGGGCTCGACTCGTACAGCGGAAATGACAGCGCCCGCCGGCTCAGCCGGCGGGCGCTTCGTGGTGCGCGCGGGGGTCAGCCCTGCGGGTTGCTCATCGTGAGGTCCTTGATGATGACCTCCTTCTTGGGGTGACCGCCCCCGGCCTGCTGGGCGAACGCCCCGTCGTCGCCGGCCTTGGCCACGTCCTTGACGAGGTCCATGCCACCGGTGATGGTGCCCACCACCGTGTACGCCGGGTCCAGCGGCGAGTCGCCGTAGACGATGAAGAACTGGCTGCCGGTGCTCCCCGGATCCTGGGCCTTGGCCATCGCGATGACACCCTCCGGGTACGGCGGGCGCTTGTCGGTGGGCAGGTTCTCCTCGGCCATCCGGTAGCTCGGGCCGCCCTGGCCGTCGGTGTCCCGCCAGCCGTTGCCGGTGGCGCTGGGGTCACCGCACTGCAACACCTTGATGCCCTCGCTCACGAGGCGGTGACACTTGGTGTTGTCGAAGAAGTTCTTCTCCGCGAGGTAGGTGAAACTGCCCGCCGTGCACGGCACCAGCGACCGGTCGACCTTGGCCGTGATCGGGCCGAGGTTGGTGTCGATCGTCATGGTCTGGACGCCCTTGGCGGACTGCTCGTTGCTGGGCATCCCCACGTCCTTGATCTGCGGGGGGCGCTGCTCGGTGGGCAGCGCGGTGTACGCGCACTCGGCCGCGCCCGCCGCCGGCGCGGCGGTGTCGCTCTTGTCGTCGTCGTCGCCGCCGAGGCTCACCGCCAGCCAGACGGTGCCGGCGACCACGAGCACCAGCGCGGCAGCCGCGCTGACGATCGCCGTCGTCTGCCGGCGCTTGCGGGCCTTGGCCGCGCGCTCGGCCATCTCCTTCTCGAGCCGGGCGCGTGCCGCCGCGCGCTGCCGCTCTCTGGTGGACGTCACGCCTGGATCCTCCTGGCTGATTGCTGCTGGGTGCCGCTTGGGTGGGTGGTGGCGCCCGGTCAGCCGGCGCTCGGGCTGCTGGCCGGGGTGCCGGAGGCCGAGGGAGCCGGTGCCGCACCGGTGACCGGCTCACCGACCGTGAGGCTCTGGATCGTCACATCGGTGCTGGGCTTGACCTTCGCCCCGGTCCCATTGTCCACGGTCGGGAGGGCGCCGATCTTCTCCACCACGTCCAGCCCGCCGGTCACCCGGCCGATGACCGGGTACTTGGGGTCGGCGGTGGTGAAGTCCTTGAAGAAAATCAGGAACTGGCTGCCGTTGCTGCCCGGCGGGTTGGAGACCATCGTCACCGTGCCCTTCGGGTACGTCGGGGGCTGGCCGGGGGCCGGACTGGCCGACGGCGACGCCGACGGGACGGTCGGCAACTCTTCGTCGTAGAACGAGTAGGTCGGCCCACCAAGACCCGTGCCGCTGGGGTCGCCGCAGCGCAGCGCGCCCTCGGCGGTGATCTCGTGGCACTTGGTGTTGTCGTAGAACGACCGGCTCGCCAGGTGGGCGATGCTCGCCGCCGCGCACGGGGAGTTGGTCAGGTTCAGTTCCGCGGTGATCGGCGCGCCCTGGTTCGTGGTCACCGTCATCGCCCGGGTGCCGTCGGTGGGCAGATCCTTGGTGGCCGGCGTGCCGACGTCCTTGAGGTTGGTGTTTGCCGTCGCGTCCTGCGGCGTCCAGAGGCAGGTGTCCTCGGCGGCCGTGTTCTGCTTCGGGTCGGAGTCGAACGCCCCGAGCGCCCAGGCTGAGCCGGCCACTACCAGCACGAGGATCAGAGCGGCGCCAACTCCGGCCTGGATCTGCCGTCGGCGCCTCGTCGAGGCGGCCCGGCGAGCCAACTGCCGGTCGAGCTTGGCCCGCGCCAGTTTGCGCTGCCGGTCCCTGCTGGAAGCCACCAGTGCTCCCCTTTCCTCTACCTGGTCGTCGCCGGCGGCCGGTAGCCCCGGCCCGTCCGGGCGTGACGTGTGCCGCGCCACACGCCCGCCAGAGTGTACGGCTAGTGACTGGGAATGTGGTGTACGAGGTCCACCCCGTCCCGAGCAGCGCTTATCGGAGGTTGTCACTGTGCCCCACGAGGCCCGTGGGACGGACGCGGCCAACTCGCTCGGCCCGCCCGATAGGCTGCTGGGCAGGACGACAGCTGCTCGACGGAGAGGACAGTGCCCGTGCTCGTGGCCGGCTTTCCCGCGGACGCCTTCGGCACCAACTGCTACGTGGTTGCCACCGCGCCGGGGGAGCAGTGCGTGGTGGTCGACCCCGGCATCGGGGTGCTCGACCAGCTCGACGCGCTGCTCGCCGAGCACCGCCTGCATCCGGCCGCCGTGCTGCTCACCCACGGCCACCTCGATCACACCTTCTCGGTCGCGCCGGTCTGCGGTGCGCGCGGCATCACCGCGTACGTGCACCCCGGTGACCGGGAGATGCTGGCCGACCCGTCCAAGGGCCTCTCGACCGACCTGACGTCGCTCTTCGGCGGCCGGCTGAGCTACACCGAGCCGGAGGACGTGGCGGAGTTGACCGACGGCGCCACCCTCGCGCTCGCCGGCCTGGAGATCGCCGTCGACCATGCCCCTGGCCATACCGGCGGGTCGGTGCTGTTCCGGCTGCCGGGCGCCGGGTCGAACTGGGAGGCTGACGAGCTGTGCCTCTCCGGTGACGTGCTCTTCGCCGGGTCGATCGGCCGCACCGACCTGCCGGGCGGGAGCATGCCGGCCATGCTCACCAGCCTGCGCGACAAGATTCTTCCGCTGGCCGACGACACCGTCGTGCTGCCCGGCCACGGCCCCAGCACCACCATCGGCCGCGAGCGCGCCAGCAACCCGTACCTCATCGAGGTGGCTGGCACGTCGCCGGCCGCTCCCACCCGGGGCCTCTAGATCTTCTGTCCGCGCCGCGCGCGGACCCACGACACCACCGCGCCACCGGCGCGGAACCGCAAGGAGTACGCCGATGAGCAAGCCCACGCCCATCTCCGGCTTCCCGGAGTGGACCCCCGGCCAGCGGATGATCGAGCAGTTCGTGCTCGACAGGATCCGGGCCACCTTCGAGCTGTACGGCTTCGCGCCGCTGGAGACCCGCGCCGTGGAGCCGCTGGACCAGCTGCTGCGCAAGGGCGAGACCTCGAAGGAGGTCTACGTGATCCGGCGGCTGCACGCCGACGCCGAGGGTGCCGGTGGTGACGACCAGCTCGGCCTGCACTTCGACCTGACTGTGCCGTTCGCCAGGTACGTGTTGGAGAACGCCGGCAAGCTGAGCTTCCCGTTCCGCCGCTACCAGATTCAGAAGGTGTGGCGGGGCGAGCGGCCGCAGGAGGGTCGCTACCGGGAGTTCGTCCAGGCCGACATCGACATCGTCGACCGGGACACCCTGGCCCCGCACCACGAGGCGGAGATGCCGCTGGTCATCGGGGACGCGCTGCGCTCGTTGCCGATCCCACCGGTGACGATCCAGGTCAACAACCGCAAGATCTGCGAGGGTTTCTACCGGGGCATCGGCCTGACCGACCCGGAGGCGGCGCTGCGGGCCGTGGACAAGCTCGACAAGATCGGCCCGGCGAAGGTGGCCGACCTGCTGGCCCAGACCGCCGGGGCGAGCGAGGCGCAGGCCAAGGCGTGCCTGGCGCTGGCCGAGATCTCCGCTCCGGACGCGTCGTTCGCCGATGCCGTCCGGGCGCTCGGGGTGAGCGACCCGCTGCTCGACGAGGGCATCGAGGAGCTGGTCCGGGTCGTGGATACCGCCGCCGAACACTCGCCCGGCCTCTGCGTGGCGGACCTGCGCATCGCCCGTGGCCTGGATTACTACACGGGCACCGTCTACGAGACCCAGCTGCGCGGCTACGAGCGTTTCGGCTCGATCTGCTCCGGCGGCCGGTACGACAACCTGGCCAGCGCCGGCGCCGTCTCGTACCCGGGGGTGGGGATCTCGATCGGCGTGACCCGGCTGCTCGGTCTGCTCTTCGGCGCGGGGGAGCTGTCGGTCTCGCGGGAGGTGCCGACCGCAGTGCTCGTCGCGGTGACCAGCGAGGAGCAGCGTACGGCCAGCAACCGGGTGGCCGAGGCGCTGCGCCGGCGTGGGGTGCCGACCGAGGTGTCGCCGAGCGCGGCGAAGTTCGGCAAGCAGATCCGCTACGCCGAGCGGCGTGGCATCCCGTACGTCTGGTTCCCCGGTGCCGATGCAGCGCCGGACGAGGTGAAGGACATCCGCTCCGGTGAGCAGGTCACGGCCGGTGCGGGGGAGTGGACGCCACCCCTGGGAGACCTCAAACCCACTGTCGGTTGAGTGTCCCCACTGGCGCTGACGGCCGCGGGGACCTACGGTAGCGTAAGTTACGCCACCGTAGGGAGTTTCTCGTGACCGTCAGCACCACAGTGAGCCAGACCGCGCTGCTCGTCGAGTTGGAGCCGGTTGTCGCACGCAACCTGGACCGGCACCTCTCGCTCGCCAAGGAGTGGTTCCCGCACGAGTACGTGCCGTGGAGCGAGGGGCGGACCTTCGACGGGCCCCTCGGCGGCGAGGCGTGGTCACCGACCGACTCCACGATCCCGGACGTGGCCCGCACCGCGCTGATCGTGAACCTGCTGACCGAGGACAACCTGCCCTCGTACCACCACGAGATCGCCACTCTGTTCGGTCGCGACGGCGCGTGGGGCACCTGGGTGCACCGGTGGACCGCAGAGGAGGGTCGTCACGGCGTCGCGATCCGCGACTACCTGACCGTCAGCCGGGCGGTCGACCCGGTGGCGTTGGAGCGGGCCCGGATGACCCACATGTCGGAGGGCTACACCAACGCCCACGGCGACGAGGTGCTGCACTCGCTGGCGTACGTCTCGTTCCAGGAACTGGCCACCCGGATTTCGCACCGCAACACCGGCAAGGCCACCGGCGACCCCACCTGCGAGGCGCTGCTGGCCCGGGTGGCCGCCGACGAGAACCTGCACATGGTCTTCTACCGCAACCTGCTCGCGGCCGCGTTCGAGCTGGCCCCGAGCCAGGCCATGCGGGCAGTCGCCGACGTGGTGGCCGACTTCCAGATGCCGGGCAGCGGCATCGACGGGTTCGCCCGCAAGTCGGTGGCGATCGCCCTGGCCGGCATCTACGACCTGCGCCAGCACCGCGACGAGGTGCTGCAGCCGGTCCTGCGCCAGTGGGACGTCTTCAACGTGACCGGTCTCAACGCCGACGGTGAGGCCGCCCGCGAGCAGCTCGCCGCCCAGCTGGAGAACCTGGACCGCGCCGCGAGCCGCTTCGAGGAGAAGCGCGACGCCCGAGCCGCCCGCCTAGCCCTCCGCTAACCCCCCACCCCCCCACCTCCCCCCTCCCACACCCCTCACCCCTCACCCCGTTGATCATGAAGTTATTGCCACTCGGGTCGGCGTGTCGGCGCAATAACTTCATGATCAACGGGGTTGGTTGGGGGGGTTTGGGGGGTGGGTTAGGGGAGGGGGAGGAGGAGGCAGGTGCTGGTGGCGTGGGCTATCAGGCGGTCGGCGGCGTCGGTGATGCGGGCCTCGGCCAGGGCCGTACGGCGGCCGCGTTGCAGCACAGTGCCCTCGCAGCGCAGGGTGCCGCTGTCGACGGTGACCGGGCGGAGGAACTTCACGTTGAGATCCAGCGAGGTGTAGCCGACCTCGGCGGGCAGCGTGGTGTGCACCGCGCACGCCGCGGCGGTGTCCAGCAGGGTCGAGAGCACGCCACCGTGGACGCTGCCGAGCGGGTTGTAGTGGAACTCCTGGGGAGTCAGCTCGACGACGACCCGGCCCTCGTCGGCTTCCATCCTGGCCATGTCGAGAAGGTGCATCACTGGCGGCGCGGCCAGCTCGCCGGCGATCATCGCCCGGAGCATGTCCAGGCCGCTGCGCCGACCGACCTGGGCGGCGTTGACCGACGGGTCCGCCCAGGTGAAGGTACGGCTGCGCACTGGTTCCTGCGTCTGCGTCATGGACGCAGCCTGGCAGCAGGTTGCTGAGTCTGTCAACGAGATCTAGCCTGGTCGGATGCGACCCGCGGCTCTGGACTGGTCAGTGGAGAACTGCACCATCGCCCGCGCGATGGAGGTCCTCGGTGAGCGGTGGACCCTCGTGGTGCTCCGCGAGGTGTTCACCGGCGTACGCCGCTTCGACGACATGCGGGTACGCACCGGCATTCCACGCCAGGTGCTGGCCAACCGGCTCGCCAGCCTGGTCGAGCAGGGCGTGCTGAGCCGCGAGCCGTACCGGGAGCCCGGCAGCCGGCTGCGCCACGAGTACCGGCTCACGGAGAAGGGCCTGGATCTGTGGCCGGTGCTGGTCGCCGTGCTCGGTTGGGGCGACCGGTACCTCGCCGACGCGGAGGGCCCGCCGCTCAGTGTCACGCACCGCGACTGCGGCGCGGCGGTGCGCGCCGAACTTCGCTGCGCCGACGGGCACGACGTGGGTCGGCCCCGCGACGTGGTGCCCAGTCCCGGGCCCGGCGCCCGTCGCCGTACCCCCTGACCCGAGCCCGCCGCGCTCCCTGATGCGCGGCGGCCACCGCGCGCTCCGGCGCCGTGCCCTCCTGTGCGCGGTGCACGCGACGCCCGGCACCGGCAGACATCGATGATCGTGCGCGCCGAAAGGTGAGCGGCTGTCGGTTGGGTGTGACGGTCGCTGTTCACCAGCGTGTCGGGGGTGTTGCGGCTGCGTGGCCAACTGAGATCGGTGAATCCGGACGAATTCAACCCTTGTTAATGATCTTAAGTATGTGAATACTTCAGTCTCATCCGGCCGGTTTCCCCAGATCGGCCGGGTTGCCCTCGGGTCAGCCGCCCCCGGCAGACCCGCTCCCCCGCCCAGGAGGTTTGTTACATGCGACCCACGAGGTCAACATTCCGCGTTGCGGCCACAGTCGCCGTTTCCGGAACCCTGGTCGTCGGCTCGCTCATCGGCGCGCCCGCCCAGGCCGCTCCTGCCGCGTCGCCCGACGCCGCCGCCGCGATCTCCGCGGAACTCGGCGACCGCTCCGCCGGCTCGTACATCGACGCCAGCGGCAAATCCGTCGTCACGGTGACCGACGCGGCCGCCGCCAGCAAGGCGAGCAAGGCCGGCGCCGTCGTCCGCTACGTCACCCGCGGCGCCGCCGAGCTCAACCGGGCCACTGCCGAACTGGAGCGCTCCGCCAAGATCCCGGGCACCGCCTGGTGGAGTGACCCGGTCACCAACCAGGTCGTCGTCTCCGTCGACAGCACCGTCACCGGGGCCAAGCTGGAGCGGGTCAAGGCCGCCGCCGCGCGGGCCAACGGCGCGGTCCGGGTCGAGGCCGAGGCGGGCGTGCTGAGCACCCGGATCTCCGGCGGCCAGGCCATCTACGCCGGCGGGGGCGGGCGTTGCTCGCTCGGCTTCAACGTGCGCAGTGGCAGCACCTACTCCTTCGTGACGGCCGGGCACTGCACCAACATCTCGGCCAGCTGGTACTCGAACTCCGCCCAGACCGCGCTGCTCGGCACCCGTACCGGCACGAGCTTCCCGGGCAACGACTACGGCATCGTGCGGCACAACAACTCGGCCAACGCCGCCGGCAACGTTTCCCTCTACAACGGCAGCTTCCGGGACATCACCGGCGCCGGCAACGCCTCCGTCGGCCAGTCGGTGCAGCGCTCCGGCAGCACCACCGGCCTGCGCAGCGGCTCGGTGAACGCGACAAACGCCACGGTGAACTACGCCGAGGGTTCCGTCTCCGGCCTGATCCGCACCAACGTCTGCGCCGAGCCGGGCGACAGCGGCGGCTCGCTGTTCGCCGGTGGCACCGCCCTGGGTATGACCTCCGGTGGTAGCGGCAACTGCCGCACCGGTGGCACTACCTTCTTCCAGCCGGTCACCGAGGCGCTCAGCCGCTACGGCGTCAGCGTCTTCTGATCCAGTCACCGCGTACGGGCCGCCGGGATCTCCGGCGGCCCGTCCGTGTGCCTGCCCGACCGCTGAGCGGCCGCGCGGCGTCGGCGACGACGGTCAACGGGGCGCGGTCGCTCCCGAGCGCGACCGGCAGCTCAGCGCGGCGAGCACGGCGAGCAGCGGTACGACGGCCTCGGCTGCCGCCAACAGCCGTTCGGTCAGCCCGATCCGGGCCCCGTCGGAGAAGAACTCGACGGCGAACCAGCCGAGCAGCCCGAGCAGGACCGCCGACCCCGCGAGCGCCGCCCGCCGTGCGGTCGCACCCGGGGTGGACCCGGTCGGCGACTCGCGCTGGAGCGGGCCCGGGAAGCGCCCCGCTCGACGGGGCACGGCCAGGGCCGGCCAGCAGGCCAACGCCCCGAACGCCACAGCGGCGGCGACGCCGTGCGTCGTCGAACCGTCCGGGCGTTGGGGGAAGGCGACAAGCACCAGCGTGGCCAGCCCGCCCAGCGCGAGCAGCCCTCGGCCCACCGGCGCGGCGGTGACCAGGCCGAGCGCGGTGAGCAGGTGACAGAGCCCCAGTCCGGCCAGCCCGACCGTCATGACCCACCGATCGTCCGCGCCCGTGGCGGCGAGCGCGCTGATGGTCTGCCGTACCGGGTCGAACCCGTCGGGTTGGGCGGCCTGCGCCAGCGTCCAGCCGCCGATGAGGAACAGTGGCGCGCCACCGGCCGACAGCAGGGCCCAGCGGGGAACGGCGGACATCCGGCGATCGTAGCGGTGGCGACGCAGGAGGGCCGGGGTCGGCGTCGCGCGGCCTGGTGCACCGACGCCCCGACCGTCGGGCTACCGCGAACGACGGCTCACGGTAGCGGATCGGGCGGTCGAGGAGTCGACCCGGGAGTGGGTCCGAGTGGGTCCGGGGGCACGACGCCGAGGGTCGGCAGGGCCGGGCCGACGGTGGTGGTGCCATCGGCGGCCCAGGCTAGGTGCGCCCGCCGGGCGGAGATGACCGCCAGCAGCGGCCAGAGCGACACGGCCACCGCCGTCACCCGCTCGGCCAGCCCGGTGCGGGACCCGCTTGTCACCTCGAACGCGCACCAGCCGAAGAGCGCGAGCAGCACGAGCGTGGCGCTCAGCCCGACCGTCCGGCGGAACGCCCAGGGCGGCTCCGGTCGGGTGGGGTGCTCGGTGTCGTGCCCGCGCGGCAGCCGCAGTGCCGAGCCGGCCGGCCAGAGCACCAGGGCGAGGACGGCCACCGTCGCCGCGACGCCGTGGCTGAGCGAACCGCCGACCGGCGGCCGGGGAAAGGCGACCAGCGCGATGGTGGCCACGCCACCGACCGCGAGCAGGAAGCGGCTGGGTAGCCCGGCCGCGTGCAGGACGGCGGCGACAGACAGGTAACAGCAGCCGAGCAGCACCAGGGCCACCACCATGATCCAGGCGTCGGTGGCGTCCTGTCCTGCCAGCTCGCTGATGGTGTCCCGGACCGGGTCGTACCCGACGGGCTGTCGGGCCTGGGCCACCGTCCAACCGGCCACCAGCAGCACGGGCGCCGCCGCCGCCGTGGCGACGGCCCAGTTCGGTACGGGCCGCATTTCGCCACGTTAACCGGCGCGGCTGCCGGGGGAGTCGGGTTCGCCGGTCCACCCCACCAGCGAATCGTGGCGGCCTGCCGGGTGCCCGGAGGCGGGGCGGCCACCCCTGACAGAATGCCTGTGAGGACTGTTCCACGATGAGGAGTTGCCAGCCGTGATCCGTACCCACAATGCCGGAAGCCTGCGCGCCGCGGACGCCGGCTCGACGGTGACGCTCGCCGGCTGGGTGGCCCGCCGCCGCGACCACGGCGGGGTCATCTTCGTCGACCTGCGCGACGGTTCCGGTGTTGTCCAGGTGGTGTTCCGCGAGGAAGATGCGCACGCGCTGCGCAACGAGTTCTGCGTCAAGGTCGTCGGTGAGGTGACCCGCCGCCCGGCCGGCAACGAGAACCCGGAGCTGCCCACCGGCGAGGTCGAGGTGACCGTCGTGGAGCTGGAGGTGCTCTCCGAGGCGGCGCCGCTGCCGCTGCCGGTGGACGACCAGATCGAGGCCGGCGACGACATCCGCCTCCGGTACCGCTACCTGGACCTGCGCCGCAGCGGCCCGGCGAACGCGCTGCGGCTGCGCTCGCGCGCCAGCCAGCTCGCCCGGGGCGTGCTGCACGAGCGTGACTTCCTGGAGATCGAGACGCCGACGCTGACCCGCTCGACGCCGGAGGGCGCCCGCGACTTCCTGGTGCCGGTGCGGCTTCAGCCCGGCAGCTGGTACGCGCTGCCGCAGTCGCCGCAGCTGTTCAAGCAGCTGCTGATGGTCGGCGGCATGGAGCGGTACTACCAGATCGCCCGCTGCTACCGCGACGAGGACTTCCGCGCCGACCGACAGCCGGAGTTCACCCAGCTCGACATCGAGATGTCCTTCGTCACCGAGGACGACGTGATCGACCTCGGCGAGGCGATCGTCTCGACGCTCTGGAAGGACCTGGCCGGGCACGAGATCACCGGGCCGATCCCGCGGATCACCTGGCACGACGCGATGGCCCGGTACGGCTCGGACAAGCCGGACCTGCGCTACGGCGTCGAGCTGACCGAGCTGACCGAGTACCTGCGCGGCACCGAGTTCCGGGTCTTCGCCGGGGCGATCGACGCGGGCGGCTACGTCGGCGCGGTGGTGATGCCGGGCGGCGCGGCGCAGAGCCGCAAGGAGCTGGACGGCTGGCAGGACTGGGCGAAGGCGCGTGGCGCACGCGGCCTGGCGTACGTGGTGCTGGACGCCGAGACCGGCGAGGCCCGTGGCCCGGTGGCGAAGAACCTCTCCGCCGAGCACCTGGGCGGGCTCGCCGACACGGTCGGGGCCAAGCCGGGTGACGCGGTCTTCTTCGCCGCGGGCGCCACCACCCGGGAGGCGCAGGAGCTGCTCGGGGCGGCCCGCGTCGAGATCGCCAAGCGGTCCGGCCTGATCGACGAGAGTGCCTGGGCGTTCTGCTGGGTGGTCGACGCGCCGATGTTCGAGCGCACGGACGAGGGCGGTTGGACGGCAGTGCACCACCCGTTCACCTCGCCGAACGCGGAGTGGGTCGACCGGTTCGAGGAGGCTCCGGACCGCGCCCTGGCGTACGCGTACGACATCGTCTGCAACGGCAACGAGATCGGCGGTGGGTCGATCCGTATCCACCGGGGTGACGTGCAGAAGCGGGTATTCGACCTGCTCGGCATCACCCCGGAGGAGGCGCAGGACAAGTTCGGCTTCCTGCTGGAGGCGTTCAAGTACGGTGCGCCGCCGCACGGCGGTATCGCCTTCGGCTGGGACCGGGTCTGCATGCTGCTCGCCGGTGCCGACTCCATCCGTGAGGTCATCGCCTTCCCGAAGACCCGGGGTGGCTTCGACCCGCTGACCAGCGCACCCACCCCGATCACCGCTCAGCAGCGCACCGAGGCCGGTATCGACGCCAAGCCCAAGCCCCCCGCGACGGCCCACACCGGCACGGCAGGCCCCGCAGCCCCGGTGGCCGACCCGGTCTGACCCCTCTGCCCCCACCCACCGCCGCCCGCCCTTCGCTTGGTTGATCAAGAGGTTTGCGTCATCATCGCCCCGCGAGATGACGCAAACCTCTTGATCGTCTGTGGGGGAGTGGGCCGGGATGCGGGTGCTTGTTGTCGGGGGTAGCGGGTTACTGGGGCGCTCGGTTTGTCGGCGGGGGGTCGACGCCGGGTTCTCGGTGGTCGGGACGTTTCACTCGGGTGAGATCGCGGTGCCGGGTGTCCTGGCGCGGCGGCTGGACGTGACCGATCGGGCCGCCGTGCGCGCGCTGGTCGCCGAGGTGCGGCCGGACGCCGTGGTCGGGACCCCCTATCGGTACGGGGACTGGGCGGTCACCGCCGACGGGGCCGCCCACGTGGCGTTCGCCGCCGCCGAGGTGGGTGCCCGGCTGGTGCACGTGTCCAGCGACGCGCTGCACGCCGGACGACCCGTGCCGTACGCCGACGACGAACCACCCACGCCGGTGCACGCGTACGGTGCCGCGAAGGCGGCGGCCGAGACCGCCGTACGGGCGATCGACCCGAGCGCGGCGCTGGTGCGGACCTCCCTGATCGTGGGGGAGGGCAGCAAGCAGATCCAGCTCTGCCGGGACGCGCTCGCCGGCCGGGCCACCCTGTTCAGCGACGAACTGCGCTGCCCGATCGACGTCAGCGACCTGGCCGACGCCGTGCTGGAACTGGTCGCCTCGACGTACGCCGGTCTGCTCAACGTGGCCGGCCCGGACGCGGTCAGCCGGGCCGAGCTGGGCCTGCTGGTGGCCGCGCGATACGGCCTGGATCCGGCCGGGCTGAAGACCACCACCAGCGCGGCCACCGGGCTGGTGCGCCCCCTTGACGTACGCCTCGACTCCACCCGCGCCGCCGCCCTGTTGCGCACCCGGCTGCGCGGAGTACGCGAACTCCTGGCGCCCTAACCCGCCCCACCCCAAGCGCGCGGCCGTCCCACCCCCGCGATCTCGCACTTCCGGTGGCGACAAAAGGGTCTTCAGTGAGCGAGACGAAGACCGAAACCGCAAGATCGCGGAGAGATGTATGCACAGTTTCTATGCACAACGCTTGTGCATAGAAACTGTGCAGAGATAGTGTGCAGTCATGGCGAACGACGAAGACGTCCCGCAGCCAGCGCTGCGTGAGGTGCGGATCGACAAACGGCAGGTCCGGGTGCTGGCGCACCCGCTACGAATGCGGTTGATCGGAGCGCTGCGCGTGAAGGGGCCCGCCACCGCGACCACCCTCGCCGAACTGCTCGGCACCAACACCGGCGCGACCAGCTACCACCTGCGCCAACTCGCCGAGGTCGGGCTCGTCATCGAGGACCCCGACCGGGGCAGCGGGCGGCAACGATGGTGGCAGGCGGCGCACGACGTCACCAACTGGGAGCCGTCCGACTTCGACGACGACCCCGACGCCCGGGCCGCGATCGAGTGGATCCAGGGCGACCAGGTGCGTCTCCTCGCCGAGACCGCCGACCGCTGGTTCGCCACCCAGCACGAATGGTCACCGGCCTGGCGGGACGGCTTCGGCATGAGCGACACCCTGATGACCATCCCACCGGCCCGGCTCGACGAACTCAAGAACGAGGTGTGGCAGTTGCTGGAGCGGTACCGCCAGGAGGCCGAAACCGCGGACCCGACCGATCCGGAGGCCCAGCCCGTGCAGATCTTCCTGGCCGCCTACCCGCTGCGCGAGGGCCTCTGATGAGCGCGAGGAGTGAGCCGGTGTTGCGAGCCCCGCAGTCGAGAAGTGAGGGATTGTCATGAGCGCGCTGACCGTACGTCAGATCCGACGTCGTTACCTCACGCTCTACGGCCTGCGCTGGCTGCCCACCGGTCTGATGATTCCGGTGATGATCCTGCTGATGCAGGAGCGGGGCCTGTCGCTGCCGCAGATCGGTCTGGTCGGCACCGCGCAGGGGCTGTTGGTGCTGGCGCTGGAGTTGCCCACCGCCGGGATCGCCGACGCGATCGGCCGCCGACCGGTGCTTCTCGCCGCCGGGGTGCTCAACCTCGCCTCGCTGGCGCTGTTCGCGGTGGCCGACTCGTTCTGGCTGTTCTTCCTGGTCTGGGCCCTACAGGGGGTCTACCGGGCGCTGGACAGCGGTCCGTTGGAGTCCTGGTACGTCGACGCCACACTGGCCGTCGACGCGGAGGCCGAGTACGAGCGTGGCCTCGGGCATGCCGGCACCGTGGTCGGCGCCGCGATCGGTGGTGGCGCGTTGCTCAGTGGCGGTCTGATCGCGCTCGGCCCGATCGGGCCGGTCAGCGCGCTCACGGTGCCCGTCCTGGCCGCCATCGTCGCGCAGGCGGCGGCGCTCGTCGCACTGGTAGTGCTGCTGGTCGAGCAGCGGTCGGCCACCGGGGTCGCGGCGCTGCGGACCTCGGCCGCCCAGGCACCCCGGATGATCGGTGAGGCGCTCGGACTGCTGCGCCGGTCCCGGGTGCTGCTGGCGCTGGTCGCGGTGGAGCTGTTCTGGGGCTTCGGCATGGTCACCTTCGAGTCACTGCTGCCGGTACGGCTGGCCGAGGTGATCGGCGACCCGGAACGCGCCGCCGCGCTGCTCGGGCCGGCGAACTCGGTCGCCTGGCTGGCCTCGGCCGCCGGCGCGGCGCTGACCCCACTGCTGCTGCGCTGGTTCGGCGCTGCCCCGGGCGCGGCGCTGCTGCGCATCCTGCAGGGTGTGACGGTGGTCGGGATGGGGTTGTTCGCCGGGCCGGTCGGGGTGCTGGTGGCGTACCTGGCCTGCTACGCCGTGCACGGGGCGTCCAATCCGCTGCACAGCGGGCTGCTGCACCGGCAGGTGGACGGCCCGTACCGGACCAGCGTGCTCTCGCTGAACTCGATGATGGCGCAGCCGGCCGGTGCGCTCGGTGGGGTGGCGCTGACCGCGCTCGCCGCTGCCACCAGTGTCGGCACCGCGATGGTGGTCGGCGCTGTGGTGCTGGCCGTCGCCGCCCCGCTCTACCTGCCCGCCTGGCTGGCCGGCCGTCGGGCCGCACCCGCCGTCGAGCCGACCCCGGTCCCAGTTCCCGCCGCCGACCGGTAGGGAACACCCCTCGCCTGACCGCCTCAGGCCGGTCAGGCGAGGCGGATCGGGCTGAGCGGGACCGGGCGGCCGTGGCACTGGTGCATCCACCGTGGAGATTGGCGAGTCGACCGATTGGGTACATCACGCGCCGACCTACTGGGAACCCCCACCGGAGGACCGACATGCTCGCCATTCTCGCGGCCATCGTCTTTGGCTTCGCCCTGCTGCTCGACCTGCTCGGCACCGACTTCGGAGCGCCGGACCTGTTCAACTGGAACACCCTCGTACTCATCGGGCTCCTTCTCCTCTCGCTCTACCTGGCCGGTGTGGGCAGCGGCCCGCGCGGCGGTGGCGGCGGCCGCTGGTACCGGGGCCGTCGCCCCGGGCGTGGCTGACCGGAACCGATCACCGGTGGCGGGCCCGCGGCGCGATTCCGGCGTCGTGGGCCCGGCCCGGTACTGTCTTCGTGATGGAGTCCGACGCCCTCTTCTCCCTCGGTGAACCCGCCGGGTCGCGCAGCGCGCCCGACGGTCCCGCCGGTGTCGACGGCTTCACCGCGGTGGCCGACGATTCGCCCTTGCCCGTCCGGATGCGCCCGGTGACCCTCGACGAGTTGGTCGGGCAGGAGCACCTGCTCGCTCCCGGCGCACCCCTGCGGCAACTGGTCTCCGGCGGGGCTCCGATGTCGGTGATCCTCTGGGGCCCGCCGGGCAGCGGCAAGACCACAATCGCCCACCTGGTGGCCGGTGCCACCGACCGCCGCTTCGTCGCCATGTCGGCGCTCTCCGCCGGGGTGAAGGACGTCCGGGCGGTGATCGAGGCGGCACGCCGCCAGCGCCGTTCCGGTGGCCCACAGACCGTGCTCTTCATCGACGAGGTGCACCGGTTCAGCAAGACCCAACAGGATTCACTGCTCGCCGCCGTCGAGGACCGCACTGTCACCCTGCTGGCGGCCACCACCGAGAACCCGTACTTCTCGGTCATCTCACCGCTGCTGTCGCGGTGCGTGCTGCTCACCCTGCAACCGCTTGACGACGAGGCGGTGCGGGGCCTGCTGCGCCGCGCGGTCGCCGACAAGCGTGGCCTGGACGGCGCACTGGCCCTGACCACCGAGGCCGAGGATCACCTGGTCCGGCTGGCCGCCGGCGACGTCCGTAAGGCACTCACCGCCCTTGAGGCGGCGGCGGCCTCCGCGACGGCCCTCGGCGGTGGGCGCATCGACCTCGCCACCGCTGAGCAGGCCGTCGACGTGGCGGCAGTGCGCTACGACCGCGACGGCGACGCCCACTACGACGTGGTCAGCGCCTTCATCAAGAGCATGCGCGGCTCGGACGTGGACGCGGCGGTGCACTGGCTGGCCCGCATGCTGGTCGCCGGTGAGGACGCCCGGTTCATCGCCCGTCGTCTGGTCATCTTCGCCAGCGAGGACGTCGGCATGGCCGATCCCGGGGCGCTGAGCGTGGCGACGGCCGCCGCGCACGCGGTCGAGTACGTCGGGCTGCCCGAAGCGCAGCTCAACCTCGCCCAGGCGGTGATCCACCTGGCCACCGCGCCCAAGTCGAACTCGGCCACCACCGCCATCGGCGCCGCCATCGCCGACGTCCGGGCCGGTCGCGGTGGCCCGGTGCCACGCGGGCTGCGCGACGCGCACTACGCCGGCGCCCGAGGGTTGGGCCACGGGACCGGCTACCGCTACCCGCACGACGACCAGCGCGGCGTGGTCACCCAGCAGTACGTCCCGGACGACCTGGTGGGCACCGACTACTACCAGCCCAGCCCGCACGGCGCGGAGCGGTCGGTGGCCAGCAGGTTGCCGCTGCTGCGCCGGATCGTGCGCGGTCTGCCGGCTCCTGCCGGGCGTCCGCAGACGCCGACATCCGAGCCGTCCGTAACGGCGCAGACCGCGCCAGCGCTATCCCCGGGGGCCGCCCGTCCGACGACGGGCACGGATGCCCCCGGCACGATGCAGGACAGCGGCACCGACGCCGCAGGAGAGGGTCAACAGTGAGATCGCGTGGTGGGGACCGCCCGGACGAGGGCCCGGACGAGCGGCGCGATCCCCGCGCCAAGACCCGCCGTTGGGGTCGCGGCCGGGCGGCTGAGCCCGAGCCGGAGGAGCCGGTCGCCGGCGAGGAGTTCGGCTGGATCGACGACCTCCGCTCGGCCAAGCAGCAACGCACCGAGCTGGGCCCGGACGGCGCGCCGGCGGAGCCGAACCGGCAGCGCGGGGGCGTGCCGCCGGCAGACCCGGCCGGGCCGCCGGCACAACCCACAGCGCGTACGGCGGGAGGGCCGGCCGGTGCGCGCGGCAGTGCCCCGGAGTCCCCGGCGCCGCCGGCCTCGCGCCAGCCTGAACAGGGCGGTGCCGCCGCCCGTCGACCTGTCGACGGGCCCTGGCCCGGGGAGACGCCACCAGCGGATCGTCGCCCGGACAACCGGCCACCCGCCGCCGGCCCCGCACCCGGGCAGCCGCCGCGCCGCGGCGTGCAGCCGGTGCCCGGCGCCCGCGCCGCCGTACCCCAGTCGCCACCCGCCGCCCGCCCGGGCGGGGGTGACCCGGCCGGCCCGCCGGTGCCTCGTTCGACACCCGACGCGCCCGGCGGCCCGGCCCGTTCGCGCGGTGCCGCCGCCCCTCCCGGCCCACCCGTGGGCCCACCGTCCTCGGGCCCCCAGGCCGGTCGTCGCCCGGACGCCCCCGCGTCGCCGGCCCGCCGTCCGGACGCCGCTGTTCCGCCGGGCCGTCATCAGGACCCCGCCGCGCCGGGCGGCCATCCCGACGCCATGCCGCCGCTGCGCCGTCCGGATGCCGGTCCGCCGGTCCGTCGGCCCGGCCCGGAGCAACAGGTCGAACCCGGTCGTGCCCGGCCGCCCGCCGACGGCACGCCCGCCGGTCGCCGCGCAGCCGGCTCGGCACCCGACCCGACGCGGGCCGGCGGAGCACCCGCCGGCCCCGGGCCGGCCCGCTTCGACGGCGCGCCGGCTGGTGTCGTGCCGCCGGCCGCGGACAGCCTGCGGCCCGACCCCGCCATCGACAGTGACCCGCGTACCGCCCGGCGTCGTCCGGGCCCGGCCGACCCTGGCGCACCCGAGCCCGCCGGGCGCGCGTCGGAGGGTCCCCGTCCGACAGCCGGCGGGCGTCGCCGGGCCGCGGAACCCGACGAGCCGGTGGTGCCCCGCTCGGGTAACGCGCCACCCGTGCCCCGATCGGGGAACGCGTCGGCGGTGCCCGAGGCGACCGGCGCGCACAGCGGCGCCCTGCCCACCACCGGCCCCGCCGACGGCACCGGTCGCCGCCGGGTCGTCTCCGATGAACCGGAACGCCGAACGCCGCCCGGCGGCGAACCCCGACCGGACCGGCCGGACCGCCCGGAGCGGCCAGCGGACTGGCTGCGCCAGGCCGGCCGCCTGCCACACACCGACCCCGGCCTGCCGGTGGTCAACCGTCGAGACGGCGGTCCGCCGGCCGATCGCGTCGCAGTGGTCCACATCGGTGTACGAGCCGGGCTGCCCGTCGGTGC
Organism: Micromonospora sp. NPDC048986; assembly: GCF_040649335.1. Taxonomy (NCBI): domain Bacteria; kingdom Bacillati; phylum Actinomycetota; class Actinomycetes; order Micromonosporales; family Micromonosporaceae; genus Micromonospora; species Micromonospora sp. NPDC048986. The sequence goes on from NZ_JBEZFJ010000027.1 coordinate 27,686, forward strand.
CGAAGCTCGCCTTCATCGACGCCGCCGCGGTGGCGGTGCAC
>NZ_JBEZFJ010000028.1:0-10379 GCF_040649335.1 Micromonospora sp. NPDC048986
CACCCGCCTCTGTGTCGGGACTTCGGCGCCGGCCCCGCCCCGGCCCCCCCCCGGCGCGGGGGGGCCCCCCCCCCCCCCCCCGCCGGAGGTGTCAGGCCGTCGCCCGCTTCGGAAGCTTCCACCCGGGGCGGGGGAAGTGGCAGGTGTATCCGTCGGGGTAGGTCTGTAGGTAGTTCTGGTGCTCAGGCTCGGCCTCCCAGAAGTCGCCTGCCGCGGTGACCTCGGTGACGACCTTGCCGGGCCACAGTCCCGAGGCGTCGACATCGGCGATCGTGTCCTCGGCAACCCGCTTCTGCTCGTCGCTGGTGTAGAAGATCGCCGAGCGGTAGCTGACGCCGATGTCGTTACCCTGGCGGTTCTTCGTCGACGGGTCGTGGATCTGGAAGAAGAACTCGAGCAGCGCGCGGAAGTCGGTCTTGTCGGTGTCGTAGACGACCTCGATGGACTCCGCGTGCGTGCCGTGGTTGCGGTAGGTGGCGTTCGGGACGTCGCCGCCGCTGTAGCCGACGCGCGTGGAAACAACGCCGGGCTCGCGGCGGAACAACTCCTCCATGCCCCAGAAGCAGCCGCCGGCGAGGATTGCCTTTTCGGTGGTCATGTCGTCTCCATGCCTGTGGTCGCGCCAGTGTTGGTGTCACTCGTGAACAGGGTGCGGTATTCGCCGTACCCTGTGTTTTCCAGGTCGTCGAGGTGGACGAACCGCAGCGACGCGGAGTTGATGCAGTAGCGCAGTCCACCCTTCTCCGCGGGGCCGTCGTTGAAGATGTGGCCGAGGTGGCTGTCCCCGTGCAGCGAGCGAGCCTCAGTCCGGATCATCCCGTGACTGGAGTCTCGGCGCTCGACGACGTTCGTCTTCGCGAGTGGCGTGGTGAAGCTCGGCCAGCCGGAGTTGCTGTCGTACTTGTCGACCGATGCGAACAGCGGCTCGCCGGACACGACATCGACGTAGATGCCGGGCTCATGGTTGTCCCAGTAGGCGTTGGCGAACGGTCGCTCGGTGCCGTCCTGCTGGGTCACGCGGTACTGCTCCGGGTTGAGCCCCGAAACGGCCTCCGGGTTCTTGTGGTACTGGGTCTGCTGGGGCACAGCTCTCCCTTCCCGGCCTTGCGGCGTATGGCTGCGGAGCCAGGTGCAGCGCTCCTGGGCACGCTAGGTACAGACGCTCTCCGGGGCGATGGTATTCCCACAGCCTGCACCGATCCTGGACTAGAGAGTCCCCAAAAGGACTCCAGTCGATGGCAGATCGTTGGCTCACCCACGCGGCTGAACTGGCAACTTCTGCAAACGCAACACTATTCCGACGAACCAAAAGTGGACTTGACAGACCAGTTTCGGCGCGACTAGCTTCGGAACGTCCGACGGGCGCAGCCGGCAGCGACGGCCAGCCCGACCTGCCCGTCGGCGTCGAGTCCGACAAACGTCCCCGCCAGTCCCGGCAGCATCCCCGCGGCCCAACCGCCACCGATCAGCGTGGTGTGCGCCGGAGCCGAGGCTTGGCGCCGCCGATGCGGGGAAACCGAGACGTGCTCCTCGTGCCAACGCGGACGAGGGCTGGATACAAGGAGGTGTCTGATGAAGGCGATCGTGGTGACGGACGAGGCTGCGGGAACGGCCGGGATGAGGCTGGCGGAGCGGCCTGACCCGGAACCGGCCCTCAACGACGTCGTCGTCCAGGTTCATGCCTCGGGGTTCGTCCCGACCGAGTTGGCGTGGCCCTCGACCTGGACCGATCGCCTCGGCCGTGACCGGACGCCGTCGATACCCGGGCACGAGCTGGCCGGAGTGGTCACCGCTCTCGGGTACGGCACGACGGGACTGTCGGTGGGACAGCGGGTGTTCGGCCTCACCGACTGGACCCGCGACGGCACCCTGGCGGAGTATGTGGCAGTCGAGGCACGCAACCTCGCGCCGCTGCCCGGCGACGTCGACTTCATCGTGGGCGCGAGCCTGCCGATCTCTGGCCTGACCGCCTGGCAGGGGCTGTTCGAACACGGCCGCCTTCAAACCGGACAGAGCGTCCTCGTGCACGGCGCGGCCGGCGCGGTCGGTTCGATGGTGACGCAGCTCGCCCGTGAGTTCGGCGCCTACGTCATCGGCACCGGACGCGCTGCCGACCGTCAGAAGGCGCTCGACTTCGGCGCGCAGGAGTTCGTCGACCTCGAGAACGACGCGCTCGAAGCCGTCGGTGGAGTTGATCTCGTCTTCGACGTCATCGGCGGCGACATCGGGAAGCGCTCGGCAGGCTTGATTCGAGCCGGAGGAGTCCTGGTCTCCGTCGTCGGGCCGCCCGAGGTGCGGCCTGCGGACGGCCTGGCGATCGACTTCGTCGTGCTGCCTGACCGTGCCCAACTGGGAGAAATCGTCCGGCGGGTACGGGACGGGCGACTGCGGACGCACATCGGCACCGTCGCGGACCTCGACGACGCCGTCTCCGCGCTCAACCCGACCGAGCGGATCACCGGGAAGACCATCATCCGCGCTCACTCGTAAGGACTCGAGGAGAACGACCGGTCCCGCGCTCCGCTCAGCGAACACACCACGCCGGCCAATTCAGCAAGGCCGACCTCAGCCGCGACCACGCGTGTTCAATGCCCCCGCCCGGCGGAGTGCGACCGAGGAAATGCCGGGTCCAGAACGTCGGCATACTCCGGATGAGCATTGACGAATGCTGTCGCGAACGGGCAGGTCACGGCAGCGGTCTTTCCTTGCCTGCGCAGATCGTCGAGGACGGCGCCGATGAGCCTGCTCGCTACGCCCTTGCCCCGGAACTCGGGAAACACGGACGTCGCCGACAGTACGACGCGGCTTCCCACCTCGCTGTAGACGAGCCCGGCGGCCGTCTGGCCCCCTACAGCGGCCTCGTAGATGCCGCGCGCGCTGTCGTTGGTGATGACGATGTCTCCCGCGTCGGGCGGGGTGGTTACCGGCAGGTTCGAGCCACCCGAGTCCTGCTCGGCGTTGGTCAACGTGACCATGTCCTCAGCGTTGTTCGCCATCTTCGCTCCTGACTCTCGTTCCGACCCGCTTGTTCGGATTCTCGGTGGTGCTCGACGCGGTCATCCTCCGCTGGGTCCGAAGCGCTCGGTGCGGATGTTCCCGGGGTTGTGGCCGATGGCCACGAGGAGGTCGGCAACGGTCTCGACGAATCCGGTGGGCCCGCAGACGAAGGCGACAACATCGGCAGCACCGGGCCAGGTGACGCGGGCGAGGGTGTCCGCGTCGAGTCGTCGAGGCGGGGTCGGCCAGCCAGGGGGCGCGATCCTGGTATAGACGTGGGTGACGGCGACAGGAGAATCGCCCGCGGCCTCTGCGCTCGCAAGATCCGCCGTGAACAGGGCATCCGACGGGGATCGGGTCGAGTAGATCAGCCTGGTGGGAGCCGTCGCCGCACGGACCATCGACATCAGGGGCGCCACGCCGGATCCGCCGCCGATCAGCAACGCCGGGCGCGGATCACCAGGTCGGCGTACGAACCAACCGCCGAGCGGCCCACGGATCTCGAGCTGGTCACCCGGCTCCGCAACATCGACGAGATACGGCGAGACCTCACCGTCGGGCACCGTCTGGACGGTCACCTCGAGGCGGTCGGGCCCCGGGGCGGATGAGATCGAGTAGCTGCGGTACGCCGTGTAGCCGTCGGGAGCGGTCAACCGGACGTCGACGTGCTGGCCCGGCACGTGACGTGTCCAGCCGTCGACGTCGAGGACCAGGGTCCGCGCCGTCGCAGTCTCCGCGCGGGTGGCCGCGACAGTCGCCGGCAGCCAGGTCAGTCTGCCAGGTATCGCTGCTCGCGCCATGGGTCCCCGTAGTTGTGGTAGCCGGCCGTCTCCCAGAACCCGGGCTCGTCGTCGAGACGCAGTTCCAGAGCGCGCAGCCATTTCGCGCTCTTCCAGAAGTACAGGTGAGGAACGAGCAGACGAGCTGGCCCGCCGTGCACCGGAACCAGCGGCTCACCGTCGAACTCGTACGCCACCCAGGCCTGGCCGTCGACAAGGTCCTCAAGCGGGATGTTCGTGGTGTAGCCGCCGTAGGAGTGGGCGACGACGTACTCGGCGGCCGTCTCGACGTCGGCCAGCAAGGTGTCTATGGAGACGCCTCGCCAGCGCGTGCCGAATTTCGACCAGTGCGTGACGCAATGGATGTCCACTGTCGGTTCGTCGGCGGGAAGGGCGGTGAACTCCGTCCATGACCACGTGCTCCGCTCGCCGGTCTCGGTGACGACGGCGAGCTCCCAGGCGTCGAGCCCGATGCGCGGTGTGGGTCCCGCCGACAGCACCGGGAAGTCGTCAGTGCGGTACTGGCCGGGTGGAAGGTCGGTGTCGTCGCGTCTGCGGCCACCGAAGCCACGTGTGATCACCGCCATGCGCCTCTCCCCGAGTGGCGGCCGCGTGGCCGTGACCCCGCCGCCGCCCGTGCTATGAACTGGACCATACCGTCCAGACTAAGCCGATGTGGTGCCTGCCGGCAAACGACGCCGACCATGGGTTGGACTGGATCGTCCGTGGAGTCTCGGCGGCGACGGAAAGCCATCGGTGCCAGCCGACGTCGCGCAGCCGGACTCCGCGACGGTGGCTGATGCCTTGGTCGTCTCGTCCGGGGGCCGCCGATCGGTCGCCACCACACCGCTTGCCTGACGGGCGCGGGCTGCGCCGCCGTACGAGAACGCGTCCTCGGTACTGCCGCGGGAAAGCGACCGTCGGGCGGCTGACGCAGGTGTGGTCGGCGGTTGTTCGCCGATGTTGGCCGCCCGCCCCTGGCCGGGGTGGCACCCTGAGCACGTGGACTGGGCAGTGAGCCGGGGGAAGCTCCTCACCGGTAGCCGGGGTCGGCCGCTGACGGCGAACAGACCGGCGCCTCCGGCACCGTCGCGCCAGCTCCCCGTGCCGAATGAGGCAGTGGTACCGCCAAGCCGCCGGGAGGAGCACCCCGGCCAGCACGTACGGCGCAACCGCGACGCACTCGTCGAACCGGGCGTCCCGCCCACGCAGCCTAAGAGACCACCCCGACCGGTGCAGCGGTTTCAGCGCAAGGGGCTCTTGAGCACGTCGTCGCCCGGGCGGCTCGTCGTGCACCAGTCAGGACCGCCGACAGGGTCAGCGCTGACATTCGGCACCCAGCCGGCGGTACGCGGACAATGGGGCGATGAAGCGAAACGTGAGCCTGATGCGGTTGACCGGGACGCGCGCCGACGGCGCGGTGGCGACGGGCGCGGCGGCTACCGGCGCGAGGGCTGCTGGGGCGGCGTCGCTCGGTGCCCTCGCCGTGGGGGCGCTGGCCGTCGGGGCCGCGGCCGTCGGGGCGCTGGTCATCGGACGGCTGGCGATCCGTCGCGCGGTAGTGCGGGAGTTGCGCGTCGGCCGGCTGGAGATCGACGAATTGGTGGTGCACAGTCGAGCCACTGCCGAGAAATGACCCACGACGGGCGCCCGGAAGCGGGGCCCGTGGAGTGCGAACAGCACGTGCCGGCGGTGGAACGGTTCCGGTGCCGACCTTTCGAGAGCGAAGCGCTGGGCCCACCGGCTGGCGGTGGGCCCGGCGTCAGGACCCGTCAGCGGCCCTGTAGGCGCTTCACATTGTCGCCGAAGGTCCAGCCCTTCGACCCGTCCCAGTTCGCCGACCAGGTCATCAGGCCCTTCAGGCCGGGCACGGAGTTCCAGGCCTGCGTGACCAACGACGTGGACATGTAGCCGCCGCCCGCCCCGTTCTGCGCCGGCAGGCCCGGGACCTGCTTGTCGTACGGCACCCGGATGGTGGTGCCCTGGATGGTGAGCCCGTTGTTGAGGCACTGCGTCTGCACTGTGAAGCCCTGCACGGTGCCCGCCGGGTACGAGTCGCCGGCGCAGCCGTACATGCTGCCGTTGTAGTACTGCATGTTCAGCCACCAGAGCCGGCCGTTGTCCACGTACTTCTTGATGATCGGCAGGTACGAGCCCCAGATCGAGCCGTAGACCACGCTGCCGCCGGTGACGTACGCCGTCTCCGGTGCCATGGTCAGGCCGAAGTTCGACGGCATCCGGGCCAGCACGCCGTCGATGATCCGGATCAGGTTGGCCTGCGACGTGGACAGGGTGTTGATGTTGCCGCTGCCGGTCAGGCCGGTCTCGATGTCGATGTCGATGCCGTCGAAGTGGTAGGCAGTCAGGATCGGCACGATCGTCGCGACGAACCGGTCGGCGACAGCGGCGGAGCTCAGGTCGATGCCGGCGGCGGCCCCGCCGATCGACATCAGGATGGTGGCGCCGGCCGCCTTGGCCTGGCACATCTCGGCCGGGGTGGCCACCTTCACGCCGGCGTCCATGCCGTTCTCCCAGAGGACCGTGCCGTCCGAGCGGATGACTGGGAACGCCGCGTTGATCACGTTGTAGCCGTGCTGGGTGAGCCGGCTGTCGGTGATCGGGATCCAGCCGAGGCCGGGGTGGACGCCGTTGGAGGCCCCGTCCCAGTTCTCCCAGTAACCCTGCAACACCTTGCCGGTGGGCCGCGACTTCACGGCGCAGGTCCCACCGGTTGGCGGTGGTGTGGTGGGGGGAGGCGTGGTCGGTGGTGGCGTGCTGGGGGGCGGGGTCGTGGGTGGCGGCGTGGTGGGCGGCGGCGTGGTTCCCGAGCACGCGCCGAGGTCACGCCAGAGCGATGGGGTCGCTGCGGGGTTCCAGCCGGCGCCGGGGTGCGCGGTGTGGGTGACCAGCGCCTGGTAGAGCCGGCCGCCGTAGGTGACCTGGGCGCCCGCCTGGTAGGTGGGTCCTTCGGCCCAGGTGGGGGCGGTGCACGCGACCAACGGGACGGCGTTGGCCGAGGGCACGGCCGCCATGCTGCTCGGGACGAAGGCGACGGCGGCCGTGACGGTCATCGCCGCCCCGGCTACCACTGCGAAAATTCGACGGCTTCTCATGGCTCGCTCCCCAGGCTTCGACGACCCGCGACCTCCACATATTGACGTTCGTGAGAGTTAATATCAAGGGTTGTTTACAGATCCTGGGAAGTCGGGGGAGTGGCCGACTGGCCGACTGCGTGATCGTCAGGGGCGCTGGCGGCCGTCGCCCCGTCGAGCTCGAACAACCGGCGCCGCAGCCGCTCCGTTTCGGCAGGGCTGCCGTCGCGGAGGAGAGCGAGGGCACGCTGCCAGGCTTGCCGCGTCGCGTCGGGGTGACCCAGGCAGAGGTGACTCTCGCCGAGATGCAACAGGCTCTCGGCCTCCTGGAAGCGGTCGCCGACCTGCCGGGACAGTCCCAGGGCCCGATCGAAGCAGGACACCGCCCGGTCGTACTCGCCAAGGTGGTGGTGGATGTATCCGAGGCTGTCCCAGGTCTGAGCCGCAGCGGTGACGTTACCCAGCGCCTCGTGCAGTGTGAGGGCCCGCAGGCAGTAGTCCAGTGCCGTGGCAAGGTTGCCGAGTTGAGCGTGATCCCACCCGAGCGCGTTGAGCGCCCTGGCCTGGCCCACCTTGTGTCCCGCGTCGACGAAGATCGACAGGGCGCGCTCGTCCTCGGCGAGTGCCGTCCGTTGACGGCCCTGCAACTCGTACACCCACCCGAGGTAGAGGCGGGTGTAGGCGTGACCGGACGGCAGGTCGAGCTCCACGAAGAGCCTGCACGCGTCGCGAAGGCGGGTGACGGCTTCGTCGTGCCGACCCACCTGCACCGCAGCCAATGCCAGTTCCCGCAGCGTATGGGCCTGGCCGAGGGGATCTCGTCCATGCTTGGCCGCCCGCAGCGCGATGCGCTGGACAACGGCAAGATCCTGCCAGTACCCCTGTCGGCTCAGGAAGGTGGCGAGAGCCCAGGACAGTCGCCACGCCTGGCCGTCGTAGCCGGCGCGCGCGGCGTCCGCCACGATGGCGAGCAGCACCGGACGCTCCGCGTTCAGCCAGCGCAACGCGTCGGCCCGGTCGTGCAGACGCTCGACTATGACGTGCGGCGCCGCAGCGGGGAGGTCGATGGTGTCCCGGTGCGGATCGGTCAGCAGCGCGGCCGCGTGGGCCGTGTGCACGTAATGGTCGTAGAGGCGCTGTCGCGCGTAACGGTTGTCGTCGTCGGCGGCGGCCAACTCCGCCGCGTAGGCGCGGAGGAGGTCATGCGAGGTGTACCGGCCCGGGCCGTGCCCACTGACCAGATGCGCCCTGGACAGGTGCTCCAGAATCCGCTTCGTCGAGGTCACCGGCAGCCCGGCCAGACTGGCAGCGGCAGCGGCGCTGACATCAGGCCCGGGGTGCAGCCCGAGCAGTCGGAACAGCCGGGCGGGCTCCGGCCCGAGCGCCCGCCACGACCAGGACAGAACCGCCCGGACGTCAGCGGTGGGCTCCCCCGTGGCCAGCGCGTCCAACCTGCCTGGGCGGTCGATCAGGTCGTCGGCCAGGTCGTCGGGGGACAGGGCCCGATTGGTGCTCGCCCGAGCGGCGACGATGGAGAGCGCCAGGGGCAGGCCGGCGCACGATGCGACGATCTGCTCGATACGACCCGCCCATGCTGCCGTGCGTCCTCGTCCCAGCCGGCGAGCCAGCAGATCGAGTGACTGTTGAGTGCTCAACGGGTCCAGCGGCAGGGGATGGGCGCCCTCGGTGGTGAGCAGCCCCACGAGCTGATCCCGGCTGGTGATCACCACAAAGGAGTGGGATGCGGACCCGGGTAGCAGGGCACGAACCTGATCGGCGTCGCGTGCGTTGTCCAGCAACACGAGCATTCTCCGGCCGGCCATGAGGCTGCGGTAGAGGGCCGTCTGACCGTCCAGGTCGCGTGGTATCGACTCCGGCCGTGCCCCGAGCGCCTCCAGGAAGCCACGAATCGCCGTCGACACCGGCAGTGGCCGATTCTCGGGGGAGAAGCCGCGAAGGTTCACGTAGAGCTGGCCGTCCGGAAAACGGTTCAGGTGCTGATGGGCCCAGTGCAAGGCCAACCACGTCTTGCCCATGCCTCCGACGCCGGTGACCACCGCCGCCGCGCCGGGGGACGATGCGAGCCCGTCGCCCAGCAGCTCGGTGAGCCGGTCCAGCTCCCTCCGCCTGCCGACGAAGAGCGGTGGGACCGCAACCAGCTGACGTGGGACGGGAGCGGGCTCCGGGTCGCTCACGGTTCCGGTCGGAGGCGGCACGGCCGGCTGCGTCACGCTCGGGGCGGCGTGGCCGCTGGTACCCGGGCCGGTGGGGGCCAACGGCCCGGGACCGGTGCCGCGGCGGGCTCCGCCGACATTGTGAGGATCTCTGGTGAGCAGGGCCTGGTGCAGGGTCCGCAGCTCGTCGCCCGGGTCGATACCCAGTTCCTCGGCGAGGTGCTGCCGCACCGTGGCGTAGCGCTCGAGCGCCTCGGCGGTACGCCCCGCCTGCTGCAACGCCCGCATGAGCGACGCGGCGAGGGGCTCGACCAGTGGGTGGTCGTCCGCCAGCTCGCCGAGCCGAGCGATGACCGGATCCGGGTGATCGAGCGCCAGTTGGGCTTCCGCCCAATCGAGGGTGGCCTCGAGCCGCTGCCGGCGGCAGCTCTCGCGCACCTGCTGAGCCCATGAACCGCCCAGCCCGGCCAGCGGGTCGCCGCGCCACAGGCCGAGCGCGTCGTCGAGCAGCGCCGCTCGACGGTTCTGCGGCACCGCCGGCTGACGTGCCGCGTCGACCAGCCGCCGGAAGCGGTGCAGGTCGACCGCGTCGGGGTCGACGTCGAGAAGGTACCCGTCCGGACGCCGCCGCAACTGGGTGTGAGTCCCGGGCCTCGCCGCGAGTGGGGCCAGCAGTCGCCGGATCCGCATCACGTGCACGTAGAGGGCGTTGCGTGCGCCGGCCGGCGGATCCTGGTCCCACACGCGATCCACCAGCACGGGAACGGGTACCGGTCGACCGGCGTCGACGATCAGCGCGGCGAGGACGGCCCTCTGCTTGGGCGGCCCCAGATTCACGGACCTACCGGCAGAGACCAGCTCCAATGGACCGAGTATGCGGAACTGCGCCATGGTCCCCCGATCGCGAAGCGCAACCGCCGATTAGATTTTCATAAGATCATTCCACATACACCGGTCGCATGATTCCACCGTCCCGACCCGTAGAACGGGCCTCGTGCTCCATCCGGTGCACGCCGGCACGTTCTGCTCGACCGGAAGGAGTGCACATGTACCGGAAGTTGGAGGCGGCGGGGAGTCGCTTCCTCGCGCTGTTCGTGCCGACACTGCAAGCGGAGGCCGCCTGCGGTCCGCAGAAGACGGTGAACTACTCGTCCTGTTGGCAGTGTGAGGCCCCCTGCGGCTACTGGGCGAGGTGCAAGGCGATCTGCCGCGATGGCTGCGGTTGCCAGGTGACCACCTGCTACTGCTAGTAGCCGGCGTGGGGGGGGGGCCCCCCCCCCCCCGGGCCCCCCCCCCCCCCCCAAAAAAAAAAAAAACAAAAAGGTCGAAAAACACTC
>NZ_JBEZFJ010000029.1:0-9312 GCF_040649335.1 Micromonospora sp. NPDC048986
TGGCAGGACATGCCCCTGACCGACGCCGCGCAGACCGTGCAGGTGTCGGCCTACCCGGACGCCTACGCCCAGTGGGAGCAGCAGGCCACCGACCTCGTCGGCCAGCACTGGAACAACTGACCCGCACCACCCGCGGAACACGCACACCAGCACCATGGCAGGGCGAAGACGACAGCAGGGCGAGGACGACAGCACGGCACAGGCACCGCACGACACCGACCGCTGGCCGGCACCCAGATCCGTGGTGTCGGCCAGCGGCGTACCCCGGTCAGTTTTTGTGGTTGTGGGTGCGCCAGATATCGATCAGCGCGGCGATCAATGCGAGCGCGATGATGCCGCTGGCGAGCATGAGGGACTGTTCGAAGGCGTTGGTCCAGTCGCCGTGGCTGTCGGCCAGCCTGGAGAAGAACAGCGAGCCGACGGCGGCGATGCCGGCGGCGGCGCCGATCCGCTGGCCGGTCTGGAGCATGCCGGCGCCGCTGCCCGCCTGATCGACAGGCACCTCGGAGAGGGTGATCGTCTGGTTGGGGGCGATCACCAGTCCGCTGCCGATGCCGGCGACCAGCAGGGGGCCGGCGGTGACCCAGGGCGCTGGGGCGTCCGGGAAGAGCCGCAGTGCGATAACAGTGGCTGCCAGTCCGACTACGACGGTGAGCAGTCCGATGGCCACGAGTGGTCGGCCGAAGCGGTTGACGATGCGGCCACCGAGTACGGCGGCGGCCGCCGAGCCCAGGGCGAAGGGGGTGATGGCCAGGCCGGCGACGAGGGCGCTGTAGCCGAGCCCCATCTGCAGGAACAGGGTGAAGATGAAGAAGATCGCGGTGAAGCCGCCGAAGTAGACGAGCGCGAGGATCGAGCCCAGCGTGTACGACTGGAAGCTGAACAGCCGGAGGTCGAACAGGGGCTGGTGCTGGCGTGCGTACCGTCGTTCCCAGAGCCCGAAGGCGACCAGCACGGCCAGGCCGGCCGGGATGAGCGCCCACTTCCAGGGGGTCCGCCACTGCTGTTCCTGCACCAGTGGCAGCAGGATCAGGACCACACCGACGCCGAGGAGAAGGACGCCGAACGGGTCGAGTCGACGCCAGCCGGGTTGACCGGTGGGGCGGCCGGGTAGCAGCCGCCAGCCGAGGATCACCGCGAGGACGCCGACCGGCACGTTGACGAAGAAGACCCAGCGCCAGCCGTGTTCGTCGCCGCCGACGGCGATGAGTAGCCCGCCGAGCAGCGGTCCGACGGCGGTGGAGATGCCGATGGTGGCGCCGAGCAGCCCGAACGGGCGGGCGCGTTCGGGCCCGCGGAACAGTTGTTGGATCAGCCCGATGACCTGGGGGTTGACGATGCCGGCGGCGGCGCCTTGGAGTAGTCGGGCGATGACCAGCCAGGTCGGGGAGGTGGCGAGGCCGGCGAGCGCGCTGGTGATGGTGAACAGCGCGATGCCGAAGACGAACGCGTTGCGTCGACCGCGGGCGTCGCCGAAGCGGCCGGCGGGGACCAGCGCCAGGCCGAAGGTGAGCGCGTACCCGGAGAGGATCCACTGCAGGTCGCTCGGTGACGCGTGCAGCGCCCGGTCGATGGAGGGAACGGCCACGTTGACGATGCTCACGTCGAGCAGCGTCATGAAGGCGGCGACGAGTCCGACGCCGACTGCCTGCCAGCGTCGTCGGTTCTCGGCCGCTGTCACCGGCTGCGGCGTCTGCGCCGCGCTCATCGCGCCCCCCGTCGACCCTCGGTCATGCATGGTTGACCGCTACCCGGGTCTTCGGGGGGCGAACCGTGCCGGTTGGTTCCGCGGGTCACGCCATCTGGCGGGCGCAGAACCGGGGACCGAAGTCGAGGCCTGCCATCGGTGAGTCCTCGCGGTGCAGCAGGCCCTTCTCGGTGAGCAGGTGCAGGGGGCTGCCCACCTGTTCCTCGGTGAGCCCGGATTCCTCGGCGATGAGGTCCGGGTAGGGCACCTGCCCGCGTGCCTCAAGGGTGGTGACCGCCTGGTACACCCGTTGCTCGGCCTCCGACAGTTGCACCTGCTGCATGGTTCCTCCTTGTGCTCGTCCGCCACTGCGGTGGCGGTTGCCGTGCGCCGGTTACCCCCTCGGTGCCCGAAGATGCACACCCGATCGGGCGGTCACGGCGGCGGGCGGGTCCGGCGGTCGGGCCGGGGAGGTGCCCTAGGCTGCTTCCGTGATCGTTTGGGATCTCGTCGTCGTCGGCGCTGGCCCCGCGGGGCTGTCCGCGGCGCACGCCGCTGCCCGTGCTGGCGTCTCCACACTTGTCGTCGAGCGAGCCGTGCACCCGCGGTACAAGACCTGCGGTGGTGGCCTGATCGGCACCTCGCTGGCGGCCGTCCAGGATCGGATCGAGGTGCCCGCGCACGACCGGGTGGATCGGGTGACGTTCACCCGCGACGGCCGTCGGGAGTTCACCCGCCGCAACGGCAGTCCGGTGGTGACGATGGTGCGCCGCGAGGAGTTCGACGACCGGCTGCGCGCGGCGGCGGTGGCCGCGGGCGCGCAGCTGCGGGAGCGGGTCGCGGTCCGCGCGATCGAGCAGGACCTCGAGGGGGTACGCCTGCGGCTGGCCGACGGTACGACGATCGCGGCTCGTGCCGTGATCGGGGCGGACGGCTCGTCCGGGGTGACCGGCCGGCACGTCGGGGTCCGGTACCGGCAGGTGGATCTGGGTCTGGAGTTGGAGATTCCGGTGCCGCCCGTCGAGCAGCAGCGGTGGCGGGGCCGGCTGCTGTTGGACTGGGGTGCCATGCCGGGTTCGTACGCCTGGGTCTTTCCCAAGGGTGACCGGCTGACCGTCGGTGTGATCGCCGGGCGGGGGGCGGGGGAGGGGACCCGCGACTACCTGCGGCGGTTCGTCGACCGGTTGGGTCTGGCCGGGTTGCCGGCGGAGCACGACTCCGGTCACCTGACCCGTTGTCGGGCGGAGGATTCACCGTTGCGCAACGGCCGGGTGCTGGTCGTGGGGGATGCGGCGGGGTTGCTGGAGCCGTGGAGCCGGGAGGGCATCAGCTTCGCGTTGCGCTCCGGCGAGTTGGCCGGGGCTGCGGTCGCTGGCGGTGATCTGGCCGGGTATGAGCGGGCGGTGGCTGAGCGTCTGCTGCCGGAGATGCGGGCGGGGTTCCGGCTGCTCGACGTGTTCACCCGTCGCCCGGACGTGTTCCACGCCCTGTTGGCGACTCCGCCGGGCTGGCGGATGTTCGTGCAGTTCTGCCAGGGGCGGGCGAGCTTCGACGAGATGCTGCGCCGCCGCCCGATCCGGGCGGCCCTCGCGGTGCTCGACCGGGTGTCCCAATCATCGCGCCAGGCCACCACCACTCACCCAGGATCCTAGGACGCCTTACAGGGTGTGTGCCCGGCTACTGGTGCCGACCGCCGTGAACGGCAGACAATCACAGCGGAGCAGGAGGAGGCGCTGATGCCCGAGCAGCCGTTCACCGACGACGAGTACGCGTTTCTGCGCCACGTGCGGTTCGGGGAGTTGCCGCCCGCCGTCCGTCCCGACGAGCGGGTGGCCCTGACCGAGACCGATCCCGGGCGCGACCGGCCGGAGGAGTCTGAGGACCCGATCCGCTGGAACGTGCAGGGCTGAGAACGCGCGACGGGCCGCGGGTGTCGCCACCCACGGCCCGTTCGTGATGCGCTGCCCTCAGAAGACGGGCACGCCCTCGCGTACCAGACGCCAGTTCGGCTGGAAGAAGTCGGCCGGGTCGATCGTCCCCCTGGCCTGCGCCCAGTCGATGAGCAGCTGACGGATCTCCTGCTGCGCGTTGTAGACCTGGGTCTTCACGATGCCGGGGAAGTTGCCGCCGCCGCTGCGTCGGTAGTTGTTCACCGCCACCACGAACTGGGCGTTCTCCGCCACCGGGGTATCGGTGCCGGCCAGCACCAGGCGGGTGATCCGCTGCCCGACCGGCTTGGAGATGTCGATGTCGTAGTCCAGGCCGGAGAAGACGTCGTAGTTGTAGTCCGGCACCGCCGGGTCGCTGATCTGCTCCGGGTCGACCGGGGCGCCCGGCGCGAACGTACGGAAGTACTTCGCCGAGTACTCCAGGTACGCGCGCACCTCGGCACCGCTGAGCACTACCGCCTCGAGGGTGTTGTCGTACACGTACAGGCCGGCCACGTCGCGGATCTTCACGTCGCCGGCCGGGAAGACGGCGGTCCGGCTGAACGGCGCCGCTATCGACAGTACCGGCAGGTCCGCGTATGCCGTACCGGCCAGCGCCGCGCCGACCACCTCGGTCTGCACGTGGTTGATGAAGTCCAGGATCGGCGTGTCCTTGTACCGCGACTCCGCCGCCGACAACTCCACAGTGGACGTCGCGACGACCTGGTTGACGTACGCCACTGTCTTCTGGTGCTGGGCCCGCACGGCGGCGAGCACCTTCGGGTCCTCGACCACAGTGTTGGTGTTCAGCATGGTGGCGGCCTTCTTGGTGATCGTCCACCGGCCACGCTCACGGGTGAGGGTGAAGTCCATCCGGGTGAGCCGCTGGCCCCACTTCGACGGCTCGGAGAGCAGCACCTGCGTGCCGGTGCGCTCGTTGGTGACGAACCGCTCGACGACCTCGTTGTGCGCGTGACCGAAGAGGATCGCGTCGATCCCGGGCACCTGCTCGGCGATCAGCGCCACCGGGTTCTCGTTCGGCAGCTCCGGGCCGTAGCTGGAGGTGCCGCTGTCACCGCCGTGCGCCGAGATCAGCACGAGGTCCGCGCCGCGGGCCCGCATGATCGGCACCCACTTCGCGGCGGTCGCGATCATGTCGTCGAAGCGCAGCTTGCCGTCGACGTTGCCCTTGTCCCAGATGGCCACACCGGGGTTGGTCAACCCCAGGATGCCGACCCGCAGGGTCGGCGCGGCGAAACCGAGGGAGACCTTCTTGATGACGTACGGCAGGAAGGCCGGCTTGCCGGTCTTCGCGTTGACGGCGTTCGCGGCGAGCGCCGGGAAGCCGAGCTGACGGATCCACAGGTCCAGCAACGGCAGGCCGTAGTTGAACTCGTGGTTGCCCAGGGTCACCGCGTCGTAGTCGATGACGTTCATGGCCCGTGCCATCGGGTGCTTCTCCCCGGTGGCGGTGATCGGCTCCTGCTTGGCGTAGTACGTCGCGAGGGGCGTGCCCTGGATCGTGTCGCCGGCGTCGAGCACCAGCGTCGCCTTGCCGCGCCGTTCCCGACGGATCTGGTTGATCAGAGTCGCCAGCTTCGCGACGCCGATGTCGTTCTGCTTGCTGTCGTCGTACTCGGCGTCGCGGTAGTAGTCCCAGTTGTAGACGTTGCCGTGCGTGTCCGACGTGCCCAGGAGGGTGAGGTCCCAGGTGCGCGGCCGGGCCGGGCCGGCCGCCTGCGCGGGCGCGGCGGCGATCAGCGGGGTCGTCGCCGCTGCTGCCGCGGCAACGAGCACCTGGCGGCGCGACGGGCCGGAGGGAGAGGTCATGACGTGCCTTTCCATGGGGGTGGACGCGCCTCGTGAGCGCCTTGCGCACCATAACCAGCACCCGGCACCACCGCCACGGCAGCCCCGATCGTTGCGGCGGTTTCCGCAGGCCGACGCGGGGTAGGGCGGTCAGGGACGGCATTCGTGGGAGAGCGCCGCTTCCCGCGCCCAGCAAGGAGAGTTTTCAGTGAGCGAGGATCAGCACACCCAGCAGGACCCGACCAGCCAGTACGGGCAGCAGTCCGGCCAACCCGCACAGCAGCAGTCAGCGCCCGGCTCGACCGGGGAGATGACCCCGAGGCCGGACCACGGGGAGGAGTCGTACCGGGGCAGCGGCAAGCTCGACGGCAAGCGGGCGCTGATCACCGGCGGTGACTCGGGGATCGGCCGGGCGGTCGCGATCGCCTTTGCCCGGGAGGGCGCGGACGTGCTCATCTCCTACCTCGGTGAGGAGGAGGACGCCGACGCCCGGGAGACCATCCGGCTGGTCGAGGCCGCCGGCCGGCGAGGCGTCGCGGTACGCGGTGACATCACCGACGAGGCGCACTGCCAGGAACTGGTCGACCGGGCGGTACGCGACCTGGGCGGCCTCGACATCCTGGTCAACAACGCGGCGTACCAGATGTCGCAGGACAAGGGGATCCTCGGCATCAGCACCGAGCAGCTCGACCGGGTGTTCAAGACCAACCTGTACGCGATGTTCTGGCTCTGCAAGGCCGCCATTCCGCACCTGGCAGAGGGGTCGGCGATCATCAACACGTCGTCGATCCAGGCGTTCGACCCGTCGCCGCAGTTGCTGGACTACGCCACCACCAAGGCGGGGATCGCCAACTTCACCAAGGCCCTCGCCGCCGACCTGGCCGAGCAGGGCATCCGGGTCAACGCTGTCGCACCCGGCCCGGTGTGGACGCCGCTGATTCCGTCCACCATGCCGGAGGAGAAGGTGAAGCAGTTCGGCACCGACACCCCGGAGGGGCGTCCCGGGCAGCCGGCTGAGCTGGCGCCCGCGTACGTCTTCTTCGCCTCGCAGGAGTCCAGCTACGTGACGGGCGAGATCCTGGGGGTCACGGGCGGTCGACCGACCAAGTGACCCGCCGTCGGGTGGGCGTCCGCTCGGGGCGCCCCCCGACGATCCGCCGTATGCGCGCGGCTTGTCGCTGTGGCCTTCTTCGCGCGGTCCTTCCTCGCGCGGTTCTTCCTAGCGCGGTTCTTCCTCGCGTGGTTCTTCTTGGTCTGGCCTGTTCGTGTGGCTCGGTGGTCAGCGTGGCCAGGCGGCGAAGCGTTGCCGGATCTCGGCGACGTCGGCGGCGCCCAGGCCGTACCGGCCGAAGCGCTGGTCGGAGAGCCGGTCCAGGTAACGGCCGGCGGCGCGCACGTCGTCCGCGTCCAGCGCGGGGTCGACCTGCCGTGCCAGGACCAACAGCTCGGTCACGTCGTAGTGGTCGAGGGCCGCTGCCACGTCGATGAAGTCGCGAACCTCCCGCCGGTTGACCAACGCCGCGATCTTGTTCGCCACCAGGTCACGAACGTCCATCACCGGGCCGAGGTCCATCACCACCGGACTCTGCTGGCGGTCCAACCGGGCGAGGCTGAGCCGGATCTGCCGTCCGTCGCGGCTCACCACGAAGTCCTTCATGTCCTGCTCGTACCCGTCGAACAACTCGGCCAGATCACTGTCCGGGTCGGCGTCACTGACGATGAACCCGGCCCGCTCCAAGGCCACCCGTACCCCGGCGGACGCCGCCGCCGCGGCACCCTCCACGTCAGCGAAGAGGTCGACGTCCTCCGTCGGTCGGGCGACCAGCCCGTGCGCCGCCCAGGCCACCCCACCACCCAGAACGAACCGGTACGGCCCGGCGGCGGCCAGCGCCACCCGGGCCACCTCCCGGTAGAACTCGTGCAGATGAGGTTCGATCACGCCGCGCGCAGGCCGCGGTGCCGGCTCTCCCACGCCTGGCGTACGCCCCGAGGCAGGTTGAGCAGTCGCCACACCCGACGCAGCGTCCGTCCGTTGATCAGGGCGCGCAGATCCTCGGCCCGAGTGGTCTCGCGAAGCACGTTCTCGTACATCCAGAGCAACTGGTCCGGGTCTCCGAGATCGAAGGTGCGCTCGGCGTTCCACATCAGCCGTACCGGCAGCTCCACCACACCTCCGGTAGGGCCGGCCAGCTCCGCGAGCGTCCGCGCCACCACGGCGGGGCGACCCGGGCGGGCCAGAAAGGCCACGCCGGTCGCGGTGGGGGAGACGGCCTGCATGGTGTCAGGGTAACGCCCACCAGAGCCGGTGTCGCTCAGGTCGATCCCAGCGCGCTGCTCCAGGCGGCTGGCCTGACCCTCATCACCTCCAAGTTCGTCCGGTTTGCGCGCAGTGGCGCGCTCGGTCGGTTCGTGATCGACACGGGTTCCTTGAAGTCGGGGCGTCCCGGCGTCCGGGATGCCCCGACTTCCGTGAACCCGAGTGGATCACGCGGGGTGGGGGGCGATTCGATGCCTTGGACGCAGCGTTGGATGGGTGGTTTGTCGTTTAGTGGGTGTTTGTGGGGTGTGGCCGGGTGCACTCGTGGGCTGGAATCGTGGCCGGGGCGGGGTCGTTACATACCCTGACGATCGCAGCACCACCGACCCGCCGCCCGACCCACAGGGCTGGTCGCGCGGGCTGGAATGCCAGCCTCCACCCGGTCGTTACGGTCCCCGCGAACGACCACCTGGCACCGCCTCGATGAGGGTGCCGACGGGCGGGCCGATCCCGGAATGACCCCGGCCCCCGGGTCGTTGCAGTCCCCACGACCGACCACCTGGCATCGCCACGATGAGGGTGCCAGCAGGTGGGCCGACCCCGGAATGACCCCGGCCCCCGGGTCGTTACACAGGGTCCCGGCGCCACGAGCCCTCGCTCGCCAGGTCGCCGACAGCGTCACCCCAGACTTTTCCCCCTTTGTATGTGCAGCGCCGGACGAGGTGCTCGCACCCTGCCGCCGTCCCCCTTGGTGGTTGGGGTGTTCTACCCCCGAAGGAGCTACCCCTCATGAACACGATCTTCCGTAAGAGCATGCTGTCTGTTGCTGGTCTCGCGTTCGCCGGTGGTGTGTTCGCCGGCCCGATCGCCGCCCACGCCAACCCGGTGGACGCCAAGCCCACCGCCGTGGCCGTGCAGTCCGCGGCGCCGAAGCCGCAGGGCGAGCAGTCGCACATCAGCCTCAACGACGAGCAGACCGCGAATGTGAAGGCGATCATCGCCGCGACGAAGAAGGCCGGTCTGCCGGAGCGGGCCGCGGTGATCTCGATCGCGACGAGCCTGCAGGAGTCGAAGCTGGAGAACCTGGGCCATCTGGGCGATATGAACGATCACGACTCGTTGGGTTTGTTCCAGCAGCGCCCGAGCTCGGGTTGGGGCACCCCGGAGCAGATCACTGACCCGGAGTACGCGACGACGGCGTTCCTCAAGGGTTTGAAGCAGGTCGACGGGTGGCAGGACATGGCCCTGACCGACGCCGCGCAGACCGTGCAGGTGTCGGCCTACCCGGACGCGTACGCCCAGTGGGAGCAGCAGGCCGCCGACCTGGTCGGCCAGCACTGGAACAGCTGACCACCAGCACCACCGCACGACACCGACCGCTGGCCGGCACCCGCAACCCCGGGTGCCGGCCAGCGGCATTTCCGTTTCCGTGCGGCAGGCAGATGCTCGCTGGTTTCGCCGCCGGGAGCGGGTGTCGTGGTCGTGAGGCGACCGGCGGTGCAGCGAGGTGACGCGGGACGGTTCGGCGGCTTGCGGGGAACAACGCGGGGGGCGGGCTGGTTGTGGACAGTGTCGGTGTGACTCAGTGTCCCCGGGCCTCACCTAATATCGCCCTCGCGGAATACCGTTCG
>NZ_JBEZFJ010000030.1:1891-5304 GCF_040649335.1 Micromonospora sp. NPDC048986
ACATACCGCCAACTGGTGTTGGGTTTGGTGTGGGGCGGATCGGGTTGTGGGTTGGTCGTTTGTTGAGAATTGCACAGTGGACGCGAGCATCTTTGTGGTCAAGTTGTCAAGGGCGAACGGTGAATGCCTTGGCACCAGGAGCCGATGAAGGACGTGGGAGGCCGCGATAGGCCTGGGGGAGCTGTCAACCAAGCTGTGATCCCAGGGTGTCCGAATGGGGAAACCTGGCACCAGTCATGTGGTGTCACCCACACCTGAACACATAGGGTGTGTGGAGGGAACGCGGGGAAGTGAAACATCTCAGTACCCGTAGGAAGAGAAAACAATTTAGTGATTCCGTGAGTAGTGGCGAGCGAAAGCGGATCGAGGCTAAACCGGCTGCGTGTGATACCTGTCAGGGGTTGCGTGGTCGGGGTTGTGGGACCCTGCTGAACAAGCTGACACTTGTTCGAGAAGTTACAAAGTCAGTGGCTAGTCGAACAGTCTGGAATGGCTGACCGTAGACGGTGAGAGTCCGGTAGGTGAAAGTTGCTGACCTTCTGTGGGTGTTCCCGAGTAGCGGCGGACCCCTGAAATCTGCCGTGAATCTGCCAGGACCACCTGGTAAGCCTAAATACTTCCTGGTGACCGATAGCGGACAAGTACCGTGAGGGAATGGTGAAAAGTACCCCGGGAGGGGAGTGAAATAGTACCTGAAACCGTTCGCCTACAATCCGTCGGAGCCTTGCGGGGTGACGGCGTGCCTTTTGAAGAATGAGCCTGCGAGTTAGTGGCATGTGGCGAGGTTAACCCGTGTGGGGGAGCCGTAGCGAAAGCGAGTCTGAATAGGGCGATTCAGTCGCGTGTCCTAGACCCGAAGCGGAGTGATCTAGCCATGGGCAGGCTGAAGCGCGGGTAAGACCGCGTGGAGGGCCGAACCCACCAATGTTGAAAAATTGGGGGATGACCTGTGGTTAGGGGTGAAAGGCCAATCAAACTCCGTGATAGCTGGTTCTCCCCGAAATGCATTTAGGTGCAGCGTCGCGTGTTTCTTGCCGGAGGTAGAGCACTGGATGGTCTAGGGGGCCCACAAGCTTACCGAAATCAGCCAAACTCCGAATGCCGGTAAGTGAGAGCGCGGCAGTGAGACTGCGGGGGATAAGCTTCGTAGTCGAGAGGGAAACAGCCCAGATCACCAGCTAAGGCCCCTAAGCGTGTGCTAAGTGGAAAAGGATGTGGGGTCGCATAGACAACCAGGAGGTTGGCTTAGAAGCAGCCACCCTTTAAAGAGTGCGTAATAGCTCACTGGTCAAGTGGTTCCGCGCCGACAATGTAGCGGGGCTCAAGCACACCGCCGAAGCTGTGGCATTCACATTTTATCCTCGCTTGGACGTGATTCCTTGTGCAGGTGTGTGGATGGGTAGGGGAGCGTCGTGCCGCGAGTGAAGCAGCGGGGTGACCCAGTTGTGGACGCGGCACGAGTGAGAATGCAGGCATGAGTAGCGAAAGAAGGGTGAGAAACCCTTCCGCCGGATGACCAAGGGTTCCAGGGCCAGGCTAATCCGCCCTGGGTGAGTCGGGACCTAAGGCGAGGCCGAGAGGCGTAGTCGATGGACAACGGGTTGATATTCCCGTACCCGCGAAAGAGCGTCCCTGATGAACCTCGTTGTGCTAACCACCCAATCCATCCAAGACCTTCGGGTTGAGGGTGGGGAGCGTGGGAACCTGATGGGTAGTAGTCAAGCGATGGGGTGACGCAGGAAGGTAGCTGAGCCCGGCCGGTGGTTGTGCCGGGGTAAGCGTGTAGGCCGTGTTGTAGGCAAATCCGCAACACATGAAGGCTGAGACGTGATGCCGAGCCGATTCAGGTGAAGTCAGTGATCCTATGCTGCCGAGAAAAGCCTCTAGCGAGTTCTTAGCGGCCCGTACCCCAAACCGACACAGGTGGTCAGGTAGAGAATACCGAGGCGATCGGGCGAACTGTGGTTAAGGAACTCGGCAAATTGCCCCCGTAACTTAGGGAGAAGGGGGGCCGGAGACGTGAAGCCCCGCGCGGGTGGAGCGTTGTATGGCCGCAGAGAGCAGGGGGAAGCGACTGTTTACTAAAAACACAGGTCCATGCGAAGAAGTAATTCGATGTATATGGACTGACGCCTGCCCGGTGCTGGAACGTTAAGGGGACCTGTTAGCTCTTCGGGGCGAAGCGGAGAACTTAAGCGCCAGTAAACGGCGGTGGTAACTATAACCATCCTAAGGTAGCGAAATTCCTTGTCGGGTAAGTTCCGACCTGCACGAATGGCGTAACGACTTCCCCACTGTCTCAACCACAGGCCCGGCGAAATTGCAGTACGAGTAAAGATGCTCGTTACGCGCGGCAGGACGGAAAGACCCCGGGACCTTTACTATAGCTTGACATTGGTACTCGAATTAGCTTGTGTAGGATAGGTGGGAGCCGGTGAAGTCCATACGCCAGTATGGGTGGAGGCAATCTTGAAATACCACTCTGGTTGATTTGGGTATCTAACTTCGGACCGTTATCCGGTTCAGGGACAGTGTCTGGTGGGTAGTTTAACTGGGGCGGTTGCCTCCTAAAAGGTAACGGAGGCGCCCAAAGGTTCCCTCAGCCTGGTTGGCAATCAGGTGTTGAGTGCAAGTACACAAGGGAGCTTGACTGTGAGACTGACAGGTCGAGCAGGGACGAAAGTCGGGACTAGTGATCCGGCACTTGCGAGTGGAAGCGGTGTCGCTCAACGGATAAAAGGTACCCCGGGGATAACAGGCTGATCTTCCCCAAGAGTCCATATCGACGGGATGGTTTGGCACCTCGATGTCGGCTCGTCGCATCCTGGGGCTGTAGCAGGTCCCAAGGGTTGGGCTGTTCGCCCATTAAAGCGGTACGCGAGCTGGGTTTAGAACGTCGTGAGACAGTTCGGTCCCTATCCGCCGTGCGCGTAGGATACTTGAGAAGGGCTGTCCCTAGTACGAGAGGACCGGGACGGACGAACCTCTGGTGTGCCAGTTGTCCTGCCAAGGGCACGGCTGGTTAGCTACGTTCGGAAGGGATAACCGCTGAAAGCATCTAAGCGGGAAGCCTGCTTCAAGATGAGGTATCCCACCCACTTTGTGGGGTAAGGCCCCCAGCTAGACGACTGGGTTGATAGGCCGGAAATGTAAGCCCGGTAACGGGTTCAGTTGACCGGTACTAATAGGCCGAGGACTTGACTACTAAGCTGCTACGCGTCCACTGTGCAACTCTGAACAAGCGAACACCCGTGTAGTGGTGCCGGGGTTGTTTGATATGTTCATAGAGTTACGGCGGTCATGGCGGAGGGGAAACGCCCGGTTACATTCCGAACCCGGAAGCTAAGCCCTCCAGCGCCGATGGTACTGCACTCGTGAGGGTGTGGGAGAGTAGGACGCCGCCGGACAATCTT
>NZ_JBEZFJ010000031.1:0-2831 GCF_040649335.1 Micromonospora sp. NPDC048986
CACGCCTCGGCCAACGACAGGTGGAAACGTTCCTGGCCACCCTCGTCCCGGCGCAGGGTGCCGAGCGCCGAGGCGACGGCTCCCTCGGCGTCCACGGACTCTTGGATGCTGGTTGTCAGTACCGGATGTGCGGACACCTCAATGAAGACGTTGTGCCCCTCAGCAAGCAAAGCCCGAGTCGCCTGCTCAAAACCCACCCGCTCACGCAGATTCCGATACCAGTACTCCCCCACCAACTCCCCACCATCCAACCACCCACCAGAAACCGTCGAATAAAACGGCACCTCCGCCCGACCCGGCACCACCACCGCCAAATCCCCCACCACCCGCGACCGGATCTCCTCAACCGCCACCGAATGCGACGCATAATCCACCGCCACCCGCCGAGCCCGCACACCCACCTCACCCGCCCGAACCAACAACTCCTCACACGCCCCCACATCACCACTCACCACCACCGACAACGGACCATTCACCGCCGCCACCGACAACCGCCCCACCCACCCCGAAACAAACCCCTCCGCCTCACCCACCGACAACCCCAACGACACCATCCCACCCCGCCCCGCCAACACCCGCAAAGCCCGACTCCGCAACACCACCACCCGACACGCATCCACCAAAGACAAAACCCCCGCCACACAAGCCGCCGCGATCTCACCCTGCGAATGCCCCACCACCGCCGCCGGCTCCACCCCACACGACCGCCACAACGCCGCCAACGACACCATCACCGCAAACGACACCGGCTGCACCACATCCACCCGCTCCAACGACGGCGCACCCGCCACACCCCGCAACACCTCCAACACATCCCAATCCACAAAAGAACCCATCACCTCCGCACAAGCCCGCAACGAATCCGCAAACACCACCGACGAATCCAACAACTCCACCGCCATACCCACCCACTGCGTCCCCTGCCCCGGAAACACGAACACCACCCGCGGGTCACCGGTTACGACGGTTCCTCGGACGACGCCAGGCAGGGACCGTCCCTCCGACAGGGCGCCGACGCCCCCGAGTAGCGACGCCTTGTCGACACCGACCACCGCACCCCGGTGCGCCAGACCGGCGCGGGCCGTAGCAAGGGTGAGCCCCACTTGCTCCGGCGAGTGCGATCCGATCGAGGGAAGCAACCGCGTCGCCTGCTCCCGCATCGCCGCGTCCGTCGCACCCGACACGACCCAGATCGCCGGCCCGACCGTTTCGGTCGGTTCGCTGGTTGTTTGTGCTGGCGTCTGTTCGAGGATCACGTGCGCGTTCGTGCCGCTGATACCGAACGACGACACCCCCGCCCGACGCGGCCGATCCACCACCGGCCAATCACACAACTCACGAACCAACTCCACCCCACCCGACGACCAATCCACCTCCGGCGTCGGAACATCCACATGCAACGTCGAAGGCACCACCCCACGCCCCAACGCCAACACCATCTTCATCACACCAGCCACACCAGCAGCCGCCTGCGTATGACCAATATTCGACTTCACCGAACCCAACAACAACGGACCACCAACACGACCCCGCCCATACGTCGCCAACAACGCCTGAGCCTCAATCGGATCCCCCAACCGAGTCCCCGTACCATGCGCCTCCACCACATCCACATCCGACACCGACAAACCCGCAGACAACAACGCCCGCCGAATCACCCGCTGCTGCGACGGACCATTAGGCGCCGTCAAACCATTCGACGCACCATCCTGATTCACCGCCGAACCCCGCACCACCGCCAACACCCGACGACCACCCCGCACCGCATCCGACAAACGCTCCACCACCAACACACCCACACCCTCGGAAAGCCCCGTACCATCCGCCGCACCCGCAAAAGCCTTACAACGCCCATCCACCGCCAACCCACGCTGCCGACTAACCCCGACCAGCACTCCCGGTGCCGACATCACGGTCACACCACCGGCCAGGGCAAGGTCGCACTCGCCCTGCCGCAACGCCTGCGCGGCCAGATGCAACGCCACCAACGACGACGAACACGCCGTATCCACCGTCACCGCCGGCCCCTCCAGACCGAACGCGTACGACACCCGACCCGACAGCACACTGGCGGTGCTACTGGTGGCGAGGAACGCCTCCAACCCCTCGGATCGACCATCCGACCGGGCGGAGTAATCCTGTCCGTTCGTGCCGGCGAACACCGCCGTACGACTGCCATTCAAGGAGAGTGGGTCGATCCCAGCCCGCTCGAACGCCTCCCACGACGTCTCCAACAGCAACCGCTGCTGCGGATCCATCGCCACCGCCTCACGCGGCGAGATACCGAAGAATTCGGCGTCGAAGTCACCCACGTTGCCGAGGAAGCCACCGAACCTCGTGTAGCTGGTACCCGCCGCTTCCGCATCCTCGTCGAGCAATGCCCCGAGATCCCAACCCCGATCCTCGGGGAACTCCGACACACCGTCCGCACCACGGGCCAGCAGGTCCCACAGATCTTCCGGGGAACTGACCCCGCCCGGGAAACGGCAGGCCATTCCCACGATCGCGATCGGGTCACCGGCCTGCACATCCGACGACATCGGCGCCTCCATGTCGATTGCGCCGATCAGTTCCGCGCGGACGTACTCGGCGAGCGACGCTGGCGTGGGATGGTCGAAGATGAGCGTGGCCGGAAGGCGCAGCCCGGTCACCTGACCGAGCCGATTACGAAGGTCGATGGCGGTCAGTGAGTCGAAACCCAGTTCCCTGAACGCCCTGTCCCGATCGACCGCGTCCGCACCGGCGTACCCCAGTACGGCAGCGACCTGCGCCGCTACCAGGTCGGCGACGATCAGCCGTTGCTCCCCGACGTCCGCCCCGGCCAGTCGTCG
>NZ_JBEZFJ010000032.1:0-1761 GCF_040649335.1 Micromonospora sp. NPDC048986
CCGGCAGCAGGGCAAGCAGATCCCGGGCGGGAGCGTCGTCGGGCATCAGGAACCTCTCACAGCGCGGGTCGGTCCCCCGCACTCTAGGCATCGGGTACGACAGCGGCCGCCCTAGCTGTACTGCCCAGGGAGGTTGGTTAAGCGGCTGATGGGTGGGCGTTTGCCGATCGCGGTGTGGGGCCTGTGATGGTTGTACTCGTGTAGCCAGGCGGGTAGGGCGTTTCGGCGGGCTGACTCGCTGGAGTACATCCGTTTGAAGGCCCAGCCCTGGGCCATCGTGCGGTGGAAGCGTTCGATCTTGCCGTTGGTTTGTGGGCGGTAGGGACGGGTGCGTTTAGCGGTGATGCCGAGATCGGTGCAGGCGTCACGCCAGGCGTGGCTGCGGTAGCAGCTGCCGTTGTCGGAGAGCACCCGTTGGGTGGTGACGCCGCGGTCGCTGAACCAGGTGACGGCTCTGCGTAGGACGCCGATGGCGGTGGCGGCGGTCTCGTCGTCGTGGATTTCGGCGTAGGCGACGCGGCTGTGGTCGTCGATCACGGTGTGCACGAAAGCGGTGCCGATCATCGGGTTGTAGTGCTTGCTGCGCGGCTTGCCGGCGGTGGCGTTGCGGTTCTTGCTGCCCTTGGCGCGGCCGAGGTAGCGCCAGCCGCCGCCGTCGGGGATGTTCCCGAGCTTCTTGACGTCGACGTGCAGCAACGCCCCGGGAGTCGCGTGCTCGTAGCGACGCACGGGTTCGCCGGTGACCCGGTCGACGTGCGAAAGTCGATTAAGCCGACACCGCGTCAACACGGCATGCACCGTCGATGAAGCCATGCCGAGGCGGTCGGCGATCGCGACCGGGCCCAGGCGGTGTTTCCACCGTAGATGCACGATCTTGCGAACCAATGGTTGCGGTGTCTTCCTTGGCTGCAACGCGGGCCGTGACGAACGGTCCTGCATGCCGGCCTCGCCAGCCAACCGGTAACGCTCAGCCCACCGCTTCGCCGTCGGCCATGACACGTCATAGCGCTCAGCCGCCCGCGCGACGGGCCAGCCCTGGTCCACGACGAGCTTGGCCAGACGCAGCCGGGCACGAGGAGTCAACGCTGCGTTAGCGTGAGACACGAGGACCTCCTGGTCTGTGGTGTGGTCGCCTTCAGCAGCTCCACTCCACGACAGGAGGTCCTCGCCAATCAAGATCCGTCAGATCGTGTCGTCACACGACCTCAACCAACGTGCCTGGGCAGTACACCTAGGCGGCGTCACCACCGTGCTGCACTTCGACGTCTGACCGGACGCCCGATCACTCGTCGGGGCAGTCGGGCGGTCCAGGGCTCTATGGCGGGCGTCGCACGTGGCAACGGTGCCGTCGGCGGCTGATGGGTCGTAGGGTTCCGGTATGGCACAACGACTCGTCAGCGTGTGGCAACCGTTCTTTCTGGCTAGCGAGAGTCGCGGCGCTGCCGACGATGCCGCGATCGAGTTGGAAGAACTCGGCTATTCACGAATCTGGTTCTCCGGCGGCTTCGGCGAGAACGTCGCCCCGCGCTTCCGGGAAATCCTGGACGGGACGACGCGCATCGGGGTCGCGTCCGGCATCGTGAGCATCTGGCACTCGTCGCCCCCCGAGGTGGCGGCGTTCGTCCAGGACGCGCAGGTGGCGCACCCCGGCCGGTTCCTGCTCGGTCTCGGCGCGAGCCACGCGGTGCTGGTGGAGGGCAGCGGCACCGTCTATCGCATGCCGTTCTCAAGAATGGTGAATTTCCTGGACGGCCTCGACGC